>JBJXGX010000377.1:0-5150 GCA_046160305.1 Burkholderiales bacterium
TCCATCGTCGGCGTCAATTCGCTGCTTTATTCGGCAGCCGAATCCGCGCGGATGTTCGACGGGTTGCGCCACGGATTCGAGAGTGGCCAACTGCGCGCACCGGACGGGCTTACGTTGCGGCCCCTTGAATCCGGCAAAGATGTGTACGCTGCATTGAAGCAAGGGCATCCCGGTAAATTCGTTCTGGTGGCCGAGTAATCCGCGCGATCGACGCGCGCAGATTCGTGAAGGTAGGCGCAAGAGACACGAAGAGACCACCAAGGCAAACACCACCCAGGCTAGGCAATGCACCTGGCCAGTCGATCGTCGTCGACAATCGCACGGGCGCGGGTGGCATTCTCGGCGCGGACGCTGCCGCCAAGTCGCCCAGTCGCCCAGTCGCCAGCGACCGCGTTCCGATCGTTGATCGAGGGACTGTTGCAGGCGGTCATTGCTACCAAACCTGGACCGCCAAACCGAATCGGCAGCGCGTGCGGTTCCCAAAGCTTTGCAGTATTCTGCCGTGCGGCCGGGGCATTTCGCGGTCAATCCCGATTCGATGCCCGGCGCGTCACACTTGGGAAGGGAAATCATGTTGATCAAGCAGTTTGGCCATTCGCTTGCCGCCGCGTCGCTCACGGGAATTCTCGCACTGGGGCTTGCCAGTTCGGCGGGGGCGCAGGACAAGCGGATCCGATGGCAGCTCGCGAGCGGCTACCCGAGCACGATGATTCAACTCGGGACGCTTGGGGTCACGGTGACGAAAAAGCTCAATCGCGTCTCGGGCGGCAACATCGATATCAAATTCAACGAGCCCGGCGCGCTGGTCCCGGCGCTCCAGATCTTTGACGCGGTATCGAGCGGCTCGATCGATGTGGCGTGGTCGAGCACCGGCCTCTATACCGGTAAGGACATCGCATTCGCGTTCTTCTCGGCGGTCCCCTTCGGACCGGAAGTCGGTGAGTATCTCGCCTGGATCTATTACGGCGGCGGACTCCAGATCTGGAACGAGCTCCACGACAAGTACAACGTTCATGCGATTCCCTGTGGCGCGACTCCGCCCGAGGCGTCCGGCTGGTTCCGGAAGGAGATTAAGACGCTCGAAGATCTGAAGGGACTCAAAATGCGCTTCTTCGGGCTCGGCGCTCGGGCCGTGCAGAAACTCGGAGTCCAAACGCAACTGATCGCAGGCGGCGAGATCATGCAGGCGCTTCAGCTCGGCACGATCGATGCCACCGAGTTCGCGATGCCGGCGGTAGACCTCCAGCTCGGGTTCCATCAGGTGGCAAAACACTACTACTTCCCCGGCTGGCATCAACCCGCGACGCTGTACGCGCTCTTCATCAACCAGAAGCGTTGGAGTGAGCTGTCCGATACGCAGAAGGCCCAGTTCGAGTTTGTGTGCGGCGACAACATCCGCGAAGGGATCGCGGAAGGCGAGGCGCTGCAGTTCCGTGCGATGGAGGAACTGAAGGCCAAGGGCGTTACGTTCCACACGTGGGGCCCGCAATTCATCGCTGCGTTCAAGAAGGCGTGGGAAGAGGTCGCCGACGAAGAGGCCGCCAAGAGCGCGATGTTCAAGAAGGCCTATGAGTCGTACAAGTCGTTTCGCGGGAAATACAAGGTCTGGCACGACTTGGGCTACATGAAGTAGGCCGCTGCGCACGCACCGGCGCCGAACCGTGTTCGACTCCGGCATCGCGTACGAGAGCCCTGGGAACCGGGCTCGTGGTTCCGGTGCGCCGAGTCGCGTGACCGACGCGGCACGGTGCGCGCGCGACGCTTAAGGATCGACCAGCGTGAAAGCCCTTCTCTTCGTCAGCAATCTGCTCAATCGGATCCTTGAACGCATCGCCGATTGGAGCGGGTGGCTCTTCGTCGTGCTCGCTGTCGTGATCTGTTTTGACGTGCTCACCCGCAAGGTCGGTCTGCAGGTGCCCGGATTCGAATCGACGCGGCTCCAGGAAATGGAGTGGCACCTTCACACGGTCATGTTTTCGATGTGGATGGGTCACTGCTATATCCTCAACGCCCATCCTCGCGTGGACTCCTTCACGACGGCGCTTCCCCTGCGAAAGAAAGCGTGGATCGAGCTCATCGGCTGTCTTCTCTTCGCGCTTCCCTATTGCTACGTGCTGGTCTACTACGGCATACCGTTCGTCAAAGTGTCGTTTGTGACGAACGAAATATCGGACGCGGTCACCGGACTCACACACCGATGGATCATCAAAAGTCTGTTCGTCTTTGGGTTGATCCTGCTTGCGGCCGCGGTCGTGAGCACGATCCTGCGCTTGATCGTTTTCCTGTTCGGCCGCGACGTGGCGCGCGAGGTCAAGCTGCCGATCGAGCGCAGTAGCGCGCCGCTGGTCTGACGCCATCCGGACCGAACGCCATGATTGATTGGTTCGTCGACAACCTCGCCCTCATCATGTTTGGGGTGATGTTCATCGTGATCTTCTGCGGGTATCCCGTCGCCTATGTGCTAGGCGGTACCGGTCTCGTTTTTGGACTCATCGCCTGGTATTTCGACGCGTTTCCGATCGTCGGATTGAGCAACATCGTCTTGCGCATGTGGGGAGGCGTGGCGTCCGATCCCGTCCTCGTGTCGCTGCCGATGTTCATCTTCATGGGTACGATTCTCGAACGCAGCGGGGCGGCGAAAGACATGCTCGAAGCGACGCAACTCCTGCTGCGCCGGGTCCCGGGCAGTTTGGCGGTCGCCGTCATGATCATGGGTACCATCCTCGCGGCGCCGATCGGGGTGGTGGGGGCGTCCGTGGTGTTGTTGACCCTGATCGCGCTCCCGCAGATGCTCGGCCAACGCTATGACAAGCGGCTCTCGGTCGGGACGATCGCGTCCGCGGGCACGCTCGGTGTCCTCATTCCGCCGAGCATCATGATGGTCGTGATGGGGGAAATGCTGAGCACCTCGGTCGGCGGCCTGTTCGCCGCGGCGACGATGCCCGGCTTCCTGCTCTCCGGCCTCTACCTCTTGTACATCGTCGCGGTCGCGCTGTGGCGCCCCGAAAAGACACCGCGCTTGCCCGACGATTGGGGCCCCCAGAACCGGCGAGATTTCTGGCACATGCTCCTTCACGGGCTCTTTCCGATGACGTTCATCATGGTGGTCGTGCTGGGCGCGATCTTCGCCGGGTTGGCCACGCCGACCGAAAGTGCCGGGGTCGGTGTCCTCGGCGCCATCGCGCTCGCCTGGCAGAACAGGTGCCTGAATACCAAGATGCTGCGAGACGCCATCCATGATGCGGCGCGCACGAACGGGATGGTGTTCATGATCTTCCTTGGCGCCACGGGGTTTGCGTACGTGTTCCGCGCGCTCGGCGGGGACGAGCTGATGCTTGGCCTTCTCGCCAAGTTCGGCATCGACACGAAATGGGAGATCCTCGCCTTCGTGATGGTGCTGATCTTCCTCCTGGGGTTTCCGTTCGAGTGGATCGAGATCTGTCTGATCGTGTTGCCGGTGTTCACGCCGATTCTCTCCAAGCTCGACTTCGGCGATCATCTGGGCGACTCGCGCTACTTCATGCCGTGGTTCGCCACCCTCGTCGCCGTCAACCTTCAGACCTCGTTCATGACACCGCCGTTCGGGGCGACCTTGTTCTATATGAAGGGGACGGTCCCGCCCGAGGTCACCATGTCGGACATCAATCGCGGGATGACGCCGTTTGTCATCTTGCAACTGGTTGGATTGTTGCTCTGCATCTATTACCCCGGGATCACGCTTTGGCTGCCACGCGTGACGGGCCTGCTCGAGTGACCGGCCTGCTCGACCAACAAGAGTGGTCCTCCCCCACCTTCACTCCCAATATTCCCGATAGCAGCGGCATTCACATCAACCAAGGAGAGATCAGCGATGGCCAAACCCTATTCGCGCGACATGGTCGGTTACGGCGGAACGTTCCCCGATCCGAAGTGGCCGGGAGGCGCCAGGATTGCCGTCAATTTCGTCCTGAACTACGAAGAGGGATCCGAGTATTCGATCGACGACGATAACGTCTCGGAGACGATCCTGTCGGAGGCGTCGCTCGCCGGTTTCGGCCGGGGCAAGCGCGATTTCGCCATCGAATCCATCTATGAATACGGCAGCCGCGCGGGATTCTGGCGAATCCATCGTGCTTTTGCCGAGCGCGACCTCCCGATGACCGTCTATGGGTGTGCCGTCGCGCTCGAGAGGAATCCCCCCGCGGCAAAGGCGATCGCCGCTGCCGGTTACGACCTTTGCTGCCACGGTTATCGCTGGATCGAGCACTACAAGCTCAGCAAGGCCGAGGAGCGGCGCCAGATTCGTCTTGCCATCGACTCGCTGAAGAAGACTGTGGGCGCGCGGCCGCTCGGCTGGTACTGTCGCTATGGTCCGAGCATCAACACACGCAGCCTCGTCGTCGAGGAGGGCGGCTTCCTCTATGATTCCGACGCCTACAACGACGATCTTCCCTACTGGGTTGTGGTCGATGGCAAACCCCACCTCGTGGTGCCCTACTGCATGGACACCAACGATGCCAAGTACACCGCGTCCGCCGGGTTCAGCACGAGTGACGATTTCTACACGTACTGCAAGGACGCCTTCGACATGCTCTACGCGGAAGGCGCCACATCGCCGAAGATGCTGTCGATCGGTATGCATTGCCGGATGCTCGGGCGCGCCGGGCGCACCGCCGGGCTCGCGCGCTTCCTCGACTATGTGAAGGGTCACGACAAGGCATGGATCTGCCGCCGGGTCGACATCGCACACCACTGGCGAGAGCACCATCCGTATCAGGGGCCTCTACCGGCGGGTGCGAAGAGTGAGCGCAGGATGCATCGCAAGAAGTAGCGGCGCTGCCATCTCCGACGGCACACGGCTATTGGTCTGGCGACGATCCGCGCCGATATCGAAGGCGCGAATGACGCTTATTCTTTAGCGCGACACGACCCGTGCGGCTTCGCGAATCACCTGGATTATTCGGCCGAGGTTCACACTGAGGGCCGCACTTTCGTCGCGCCGGGTAATGGCATGGCGAGCGTGCCGCTTCGACACCTCTATCGCATCGGCGCTTCCATCGTCGGCGTCAATTCGCTGCTTTATTCGGCAGCCGAATCCGCGCGGATGTTCGACGGGTTGCGCCACGGATTCGAGAGTGGCCAACTGCGCGCACCGGACGGGCTTACGTTGC
>JBJXGX010000378.1:0-9599 GCA_046160305.1 Burkholderiales bacterium
GAAATCCTGCGGTTCACTCATGGTTTGACTCCATTCATTTTCACGCGAGGCGCTCCGATTCATCACTTCCAGAAATCGGGCCATCGACGGTGTCGAGGTTGGACGGTTTCGTTCCGTCGAGGATGCCAGGCAGATCCGCTTCGGTAACCCGTATGAAAATGCCCACGCCATCGCGGCGCATGTTCGGCCCGTATTCGCAGAGTCCAAGGCACTTGCGCCGGCGAACTTCCACTGCGCCGTTTGCAAGCTGCTCCAACTTGTCGGCCAATGCCTTCGAGCCGCGCTCGCCGCAGGAGACATCACCGCCCAATCGTTCGTTGACGCAGACGAACACCCGCGGCTTGGCTGTCATCGACTCGCTACCGCTCCAAGGCCATACTCTATGCTGCCTTCGCGACCGGGTTGCGTTGGGGAAGGGTTGCAAGGTCGAGTTTGTAGAAGTCCGCGGTGTTCTTCACCAGGATTTTCTGCTTCTGCTCACTGGTGATATCGGTGCGCTCGCGGATTTCATTGCCCGCGCCTTCGCGTGCTTCCAGGTGCGGCATGTCTTCGGCCGCGAGGATGTGATCCTCACCGAGATACTCGATCACTTGCGGCAGCAGCACTTCATCGGCCTCGCAGGTGAGATAGATCCGATCCTTGAACGACTCGGGACTCTTCGAGGGCAAGAGCGGCAGCCCGAACGATTTGCGGAAGAAACTCGCCACGGGGTAGTAATGATCGATGCGCTCGTAGAACCAGGGCAACCAACCCGCGCCTGCTTCGAGAAAGAGTGCGCGAAGCTTCGGATGCCGGTCGAGAATGCCACCGCCTGTGAAGCTGAAGAAGCCGAACAAGAGCGGCAGCGTGAAAGAGATGTTGAGCGAGCTCATATGCTCGTTGCACATGAAGCGCGTGCCCGGATCGCTCCAGCCGACATGGCATGCAACAGGAAGATCGTTCGCCGCGGCGGCGGCCCAGATGTTGTCGAATTCAGGCGCGTGCAGCATCTTGGATCCGACGGTGCCGAAGGTCACGACGCCGACCGCGCCTGCTTTCTTTACCCGTTCAATTTCCTTGACCGCGAGCTCGGGCGTTCGCATCGGAATCATACCGACCCATCGCAGGCGGTTCGACTCGGCGCAACGCTCCTCGATCCAGTGGTTGTAGCTGATCTGCAAGGCCGACTCGAATTCGTCGTCCTCGGTGAGCGGCGCAAGAAAAATAGTGGGGTAGATGACTTGAACGTCGATCCCGGCGCCATCGAGCGCCTTCATGCGCATCGGTACATCCATCAACGACTGATGCCCGGTGCCGTACGCTTTGCGCAGCGCATGCACCGATGTAAGCGGGCAGCCGATCTGCACTGTCCCCGATCCCCAGGTCCACTGAATCGCCTTGCCGTCGATCAACCAAAAGGAGTTATCGACGCCCATGTAGGGCGCCTTTTCCGGCGGGACCGTGATCGGAATGGGACGGCGCGACTGGAATTTTTTCGGCAGATGGTTCCAGGTCTCTTCCACTTCGTAGACATGCGAATCGGCATCGATAAAGTTATGCATCGTGCGCTCCTTCGGTCAGGGGGTGAGAAATAGACATTGAAAAATTCATGCAAGACGTTCGATATTCGCTGCGCGTTTTCCTGTGATCATGTGGAACTTTATATCAATGCGTTCGCAGCGTCCCCGCAGGCCGCCGTCGTGAAACCGTGGTCGCTTACTCAGGACGCAGTCAGGTACTCCGCGGCCACCTTCACATGCACCGCGAACACCGCACGCAAATCCTCCAATAGCACGTACTCGTTCGCGCCACCCATGTTGTTCGGTGCCGGACCATAGACGACCGAGGGAATTCCCGCGGCCCGGTAGAAGCGCGCATCCGAAAAGCCGGGACGCATGTTCGCCACCACCGCACCGCCGGTGGCCGTGCGCGCATGCTTGATGACGAGGCGCACGATTTCCTCGGACGGATCCGTCACGTTGGGTTCATGCGAGCTGAGAACCTTCCATTCGATCGCACGCATGCCGACCAGAAGTGCGTCGATCTGCGCGAGCACATCCTGCAACGCCAGCCCCGGGGGAAAGCGGATGTCGGCGCGCGCGGTGGCGACGTCCGGAATGATGTTGACCGCGACGCCGCCCGCAATGGTGCCGATGTTCACCGTGACATGCGTGAGTGTCTCAAACTCCCCGCGTCCCGATATCGCCTCCGACACCGGCTGCGCTTCGCGCATCGCGGCCAGGACACCCTCAGGGATTGGCACGGGCATCGATTCCAAGGTGCGCAGCGCCGCCAAGGCTTGCAAGAGATGCACGATCGCGTTGTCGCCCAGATGCACATGCGCACCATGATTGGACTTGCCGCGCGCCGTTACCTCGACCCAGAGCTGTCCCTTCTCACCGAAGCGCACCACGCTCGGGCTGCCGGCGTCGGCCGATAGCATCGCCTCGCCACGCGCTTCGGGCACATGCGCGAGCAGGTACTGTGTGCCCCAGGTGCCGCCGGTCTCTTCATCGCTGACGAAGGTCAGCACCAGCTCGCCCGCGAGACCTTGCGGTGCATTCGCGATGAGCTTTGCGGTCATCATCGCCGCGGCGAGCCCCGCCTTCATGTCGCATGCGCCACGCCCGTAGAGGCGTCCTTCCTCGATCACCCCGCCGAACCGCGCGTGCTGCCAGCCGTTCGCCGCACCGGCGGGAAAGGTATCGAGATGCCCGTTCAGCAGCAGGCGACGACCGGGCCCGCCCAATGGCAGGCGCGCAATCAGATTGACCGCCTGGTCCTTGGCGATGACGCGTTGTACCTGCATACCGGGCAGCGCCGCGAGGAAGGTTTCGATCCCTGCTGCAAGCGCGCTCGTATCACCGGGCGGGTTCTCGCTTGGTGTGCGGACCAGCGATTGACAGAGCGTCTCCAGCTCGGCGCACGCCGGGCCGATCCGGTCGTCCAGGCTCATCGATCGAGCCTGAGTTTCTTGCAGAGGAGGACCAACCCCTCGTAGAGCACATGGGCGGCGAGGGACGCGGTCATCCCCAGATGATCATGCGGCGGGCTCACCGTATTGACATCGATCGCCACGATATCGAGTCCGGCGAGGCCGCGAACCATGTCGATTCCCTCGCGCGCCGACAATCCGCCCCAGCTCGGTGTGCACACGCCGGGTGCGCAGGACGGATCGAATGCATCCATGTCGAAGCAAAGATACACCGGGCGTCCACACAACGATTGCTGGAGCTGCTCGAGCACCGCCGGGATGCCGCGCTTCATCAATTCGTTGAAGGTGATGATCTGATAGCCGAAGGAGCGCACGTATTCGAAGCCGCCTTGTTGATAGGTCGAGCCGCGCACGCCAATGTGGTACACGGCGGCCGGGTCCACCCGTTTCTCGAGCGCAGCATGGGTAAATTGCGTGCCGGCGTTGTACTCGTCGCCCGGCGTGAAACGCATCGTGTCGGTGTGCGAGTCGATGTGCACGACCGCAAGCGGGCCGTACCTCGCGCTCACCGCGCGCATTTGCGGGAGCGAGACGCTCCCGTCGCCGCCCATCGTGACGGGAATCGCGCCGCTGTCGATCACCGCGCGCGTCGCGGCTTCGATCTTCTCGAAGGCATCGAGAATGCGGCCGGGCACGACGCGTACATCACCACAGTCGACGAGTCCCAGGCGCTCGATCGGGTGGTAGTCCGACAGCTCCGGGTTGTACGGCCGCACCAGGCGCGATTGCTCGCGAATCGCCGCCGGGCCTTGTCGCGCGCCGATGCGAAAGAGGTGCGTGCCGCAGTCGAACGGCATGCCGAGCACCGCTGCTTTTGCATTCGCGAGATCGTGTGAAGAGGGTGCGCCCATGAACGTCAGGGGGCCGCCGCAGAGGGCGCTCAGTTGGGCGTTGCCAGCCATGGGATCAATCGATCTTGATATTGTTGTCCTTCGCCACTTTGGTCCACACGCGGAATTCATCCTCGAGCAACTTTTGGAATTCGGCCGGCGTACTCACGGCCGGGTTGACGCCAAGCCCTGCATAGCGTTCTCTCACGTCGGGCAGCGCGACGGCCTTCGCGGTTTCCTCGCGGATCCGGTCGATCACCGCTTTCGGCGTGCCGGCCGGTGCGACCAATCCCCACCAGTTGTCGACGATCATGTTTTTGTAGCCGAGTTCTTCAAACGTGGGCACATCAGGCAGCGCGGCAAAGCGCTTGGCGCTCGTCACCGCGAGCACACGCAGCTTGCCGCCGGTTACGAAGACGAGGCCCGAGGCGGAGCTTGAGATCGCCGCGTCGAGCTGGTTGCCGATGGTGTCCTGCAACGCCGGTGCCGAACCCTTGTAGGGAATGTGATTGAACTTCACGCCCGCCTGATTCTCCAGAATCACGCCCAGCAGATGGGTGAGCGATCCGGCGCTCGCGTTGCCGATCGATACAGCGCCGGGCTTCGCTTTGGCCTCGGCGATGAACTCGACCAAGGTCTTGCTGCGCGGCAACGGTGCGAACAGCAGTTGGGGCGACGTGCCGATGATGGCGATCGGCGCGAACTCCTTGATCGGGTCATACGCGAGCTTCGGGATGACGGTCGCATTGATGAGGAACGGGTTGTCGACCAGCAGCAATTGATAGCCGTCGGCCGGCGCCTTGGCGACGTGTGTGGTGCCGATGATGGTGCTCGCGCCGGGCCGGTTGAAGACGACGATCGGCTGCTTCAGCACGTCCTGCAGCTTGGCTCCGATGAGTCGGCCAAGAACGTCCGAACTTCCGCCGGGCGGATAGGGCACGGTGATCTCGATGGTCTTGGTCGGCCAGGACTGCGCCTGGACAGCGAAGGCGACAAGAGTCAGCAGAAAAGCGGCGATCGAGCGGGCGGCAGGGCGCATTCCAGTTTCCTTGGGAGGATGAATCGGCGAGAAGTACCAGCACCTTCATTCATTTATTCGTTCATTCGTTCTGACTGTACTCCTTCTGTGAAGCGTGCCATGGCAGCAGGACGTGTTCAATCCGGGCAAGCAATCCGAACAGCGCGATGCCAAGGAGCGCCAGCAGAAAGATCGCCGCAAACACGCGCGCGGTATCGAACGTTCCCTGCGCCGCAAGGATCACATAGCCAAGACCGCGTTGCGAGGACACGAACTCGCCCACGATCGCGCCAACCAGCGCAAGCCCGATGGCGACCTTCATGCCGGCGAACATGCTTGGCAGCGCGCAGGGAAAACGGATGCGCCAGAGCATCATCGCGCGCGTGCCGCGCAGCGCTCGTCCAAGATCCAGGATGTCCGGGGGCACCGAGCGCAGGCCGAGCACCGTGTCGATGACGATCGCGAAGACGGCGATAAGAAAGGCGATCGCGATCTTGGGCTCCGCACCGGTACCGAGCCAAATGACGAAGAGCGGGGCGACCGCGACCTTCGGAATGCTGTTCATGCCGACGATGAGCGTGTAGACCGTCTTCTCGAACAGCTTTGATTCGACGATGAGCACTGCAAGCGCTACACCGACGACCACCGCGAGGATGAATCCACCAAGCGTGATGAGCAGCGTGTGCCACGCGTGGCTCAGATACCAGACCGGCTCTTTGAGCAATTCGATGAGCACCGCGGACGGCGGTGGCAGGATGACCGCCTTCACCGCGAAGACGCGGACGGTGAGCTCCCAGACGATCAGGATCGCCGCGACCACGCCCGCGCTCAGCAAGGTCGCGCTCCAGTCGTGGTTCGGCTCACCGACCTCTGCGGTGCCGGACATTCAAGAATCCCCGAGCGTCAGAAATTGCATTCGGCTTACGCGTCTTCCCGGAGAAGGCCCATGCCCTCGAACAGCTCGCGAATATGCGTCGTATGGTGAAGGAACGCGGGTGTGGCGCGTATCGCGAGGCGGCGTGGCCGCGGCAGATCAATCGGGATGACCTCCACGATCGACCCGGGTCGCGGCGAGAACACGACGACGCGATCGGCCAGGAAGACCGCTTCGGTAATGCTATGCGTGACGAACACGACCGTCTTCCGATCGCCCAGCCATAGCTTTTGCAATTCGATATTCAACTGATCGCGCGTGAGCGCATCGAGCGCCCCGAACGGCTCGTCCATCAAGAGCAGCATCGGATCGTCGACCAGCGCCCGGCAGATCGCAACCCGCTGGCGCATGCCGCCCGATAGTTGCGCGGGGTAGCGGTGTTCGAATCCGTTCAGCCCGACGAGTTCGAGCAGCGCGTGGGCGCGAGCGATGGCTTCGCTCCGCCGGCCGCGCCGGAACTCGATCGGCAGCATGAGATTATCGAGCACCGTGCGCCATTCGAGCAGGGCATCGCGTTGAAAGACGATCCCAAGGTGCTCGGGCGGTGCGGTGACGGTGGCACCGCCGACACGGATCGATCCTGTCGTGGGTGTCTCGAGCCCGGCGATGCATCGGAGCAAGGTGCTCTTGCCGCAACCACTTGGGCCAAGGATGCTGACGAATTCGCCCGGAGCGATCGCAAGCGACACGTTGGCAAGGGCGGTAATGCCGGCGCGCCGGAACGTCTTGCTGACATCAATGGCCTCGATGCCCGCCACCTTGCGTCCACTCATGGGCCGGCAATCTTCGATCACTACGCGCTAGGAGTCTGCGCGGCAGAGCGCGCAGACATCTCCGGGAAGACGCAGTATTCCACTGAACGACGGCTTACACTCAAGATCAGGTCCATTCTCGGATGATTGTTTAGCGCATTCGCGGTAACAAAAGCACGTAGCGCCTTCCATCAGGAATCTGCGCGGTCTGCCACGCAGATTCCTAGGCGCGAACGATCTTGTCGCCGAATGCGTGATCGATGTAGGCGTTCGTGAAGTAGTCCGAGGGTTTCGTGCCGGCAGGAATCACTTTCGCGCCTTCCATTTGCTTGAGCGTCGCCTGCCAGTCGGCTGCGGACTGGATACCGATCGGCTGATTCTTCGTGAGCTCGGAGAAAAAGAACGGCTTGTACAAGGCCAAGGTCTCGATGATCTCTTCGCGATTGGTCCCGGACTTGGGGCGCTGCGCCATGAACGCTCGTGCAGCCTCGTCCTCGTGGCCATCGAAAATGTAAGTCCACGTGCTGCAAAGAAGGCTGGTGAGACGTTTGACCGCATCCCCCTTCGCCTTGAGCGTTTCGGCGCGAGCGAACAGCCCGAAGCCGGGCAGATTCAGGCCGTGGTCGGCGAACAGGATGGCATCCACCGGGCGCGTCTTCTTCAGCATCACATAGAACGTCGGGACCGATGTGATGATTCCATCGACCGACCCTTGCACATAGGTACTGAGCTTTGCCGCCGCGGTGACGTTGACCAGATTGATCGAGCTCGGTGCGATCTTGTTGAGGTTGAAGAACGGCTCGACGAACGGACCCTCCAGCGAACCCGCGGTGTAGTTTATTTTCTTGCCCTGCAACTGATCGAGTTTGGTCACGCGAAGTTTCTGGTCGACGAGAATTCCCATTTCTCCCTTGCGCAGGAATCCGGCGACCGACACAAGGGGCAAGCCCTTGCTCGCGCCGATTGCCATCGGTGCGAGGGCGGCATGGCCGACATCGAAACCGGTGCCGCCGCCCAGCAACGAGACCGTCGCGGTGGAACCGTTGCCGTCTTCCAATTTCACCTCGAGGCCCGCCTTCTGGAACCAGCCTCGCTCGGTCGCCAGATGGAACGAGCAATGCATGGCATGCGGACTCCAGTCGAGCTTGATCGATAACGCGTCGGCCGCGCGCGCCGAACTGATTATCCACGGTCCGGCTGCTGCGCCGGACGCGAGCAGGCCAAGCAACGCCCGCCGTTTCGGCTGTGGCCGGCCGCTGGTCAGACGGGAAACACCACGCAGTTGTTGATCAGCACCGAGTCGTACACGCATAGTCGCTCCTTGATGATGAGCCGCCCGTCGCGCCGCTCGAATCGATCATAGTACTTGCCCGCCTGCTGCACGCGGGTGGGCTCGTCGATCAAGGTTTCGAGCAGAAGATAGCCGGCTTCAGACTGAATGAAGGGTCCTTCGATCGACAGGACCCTGGTGTTGGTGATCATCAGATTGAGATAGCGCGGCGCGTACATCTCGGTGTGCTTGATCGCATACGCACGATCCTTCAGCATGCCGATGCCATCGCAATACATGAGCGCGAGCCGCAAGCCCGACTCCTCGTTGTCGCGCGCCTTCATTTCGTAGACGGCGTCGTCCGCGAAGAACGACGGCCAGCGTTCGATGTCCATCCGTTCGAGCACGGCCGCGTATTCATAGTGGAATTCCTCGACCTCGAGGCGCGCCTCACGCAACAGGACGCGATCGGCTGCGCTCGCCCGCTCGTTCGCGACGATCGTGGTCATGCTCAATACCCCATCACTTCGCGATAGTAGCGATACATCGCACGGATCGCGCGTTCGGTGATGATGTTGTCGGGAGACTCGTTATCGTCGCCAAGGAGTGCAAGACCATCACGTGGCAACGAGCGCCGCAGGCCGTCCTGCAGAAACTTGAGTGCCTCGTTGTCTTCGATACCGAGAAATCCACCGGGGCCGAATATGTTGTTCTGGCGAAGCCGATGGCGCGTCATCTCTTCGGTGTCGGATTTGCGGCCGAACACCGTCCAGATCATCATGAGTTCATTCGGACCACGCGGCACGATCTGACGCGTATTCAGGATATTGGTCTGCCGGAGCGCGGTCATGTTCGGCCAGATCGTCATCGCGGAACCCGACCAGGTCGAATCGAATTCACGGACGAACTCGATCACCCGTGGATCGTTCAATGTCATGGTCTGCTTGAAGGCCGCGATCTGGTTCTTGTCGTCATCGGCCACCGGTGGCCGTCCGGGCGGACGCCGCGACAGCAGCGCGCTATGTCGACCGACCGGATCCACCAGGATGTGCGATTCGTTGCTCGTGACGAACAGACCAAACGTGGTGAGGTACGTGTGGAGAAGGGTCGCGTGGTACGGATCCTTCAGATTCTCTTGGTAGAGCTTCCAGTTGCCGGGCAGGGTATTGCGATGGACGCCGAGCAAAGTAAGTTCGGTGCCATCGAAAATAATATCGAACTCGCGCAGGATCTCCGGGCCAAGGTAGTCTTCGATCGGCTCAAGGTCGGCGCAGGCGGTTGCGAAAATGACGCCGCGGCGCCTGGCAACGCGAAAGGTCCGCAGCCCGCGCTCCGCGGTATTGAATTCCGGCGGCATCCCGCCTTTGCCTTTGACGCCGCGACGAAATGGCACACCGATCAGCTTGCCCTGCAGATCGTAGGCCCAGTTGTGATAGGGGCAGATGAATTCGTCGGTCTTGCCGCGATAGCTGCGGCAGAACTCGACGCCGCGATGCGCGCAGCGGTTCTCGAACACATGGACGTCACCCGCCGGATCGCGGGCAACGACAACAGGAATCGCACCGACGAACGAACGTATGTAGTTGCCCGGCGCCGGCAGCTCGCAGTCGAGGCCGACATAGTTCCAGCTTCGCCCAAGGAAGATCCGTTCCAGCTCGCGCTCGTAGATGCGCTCGTCGGTGTAGATCCAATCTGGAATATGGGCGTCATCACCGGGCCACATCAGGTCTTGAGGCGGATCCGACGCCGCGCCCGGTCGTTCATGTGGTGCGTTCATTACGTCCCTCCGGTCCATGCAGCGGTGATGAGCGGATCGATTGA
>JBJXGX010000379.1:0-40033 GCA_046160305.1 Burkholderiales bacterium
CCAAGAAGAATGTGGACGAGGATCCCGATCACCGCCAGGAGGAATGCGGTGGCGAGAAACTCCGGGACGCGAAAGATGCGCATCTTGGCGCTCAAGGTCTCCAGGACCGCAAGGAGGATCCCGCCGATCGCGAGCTTGAAGATCAGCATCGGCAGCGCCAGCAGCAAGGCGAGCGGCGCCTTCGCTTCGGCGATACCCCAGGGAAAAAAGAGCGCGAGGCCCGCGCACGAATAGGCGAACAACTTGAGGCTCGCGGCCCATTCGAGGAGTGCAAGGTGGCGTCCCGAGTACTCGAGGATGAGGGCTTCATGAATCATCGTGAGCTCGAGGTGCGTCGTGGGGTTGTCGATCGGCACGCGCGCGTTTTCAGCCAGCGAGACCATCACGAACGCCACGCCGGCGAAGGCGAGGCTTGGATAGATCGCAAGCTCACGCTGGGCCAATGTCTCCACGATGGTCGTGAGCGACGTCGAGCCGGAAATGAGCGATGCAACGAAGAACACCATCAGGAGCGCTGGTTCGGCGAGAAATCCGATCAGCATTTCGCGTCGGGCCCCGAGGGTGCCAAATGATGTGCCGACGTCCATGGCCGCGAGCGAAATGAATACACGGGCGAGCGCGAACAGACCGACGAGCGCGATCGCATCGGCCGCGGGTGACAGCGGCAGGTCGGTCGATAGCATCGGAATGATCGCGCACGCCAGGGTCATGCACCCGAACACCAGATACGGTGCCGCCCGAAAGAGTGGGGAGGCGTTCAGGGCAAGCACGGATTCCTTGTTGAAGAGCTTGTGCAGAAGGCGATATGGCTGCAACAGGCTCGGGGCGGACTTGTTCTGGAGCCACGCCCGCCATTGATTGATCCAGCCGGTGAGGAGCGGGGCGAGCAGGAGGGCGATCGCGATCTCGAAGAACTGCGAAGCGAAGCCAAGTGCACTCATTGCGTTACCGCGACCAGTACCACGAGCAAGGTGATGAAGCTGTAGAGCAGGTACGCAGCGATCCGCCCCTGTTGCAACAGGCCGACGAGGCGCGCCGTGCGCTCGACGACCGCTGCCACCGGGGCATAGAGTGCATTCCAAAAGGGATCCGCGATGACGACGCGATAGCGTGGCGCGGTATCGAACGGTGTCGGCAGCGCGCGCTCGATCCGGAACAGGGGCTCGAATATCTGGCGGATCGGTTGTCCGAAGCCCTCGGCCGTATCCTGCATCCTCGCGTTTTGCCACGGATAGCCGCAGTCCCAGGGCGGCGCGCGGCGCACTCGCCCGTGGTAGAGCCAGCGCACCAGAAGAAACGCGAGCAGAAAGCATGCGGTCACGCCGAGGAGGAAGATAGCGGGACCATAACTCGCGCGCGCGATGTTCACCGGTGCGAGGAGCCATCCGCCGCCGCGCGTCACTTCGCCAAGCCCGGCGGTAACCAATTGCTGGGTGACCGGGTCGATGAGCGTGATGAATTGGGTGGGCAGCAACCCGAGGGCGATGCATCCGGCGACGAGCCACAGCATGCCGACCCGCTCCCAGGCGCCGGCATCGTGCGCCTGCGATAGCTTGTCTTCGCGCGGCTGGCCAAGAAAGATGACACCGAAGAACTTCACCATCGTATAGCCCGCGAGCGCGGCGACCAGCGCGATCAGTGCCCCAACCAGCGGGATCGACATGTTCAAGAATGAATTCGGCAGCCCCGGCGTGAAGAGAAAACTTTGCAGCAACAGCCACTCGGAGACGAATCCGCCCAACGGTGGCAGACCGGCGCTGGTGAGAACGCCGATCAAGGTCATCCACCCTACCCAGGGCATGGTGCGGATCAGGCCGCCCAGCTTGCCGAGGTTGCGCTCCCCCGTGGCATGCAATACCGCGCCGGTTCCAACGAAGAGCAGGCTCTTGAAGAAAGCGTGGGTCGCGATATGGTAGAGCGATGCAGTGAGGGCGAGCGCCGCCATGGGTTGCATGTTGAACGCGGAGAACACCATCGCAAGACCGATGCCGGCGAAAATAATGCCGATGTTCTCGATGGAGGAGTACGCCAGCAATCGCTTCATGTCCGCTTGCACGGCCGCGAACACCACGCCGAACAAGGCGCTCGCCAATCCAAGCGCGAGGAGCAGGACGCCCCACCACCAGAGTTGGACCTGGAGCAGATCGAACGAAACCCGCAACACCCCATAGACCGCTGTTTTCAGCATGATTCCGCTCATCAAGGCTGAAACAGGCGAGGGCGCCGCGGGGTGGGCCTCCGGCAACCAGATATGGAGCGGCAAGAGGCCGGCTTTCGCACCAAATCCGAACAGGGCAAGGAGGAAGGCGATCGACCCCCAGAACGGGGTGCGTTCCGCGCCGCGCATGTCGGCGAACGTGTAGTCGCCGCTGCTCGACTGGAGAACGCCAAAGCACATCAGAATGCCGATCGCACCGATGTGGGCGATCAAGAGATACAGGTATCCGGCTTTGCGAATCTCGGGAAGTCGGTGGTTGGTGGTGACGAGAAAGAACGACGACAACGCCATGGTCTCCCACATCACCATGAACACGTACGCGTCGTCGGCGAGTACCACCAGCACCATGCTTGCAAGAAACACGTGGTATTGGAGGCAAAGAAGGCCGGGTGGCGTGCCCTCGCCCTGTCGGAAATAACCCGCCGCGAACACCGATACACCCACCGTGGCGCCGCCGATGACCATGATGAAGAAAGCGGACAGGCTATCCAGGCGGAAATGAAATGGCAGGCCAGGGAGCCCGATCGGCAGCACCGTCGTCTCGGGCGGGGCTGCAATCGCGACGGCCGCTAACCCGAAGAGCGCAAGCCCAATCGCAGCGCCGGCCGGAAACAGCAGGCGCGCAACGAGTGTGAGCCGATTCATCGCGAAGATGCCCGCCATGCCGACCAGCAGCCAGGCGGTGACCGCGAGCAACGTCCAATCCAAGAGGCGCCATTCGGCCGGAATGGACAGTGCTGGCATTCCTTTCCCCCTTGATTTTGACCCGCATGGACTTCGTTGCCATGAATATACGCGATCCACGAAGCGGGCCGGACGCATCGCGGGCGATACGAACGCCGATGCATTGCGCCGTTCGCGCGCAACGAATCAGCCGCCGAATGCCGCGTCGTTGGCTCTGCGGGGATGGGTCGATCGCGATACCTTTGGGAATATTCTCGATAACCCCTTGCGAAACATTGAGTTCACCCTCATATTGCGCAGATTCGACGTTGCTTTGTACACGCGCCCGATGTTTTTTCAGGGCAGCATCATCAGGCCTTGCCCAGTGCAACTCGATGTCTCGCGCGCTTCGGCGCGAGCAGATACCACATCTCTCAAGGAAGATTACATGGCTACAGGCACCGTCAAGTTTTTCAACACGACCAAGGGTTTCGGCTTCATCGGGCCCGATGACGGTTCGAAGGATGTTTTCGTACATATTTCCGCGGTTGAAAAATCCGGACTCGGCACGATCAAAGAAGGGCAGAAGCTGTCGTATGAGCTCGAGCGCGGGAAAGATGGAAAGTCGTCGGCCTCGCAATTGAAGGCAGTCTGATTCGTACCCCTTGGCCCACTGCCGCGTCTCCCCCGACGCGTGACGCTCGCGGACTCGTCAGACCTTAGGCTGCTCGGACCAGGGTTCTGGAGCCGTCCGGTCCAACGGTGATGGCCAGTCGCTAAGGTCCCCGGCAGGTCCGCTCGGCTGCAGTTGTTGAATCTCGGCGTATTCGAGCCGGGCAGCGTCGGCGCGGGCGCACCGAGTAGAACGCGCCGCACAAAATTCGTTGCGATATCAAGCGGACGGGGTTCGGTTCCGGTCGACCGTGGCGCACGCCATCGCGCGAAAGGATCTATTCTCAGCGCTTCGATTAACCTTATCGTTGATCACAAAGGACGGGTCATGGCAAAACCGAACTACGCGTTTGCAAAGCGTCAGCGAGATCTCGCCCAGAAACAGAAGAAAGAAGAAAAGCGCAAGAAGAAGGCCGAATCGCAGCTTGAGCGCCCCGCGGATGATCCCCTTCAACCCGGCGTCGAAGGGGCAAGTGCGCCCGAGCCCACATCCGGCGCGGTGGATGTCAAGCCGTAGCCATCCATTGGTTTCTCCGCTTTCTCCGGTTTGGCCGCAGTGATGGTTTGGTCGCAGTGATGCAGCGACGCCATTACAAACCGTTACATGGCGCCTGTCGCCGCCGGGCAGGTCCGCGCGTTGATGTTTATCGCGAGGAGCCTTCCTCGGACTCGGAGAGCACGATGAACAAGGTTCGCATTGGCGCCGCACTGATCATATTGAGCTCGATCTTCGTTGGGGGATGTGCGGTCTATCCGGTCGGGCCGGGAATCTATGTCGCGCCTACCCCGATCTACGCCGCGCCTTCGTACGGCCACCACGGTCATTCGGGTTGGCGACATCATGGGCATCGCGGCCGTTGGTAGATTCGCAGGCATGCATCCGGGCGCGGCCGCTGATTGAAGCGGTCGCTGCAAATCGCCTTCATGGAAAATATTGGCTCGACCACGAGGCGGTTTGCTTCCCAACCTACGTCGCGTCCGGTAGCAGGCCCGCGCTCGCTGCCTTGAGGCGAACCGCCGCGCCGATCAGCGCAAGGATTGGCATGGCGATGCCCCGCTGCCTTGCAAGCTCGATCGGCGCATCGACGAAGGCAGCCAATTCCACCTGACGGCCCGCTTCGAAATCCTGGAGTGTCGAGGGCTTGTGCGTGCCTTTGTTGTAGGCCTGATCGAAGTACTTTTGGATGACGCCATCGATACCACTTCCACAGGCTCGCGCAAGCGTTTCAATCTCACGCATGATACCAAGCGCGCATTCGCCAAGCGTCTTGTCCCGCGCGACGTCGATCTGTTGTGCGCCCGTCAGGGAGCAAAGCGGGTTGAATGATCCGTTCGTCACGAGCTTCGACCAGACGGCGCGATGAATATCCGTAGTCACAAGCGTCCCGTATTCGGTTCCCTCGAACACGTCCGCGACGCGTTTCGAGGCAGTGTCGGATCCCCCGGCCACGGTCGGTCCGACCACCAGCTTTCCCGGGACCATATGAATCCATTCGCCGGAATCGGTGCGGCGTGCCGGGGAATAGATGGTCGCGCCGACAAGGCGTTCCGCTGGGACCGCGCCGACGAGTGAACCGTCGGGATCGACGGCGCGAATCGGGCGAAGGGCAGTACCGAACCACCATGGCACGCCGTTCACGACCGGCACCACGACGGTCTTCGGCCCGATTACCGGCAGCACGGACCGCATCGCCGCAGGAAGGGAAAATGCCTTCGTCGCGAACAACACGATGTCCTGCTCGCCGGCTTCGCTTGCGCTGGCTACAACGCGCGGTCGGCTGTGCAAGATTCTCTGGTCGGGCGTCGTGAGTCGTATGCCGTGCTCGGCAACCATGCGTGCGGGTTCGCCGCGCGCGAACAGGGTTACGCTGCGGCCGGCCGCGCCAAGGTAGCCGGCAAGAACCCCGCCAATTGCCCCGGCGCCAACGATCATGATGCGATCCGTCATCTTGTTTTCCTATTCCTGTCGAATGTCATGGATCCGCACCCTGCGGCGCCGGGAAGGTCCCGTCGTCTTGGCAGCTTGCACCGCCGGATCCCACAATTGCCCCCTTCGCCGGCTCAATTTGCCCGTCGATCGGGCCGTATCTATGATCACATCAACGTCGTCATCAGTAATGCTTGGTCCGGCGTTGAGGGGTGGCACCGCCAAATGCTGCGGTGAATGATGGTCTCGTTGGGGGAAAGTAGGATCATGAAGGGCGTTCGTCTCGTAGTGCTCGCGATGGCAATCGGGATTTGCCTGCCGGGTTGTTCGAGCATGACCCTTGGTCCGATCGGATTCGCAGTTGCCCCCATGCAGCCTGTGCACGTCGGGACGCCGAATGTTCCCCGCGCGAACGTAGACTATCGCACCTGGGGTGCATGGGCGTTCGGTAGCTGGTAGGTTGTCCTCGAAGTAGCAAGACGGCTTATCCTCGGAAGACGCCGACCAGCATCGCGACCCCGGCAAACGCCATCAAGCCGTCCATCACCACGCGAAATCGATCCGGGCTCAGTTGCAGCACCCACCGTTTCGCGAGATAGGACCCCACCATCAGCGAGGCGCCCACGATGAGCCCTCGCACCAGTGTGTCCCACGGCATTGCGCCAAAATTCCGGAAGACGATTGATTTGGTGAGTCCCACCGCGACCGAGCCAAGCGCCTCGGTGGACAGGTAAGCACCTTTTACCAAGCCATAGGCAAGGAAAAAGGGCGTATTGATCGGGCCGGTCGATGCGACGATTCCGCTCAGGAATCCAATGAAAATGCCCACGATCGCTAGGTGCCAGCGCACGACTTTCAGGCCGATCGATTGCAGCCAGCGGCGCACCGGGATCATCGCGAGAAAAAATACCCCGAGCGCTCCCTCGACGAAGCGCGCCTCCAGCACGACCAATGTCGAGGCGCCAAGGGCCGCGAACGGAATGGCTGTGATGCAGTAGACGCCACATGCCCGCCAGTCAACGTCCCGCCACCAGACCGCGACACGCGATGCATTCGCAAGGACTGC
Organism: Burkholderiales bacterium; assembly: GCA_046160305.1. Classification (GTDB taxonomy): domain Bacteria; phylum Pseudomonadota; class Gammaproteobacteria; order Burkholderiales; family SG8-39; genus SHXR01. Next base: position 6,547 of record JBJXGX010000379.1, read on the forward strand.
CGCGATCGCCATCATGGGCACTGCATCCTTCGCGCCGAACACCCACACGAGCGCAGGCATCAGAATGATCGATGCGCCGAAACCGACGATGCCGCCGACGGTACCGGCCGCCACGCCAAGCAGGAGGACGACGACCCATTCCACAGTCAGCGCATTGCCCGGGTTGCCGTGCCAATCGTGCTCAGGTGCGTACCGGTGTTACCTGTTTGACTTCACCGGGCAGAAACGAGATCACCAACGCGGTGAGCGTCGCGATGCCGCCCATCAGCAGCAACAAAAAGCCGAAGCCAGATACCTTGACGATCGGACCGAGGAGATAGACGGCGAGGGAGCTGATCCCGAACGCGACCGCGATGCGCGCGCCGGCCACCCGTGATCGCATCCGATCGTCCACATAGCGCACGATCATGGCATCGGTAAATGGAATGGCACCGAACACGAGCGCCATGAAGGTGATCGAGAGCGCGTAGAACTCCCACCCATCCAGGGTCGCGGCAATGATGAATGCAGGGATCTGCAGCAACACCAACGGCAGATAGATGCGCTTCAGGGGAAAACGATCGATGAGATTGCCGACGACCAGTTGCATCAGCGATGCGAGCGTATACATCAGCGCGAGCAGCAAACCGATCGTTGCCGGATCCGCGATGAGCGCGGCCAGTCGCTCGCGCAGCAACTCCCCGTTGCCGTTGGTGGTGAAATTGAAGATAAGGCTGCTCGATGTGGCGCTCAACGTGATGATCAGGAACACGCGCGCCATGAGGCCCGGCGGGAGATCGACCTGTTTTGGTTTTCGCTTGGCCGGGGCGATCGTTTCACGCGGTGCGACGATCGCGAAGGCGATGCCGGAGAGGATTGCCACGACGCCTGGCATGACGAATGCGACGCGCCATCCGAAGTGCTTCACCAGGAATCCGGTCGATAGCGCGGCGAGTGCGATCCCGAGGTTGCCCGCCAATCCGTTCACACCAATCGTGATGCCGGGCTTCGTCGATCCTTGCACGAGCATCGGAATACCGACCGGGTGATAGATCGATGCGAACAATCCGAGCACTGTCAGCGCGGCGGCCATCTGCCAGACGTTCTGTGTCGCGGCCACCAGGAGCGCCGACGCGCCGATGCCTACAAAAAAAATCAGCATCATCGCCCGCCGGCCCCACAGATCACCGAGCCGGCCGGCGGGCAGCGAACCCAACCCGAACAGGAGAAATGCACCGACGGTGAAGGGCATGAGGTCTTCCCACCGCCCAAGTTGAAAATCGGTGGCGATCGCCCCGACCGCGGTCGCGAAAATCAACAGCATCAGATGATCGATCGCATGCCCGATATTCAGCAGCAGTGACGTCGCCGTACGCGGTTGGTGGCTCAAGGCAGCATCGGTCGACATGCTCGTTTTCTCGCGGCGATCGGAATCGGACCATTGTATAGGCAGCGGCTTCACGCGTTGGGACACGCCTCCGGTTGGGGTGCGTGGAGATACCGAGCGCGTGGATCGCGGCGCGGCAAGCGCGCCTTCCCTATAATCCTCCAACACGCCATTCCTCGAGCTCTTTTCTCGTTTCCCCTGGAGTTGCTGATGATCCACGGCATCGACGTTCATACCCATTTCATTCCGGAGCAGTTCCCCGCGTACGTCGGCAAGGGCAAGGACATCCCGTGGCCATCGATGAATCATGAAGGGTGTGGCCATGCGCATGTGATGATCCAGGGCAAAAACTATCGGACGGTCCCGTCATCGTCCTGGAAAGGTGATCAGCGTATCGTCGAGATGGATCAGATGGGGATCGGTCGTCAGGTCGTATCACCGATGCCCGAGTTGCTGTCGTATTGGCTGCCCGCGGAGGATGCGGCCGTGCTCTTGCGACATGTGAACGACGAGATCGCCGCTCTTTGCGCGAATCATCCGCAACGGTTCTCCGGGCTGGGCGCGGTGCCGCTACAGGATCTCGACCGGGCGATTCGAGAGATGGAGCACATCCTCAAAGCCCAGCGACTGCTCGGGGTGGAGATTGCCACCCACGTCAATGGCGTATCGATCGGTGATCCGCGCTTCGAACCTTTCTTCGAGGCGGCCGAGTCGCTTGGCGCGGCGATCTTCGTCCATGGCTTGCGCCCCGCCGGAAAAGAGCGGCTCGTCGGTCCGGCAGCGCTGGAGCAGGTCGTCGGTTTTCCGGGCGATGTGGCACTTGGCATTGCTTCGCTCATCACCGGCGGCATCCTCGCGCGCCATCCGAAACTACGGATCGGTTTTTCGCATGGCGGTGGTGCGTTCTCGATCGTGCTGCCGCGTCTGGAGCACGGGTGGAAGCACTCCCCACCGATACGGGATGCGATTCCCGAGGCGCCCAGCGTCTACGCGAAACGCTTGTACTACGACACGCTCGTCTACAACCCGCAAACGCTGCGCTATGTGATCGATACGTTCGGCGCCGATCGCATCATGATCGGCACCGACTATCCGTTCCAGATCGCCGATCGTGATCCGCATGGGTCGGTGAATGCGGTGCCCGGGATCGATGAAAAGACGCTGCGCCTGATACGCGACGAGAACCCGCGACGGTACCTGGGATTGCCGTAGATAGCCGCCACCCTGCGCGTTCATGCTGCCGTGCCCGGGACCGCGCGGGCGTGCGCCGTGGCATTGGAACCGTTCATTGATTGCTACAATGCCCGGCGGATCAGTGCCGTCGATTCCGACGCATCCGCTTTTGCCCTCTAGGACATGAAGGTTTTTGGATTCGCCGGCTGGTCCGGCAGCGGCAAGACGACATTGATCGAGCAGCTCATCCCTCGATTGGTGACAAGCGGAATCCGCGTTTCGCTCGTGAAGCATGCGCACCATAACTTCGACGTTGACCAGCCCGGTAAGGACTCCTACCGGCATCGCCACGCGGGATGCCATGAAGTCATCGTGTCCTCCGAGAAGCGCTGGGCCTTGATGCACGAGCTTCGCGGGGCGCCCGAGTTGACCCTCGAGCAGTTGATCGAACGTATGGATCCGGTTGATTTGCTGCTGGTGGAAGGATTCAAACGGTATCCTCAACCCAAGCTCGAAGTGTTCCGCCGCGACAACGGCAAGCCGCGTCTGCATCTGGACGATGCGAAGATCGTGGGCGTGGCGTCCGATCAACGTTTCGAGACGAACCTTCCTCAATTCGATCTGTCCGACTACGACGGCATCGCCCACTTCATCCTCGCCTTCAACGGATTCAAATGAATAACGCACTATTGACCGTCGATGAAGCGCTCGCCCGACTGCTGGCCGGCGTCCAACCGATCCGCGATGTTGAAGTGATCCCGACCATGGATGCGACCGGACGGGTGCTCGCGCACACGCAGCGCTCGACCATTGATGTGCCCGGTCACGACAACAGCGCGATGGACGGCTATGCGGTGCGTGCCGGGGATTGCGTGTCCGGTGAAGCGCGGCTCAAGGTCTCTCAACGAATCGCGGCCGGCGCGGTGGGCACCGCACTCGCGCCGGGCACGGCAGCGCGAATATTCACGGGTGCGCCGATGCCCGCCGGCGCCGACGCGGTGGTCATGCAGGAGCAAACGGAAGCGGCGGGCGATTACGTGATCGTCAGACATGCGCCCAAGCCAAGCGAGTGGGTGCGCTATATCGGCGAGGACATTCGCGCCGACAGCGAAATCCTCCCGGCCGGGATCCGCATGCGCCCGCAAGATGCCGGGCTCGCTGCTTCGGTGGGCCTTCCGACGTTGCCGGTAACCCGCAAGCTTCGCGCCGCGATTTTCTTTACCGGCGACGAACTGGTGATGCCCGGTGAGCCGCTGCCGCACGGTTCGATCTACAACTCCAGCCGCTTCACGTTGACCAGCATGTTGTCGACGTTCGGCTGCGAGGTCACGGACCTTGGCATCATTCCCGATACGCTTGCGGCAACGCGTGACTTCATGCGGCGCGCCGCGACGGGGCACGATCTGGTCATCACGAGCGGCGGCATGTCGGTCGGCGAGGAAGACCATGTCAAACCCGCGGTCGAGGCCGAAGGTCGGCTCGACATGTGGCGCATCGCGATGAAACCCGGCAAGCCGCTCGCGTTTGGCCAGGTGCGCCGCGCCGATGGATCGGAAGCCTCATTCATCGGACTGCCCGGGAATCCGGTGTCGAGCTATATCTGCATGGTGCTGTTCGTCAAACCGTTCGTCATGCGTTCGATGGGTGTACGCAATCTGTCGATGCAAAGCTTCCAGGTGCGCGCAGCATTCGACTGGCCCAAGCCCGATGCGCGGCAGGAGTTCCTGCGCGTGAAGGTGAATGCCGAGGGTAGCGTTGAACTGTTCGCCAACCAAAGCTCGTCGGTCCTCACCTCGACCGTGTGGGGTGACGGGCTGGTCGACAATCCGGCGCGCACCGCGATCAAGCGCGGCGATTGGGTCCGGTACCTCCCGTTCGCGGAGCTGCTGAAGCAATGGTGAAGCTGCTTTTCTTCGCGCGGCTCCGGGAGGTTCTGGGAGTATCCACGGAGTCGATCCAACTGCCGACCGGCATCTTGACGGTCGGCGCATTGCGGAGCCATCTGATCAATCGGGGCGGGGCGTGGGCAGATGCCTTTGCCGAAGGGCGTGCGGTACGCGTTGCGGTCAATCAAGACATGGCGCAGGCCGCGACGGCAATCAAGGCAGGCGATGAGATCGCGTTTTTCCCACCTGTTACCGGGGGGTAGTCGGCCATGCCCACGGTTCGCATCCAGCACGAAGACTTCGATGTGGGCGCTGAGATTACGCGCCTGCGGGCGGGGCGTACCGACGTAGGTGCCGTGGCGACATTCATCGGAGTATGCCGCGATCGCAACGATGGCGCGCAGGTGGCGACCATGACGCTCGAACACTACCCGGGCATGACCGAGAAGGCGATCGCAGCCATCATCAATGCCGCGCTCACGCGCTGGAAGATCGACGATGCAACGGTTATTCACCGCGTCGGCGAGCTGTGTCCCACCGATCAGATCGTGCTGGTCGTCGTGATCGGCGGGCATCGGGGCGATGCGTTTTCCGCGTGCGAATTCATCATGGACTACCTGAAGACGCAGGCGCCGTTCTGGAAGAAGGAACAGACGCCGGACGGTGCGCGCTGGGTCGATGCACGATCGACCGATGATGATGCCGCGGCACGATGGCGGAGCGACACCGCACCAGCCGGGCGCAACGCCCTCTGATCGTGGACGCGCCTGTTGCAGCGTTTGCAGCGGTAGGCATCGGCGCGGCGGTCGGCGCGTGGATGCGCTGGGGTCTTGGCATCGCGATGAACGCATGGTGGCCGCACCTGCCGCTTGGTACGCTCGCCGCCAATCTCGTCGGTGGATATCTGATCGGAATTGCCATTGCGGTGTTTCGTTCGACGAGCAGCATCGCGCCGGAATGGCGTCTTCTCATCGTTACCGGATTTCTCGGCGGGTTGACGACGTTTTCGACGTTTTCCGCCGAGTCCGTGCAACTGATGGAGAGCGGCCGCATCGGTTGGGCCATGCTCCATTCAGGCGCCCACCTCGCCGGTTCGATGGTCCTCACGATGCTTGGCATTGCGACGATGCGCATCTGGCTTTGATGCCAATTCGCGGGAACCTGATCGCTCGAACCTATTCGCTGGAACCAGGTTCGATGAGTCCGCGCAACGCAGTCTTGAGTATCTTGCCGTAATTGTTCTTCGGCAATGATTCGACGAACCGGTACTCACGCGGGCGCTTGAAGCGCGCGATGTTGTCGAGGCATAGGGCATCGAGCATATTGATGGTTACGTCCGCGCCCGCGCGCTTCACGACGAACGCCACGACCTCCTCGCCCCATTCCGGATGCCGGCGTCCGACCACGGACACCTCGGCAACCCCGGCGTGGCGTTGGAGGATCTCCTCGATCTCGCGCGGATAGATGTTCGATCCGCCGGATATGATCATGTCCTTGGCGCGATCCACGAGCGTAAGGAAGCCGTCATTGTCGAACATACCGATGTCGCCGGTATGCAGCCAGCCACCCTTCAGTGCAGCCGCGGATGCGGCTGGGTTCAGCCAATAGCCGCGCATGACCGCGTCCCCGCGAACGACAATTTCACCGGGTGCGCCGGGCGGAAGTTGATGCTCGTCTGCATCCACGACGCGGACCTCGACGGCCGATTGCGCGACGCCCACTGATGCGATGCGGGCGGCATATCGCGGATGTGCGGTGTCGGCAAGATGAAACTTGGAAAGCGCCGTGATGGTCATCGGGCTCTCGCCTTGTCCGTAGATCTGGACGAAGCGCCGGCCCATCACCGACAGTGCATCGAGGATATCGGCCTGATACATGGGACCGCCGCCATACACGATGGTCTTGATGCTCTCCAATGGCGGATCGGCGATGCGGACGTGATCGACCAATCGCTTGACCATCGTGGGGGCGGCGAACAGGGTCACACCCTGTCTTGCGCTCGCGAGCGCGAAGACTTCCGCGGGATCGAAGCCACCGCTCTCGGGAACAATCTGTGTGGCGGCGGCAGCAAGATGGGGGAGCGCATACAAGCCGGCCCCGTGCGACATCGCTGCGCCATGGAGGATGCAGTCATGGGCCCCGATCGCATCCACATCGGCGAAGTAGCAGAGGATCGTCGCGAGAAGATTTCGGTGCGAGAGCATCACCCCTTTGGGTCGGCCGGTCGTGCCGCTCGTATAGAACAGCCAAGCCAGATCATCCGGACCGTTCCAATTGATCGGTGCTTCCGTGCCGCTCTTGGCGAATCGCCGATAGTCGTTTGATGCGATGTCGATTGTTCGGACGGGGCCAAGCGAGACGAGCCTCGCGTCGGCGGGGTGCGTGCTGACAAAACAACACGATGCGCCGGCGTCCTCCAGGACGTACGCAAGCTCCCGCTCGTGCAATTTGGCATTGATAGGCACCGCGGTCAGTCCCGCCCACCAGATGCCCATGAGCACCTCGAAGTATTCCGGGCAGTTCTGCATGTATAAGGCGATGCGATCACCCGAATCGAGTCGCAAGGTGTTGCGGAAGAAGTCGGCGATCGACGCCGCGCGTTGCGCGAGTTCGCGATAGGAGGCATAGGGTGCGGCGCCACGCGTGAGCGCGATGCGCTCGGGAAATACGCGGGCGGCGCGTACCAGCAGTTGTGCGATGTTCATTGGCTCGATGTGCGGGATGGGTGGGCGGGGCGACCAACGTCCATCGTAGTCGAGGCCGGCGAAACGCGCGGACGAAGTAATGCTGATCGCGGTTCGTGCAGCGGATCGACCCGGACGACTAGGCGTCGACGGTCGCTTCGGAGGATTCGCGCGTCAGGCCCGCGAGGCGTCGATTCGCCAAGGTCAATCGCTCGAGCAGCATATCGATGAAAGCGCGCTGAAATGCATTCTGACAGGCTTCGCTCGCAAGGCGGAGCGACCTCGCCTTGATGTCGAGAACGAAGAGCTGCTCCAATGCGGTGATGGTGGTCGAGCGCCGCGCGCTGGTCTCGTTGAAGTACGCCATCTCACCGAAGCACGCGCCGGCCGACAATGTTGCCAGATGCTTACCGCCCAATGTTACGGCGACCTTCCCTTTTACCATCACGAAAAAGCCATCGCCATGATCGCCTTCGCGGATGATAGCGTCGCCCGCTCCGACCTCGCGCCAGGCGCCGATCCGCAGCGCCTCCCAGAGGACTACGTCGTCAAACGTCTCGAAGAACGGCAGCGCCCGGATGTCGGCGTACTTCTCGGAGTCGGACAGCTTGGCACCGCTTGAGCGCAGGACGCCGAATGCATGCGACAGCTCTTTGCCGAATTCTATCCATGATTGATAGCGGGCAGACGGTTCCTTCTCCATCGCCTTCAGGCAGATTGCGTCGAGCACGTGCGGCAAATCCGGCCGCAGGGTCGAGGGCGGCTGAGGCCGGAGGTTGAGGATTTCGTAGGTGAGCGAGAGCTGGTTGGACGCGTTGTAGGGCAGCCGCCCGGTGAGCAGTTTGTAGAGCACCACCCCGAGCGAGTAGATATCGGTCTGGTGGTTGAGCGGTTCGAGCCGGATCTGCTCGGGCGACATGTACGCGGGTGAGCCGATACCGGTGAGCTGAGTGGTTTCGTGGGTGCGCGATTCCTGGAACGACGCGCCGAAATCGCTGACCTTGATGTCGCCATCCGGGCTGAACAGAATGTTGCCCGGCTTGATGTCACGATGGACCACGCCGCGCTGGAAGGCGTAGTCGAGCGCGCGGATGCATTTGAATGCGATCTCGACGACCTTGGGAACGGGAAGGAGCGTCGCCGCGTCGGCGTGGTCATCGAGCGTGCCGCCCGGCACGTACTCCATGACCAGATAGCTGTAGGCGGGCTCGCTCACCGCATCGTGGATCGCGACGATGTGCGGATGCGACAGGCGCCCGGCAAGCGCCGCTTCCGCGACGAACGCCTTCCTGATCAGCTTGATGTCATCTTCGGAGTGGTGCTCCTCGAAGAAGAACACCTTCACGGCCACCGGCCGGTTGCCGGCACTGGGATCACGACCAAGATAAACGCGACTGGTCGCGCCGCGACCGATTTCGCGTTCGATCGGATAGCGTCCGATGCGGTCTTCGATTTCGAACTTGAATGCCATGTGGAGGAACCGGGGCGACGGCGGAGTGTAGCCGACGGATCGACCTCCAAATGCGTATTAGTGCAATCAATCGAATTCATGGGCAAGTCGGGCTGATGCCGCCCTGTCGCGTGCAAGAATCTCATCTTGTTTTTCCAGGCGCCGGCCGCATGTACCACTGCAACAGGAATGCGCGGATGATCATTCGATTCAGGTCCGCGCGATTTGCATTGCCAAGGGATCCCCATCATGCGCATCGATAAACTGACTACCAAATTTCAACAGGCCCTTGCCGACGCGCAGAGCATGGCGGTGGGCGCCGACAATCCGTTCGTCGAGCCGGTCCACGTTCTGGCCGCGATGCTGGCAGCCGAAGACACATCGAGCCGATCGCTACTCGAGCGCTCGGGTGTCAACATCGCAAAGCTTCGCGAAGGCGCGACGAAAGCGATCGCACGATTGCCGAAGGTCGAGGGCCATGATGGCGAAACCCCGGTATCGCGCGAGCTGTCGGGCCTCCTGAACCTGGTCGATCGCGAGGCCCAGAAACGAGGCGACCAGTTCATCGCCTCCGAGCTTTTTCTGCTCGTGGCGACCGACGACAAAGGGGAGGCCGGCCGCCTGCTGCGCGAAGTCGGCGCGACGCGCAAGGCAATGGAAGCAGCGATTGATTCGGTCCGGGGCGGGGCGGGTGTCGACAATGCGGAGGCCGAGGGCCAGCGCGAAGCACTCAAGAAATACACGCTCGACCTGACCGAACGCGCGCGCATGGACAAGCTCGATCCGGTGATCGGGCGCGATGACGAGATCCGGCGGGTCATCCAGATCCTGCAACGGCGCACCAAGAACAATCCCGTCCTGATCGGTGAGCCCGGCGTGGGCAAAACGGCGATCGTCGAGGGACTCGCCCAGCGGATCATCAACGGCGAGGTCCCCGATTCGCTACGCAACAAACGCGTCTTGTCGCTCGACATGGCCTCGTTGCTGGCGGGCGCGAAATTTCGCGGCGAGTTCGAAGAGCGGCTCAAGGCCGTGCTGAAAGAAATTTCGCAGGACGAAGGCCGCACGATCGTGTTCATCGACGAGTTGCACACCATGGTGGGCGCGGGCAAGGCGGAAGGGGCGATCGACGCGGGCAACATGCTCAAGCCTGCATTGGCGCGCGGCGAGCTGCATTGCGTGGGGGCGACCACACTCGACGAGTATCGCAAGTACATCGAAAAAGATGCGGCGCTCGAACGTCGATTCCAGAAAGTGATCGTGGGTGAACCGACGGTGGAGGCAACTATCGCGATCCTGCGGGGCTTGCAGGAGAAATACGAAGTGCATCACGGTGTCGAGATCACCGATCCGGCGATCGTCGCCGCGGCCGAACTATCACATCGCTACATCACCGACCGGTTTCTGCCGGACAAGGCGATCGACCTCATTGATGAGGCGGCCTCACGAATCAAGATGGAGATCGACTCGAAACCGGAGTCGATGGACAAGCTCGATCGTCGCCTGATCCAGCTCAAGATCGAGCGCGAAGCAATCAAGAAGGAAACCGATGAGGCATCGCGCAAGCGGCTTGGCCTGATCGAAGAGGAAATCACCCGGCTTGGGCGCGAATACGCGGATCTGGAAGAAATCTGGAAGGCGGAAAAGGCGTCCGTCCAGGGTGCCGCCCATATCAAGGAAGAGATCGACCGGATGCGCGCCGACATCGTGCGCCTTCAGCGCGCCGGCAAGCTCGACAAGGTGGCGGAGCTGCAATACGGACGACTCCCCCAGCTCGAATCGCAGTTGAAGCACGCGGAGAAGGGGGCGGATGCCGCGCCCCGGCACAAGCTTCTACGCACGCAAGTGGGTGCCGAGGAGATCGCGGAGGTGGTGTCGCGTGCGACCGGTATTCCCGTATCGAAGATGATGCAAGGCGAACGCGAGAAACTGATCGCGATGGAAGCGAAGCTGCATGAACGCGTGATCGGCCAGGACGAGGCGGTGCGCCTCGTGGCTGACGCGATTCGACGCTCGCGCGCGGGTCTGTCCGATCCGAAGCGCCCGTATGGATCCTTCCTGTTTCTTGGCCCCACCGGCGTCGGGAAGACTGAATTGTGCAAGGCGCTCGCGACTTTCCTCTTCGATTCGGAAGACCATATGATCCGCATCGACATGTCCGAGTTCATGGAACGGCATTCGGTCGCGCGGCTGATCGGTGCGCCCCCTGGTTACGTCGGCTACGAGGAAGGTGGATACCTTACCGAAGCGGTCCGTCGCAAGCCGTATGCCGTGATCCTGTTGGACGAAGTGGAGAAGGCGCATCCGGACGTGTTCAACGTGCTGCTGCAGGTATTGGACGATGGCCGATTGACCGACGGCCAGGGTCGCACCGTGGACTTCCGCAATACCGTCATAGTGATGACTTCGAACCTTGGCTCACAGATGATCCAGGGGATGTCAGGCTCCGACCCGATGCTCATCAAGACGGCGGTGATGGCCGAGGTCAAGACGCAGTTCCGGCCGGAATTCGTCAACCGGATCGACGAGATCGTCGTATTCCATGCGCTCGACGAGAAGCATATTCAAGGGATCGCCCGTATTCAGCTCCGGCAGCTCGAGGAGCGATTGGCGAAACTCGAGATGCGTCTCGTTATCGGCGATGACGCGCTGGCAGAACTTGCCCGGGCAGGATTTGATCCCGTGTACGGCGCGCGGCCCCTCAAGCGGGCGATCCAGTCGCGTATCGAGAACCCGCTCGCGCGACATATTCTCGAGGGTCGCTTCGCCGCGAAGGACAGCATCGCGGTGCGCGCGAAGCGCGGGGAGTTCGCGTTCGAGAAGATTTGAGCGACCGTCGAACCGTCGTGTGCGGCATCAGGCATCCGGGCGGTTTGCCGCGCCGATGCCCGGGCACTCAGTTCAGCGATTGGACCTGTTCGAACGCAGCCGGAATCTGCTTCGCGTCGGCAGTGATGGCGCGCGCGAGCCGGATCAATTCTTCCCAGAGGTTGTCCGTGTTCTTGCGGAAGATCGTGCTCACATCCGGATTCATCACATGCCATAGGCCGCGATTGATCTCGTAGCGGAGCTCGCCCGGTCGCCACTCGACATAGCCGACGTAGTACCGTGCCTCGTTGGGGGAATTTTCGATGACTTTGTCGACCACGTCGACCCGCATCGTGAAAAACAAATCCTTCATCAATTTGACGGAGCCGCTGCCCGGGCTGTTCGGCCCCTTAACGACCGCGAAGAGAGCGCTCCGTGACATGGGGCCACCAAAGAAGACGGGATCGGTCACCTTCTTCGAGGGTTCATGCTGCGGAAAGAGACTCGACAGCGAGCGTTGCGTGGGGCGATTGATGATGAAGCCGATGTGCCGATCATTGTCGGTGGGCGTCACCAGGAGCACCGTGTGCCGGTAGCTCGCATCGACGAGGCGGGGTGCCGCGACCAGAAAAACCGCTGCTTCATCATCGGTCGCCTGGGCGTCCTTGCTTTGCGCGATCGCGCCGTGGCACGGAACCAGGATGGCTGCAATCACCGATACGACCCACCGCTTCAGCATTGACTGACTCCTTCAGTCCAAATCGGGTCTTGATCCTCTTTGACCCAAACGACAGCAAGTACTTTCCGTGGTCTCTTCTCCGGCGAGAGGGCTCGCGTCCAGGTGGATACGCGTTCCCTGTTCCGACGGATTCCAGTTTGATCCAAGTCTTTCCACGTTTTAGCTACGGTCACCCGATTTTCGCAGGATCCGTCACGTTTTCGGATCGACGCAATCCCGGGTAACCCGACCAACGCGCTCGACCTTTCCTTCGGCCGCCCGCATGGCTTGAATCGAGCTTAGCAGACTTCCGCACGCGCCAATACCCCGCTGATCGTCTTGGGCCGAGGCAACGGCGGATTCCCCTGCGCACCGGACAACGAACGCTTATCGCGATCGTCTATCCCACCCGGCTATCGGAGGGCGGTGATTGGCGCATGACGGTGGCACGAGACGAGATGATCATTCACCAATCCGACCGCCTGCATATAGGCGTAGACGATCGTCGGGCCGACGAATCTGAATCCTCGGCCTTTGAGGTCTTTGCTGATCGTTTTGGCGAGGGGCGTTTCGGCGGGCACTTTATCCTGGCTGCGCCATCGGTTCTGAATGGGGCGGCCATCCACGAATTGCCACAAATACCGGTCGAAGCTCCCGAACGCGTCCTGCACGGCCAGGAAGGCGCGCGCGTTGTCGATGGTCGATGCCACCTTCAGCCGATTTCGGACGATGCCTGGATCGAGCAGCAATTGGGCTTGTCGCGCGGCGCTGATCCGCGCAACGCGCGCGGGGTCGAATCCGGCGAAGGCGCGCCGATAGTTCTCGCGCTTGGCAAGGACGGTGCTCCAGGACAACCCCGCCTGCGCGCCCTCGAGTGTGAGGAACTCGAAAAGCACGCAATCGTCATGCACCGGCACGCCCCATTCTTGATCGTGGTACTCGGTATCGAGCGGGGGCGCGCCGGTTGCCCATCCACATCGTTTCAGGCGAGACAGCGGTGTTGCGGTGGATGATGCCGAGCGGGCCATGACGTGCTCAGAAGAATGCCTGGATCCCGGTCTGTGCGCGCCCGAGAATCAATGCATGAATGTCGTGCGTGCCTTCGTAGGTGTTGACGACTTCGAGATTCACCAGATGGCGTGCGACGCCGAACTCGTCGGAAATGCCGTTGCCGCCGAGCATGTCGCGCGCCATGCGGGCGACATCGAGCGCCTTGCCGCATGAATTGCGCTTCATGATCGAGGTGATTTCGACCGCCGCGGTACCGTTGTCTTTCATTCGTCCGAGGCGCAGACATCCCTGCAGCCCAAGGCAGATTTCAGTCTGCATATCGGCGAGCTTTTTCTGGATGAGCTGGTTGGCCGCGAGCGGACGGCCGAACTGTTTGCGATCGAGCGTGTACTGCCGGGCGGTAAGCCAGCACGATTCGGCGGCGCCGAGCGCTCCCCACGCGATGCCGTAGCGCGCCGAGTTGAGGCAGGTGAACGGCCCTTTGAGTCCTTCGACGCTGGGCAGCAACGCATCGCCGGGCACGAACACGTCATCCATCACGACTTCACCGGTAATCGATGCACGCAGGCCGACTTTGCCATGGATCGTCGGCGCGGAGAGGCCGCTCATGCCTTTCTCGAGGATGAATCCGCGAATCTTGCCGTCTTCGGTTTTCGCCCACACCACGAACACGTCGGCGATCGGCGAGTTGCTGATCCACATCTTGGAACCCGTGAGACGGAAGCCTCCGTCCACTTTCTTCGCGCGTGTCTCCATGCCGCCGGGATCGGAGCCGTGATTCGGCTCGGTGAGTCCAAAACAGCCGATCCATTCACCGGTCGCGAGCTTCGGCAGATACTTGCGCTTCTGCGCTTCAGTGCCGAACTCATAGATCGGCACCATCACCAGCGAAGACTGCACGCTCATCATCGAGCGAAATCCTGAATCGACCCGTTCGATCTCGCGCGCAATCAGCCCGTAACACACGTAGCTCAATCCGGCACCGCCATAGTCCGCAGGAATCGTGGGGCCAAGCAGTCCGAGGCTCCCCATCTCGCGAAAAATCGCGCGGTCCGCGGTTCCTTCGCGAAACATTTCGAGTACCCGTGGCGCGAGCTTGTCCTGCGCGTACCTTCTTGCGGCGTCACGCACCATGCGTTCGTCTTCGCTGAGCTGCTCGTCCAGGAGCAACGGATCTTCCCATTGGAAGACGGCTTTCATCTCAGGTGCATTCATGATCAGGTCCAGACAAGAGGCCATCTGCGGCATGGCAAGGCGATAGGCGGCGCATCCGACCACCGGTCGATGGCGTGATCTGGCGCGAATAAAGAATCATACCGCAAGCGTTGTGCCCTTCCGGCTCCGACACTCGCGTGATGCGAGCCCCCGGCGACCCGATTCGTTTGACGCATCTGAAGTTTGGGCGTAGCTTGAGGGCTGCACGGCGCGATCGGGCTTGGAGAGGCCCGTTTCATGATTGCGCCCTGCCGTTGGAAAACGGAAGAGGAGCCAATACGATGTACAAGAAAATCATGATGGCGTTTGATGGCACGCCCGAAGGCCGATCGGCATTGGTTGAATGTGCCGATATCGCGTCGTTCGCGCATGCGGAGACACACTTGCTCGCGGTCGCAAGCATGCCCTCCACGATGTTCCTGACCGAAGGATTCGTGCCCGAAGAGCTGATCGAAACAGAAAGAAAACGCATGCAGGGCGTGCTGAACGATGGGATCGCAATGCTGAAGGAGCGCGGGTTCGAGTCGACGCCGCATCTCGCTGTCGGTGAGCCGGTGGAAGAGATCGGGCGTGCGGCGAATGACCTCAAGTGTGATCTGATCGTGGTCGGACACAAGCAGGAATCGCGCTGGGCGGCGCGCTGGTGGAAGGGCTCGGTGAGCGCCTCGCTGGTGGACTATGTGCCCTGTAGTTTGTTGGTCGTGATTACCCGGTAGCAATCAGGGTCATCGCCGAATGGCACTTACTTAACGCTACCATGCGCTGCTCAAGCCTCCGTTCGCCCTGAGCCTGTGTCGAAGGGCAACGCAGGCTTGTCGAAGGTGGGCGATCGTCCGCTCACGGGCGCTCCGGCATTCACCCTTCGACAGGCTCAGGGCGAACGGTAAATCCCCTAACTCGCTCAAGTAATTGCCATTCGGGCCATAGCCCGCGCGGATCGCTGAGTGCGATGTTCCGAGCAGGCCAACGACCGGGTCACTACACCACGACGCTTGCGACGCGGTTCCGCAGCGCGCGCACCGCACTGAAGGCGGCGAGGGCGGACGTTTTCGGATTGTCCGCCAGCGGCTTGCCTGAAATAGTGATCTCCAATTCACCGAATGCGCCGATGACGCGGACGTGGTGGATGTTCTTCGTGATCCCGGGATCCGCGATCAATGTCGCACGTGTGCGATGGAGCCCGATTCCCGCGAGTGATACGGTAGCCGCGACATTCGCATTCTTCGGATAGAGGCGCGCAGCGTCGCCCGCGCTGCCCTCGAAGATCACCGTTGGCGTTGTGAGTGTCGCCAGATCGCACACTTTCTCGGCCGGCGAGCCAAGCCATCCGCCCGGCGGTTTTCGCCCGGTATAGACCACTTCATCGAGGCCGCCGACCCGGGCCGAGGCGATCGCATCGATGCCCGCGATGGCGCCCGAGACCAGGGTGAGTTGCGCCTTGCCTTCGCGTGCGGCGTGTTCGAGCATTTCGGGCAGCCCGTGTTCGGACAGGCATCCGACCGATACCAGCGCGACATCCAGTCCGCGACGGAGGAGCGCGGGGACATGCTGCTTGACCGCATCGTGTCCCGCGCACTCGAGGACGTAGTCGGGCCGCACGTCGAGCTCGGCCAATGTCGAGATCACCTTGACCCCGCTCCCAAGCGACGCTTGCAGGCGTTCGCGAAACTGGGCCAGCTCGAGAATATGGGTCACACGGATAACCGGATCATTGCCGATGTGCTTGAGGACTTCTCGGCCGATCGCGCCGCCGCCGATCATCAAAACGTTCATGCTGGTCTCACCTTGCGTCGAGGAAATCGGCGAATCGTCCGATGAGTTGGTTCACGCGGACCGGCTGATCGACATTCGATGCATGGCCCGCGCCGAGGATGGCACGGTACTGCCAGTCGGAAAATGCCGAAGCGAGTGTGCGGCATCCGGCTTCGGGCGTCACCTGGTCGGCGGTGCCGCATCCGACCATTGTGGCGCTTCGCACATGACGGGCGTCGTTGATGAGTTGCCCATTCACGAGCAATCGCGCGGCCTGTCCATAACCATCAGGACGCAGCTTTCGCATGCTCGCGGCGACGATGGCATGCGCTTCGTTCGACGCATCGGGGGCGAGCAGCGGGCCGGTGCGTTGCGCCGCCATGCCCTCCGGTCCGAGTGTTGCCATGGCATTGAGCCGCCCGGTGAGGATTTCATCGCGCTTGGCTTGGGTCGCGCCGCCGTACCCGCCGGCGGGGCCGAGGAGCAGCAATCCATGCAGGCGATACGGACGCGCACGGGCGAACGCGGTTGCGATCAGTGCGCCCAGTGACTGGCCGACGAGCAAACACTTTTCAATCGCGAGTGCATCCACCAATCGATCGAGCGCATCGGCGTAGTCACTTGCGATCGGTGTCGGACCTCCAATCAGCGACGAGTGTCCATAGCCTGGGGCATCCCATGCAATCACCTGAAATCGGCGGGCCAAGGTCTCCAGCTGCGGTAGCCACGAACCGGAACCACCGCCGATGCCGTGCAGCATGACCAGGGGCAACCCTTTGCCGGCGGAGCGATAGGTGATGCGTTGATGCGCCGGACCGATCGCAAGCAACGGAAATCGCGCCAGCCGATCGTCGATCGTTGTTCCGCTGCGGGCCATGCGTGCTCCCGGTTTGGCTGCAATCAAGTTGGTGTGAACGTTCGGAGGTGCGTGCGGCCCATCGCGCCCGTGCCTAGCGTTTGATTTTCGCGAGCGGAGAGTCCGGCGGATAGGTCGGCGTCACCGGTTTCGCGGCGCCCAGCATGACGCACATTAGGCATTCTTCATCACCAATGTTGTGCTCCTCGCGATACACGCCGGGCGGGATCGAAATCAGGTCGCGCTCAACTAGGACGGATTCCCAACGTTCGCCGTCTTTCTCGCAGATCACTTTCAGCGTGCCGCGCAAGACGAAGAAGATCTCTTCGACATCGTGATGAATGTGCATCGGGCCGACATTGCCCGCGGGGATCACCATCGTGGAAAATGTGAAGTGCCCGGCCGGCACCGTGTTCACGTCCTTCGCGACGCCGGTGCCGCCCGTTCCGACATAGCGCATCTGCGCCCGCCGATACTTCGGATCGAAGTCAGCCTGGAACTTGAGCGCATCCCAGTCGTAGCGGCGCGTCTGGAAGCGTGCAACACGCGATTCCATCCAATCCTGCAACGATGCGCCATCGGCGGGTGCCCACGTGGCGGTGGCAGGGTCGATCACAGGTGATGCGCGGTCATTCATCGGGAATTCCTTTTTGCATGGTTGGAATGGGGGGCGTTGTGCCTTTGCGCTAGTTGATCCTGCACTACTTTGCGAGCGCCGCGGCGTTTGCACGATCGGCGTCGCCGAGGTGTTGGGTCGCGAGTTGCTCGCAGCGCCGCCGGACGCGCGCAAGCCCGGTGTCGTGCTGATAAAGGAACTCGTGATCGCGCGCATCCACCGACATATTTTCCAGGATAAGGCGATCCTGTTCGAGCACCGCCCAGTGCAGACCTTCGAGCCGATTGCGGTACATGAACTTCCACACGTCGCGCTGCCATCCGCTCACCTTGCGGCAACGCCAGAAGTACACCTGCGTGTGGTTGGCATCCACCGGTGTGCAGAAGCCCGCGATATAGAACGGGCCACCCGGACCGAACTGTTCGCGGTAGGGGATCGAGAGCCGCATCCAGAGGCTACCGGACTCGCCCCACTCGACCCAATCGAAATTCACATCGCGCTGGCCGATCTTCTCGAACACCATTCCCGTGTCGGTTTGGCGCATCTGCATCTTGGCGCGTTTGTCGCCGAAGGCCATCGAATGGGAGCGGGCATGCAGATACTGCCCATGCATCGGGTCCATGACGTTGTCCACCGCGAACTGCCAATTGCACTTCCAGTATGCGGTGCAAAGATGCTGGCCCCACTCGGGCGAGGTGAGTTGTTCTGGGAGGACGAGCGGAGCAGGGTCCGGGTGTGCCGCATCGCCGAACCAGAGAAAGATCGCTTCGTTGCGTTCTTCGACGTGATAGGCGCGCACCTGCCGCTCGTCTTTCATCGGGCAGCTCTCCACCGCGGGCACATCGACGATTGCACCGCGCCCATTGACTTCAACACCGTGATACCAGCAGGCAATCCGATCGCCAAGATTCCAGCCGAGCGAAATCCGCGCACCACGATGCGGGCAGCGATCTTGGATCGCGTGGACCTCGCCGTCCCGGTCACGCCAGAGAGCGATGTTCTCGCCAAGGCGCGTGATGCCGATCGGCGCGTCCTGCACGCGATAGCTCGGCAGCACCGGATACCAATGGTTGCGAATGCCGGTGGCGAGATAGGCCTTGATGCGTTCGCGGGAAATGGCGGGGTTGGTCATCGTGGACTCCTACTACGCTAAAGCGACTCAGAAATTCGACACGGAGGTTGCGGAGGAAAAACCAGGAGGTGCACGGAGGGCGTTGCAAGGTGCCGTGACGGCGATCGGTCCGCGGCCTGCAACGGTTTGTTTTCCATCTTGAGTCCCTCCATTTCCTCCGTGGTCAATTTATGAGAAAGCACTTGGTCCTAGACCATTTTATGCTGCGCCCGCGGCAGATAGTGCAGCACCCGCCGCTCCGCCCACGCCACCAGCCAATAGGCGGCGATGCCGATCAGGGTCAGCATGATGATCGTGACGAACACCATCGCGGTGTTCCCTTGTCCTTCGGCGAACACGAGCAGATAACCCAGGCCCTTGTTGCCACCGACCATTTCGCCGACGACGACGCCGATCACCGCCAAGGTTGCGGCGATGCGCAATCCGGAGAACAACGGCGCCATGGAGGTTGGATACTCGATCATTTTGAAGATCTGCCAGCGCGTCGCGGAAAATGAACGGGCCAGATTGACGAGATCCGGATCGACCGTGCGGATCGCGGTCAGCACATTCACCATGACCGGAAAGAAAACGATGAGAATCGCCACGAGAATTTTCGGATAGACGGTGTAGCCGAGCCACATCACGAAGAGCGGCGCGAACGCGACTTTCGGCGCGATCTGCAAGGCAAGAATATACGGCGAGAGGACCAGCTCGGTCTTGGGCGACACGCCGAGTACGCAGCCCACCGCGAGGCCAAGCAACGACCCCAGGGCGAATCCGACCGCGACTTCGAGCGCGGTAATGCCGGTGTGAACGAACAGTTTCTCCGTAGCCAGCATGCGCGTGAACTCGCTCCATACCTTTGTTGGTGGCGGGAGAATGAATTCGGGTACTTTCAGGAGACCGGGTATCCACTGCCAGATGGCGAGAAATATGATCAGCACCGTGAGGCTGGCAATGGCTACTCCCGGCGTGGCGATCGTGCCCGATGCCTCAGTGCTCACCCTTCACCCAGCAGTGATTCTTCGGCCGCGCGTGCGACATCGTCATGCAATGCGAGCCACGGTGCAACGCTCTCGGGCGGCCGGCGTCCGAGCCCGCATTCGCATGCGATACCGAATCGCTCGCGGAATTTGAGCGCCGTCCGCATGCGTCGCATTGCTCCGTCGACGCCATCCTCGAGGTGCAAGAGGCCAAGATAGATCTCGCAATCCTCATTGGCGTCAAGCGCGGCGAGCGGCGCGAAGTAGCTATCGTCATCGCGATTGATCGGCACCGGCATGTGCAGGAAATCGATGCCTCTCGACACGGCCTTGAAAAGGCCGTTGGCGATCGCGACCAGCACACCGGTATCGGCCGGCTCTTTCCAGTGCCGGTTGTTCATGCTGCCGTAGCAAAGGTGGAATCCGAGCTCGACGGTAGAGGGCACCGCATCGCCCAGGCGCTTCAGTTCGGCGAGCACGCCCTCTTCGATGTTGCTGAAGGGGGCCGGGTACACCTTCTCCCACCAACTGATCTCGGTGGCGACATCCCATTGAATCGCCAATTCGTCATGGGGAAGGGCGCTCAGGATGCTGCCGAGTTCCTTCAGGAGCGCGCGTTCATACATCGATTCGACCGCTTGCTGGTCCGCGGATTCAATGTAGGAGTAGACCGGCGCCCAGGGCGTTGGCAGGGCGACCATGAAGCGCGCGTCGCGATGGATCACGCCGTCCCGCTTCAGCCGGCGAAACGCCCCGAACGAGGCGTTCGCATCGCGCGCGAACCCAAGCGGCGGAAAACGGATGTCGGCGGCACGATAGCCGTCGCGCAATCGGAACGGTGGATGAAGCTGGTAATCGCGCGCCTTGGTGCCGGTTTGCTCCAATGTCGCAAGCGATGCAAAGACCGGAAACTGCCAGGCGATCCAGTTGCGCCGAACGCCGGTTTCCCCGTCTGGAAATCGGGCGAGCCGTTCACCAAGGTAGCGCGAGGCAGCGGTGAACACCGACTCGGAATCGGCCAGCGGGACGCTGCCTACAAGCATGAGGGGTAGAGACACTATTGGAGCTCCTGATGGCCGACATCGAGCAGATTGGCAAGCTCGCGCGTGTACTCGATGATCCGAGGGTGCTGGCGCCGGGCGAATGCGTTGTCGCGATCGGGTAAGTCGACGCAGATCTCTTTCAGGATGCGACCCGGCCGGCGCGACATCACCAGCACACGGTCGGAAAGTACCACCGCTTCGACGAGGTCGTGGGTGATGAACAGCGTGGTCTTGCGCTCGCTTGCAAGCGTGCGCGCGAGATCGGCTTGCAGCACCATTTTCGTCTGCGCATCGAGCGCGGAGAACGGCTCATCCAGCAGCAGCACAATCGGTTCGACCGCAAGCGTTCGCGCGAGGGCCGCCCGCTGCCGCATGCCGCCTGAGAGCTGGTGCGGATAGTGATTCTCAAAGCCAACGAGCTGGAACCGGTGGAGGAGTTCGAGCGCCCTTCGCTTGCGATCGGCGGCATCGATGCGGCGGATCTCCGAGCCAAGCTCCACATTCTCGCGAATCGTCCGCCAGGGCAGGAGCAGATCCTTTTGCAGCATGAATGCGACATGTCTATTGGGACCACTCACCCGTACGCCATCGACGTGCACCGCACCTTCCGATGGCCCATACAGACCTGATCCCATATTGAGGAGTGTTGATTTGCCGCATCCGCTTGGGCCGATCAACGACACGATCTCGCCATCGGCAATCGCAAGGCTGACATTCTCGACCGCCGTGACGACGGCTTCGCCCCGTCGCGGCGGGACGAACCGCTTGGTGACGTTGCGATACTCGATGCGCGCTGGGGCGGACACGGGCCTGGGCAGATTGAGGCCGGCGTTGCGGGGCTATGAACGCGCGCGGCCGTCGGCGCGATTTCCCAGCCGGCGTATTTCTTCTTCGAACAGCGTCGTGGTCCATTCGCGACCATCGGCGGACCGCAACCCGGCGGCATTCAGCCCGCCGACGATTGCCGGTAGATCCGTTGCCCCGCCCTCGAAGATGTGTTCGAGCGCATCACCCAGGCGGTTTTCATATTCCGAAGGCAGGCGCGCACGTGTTTGCCACGGAATATTGCGGGCGTCTTCGGGGCGCTCGATGCTGCCTTTGCCGACATCACGGTCTTCGCTCGCGTGACCTTGCGGAGCGAGATGCGGGTTGTAGTCGGGGGTATGAATCATGGCGGATCAGGGTCGGTGCAAGCGATCAATTCCGAGGTGAAATGATCGCTCCATAGGGGAACGAAGTCTAGCATCGAAGGCATCGGATGCCTGGATGGCCACGCGGCCGGATTCGCGCGCCATGCGGCCGGATCCGCTCGCGATATGATTCGGGTTTCAACCCACCAAAGAAAGGAATCGCCATGCCGATGATCCATGTCGAGTTGTTCGAAGGCCGGACGATCGAACAGAAACGCGAGTTCGTCGAGGTGCTGACGCGCGAGACCTGTCGCATCCTGAAATGCGAGCCGTCAGCCGTCGATATTATTTTCCAGGACACGAGGAAAGCGAACTGGGCGCACGCCGGGAAGCTGACCTCGGAGAGCTGACCGCGTTCTTGCCGCCGCTCCTCGGGTTCTCAACATAGCGAGGGGGCGAGCGCGGAGCGCGTCAAGACGCCGTCACTTGCTTTCGTTGCGCAGCAATGCTATTCGGTGCGTGATACCAGGTGCGGTGCGGTGACACCTTGTCGCACGTGGGGCACTGTGTGACGTGCCAGAGCTTCGTGCATCCCGGGCAAAGGCCCCGCGTCCAAAATGTGTTCCAGCTCGTGCCGCAGCCCGGCAGGCAAGCCCAGCGGTCCTCCGCCGCTGGGCGATAAAGGCACTTGGGACAGCAGATTTCAAGGTGTGGCATAGCGCGTAGTGGGGAGGTTGGGGAGAGCAGCCGACCGTCCGGTGAAGCGCCTGTCGAGCCGACTGTCGAATTATGCATCGAACACGTCGGCGTAAGCCATCAGGACGCTGCATGCGCGAGCGCGCAGCGTCCTACCGCAGGACGAACGAGGCACGCGTTGGCTTGCCTTTGTCCTCGGGGTCGTGCCCGTCGGCCTTCGTCGAGACGATGAAAATTCTTTCGGGGGCGATTTCGCCGGTGTCGACCAGGTAGTCCTTCGCGTGCTGCGCGCGCTGTAATGCGAGCTGGCGAAGATCGTCGTCGGTGATCGGCGTATTCGCGAGCATCATCGCCTCCATTTCTGGCACGGGAAGATCGCGGAGCAAGCCAATGGCGTTCCGGGGGCGTTGAAAATCGGCCGCCCGATACACCTCGGTCAGCCAGCGCGAATGCTCGGCGGGCTCGATCGTGACGGCCTGCGCCGCCGGCAACGGGCCGCCCCTTCTTGCCAGGTCTTTCAGTTTTTGCGCGCGCATGCGATCGATAAGCTTGGCGCGGCGCAGGCCGTCACGATCGAGCGCCGGATCGATACGCCCGGCAATGTCCAAACGAAGGGCCGGACGATCGATGAGCGCTTTCGACAAGGTTTTCAGCTTGCCTTCCGCCTCGGCCGACAAATTGGCGCGGCCGGACTCGTACTCCACATAGCCGAGATCTTCGCCGCCCGATCCGAAGGCGGCGGCAAGGAGCGCGAAAGGGGAGGTCGCCGCCTTGATGATCAGATTGGTAATCACCGTGGTAATGAGACCGCCCAGGCTGAACTCCGGATCGTTGAGCGAACCGGAGATCGGCAGATTGATATCGATCACGCCGTTGCGATCCTTGAGCAGCGCAACCGCCAAAGCAATCGGGACGTTGAGGGCGTTCGGGCTTTCGACGCGATCGCCGAAGGTGAGCTGATCGAGAATCACATTGTTGTCGGCGGTGAGATGACCCTTATCGACATGGTAGGCGACCTTGAACGACAGCTTGCCTTTCTCGATGGCGTACCCGACATATTTCGCTGCGTACGGCGTGATCGTCGGCAAATCGATGTCGCGCGCTTCCGCCTTGAGGTCGACGAACAAGTCTTTCGCGAACGGATTCACCTGTCCCACGATCTCCACCGCGCCGGAGTTGTCGAGTCGTCCCTGCATGTCGACATTCCCGGCTTTCTCGGGGGTGATTTCACTGACCGCCCCGGTAATCTGCGTGACGTCAGCGGAGTAGTTCGGCTTCACGAACAGATCGGTGAAATTGATTTCGCCGCTTTGGAGCGTGATGCGACCGATGCTGATCCGCGGTTTGACCGATGGACCGGATGGAGCCGGGGCCTGCTCCTTTGAAGATGTCGCGGACGGCTCCGTCGGTGCACTCGGGGCCGCGACGTTGACCTGCGGATTCTCGGTCGATGGAAGAGTGGTGGCCGGTTCGGGATCTCGTTTCGCGATCAGACCTTGCAGATTGAGCTGTCCCTCTTGCGTGATGATGAGGCGTGAATAGAAATTGGCCAGCGCGACTTCGCCGATCCGGACGGCCATCGGATCAAGCGCGACAACAACCTGCCCAAGCAGGAGCGAGCGCCATCTGAGGAGATCCTGTCCGGTCGGCTTGTCGGTGGCGGCAAGATCCGCGACGGTCATATCGCCGTTGAACTGTCCTTTGAGCGGACCCGACGCCGGCTTCGCGAGCGACAACCTGCCTTTGGTCGAGAGGTTTCCACTCCCTAACGAGACGTTAAGGTAGGGCGCGAAATAGGGCTCGAAGGCGGCCGAGTCGATCCGGGCGAGGTCGAGGGCAAGCTCGATGGCAAAAGGATCGATCGTGAACCATCCATTCGTGGACAGCGTTCCTGACTTGTTGACGGCGGTCCGCAATTGCGCGTTGGTGCGCGATCCCTTGGCGTTCGATAGGCCGTCGAGCGAAATCTGGACGGAATCGAACGCAATGTCCGCCGGCGGCGTCGTCGCGGCATCGGTGAAACGCACGGCGGATCGATCGAGCGCGCCCTTCGTGATCGAATAGCGCCATGGCGGAGTAGGATCGGCGGTCGCGGGGCGCTCGCTCGCTCGCGCCGGATCAGTCGCCCCGAGATTCGCGAAATTGATTGCGCCTTCCGCCGAGCGTTGCGCGAGCACCTTCACGTTCGTGCCGGAAAGCCCCGCGATCACGATGGACCGGTCACCGACATCGATGTCGATGCCAGTCAGGTCGAGCTTGCCGATCCCCACGATCTCCGTCTTGTCGGCGCGTTGCACCATGCTGAAGGACTCGATCGATCCATCGACGCCGGTCAGTGCGAATGTTGTCGTGCCATCCGATGCGCGGAATTGATAGTGGCCGCCGGCGCTGACCGATCCAAGCGGGAAATCCACCACGAGCGCCTGCTCGAAATAGGGCGCGTAGTCCGCGATCCGCACATTGGCCAACTCGATGCGACCTTCAGCGACGAGCGGCGAAATCGCGAAGCTGCCCGACGAGTTTGCACGGACCCCGAGATCCGTCCGCAGCTGGATCGTGTATTTCGCTTTCGCATCGGGAGCAAGCGAGAATCCCTCGACCGCAAGCGCGAGACCGTCGATCCGCGTCTTGAACGGTCGTGCGTTGCTCTCGTCGGTATAGTCGACATGGCCCTCACGCGCGACGATCGACGCGATGTCCATCTGAAACAGGCGTTTTTCCGCCGCGGGTTTGGTGCGGTCGGCGGCCATCGCTTGATTCGCCGCGAGCCGTGGCATCAGATCGGTCAGGTTCCACCGACCTGCCGCGTCGCGCCGGATCGACAATCGCGGGCCGAGCAGCTCAACGGTCGAAATCGCGATCGTGTTGGCCGATAGATCGAAGCGCTTCAATCCCACCTTCAGCGCGTCGAATGCAACCAGGGATGGCCCGGTCTTTTCAGTAATCGATAGTTGCGTGAGCGCGGCCTTGCCTTCGATGGTGAGCACCATCGGTGCATTGGACGGCTGCGCATAACGCAGCAGCAACTCGGCATCCAGTTTGGCGGTCGGTATCTTGAAATCAAGATCGGCCGGCACGTATTCGAGATACTTCGGTAGATCGACGTCGTTCAACTTCAAGCTGAGTGTCGTCTCCCGTGTCTCTTTGAAAGGCCGTGACTCGCCCGAGAAAGCGAACGGGTCGCCATTGATCGTTGCCCCGAATCGAGGTTCGATTTTCGTTTCGATATCGATCGGAAAATTGGAGACGAACGGCACTCCGAGGTTGATCGCGGTGACTTCGTGTTTGGTTTGCTCCGGCTGGTCATCGAAATCGACGCGACCATCGACCAGCTCCATATTGGCGAGGGCAAAGCGAAGCGGTGTGCCCTCGGTCGGCGGGGAATCGCGCGGCACATTGAATTTGTCGACGAGATCCGAAAAATTGTAGCGGTTGGTGTCGAGCCGGATGATGCTCGCCTGGGGCTTCACGAGTTTGACGGCCGAAATCACCACGCCGCGACGTGTGATCGATGCGATCGAAAGGTCGACGGTCAGCATGTCGAATCCGAACAACGGCTTTGACTGGTCGCGATCGGCAACGACGAGGCCGCGCACGGTTGCGGTGAGCGTGAATGGATTGAAGGTGACGTCCTCGAGCGTCACGTCGCGATCCAAGAGTGCCGTCAGGCGAGTCTGCATCTGCCACTTGGCAATCGGTGGCACGACGAAGAAACCCACGACCGCAATCAACGCGAGCGCGATGAGTGTCGCGATGCCGATGCGAAGCGTACGCCGGCGCCAAAGAGGTTGTGAGATGCCGCTTTCGTTCATTGTCCTGCCATGCATAACGATAGAGATCTCCGCCAATCGTCGTTTCTAATTCTTGACGGGGATGGTTCCAAGGGTAACAGGTGCGGTGCTTGCCACGTCAGCGGCGACCGACGGGACCCGGCAACGAGCCGGCGGGCGGACGTCCCCGCTGTTACGTGCGCTTGAGATCGAACAGATCGAGCAGCGCGCGACCCAGCAAAGCGGGCTGTTCCTCAGGGACGAAGTGACCGCTGTCCGCGATGACGAGACCCCGCACGTCGTCCGCGATTTCGCGAAGCGATAGCGCCGGTTCGTTGCCGCGCCCCCTGGATTCCTCGCGGCCGCCACCAATCGCGAGCACCGGCATCTTCAACCGGAAGCCCGATGCGGCCAATGCACAGTTGTCTTCCTTGTTGCGCGGGATGTTCCGGTAGTACGCGAACCCCGAACGCAGCGCCCCGGGCTGCGTATAGCAACGCACGTATTCGTCGATATCGGCCGGGCCGATCGCATCGGGCTGCCACGAGAATTCCCGATAGAACCAGGAGAGGTAGGCGCGCTCGCGGCCCTGCACCAGCCATTCGGGCAGGTCGGGGGTCATGTGGAACGCATGGTGCCAGCGTTTGCCGCCCTGCGAGACATCGGGTCCCAGCCCGGGAATCGTCACATCGATCACGGTGAGGGTTGCGACCTCCTCGGGGTGCGCGCAGGCAAGCGCGAACGCGGTCGGGCCACCCCAATCATGACCCACGAGATGAAAGCGACGGATGCCAAGATGTTTCGTGATGAGCTCGGCCACGTCGCCAGCCACGCTGCGGCTGTCGTAGCCATCGAGCGGCCGCGTCGTGTCGCCCAATCCCCGCAGATCAGGGGCGATGATCCGGTGACGCGGCGCGAGCAACGGCATGACATGCCGCCATTCATGCGAAGTCTGCGGCCAGCCGTGCAGGAGCACCACCGGCAATTCGCCGCCATCGACATCAAGGTAATGCATGATGACGTTTGCGAGCCGGGCTTTCGCGTGCTTGGGATGCATGATGACTCGCTTTGCCGCCGGGAATGGCGATGGCTACTCGGCGGAGATGCCGGTTTCCCGGATGAGCTTACCCCAACGGTCGATCTCGACCGCCACATGCGTATCGAGTACCTCGGGCGATGAGCCCACGATGGTATAGCCCGCCGTTTCGATGCGTTCTTTCGCCTCCGGCGCCTGCATCGCCTTGATGACTTCCGCGTTCAGCCGTTTGATGATCTCGGGCGGTGTACCCGCGCGCGCGAAGATGCCGTACCACACGGCCACATCGAATCCGGACACGCCGGCTTCCTGCATCGTGGGCACCTCGGGCACCGCATGCGAGCGTTTGGTGGTGGTGACCGCGAGCGCACGGAACCGCCCGTTCTTCGCATGCGGCGCGGAGGTCGACAAGCTGTCGAACATGAGATCGATCTCGCGAGCGAGCAATGCGGTGACCGCCGGACCGCTGCCCTTGTAGGGAACATGCAGGATTTTCGTGCCCACCATTGCGTTGAACAATTCGACCGCGAGGTGGCTGGTATTGCCCGGGCCCGCCGAGGCGTAATTGAGTTTGCCGGGATTCGCCTTCGCGGCCGCAATGAGTTCCTGTACGGAACGAATGGGCGACTGTGCGTTGACCACGACGATGAGCGGTTGGAGCGCGGCCAGCGTGATCGACGCGAAGTCCTTCCGGGTGTCGTAAGGGAGCTTCGGAACAAGGGTGGCGTTGATCGCATGCGCGGTGAGAAGCATGATGATCGTGTAGCCGTCGGCGGGGGATTTCGCGACGAGATCCGCCGCGATCGTCGTGCCGCCGCCCGGTTTGTAGTCGATCAACACCTGCTGTCCGAGCGACTTGCTCATTTCATGGGCAATCGGACGCGCAAGCAGATCGGAACTGCCGCCCGGCGGATAGGCCATGATGAACCGGACGGGCCGTGTCGGATAACCCTGTCCCGCCGCAAGATCGCTCAACAGCGCGAACGCGACCAGCGCGAGCACGACCACCCGATAATGGAACCGGGTCGATTTACGCATCGGGAATGGTCTCGCGACGGACGTTGTCGAAAATGACGGGACCGCCGAACCGAACGAATGCGGTACGCATTTGGGAGGCCTCCTCTTTATGCAGCCCGGATATGTTACCCGTAGTTGTTACCCGTAGTGCCCATCAGGACTCTTCGCGGTCCGCCGCGAAGAGTCCTACCCGAATGCCGGCATCACATGCTTTGCGAAGAGCTCGGTCGAGCGCAGCGATTCATCGAAGGTCAGATCACCGAACGCGAAGCGGCAGAGAAGATAGTTGCCGCCGAACTCTTCCCGCAGTTGCTCCACCGCCTTGCGCACGGTGTCCGGTGATCCCGCGATCGCTTGGCCGTTTGCCAAGAGCGCATCGAAGTCCTCGGTATAGAGCGCGAAGCGCGGCTTGGCATTGTGCATTTTCCATAGCCAGATGAAGCTCTCGTACCATCGCTTGTAGCCGCGCCGGGCAATGGCAATCGCTTCCGCGTCGGTGGGCGCGATGACCATGTGCCGCGTCGTGCCCATGAAGGGCAGGTCGTCGGTCTGCATGCCGCGCCGGGTCCATTCCTCGCGAAAGCGGCCGGTGATGGATCGCACGATGGCGGCCGGCGCGTTCGTGATGACATTCACCTTGTTGTCGACGCACCAGCCGACGCTGTCCGGATTGCCGATGCCGTACCAGACGGGCGGATGCGGTCGCTGCAATGGGCGCATCACGATCGGGACATTCCTGAATGTGTAGAAGCGGCCTTCGTGATCGAGCGTATCGGCGCTGAGCGCCTTCATGATCACTTCGTATGCTTCCACATACATCGCCTGTCCGAGCTCGGGATCCGCGCCGTAGTACTTGAGCTCGATCGGCGAGATGCCGCGCCCGACACCCATGATGAAACGCCCGCCGCTCATGTGATCGAGCATGCAGATCTCTTCGGCGAGGCGCAGCGGGTGATACAGGTTGAGCGTGTAGACCAGCGGGCCGAACCGGATGCGTCGGGTGCGCTGCGCGATCGCGGCATGGAGCAGGCTTGGCGAGGGCGCCATGCCAAGCGGGGTCGCGTGGTGTTCGGCGGTGTGGTAGGCGTAGAACCCGAGACGCTCATAGCTCTCGACGAGCTGGAGGCGCTGCTCGAAGAATTCCTGAAAGGGACGGCCGCTGTTGTCGAGGTGATCGAAGACGCCGAATTCCATAGCGATAGGGGAGATCGAAACGATTGAAGAAGGGTCCCGCACCCGCCGTGCAACCGAAAGTTCTTCAACGGTCGACATTGCCCCGCGGATGCGATGATTATGCGCCGCTGCGAGCTTGATCGCTCTGCGCGGAGAAGAAGCAATTATCGAGTCGGTCGAGGCGCGTGAGGCAATGGCCCTGATTTAGAATGTACAAGGGGATGTTTCCCCGACCTCGCACTGGGATCCTCATGCAACGATTGAACGGCAAGGTCGCGCTGGTGACCGGCGGCGCGGGTGGCATTGGCACGGCAATCTGCAGAACGCTCGCCGAACACGGCGCCTCGGTCGTCGTGGGATATCACGCATCCGAAGCCGTGGCGCGACAACTCGCAGCGTCGCTGCCTGCCACCGATCAAAGGCATGAGGCGCGCGCCGCCCCCGTTACTGATAGCGCGGCGCTTCATGCGCTCGCGGCCGATATCGATCGTAGCTTTGGTCGGTGCGACATCCTGGTGAATTGTCATGGGGCGACCAAGTTCGTTGAACACCATGATCTCGATGCGCTCGATGATGCCCTGATCGATACGATTCTCGCGACCAATGTGCGCGGCTCGTTCGCTACGGTACGTGCCATGCGCGCGCTGCTCGAAAGGCATGGTAATGGTCTCGTGGTGAATATCTCTTCGATTTCAGCCGCACTCGCGCTGGGCAGCAATGTCATGTACTGTGCTTCGAAGGCTGCGCTCGACAACATGACGCGATCGCTGGCCCGCGCACTGGCCCCGAAAATCAGAGTCGTATCGCTATCACCCGGCCTGGTGAAGACCGATTTCGTGCACACGTTCGATGCGGCCTGGCTGGAGCGCTATATTGCGGCCACGCCGCTACAGCGCGTGATCCTTCCGGAAGAGATCGGACAAGCCGTCGTAGCGATCGCAACCCTGCTGCCGGCGGTGACGGGCGTGATCCTCCCGGTGGATGGTGGTCGGACATTGACCTGATTCAGCGCGCGTTGGAACGCGTCCGTTTCGTGGCACCGGCGGGCGATGCTTCAGACCCGACCTGAGGAGTATTCCGCGATGGCGTTACCGCCGCCTCCAATCATCGATCGAGTGCGAGATTCGATCTGGGGACCACGGCTTGCCGCGCTTCCGGCGGGGCGCGCGCGGGTGCTGGGCCTTGTGCGCCTCGTGGTCACGCTGGCAAGAGACCTGTGGTCGGGCGAGTTGAATCTTCGCGCGATGAGTCTTGCGTATGTAACGCTGGTGTCGGTGGTCCCCATGCTGGCGTTGAGCTTCTCGGTACTCAAGGCGTTCGGTGTCCATCAGCAGCTTGAGCCGATGCTGAATAAATTCCTCGCGCCCCTCGGTGCTGACGGCGCCGAAGTGGCCGCACGGATCGTCGAATTCATCGGTGCCACCGATGCAGGGATGCTCGGCACGGTCGGCTTTGCGTTCCTCCTCTATACGGCGGTCGCGCTCGTCCAGCAGGTCGAAGGGTCCTTCAACGCCATCTGGCGGATCGGGCGGGCGCGTGGTTTTGGCGAGCAGTTCGTGCGCTACCTGAGTGTCGTGCTGGTCGGGCCGTTCCTCTTGTTTCTCGCGCTTGGCATCGCGGCGGCCGTGATGAACCAGAATCTGGTGCAGCAAATCCTGTTGGCCGGACCGCTCCGTGAAGTGGAGGCCTGGGTGAGTCGGTTGGCGCCCACGGCGGTGGTGATCGTGGCCTTGACCTTCATCTATTCGTTCATTCCGAATGGGCGGGTGCGATTCGGTGCGGCGCTTCTCGGTGGCATGATCGCGGGCGTGCTGTGGGATCTCGCTGGTGTCGTGTTTTCGATCTTCGTGCAAGGTTCGACCGCCTACGCTGCGATCTACTCCGGGTTCGCGGTACTGATCCTGTTCATGCTTTGGGTCTATCTAAGCTGGTTCATCGTCTTGCTCGGCGCAAGCATCGCCTTCTACACGCAACATCCCGGCCACGTGACATCGCGACGCGCGACATGGCGGTTGAGCAGCCGGATGAGTGAGCGCCTCGCGGTCGTGGTGATGGGCATGATTGCCCAATATCATGTCAACGGGCGCCGGCCGTGGTCGCTTGCCGGCTTGAGTCAAGCGCTCGGGACACCTGCGCAAGCAATCGAAGAAGTCTTGCGTACATTGGAACGGGCCGGATTGCTCGCGCAGACGAATGACAATCCTCCCGCCTACCTGCCGGCACGGGATATCGGCTCCACCCCGGTCGCGCTGGTGATTGAGGCTGTTCGGCAGCGCGGCGAAGGCCGCTACTGGAATCCTAAGGCTTTGCCCGCTACCAAGGCGGTTGAACGCATCGTGACTGCCACGGATAACGCAATCAACCGGTCGCTTGACGGCCTCACGATCGCAGATCTGCTCGACGCGGATTCGCCCGAGAGTAATGCGGGGCAGTCGACTCGCGTTTAGTCCGTCGAATGCGATCCGGCAGTGGATGGTGCATCGCGCACGCGATCGAAGATTGATCGGCGTAGCCGCGGAATCCTCAGTGCAATGCGAAGCACTCCACGGCAATGCGAGAAGGCCGAGCGAACGGTCCGTTCTCGATAGACCGATCACGAATATTTCGATCTAGCATTCTTCATGCTTCCGACCGCACTCGACAATCTAGACCATTTTTTCGGATCGGCTGAACTGGAATCGGTCGAGCTTCGCCGTCTGCTCGACATCCTTCCGGTGATGGTTACATGCACGGATGGGAACCAGCGATATCGGTATGTCAACGAGGCTTACCAGAACCTGATCGGCCTGCCGTCGAAATCGATTATCGGTCGGACCATTCGCGAGGTGATCGGCGAGGAAGCCTATTCGATGGCCGGCCCCGCGATCGAGGCCGCCCTGACCGGCGAGGAACGAATCTTTGAGCGTACACACCGCTTGCCGACCGGTGCGGTGTCGATTGTTGCCGTCCGCTGCTTGCCGCATCGGAACGAAGTCGGCGAGATCATCGGTTGCTACGCGTTGATTCACGATGTCACCGCACAGAAAACGGCGGAAGCGGAATCGGCTCGCGCGCGCGGCGAATCCGAACGCAACGAGGAGATGTTCCGCGCGGTGTTCGAGCGCGCCAATGTCGGCATTTCAATGCGCACCGCCGACGGCTCGAGGTGGCTGAGAGTCAACGATCGCCTATGCGAGATCCTCGGCTACACACGGGAAGAATTGCTCGCATCGCCGGCGGCCGACATGTCGCCGGTGGCAGATCGGGAGATTGCCGAATCGGTCCTCGGGCGCATTCAGCGTGGCGAGATCACGTCCGTTGCGAGGGAAAAGCCCTACCTGCGCAAGGACGGCGGCACGGTGTGGACCACGCTGTCGACAACCGTCATCACCGATACCCACGGCAAGCCGGAGTATCTTCTCTCCGTGCATCAGGACATCAGCGAGCGCAAGCGCGCCGAGGCGGCGTTGCGTCAGAGCGAACAGCACTTTCGTGCGGTGTTCCAGAAAGCGAATGTGGGAATCGCTCTGCGCGGGTTGGACGGGCGTTGGCTCTCGGTCAACGACAAGCTGTGCGAGATTCTCGGTTACACGCGCCAGGAACTGCTCGCATTGACATCGTTTGACGTAACGCCGCCCGAAGACCGGTTGGAGACATCCGACTACAACCGGCGCATCAAGAGCGGCGAGGTCGGCAGCTCGTATTCGCGCGAGAAGCGCTATCTCCGCAAGGATGGTCGAGCGATATGGACCAACCTTTCCGTCAACCTGATCAACGATGCCGCGGGCAATCTTGCATATATCGTATCGGTGATCGACGTTATCGATAGCCGCAAGCAGATCGAAGAGGCGCTGCGCGCGGCAAAGGCGCAAGCAGAAGCAGCGAGCCGGGCGAAGTCGGATTTTCTCGCCAATATGAGCCATGAAATCCGCACCCCGATGAACGGTGTGCTTGGGATGACCGAGCTCTTGCTCGATACCAGGCTCGATGACGAGCAGCGCCGGTTCGTGA
>JBJXGX010000380.1:0-20868 GCA_046160305.1 Burkholderiales bacterium
GAATTGAAAATGTGCGTCTCGGTAATGCTGCTCCAATCGAGCTTGGTACCAAGCGCTTCCATGGCGCCGGCGAGCGCGAACCAGTTCAGCACCTCTTGTTGGCCGGCGTCCTCGACCTCGGCGAGCGGCCGGGACTTCCAGTATGCGAAGTCGTTCTCCCGCATGGCTCGATAAAGGCGGCGATCGGTAGGCGTGTCGGGTTGCAGGCGCCATGTCTTGTCGACCAGAAACGCGTGTGACCAGCTGGACGATGCAATCAACGCCACGCGCCACGGGCTCGCGCGCAACACGCGGGCGGTGGCGGCACCCACCTCCATGAAACGCTTCGGTGATGGCGAAGGCGGATCGAAGTCGACGGGATCCTTGATCTTGGTGAGAAACCCCTTGGTGGAGATGACACGCCGCCCATAGCAATTGACCGGAAAGCAGATGGTCGGATATTCGTAACCCTTGCGATGGTAGTCGAGGTACAGCACCGCATTGGTGAACGCGTGCGCGACGCTCGCGTGATGCAACGGCTTGTAGGCGTAGGCGATGTCGATGCCTTCATCCATCAACCCGGCCACCAGATGCTTCGCGATATCGGGCCGGCCTTTCAATCGGTAATGCAGGG
This sequence comes from Burkholderiales bacterium, assembly GCA_046160305.1. GTDB lineage: Bacteria > Pseudomonadota > Gammaproteobacteria > Burkholderiales > SG8-39 > SHXR01. The sequence continues at coordinate 614 of JBJXGX010000380.1, forward strand.
ACTCGTCCTCGCCCCACGCGTTCGCCTTGCCCTTCATCATCGATGACGCTTGCGCGTGGCTCCATGGGCGCAGATCGATATCCCCATAGGCGCACACCGCGAATGGTGGAATGATGTCTTCGCGGAAATTCTCGTATTGATCGTCACCCCAGATGAGGACGACGTCGGGTGCGAACGCATCGAGCGCGGCCCGCACGCGGTCGAATCCAGCCACCATTTCCCTGCGATGGGCCGCGGCCGCGCGGGTACCGAAGTCGTCGCCCCATTCTGCTTGCATGGGTGCGGGCCAATTGGCCGGATTCTTTTCCGCATCCGGAATGCCCGGATCCTTCATCGTCCAGCGCAGAATGCCGGACATCTCCGTGTCAGGCAGACAAAGGGGAGGGTAGTGCGAGAGGCCAAGGCCAAGAATTTCCGCCATCGTCTGCTCCTTGAATTCGGGTGGTGATAACTGCGGTCAGGTGCGCACGCCGTTGTGGGCGCGCGGTCGTGATCCGGCTTGCGTGACGGTTGCGCTCGCGCGTTGTGCCATAGCGGGCGGCGCGGCTTCAGCATCGTCGATCGACACCATGAATTTGCGCAGCAGTGTCACCAGCATAGTCCGTTCCGCTTCGGTCAGCCCGCGCATCAAAGCTTCGAGATGGCGCCAATGATCAGGCAGAAAATCATCGAGCATGCGCTGGCCGGCAGGCGTGAGGGTCACGAGGAACGAACGCTGGTCGGTCGCGCTGACTTCGCGACGGAGGAGGCCACGTTTCGCGAGCAGGTTGACGATGCCAGAGAGGTTCGTCGGCTGCAATACCATCATGGCCGCCATGTCGCCCATCGAGACCGGCCGACCGACCCTTTCCAGGGTCGTGAGAATGTTGAACTGCGTGCCGGTGAGTCCGATCTTGCGAACCTCTTCCGACTGGTTCCGATCGAGCGTGGCGAAGCAGCGGTACATCGCAAGGAGCAGATGCAAGGTCGAGCGGTCGAGGGTCTTGTGGCGCGTTGCCGTAATCTCCACTTGCGCGTACAGGCGGGTCGGCAGCGGGCGGGCATCCGTCTTCGACGCTTGGACGCGCGATGGCTTGGTGCGTTGCGGCACGGCTCGGGACTCCGCTTGTGAACATGGACGGGCACGTCGAATTATGATTCAATCCTTGAAATAATCAAGGATTGAGGTAATTGACTTGCACTGGCGGGCGATGCGCGAGACGGACCGGAGTCGCCCCCTTCGATCGACCCCACGGTAGACAAACAATGAACCGATACCAATCGAATTCGAGCATGCCGCTCACTCCCGGCGAAATCGGCCGGCTCTATGATGGCGGCCGGGTCCATTCGCGTGCCTATACCGATAGCGCCGTGTATGAGATCGAGATGGAGCGCATCTTCAGTCGCGGGTGGCTCTACATCGGCCATGTGAGCGAGGTCGCCACGGCTGGGGATTTTCGGGTCCGCAAGATGGGGCGGCAACCGGTCATCATGATCCGCGGGCGCGACGACGTCGTGCGCGTATTCATGAATCGTTGCCGCCATCGCGGCTCGGCAGTCTGCGAGGCGGAATCCGGCAACACGAAGTTCCTGCGCTGCTGGTACCACGGTTGGGTCTACGACACGGTTGGAAAGCTGGTTGAGGTGACGCAGCGCGAAGCGTACGGTGCTGATTTCAACCAGGACGCGATGGGGCTTACGCCGCCGGCGCGGGTCGAGCAATACCGCGGATTCATGTTTGCGAGCCTCGCCGAAACCGGTCCGTCGTTGCGCGAACACCTTGGCAATGCGGCCGCGATGATCGACCTGATGGTCGATGCGTCCCCGGTGGGCGAGCTGGCCGTGGATGCCGGCGCGCACAAGACGGTGTATCGCGGGAACTGGAAGCTGGTCGGCATGGATGGCTACCATCCCAATTTCGTACACGCCTCGGTCATCGCGGCCTGGCAGCGCAAACAGGATTCCGGCATGGGTGCGACGCATCGCGACGACCCGTTCGATGACAAGGCCGCCAGCCGCACGCGCGATCTTGGCAATGGACACGCGATGCTCGACCTCACGGCACAGCGGCTTTCACACTACGACGTTTATACAAAATTCCTGCGCAGTGTTCCGGGCGGCGAGCAGTACATCGAAGCGATGCGAAAGCGCCATGGCGAGGAGCGCGCGCGGCTGCTCGTCGCACTGGCCGGCGATCCGCACGTCGGTGTCTTCCCCAACATGCAACTCATCAATAATCAAATTCGCATCATGAACCCCATCGCGCCCGATGAAACCGAGGTCATCATGTTTCCGGTGCGTTTGGGCGGGGTTAGCGATGAGATGAATGCGCTCCGCATCCGCCAGCACGAGTCGTTCTATGGACCGGCCGGCGCGGGATCGCCCGATGACGCTGAAATATTCGAACGTGCCCAGCGCGGGATGATGGCGCAGGTGAACGGCTGGGTCGATCTCTCGCGCGGCATGAACCGCGAGGAGCATGAGGCCAACGGATGCATCGTTGGGCGTATCACCGATGAAGTGCCGCAGCGTGGCCAGTTCAAGCGCTGGCGCGAGATGATGACGGCGGACTGAAACCGATGACCAAGGGTATCGCAATGTATTCGGCCGAACGCCTCGGCCTTATCCGGGAAGTCGAGGATCTGCTCTATCGCGAAGCCGAGCTCGCGGATACGCATGCCTACGATGAATGGCTTGGGCTCTGGACCAACGACGTTCTGTATTGGGTCCCGTGCAACAACGACGATATCGATCCGATGAAGCAGGTATCGCTCATCTACGATGATCGTGAACGTCTCGAGGAACGCTTGTTCCGCCTCAAGACCAAGCATGCGCATTCACAGAACCCACGCTCTCGCCTGATTCGCACCGTCTCGAATGTGTGCCTGCATGAATTCGATGCGGCGACCGGCGGCACCGTGACCTCCCGCTTTGTACTGGGCGAGGTGCGCTTGGAACGGCAGACCGAGTGGATCGGGCGGATGAAGCACGTGTTGGTGCGAGCGGACGGCGCACTCAGAATCCGGGAGAAGCGGGTGTTTCTGGTCAACAACGATATCCCGATGGGCAATCTGACGTTCGTTATCTAGGCGATCGCCGTGGCAACCAGCGACCCCGAGATCAGCAACTGCGTTGTTGCGGCGGGTATTGACTCCAACGAGCTCGATGCGGTCTGGGGCTATGCGCCATTGGTCGATAACAGACTGTCTGCAAAGGAAGATGCATGAACAAGCTCCCCACGATCGCTGCAATGATCGGCGACCCGGCCGGCATCGGGCCCGAAGTCTGCGTGAAGGCCATTGCGTCGCGCGAGTTGGCGGGCGTGTGCAAACCAATCCTGATCGGGGACGCCGCCGCCGTCGAGCGAGCCGTCAAGGTGTGCGGTGTCACGCGGAAGGTCACGCGTATCGATTCCCCCGATGCGTTGATCAACGAGGATGCCATCGGCGTCATTGATCCGGGCACCCTGCAGCCGGGCGACTACACGGTCGGGCAAGCGTCCGCCAAATCGGGTAAAGCAGTCGTCGATTGGATTCGGCTCGGCGAATCATTGGGCGCGAGTGGGCGCATCAATGGCTTGGTCCTCGCGCCGGTCGACAGCGACTCGCTCAAGATGGGCGGGGTCGTGAAGGATATCGACGATCTGCAACCCGCCGGGACGTTCATGTTTCGCGTGAGCGGCGCATTGCGGGTGGTACCGATTACCGAGCACATCCGCATGCGAGACATCCCGGCCACGGTGAAGACCGACCGCATCGTTCATGTCATCCGCATGCTGGACGAAAACATGAAGCGCTGGGGGCTGCCGAAACCGCGCATCGCGGTGGCAGGCCTCAATCCGCATGCGATGTTCGAAGAGGATCGCGAAGAAGTCGCGCCTGCCGTCGAGGAGGCAAAGCGTTTGGGCATCGATGCGAGCGGCCCGATTTCACCCGATTCCGTTTTCAGGATGGTGCTCGATCGCCGCTACGATGCGGTGGTCACCATGTATCACGACCAGGGGCAGGTCGCGGTGAAGACAGCCGCATTCGAGGGCGCCTGCACGATCTACATGGGACTGCCCTATGTCATGGTCAACGTTCCCCATGGTTCGGCGTTCGATATCGCCGGCAAGGGTGTCGCGCAGCATTACAGCGTGCTCGCCGCGATGAAGACGGCCGCGGCGTTGGCGGCGGGGCGGGGGTTCTTGGCTGACGTCTAAGTGCCGGGAAACGGGAAACGCATTTCGCCGAATCACTTCACTTCCTTGGCAGCAAACAAAATCCCTGCGATTCGACGCCAAGCGTGGGATTGAACTTGCTCCGAAAATTCTCCAGCGCGATTGCCGCGGTGAGCTCCACGATCTGCGCCTCGTTGAAATGCTGCTTCACGAGCGCGAAGAACGCGTCGTCGACCTTCTGATCGGTGTAAGTGATGCGTTCGGCATACTCGAGCGCAACGCGTTCCGATTCGCTGAACAACGTGCTCTCTCGCCAATTTGCGACTCCCGCCATCTTTGCTTCCCCGCCATCACCTTCCATCACACGGACGGAATTGATGTCGATTCAAAATGGGCAGCCGTTGATTCCCGCGACGCGGAGGTAGACCAGCGGCGGAATTGTCTTGGGGAGTTGGCCCGATTGCTCGATCGAGGCGCCCAGCATCTTCGCTGCGCGCAGGATCGGTGGGCAATGCGCCATCACCTTGGTTGGGTTCAGCAGATCGCCGAAAGATGCCTGCTCCTTCTCGAAGATGGATTTGAGCGTCTCGTCCGTACCCGCATGTTCAATTTCGCTGATTCGGGGCATTGGGGCCTCGTTGGTTTGCGCTGCGTTCTTCGATCATCTGCTTGCGTCCGGTAATCATAGCCTTGGCGAGATTCTCCTGATGCCGCCACGAGGAAAACGCGACGCCGGCGACATGCAATGCGATCAGCCCGACGAGGAGATTGGACAGTGCATCGTGTGATTCGGCCACCCATGCAACACCCCAGTAGGCGTCGGTTGTGCCAAGCCAGCCGGTGAGTCCGAGCAAGGTCACCGTGGCGAGGAGGGCAACGATCATCCAACCGCCGAGCGGATTGTGGCCAATGAAGCGTTGTTCGCCACGGGCAATGAGTGCGTGCGCGTACGTGACGGTCGCGGCGGGCGTCCGAACGAACCCGCTGAATCGCGCATAGGGCGATCCGACGAAACCCCAAACGACACGGCAGACAACGATCGCGAGCGCCATGTATCCCAGCCATTCATGCCAAGCGCTATCACTATGCCGCGTGAGCCATGCGGCGGTGACCGAACCGACGAGGGACCAGTGCGCAATGCGAACGAAAGCGTCCCACACCTTGACGGTGGAACACGCGCCGTCCTTCATCGTTACTTCCGTGGATCCCGGCTGGTGGGCACGAGGTCCAGGGTCTTTGGATGAAAGTAGGCTTCGACGCGATCGCCCTTCTCATCGAACGCGTAGACCTCGAAGCAACCGCCATCTTCCTTGATGCGCCGGATCTTCCAGCCGCGATCCAGCAGCAATTTTTCCAGCTTGTCTTGTGGCTGCCAGGACTCTCGCGGACCGGAATCACAGGTTGCGAGTCCGGTTGCGTGGGTGTACGCAGCGGTGAAAAGCGCGATCGAAAACACCCCGAAGAGAAACGTCGTTTTCATCTGCATCCCCAATCATTGGATATCAGAAAAATCATTCCAGCCGGGCCGGCGTTCGGTCAAGAGTCGTTACATCTCTTACACTTGCCACCGCTGCACGATTTCCAGTGCGATTCTAGTGGAAGTGTCTGATGATTTTCGATCTGCGAATCTACACGCTGCGTCCCGGCATGCTCGCCACCTGGCTCAAAATGTACGAACAGTATGGGCATCCCACGCAGGTCAAACACTGCGGCGAGCCGGTATTCTATGCGACGACAGAGGTGGGCCCGCTCAATCAGGTCGTGCACGTCTGGAAATACGACAGCCAGGCTGACCGGGAGAAGAAGCGCGACGCGTTGATGCAGGATTCGGTGTTCAAGGAATACATGCGCCGGAGCGCCGAGATGGCCGCGCATGCGCACCAGGAGAACCGGATCATGAAGTCAGTGTCGTTCTCGCCGCTTTAGGATTCAGCATACGGGCGTGCGCTGAATCCTATGCGTTGACGCCATGACGATTCGAACCGGTATTGGCGTTCTGTGCGGAGGTTGGGAGATGAAGCGCACTTCAGGTAGCGTCGCATTGGGATCGATCGTTCTGCTCATTGCATCGATCCTTTGCAGCGTGGTGTTCGCGCAGAGCGGGGCGCCGTATCCATCGAAGCCGATCCGATTTCTGGTCCCGTTCGCGCCCGGTGGGGTCGGTGATCTGACCGCGCGCGTGATCGCTCACAAGATGAGCGAGAACATGGGCCAGCAAGTCGTAGTCGACAATCGCCCGAGCGCCGGCATGATCGTGAGCGCCGATATGACGCTCAAGGCGGAGCCGGATGGCTACACGATGGTGCTGTCGGGCAACGGTACCGCGGTAAGCGTGTCGCTGTTCAAGGCGCTGCCGTACGATCCACTCGTCGATTTCGCGCAGGTGTCGACCTTGGCGTTCTTCGATCTCTTGCTGGTCACCGGACCCAATTCGAAATTCAATTCGATGGCCGATGTGCTCGTGTTCGCGCGTTCGAATCCTGGGAAGCTCGATATTGGTACGGTCAGCATCGGCAGTACGCAGAACCTTTCCGCCGAGTTGTTTCGTTCGATGGCGGGCATCGATGCCCAGATCATCCCGTTCAAGGCCACGCCTGCGCTTCTCAACGCAATGCGCGCGAATGACGTGCATCTCGTGTTCGAGTTCATTGGGCCCTTGATGCCGCAGATCAAGAACAACACGGTGAAGCCGCTCGCCATATCGTCGAATCGCCGCTCCGCGATGTTTCCTGACGTTCCGACGCTGGACGAGAGCGGTGTGCCGGGCTTCCAGGTTGCGTCATGGAACGCCGTGTCGGTCCATGCGAAAACCCCGAGGGCAATCGTCGAGCGGCTATCGAAGGAAGTCGCGGCGGCAACCAACTCGCCGGATGTAAAAGAAAAATTGCAACTACTTGGGATGGACGCGCGGGCCATGACACCGGAGCAGACGCACAAGCTGATGGCCGCCGAGATCACGAAGTGGAAGAGCGTGATTGAACGCGCGAAGATTCCGCTGCAGTAACCGCTGAGTGTTCGCGGTCCCGCATTTTTCCGCTTCTCGTTTCTATTTTCCAGACAGGAAGGTTTAAATGTCCCTTCGCCTCAAAACCGCGATCGCCACCTACGGACACAGCGCTGCGCTCAAAGACGGCCGTGTATCCATCGAGGGCGTTGCGCCCGAATTCATCGAGATCAATCCGATCATCCAGGCGTTTCGGCGCATGGTGCGCGATGTCGAATTCGACATCTGCGAGATGGCGCCCGCGACCTACATGATCGCGCGATCATTCGGTGCGCCGTTCAAGGCGTTGCCCATTTTTATCTACAGGCGCTTTCATCACGGCGGGTTCGTCTACCGCGAAGACTCGGGCATTCGTCAACCGAAGGATATCGAGGGCAAGCGGGTGGGTGTGCGCGCGTATTCGGTGTCGACGGGGATCTGGACGCGTGGAATCCTCGCGAACGACTACGGGGTCGACACCTCGAAGGTCACCTGGGTGGTGGATGATGAAGAGCATGTCACCCAGCTCAAGCTACCCGCGAATGTCGTGCACGCGCCCGTGGGTCAATCGCTGGTCAGCATGATGGCGAGCGGTTCACTGCAAGCGGCGTTCACCGGTCCGGCGGGCATCGGCCGAGCCGGGGCGCCGAAGGATGGCTGGGAGGCGTCGAAGGTCGATGCAGCGGCCACGTATCGCGAACTGTTCGACGACGTTGAGCGGCGCGAGGCCGAATGGTTTCGAAGCACGGGGATCTATCCGACGCACGGCCTCATCGTGGTCAAGGATCAGGTACTGGCCGAGCATCCTTGGGTGGCGAAGTCGCTGTTCGATGCGTTCTCGAAAGCGAAGGCGCTGTACCTCGAACAATTGCATGCGGGGGATATCAAGACCGACACCGATCGCAACTATGCGGCGCTCATGAAGATCGTCGGCGATCCGTTGCCGTATGGCATCAAAGTGAATCTGCCGGCGATCGAGGCGCTCATCAAGTACTGTTACCAGCAGAAGCTGTTGCCCAAACACTATGCAGTGGACGACATGTTCGTTGATCCGGAAGCGTGAAGGAACCATCCGATGCCCACGAGAATTCTAGATATCCATCCGCACGTCATCACGACCGATACCGTCCGCTACCCTCGCGATCCACTCGGTGGCACGCAGTCGGGCTGGTCTCGAGATCGACCGGTTACCTATGATCAGATGGTGGCGGCGATGGACGAGGCCGGCGTCGCGAAAGCCGCGATCGTGCAGGCCTCGACATGCTACGGCTACGACAACGGGTATGTTGCCGATGCGATTGCCGCGCATCCGAACCGCTTCAGCGGTGTCTTCTCGGTTGACCTGCTCGCCGCCGATGCCCCTGCGAAAATCCGTTACTGGGTGGGACGCAAGCTCGTGGGCCTTCGCCTCTTCACGACCGGCAGCACGATGCCGGGTCAGGCGACATGGATGGATGATCCGCGTACCTTCCCGGCGTGGGAATGCGCGGCCGAGCTCAACATCCCGGTTTGCATGCAGATGCGCCAGGAAGGGTTGCCGCAACTGAATGGGCTCATCGCACGGTATCCGAAGGTGCGCTTCATCATCGATCATCTGATGCGCCCGGACCTTGAAGCCGGGCCGCCCTATGCCGCTGCGGCGGGTCTCTTCAGTCTGGCGGGGCATCGCAATGTCTACCTGAAGCTCACCAGCAATAGCGTCATCGATGCGAAGAAAGGGAAAGCGACGCCCGAGACTTTCTTTGGCAAGCTCGTCGGCGCGTTCGGCGCGTCGCGCATCGCGTGGGGCTCCAATTTCCCCGCGACCGAAGGCTCGCTGAAACAGATTCTCGATACCAGCAAGGCCGCGCTGGCATTCCTGCCGGATGAGGACCAGGAATGGATCTTCTGGCGCACCGCCGAGTCACTGTATCCCGCACTCAAAGGCTGAGAGAGGCACGCAACGATGAGCACATCGCAATCACTGAAAGTCCCGATGCTGCTGGGCGATTACCCGGTTACCGCGGCGTTGAAAAAGGGCGACATCCGCTCGGACATCGTTTCACTGCAATACCCGGACGTGAAAGCGCCAAGCACCGCTTTCAAGCGGGTCGTCCGGAATCTGGAATTCGACTGCGCGGAACTTGCGATCGTGACGTTCCTCATGGCCAAGGCGCACGGCAAGCCGCTGGTACTGTTGCCGGCGGTCGTGGTGGGGCGGTTCCAGCATCCATACATCGTCTACAACGCTGAACGAGGGGTCCTCGGACCGCGCGACCTGAACGGCAAGCGCATCGGTATCCGATCGTATTCGGTTACGACGGTGACCTGGCTTCGGGGCATCCTCGCCAACGGCTTCGGTCTCGATATCGACTCGGTGAAATGGGTCACCTTCGAAGAACCGCATGTCGCCGAGTTTCGCGATCCGCCAACCGTGCAGCGCGCGGCCGAAGGCAAGGATCTCGTCAACATGCTGCTCGCGGGCGAAATCGACGCGGCGATTGTCGGCGATCGCGTTCCGGCGGACCCGCGCCTGAAGACACTGTTTCCCGATCCCGATGCCGAGGCGCGCGCCTGGCAACTAAAGAACAACGCGCTCCAGATCAATCACATGGTGGTCGTGAAAGACGCGTTCTCGATATCGAATCCGAACGCGGTGCGGGAGATCTATCGCATGCTCAAAGAGAGCAAGCGCGCGGCGGGACTACCCAAGGCCGGGGAGCTGGACGCGAACCCGTTCGGTGTCGAAGCAAACCGGCGCAATCTCGAAATCGTGATCGACTATGTGCATCAACAGCGATTGATCCCGCGCCGCTACGCGGTGGATGAGTTGTTTGATGATTTGACGCGAACGTTTGACTGAGCTTGCGCCGATGGTGCCCTAAGCGCCGCTTACGGCGCGCCGCCCATCACCCGCCCCGCCGTTCCATGGCGTGATCTTCGCCAGTTTTGCGCCCAGGGAACGTTCCGCGACTTCGGTGTCATGGACGACTTGGGCGCGCAGCCAGTACCCGTTGGACAGACCAAAGAACCGGCATAGGCGCAGGTCCGTGTCGGCGGTGATGGAGCGCTTACCCGTCACGATGTCTCCGATACGCTGCGCGGGTACGCCGATTTCCTTCGCCAGCCGATACTGGCTGATCCCCATGGGCTTCAGGAACTCTTCCAGCAGGAGCTCACCTGGCGTTACCGGCTTTAGCTTGCGCATCATCGTTCTCCGTCAGTGATGGTCCACGATTTCGACATCATCCGCGCCTGCCTCCGTCCAGCGAAAGCACACACGGAACTGATCGTTGACACGAATGCTATGCTGACCTTTGCGATCACCTCCCAGCGCTTCGAGTCGATTGCCAGGGGCACGCGCAGATCCTCTAACCGAGCCGCGATATCCAACTGCCGAAGCTTGCGTCTTGCGACGGCCGCGATGTTCGCGAATCGCTTGACCCCCTCGCCCTTCGAGAGGGCCTGCGCGTCGGCGCACTCGAATGATTTGATCACTATTCGATAGTAACGCTGCGCGTGACTAGTGGTCAAGCGACGCGTTTCTTTCGCGAAACGTCGATTGGACATCTCGCACATTCGATGGAGTTTCGCTCGCGAGATACGAGGCGATTCGTGCCGGCATCCTACAAACCAGCGAAGAAATCCGCGATTGCCTCGATGGTTGGGCCAATCCCGCGATCTGCTCCGTCGACTGCATTGGTCACATCGAGCCCATCAAGAATGTTCGAGCTGGTTGATTGCGAGGCCACTGACCAATCCGGTCCCGGATTGCGAGGCATACTATGCGCCTCGCACCGCCCATGACCGATAGGGTCCCGCCTTCTGCCGTGGCCGATCATGCCGAACCAACGGAGACACTTTCATGCTCGCTGGCGTCTACTACTTTCCGACCGACTATGGAATCGACATCTCGGAGCTCGCCCGTGCGCTGGAGGCGCGCGGCTACGATGCGTTATTCGTCTGCGAGCACACGCACATCCCGACGAGTCGGCGCACGCCGTTCCCGAGTGGCGGCGAGCTCCCCAAGAAATACAGTCACACGCATGATCCGTTCGTCGCGCTATCGTTCGCGGCCGCCGCGACGAAAAAGCTGAAGCTCGGGACGGGCATTGCGCTGATTCCGCAACGAGAGCCGATCGTCACGGCCAAATCAGTGGCGAGTCTCGATCAGTTATCGAACGGACGATTCATCTTCGCGATCGGCGGCGGGTGGAATGTCGACGAGATGGAGAATCATGGCGCCCGTTACGAGACGCGCTTCAAGCTGCTGCGCGAACGCGTGCTGGCGATGAAGGCGCTCTGGACCGAGGAAGCGGCGCAGTTCCATGGCGAGTTCGTCAACTTCGATCCGGTGTGGATGTACCCGAAGCCGAAGCAACGGCCGCATCCGCCGGTGCTGATTGGCGGTGAGTCCGATCACACGATCAAGCGCGTTGTCGAGTATGGGAACGGATGGTTTCCACGACCGCGCAATGGCTGGGAACCGAAGAAAGCGGTTGCTCGTCTGAATGAAGCCGCGAAGGCGGCCGGGCGGGATCCGGCGACCTTGCCGATCACCGTGTTCGCCGCGCCGCCGGATCGCGAGAAGCTCGTACCCTATCGCGAGGCGGGCATTCATCGCGTGCTGTTCGAGGTGCCGGATGTGAGTCGCGATGAGATCCTGCGAATACTCGATAAGAACGCACCATTGGTTAAGGAGCTTGCGGCGTAAAGCGGCCCTCGCTCCCCAACCCCTTGCCCGCGATGGGGCGCGGGGCTTTCAGCGAACCCGCTACGCGTCTCAACCTTGATCCAACACCTTCTTGATCTCGGCGGCCGGTACGGCGATTTTCACGCCTGCCCGCTCGGTTTGAAGCTGCATCGGCGAGCGTGAATCCCAGTTCGCCCAACCTCGGTTCATGCCCTCGGTCATCTCCGCGTGCACGAGTGCGGCCAGTCGCATCGGCACGCCGATTTCGCGTGCGAGTTCCGTGGCCAGGGTCACGTCCTTGTGCGCGAGCTTGAGTGCGAAAGAGGGCACCTCGAACTTGCCCTGCAGGAACTGATCACCGAGGCGATCAAAGGTACGCGCACGGCCGATCGCGCCTTGTCGAACCGCGGCCCATAGCGGGAGCGGATCCACGCCTGCCTTGACGCCGAGCGTGAACACTTCTGCGAGCGCGGTCTGCACCGCGTAGCCCGCCATGTTGTGGACCAGCTTGGCGACCGATCCGGCACCGATCGGCCCGATGTAGGCAACCTGATCGCCAATCGCGTCCAGCACCTTCTTGTGCGCGTCGAACACCTCTCGGTCGCCACCGATCCAGAGCGCCAGCTTGCCGCTCTTCGCACCACTCGGTCCACCGCTCACTGGCGAGTCGAGCAACACCCGACCCGCCTTCGCGAAGACTTCATGGAGTCGGCGCACGACCGTCGGCGAATTCGTGGATAGATCGAAATACGCCATGCCTTTCTTCATACCGGCGAGCAGACCGTTCGGCGCGAGTGCGACGGCCTCGACCTCTTTCGGGCCCGGCAGAGAAGTGAAAACGACATCGGACGCCTCGGCGGTTTTCTTCGCGTCATCCGCCCAGGTGCAACCCGCAGCGAGATGCGGTGCCGCCGCGTCGCGGCGCAGATCGCTCACGGTGACCGCGTATCCAGCCTTGCGCAGATTGAGCGCCATCGATGAGCCCATAAGACCAAGGCCGATGAAACCGACTTTCATTGTGTTCTCCATGGTTTGATTGATGTGTATTCGCTAACAAAAATCCGGGCAGGTCACAGAGCGGATTTCTAGTTCTCCGCTTTGACATTGAATTCTTTCACTACCTTCGCCCACTTCGCGCGATCGTCCCGCACGCGCTTTGCAAGCGTCGCCGGATTGCTGACCTCGAGCTCCATGCCTTGGCTCAGCATGTTCTCTACAAGGTCGGGCGCGGTGAGGATGCGCACGACTTCGCGATGCAGCCGATCGATGATCGCAGGCGGCGTACCGGCGCGCGCGAAGAGTGCATTCCACGCATCGACTTCCATCCCGGGAAATCCTTGTTCCGTCGCGGTCGGCACATCGGGGAGCAGCGCGGTCCGCGCGCTGCCAAGCAATGCGATGGCGCGCAGTTTTCCCGCACGAATCTGATTGAACGCACCGCCCACCGGTTCGATGCCTCCATGAATCCGGCCACCCAACAGATCGGTCCAGATCGCCGGTTGCCCTTTGTAGGCAATGAGCTCGATATCGGCCTCCGTAACGCTCTTGGCGACCAGCGCGGCCAGATACGCGACACCGGGCATATGGCCGAGCGCGCCGGTGCGTGGATTTGCCTTCGTGTGCGCGACCAGCTCCTTGATGTTCCGTACCGGCAGTTGGCTATTGACGGTGAGGATGAATGTCGCGCGGACCGTGTGCGTGATCGCCGCGAGATCGCGTTCCGGATCGTAACGAACGCGATTCGGATAAAGCGTCGGTGCAAGCGTGAGCGAGCCCGATTGCACATTGGCGATGGTGAGACCGTCCGGAGGCGCATTGACAATCGCCTCGACCGCCAGCATGCCATCCGCGCCCGGACGATTGTCGACGAGCACCGGCTGTCCAAGAACGGGGGCCAGCCGCTGGGCGATCGCACGCGCAACGAGATCGGACTGCGTGCCGGGCGCCGAGGGAACAACGATCTTCACCGGGCCCGATGGATAGGTCTGCCCGCTCGCGGCGGTCGATGCACCGAGCAACAGCAGGGCGAGCGCAACGTGAGTGATTCGCGTCATGAAGGTTTCCCCTCGTGTCATGGATGGTTTCGCTCGTGTCATCGATGGTCCCCTCAGTGGGCCGGTTTGCCCGGCTCGGTCAACACCTGTGTTTCCACTTTCTCGAAATCGATGCGTTCCACGACCGGCAAGCCGCGCAGATAACGGCGCAGGCAATCCAAGCCAAGTTCCGCGGCACCGAGGCGCACCCAATCGCGTCCGCCGACGAGACGGCTGCGACGCGACACGACTTCGGTGGCGGTGGCGATCGCAAGACAGATGGTGCCGCCGAAGTCGACGCGGTCCGTGCCCTGGTCAAGATCGATCAACACCGCGAGCGCATGGGTTGATCCCGTGTGTTGTCTCGCAGCCCGCGCGACGGCCTCGGCTGCTTCGCGGGTGATGCCCGCGTCGATCGCCGTGGCGGCAAGCCCGACCGATGCGCATAGTTGCGCATGGTCGAGCGCGACGATGCCGCGCCGGATGAGGGCGGCCGCGCCGGGCAGATGCAGGAGTCTTCCCACCATCTGGCCGCTCGTGAAGGTTTCAACCAAGGTCAAGGAGGATTGACTGGATGAAAGCGCTTCGAGCAACACGCCTTCGAGCGTCTGTTCGTCTTCGGCGAGAATGAAGTTGCCGAGGCGGCGCCGTACCTCCTGTTCGACCGGGACGAGCTTGGCGCGAATATCGGCCATATCCTTGCCGCGGACGGTGAGTTTGGTCTCGAGCTGCGGATAGTGCGCGCGAAATCCAAGCTTCACACTGCCATCGGCAACCAGGGTCTCGACACCCGATAACATGGTATCGACATGGGACTCGCCCAGACCGTAGGAATGAAAGCGCTTGAGAAAGATCGCGGTCTGCAGTCCGCTCTTGGCGAGCAGGCGGGGAATGATCTGCTCTTCGAGCATGCGGCGCAGTTCGCGCGGCACGCCCGGCGTGAAGAAGAAGCGGGCCTTGCCGATATCGACCGCGAATCCGCACGCGGTGCCGATCGGGTTGTCGAGAACTTCGGCGGTCGCGGGCAGCATCGCCTGCTTGCGATTATTAGGCGGCATGATTCGGCTTCGCAATTTGAAGAAATTCTCCATCGTCGCGAGCCATGATTCATTCAACGCGAGATCGACGCCGGCCGCCTGCGCCGCGATCTCCTGGGAGAGATCATCGACGGTCGGTCCGAGTCCGCCGTTGACAATGACCGCATCCGCGCGTTGGCCGGCTTGCTGAAAGGCGAGCAGCAGGTTCGCGCGATCGTCCCCCACGGTTGTCTCCCACTCGACCGATAGCCCGACGTCCTCCAGCTTCTGCGTGATATGGCTGAAATTGGTGTTGACGATCTTGCCGGTGAGCACCTCATCACCCGTACAGATCACTTCAATACGCATTCCGACGACTCCCGTTTCCTGTGTATCCGGGCATTATCGCTCGATCGTCGTGCCGTGAGATATTCTGCCCGGATGATCATGCCTCCCGGCATCAGGCGTTCGCGCACGATCATTGCAGGCGTCATCAGCCATACGTTTCCCGAAGGATTCTCCATTGGATTCCCGATTGGATTCCTCATTGCATAGTCTGGACGTCTTGTTTTCACCTCGTACGGTCGCCGTGATCGGCGCATCGACCAATCCGGGCAAGATCGGCGGAAGACCGATTTACTTCATGCATCGGGCGGGGTTCTCGGGAACGATCTATCCCATCAACAAGGGCGCGGCAGCGGTGCAAGGGTTGCGCGCCTTCGCAGCGCTGGAAGCCGTGCCTGGTCCGGTCGATGTCGCGATCATCGCGGTGCCGGCGCCTGCGGTGCGCGACGCGGTAAGGGACTGCGCGGCCCATGGGGTTCGCGCCGCAATTATTTTTTCCGCTGGCTTCGGCGAAACGGGCGCCGAGGGCATCGCGCAACAGAACGAGCTTGCCGCGATTGCCCGACCATCGGGCATGCGGCTGGTGGGCCCCAATTGCCTTGGCGTGGCGAGTGTGCACGACAAATTTTTCGGCGCCTTTGGCGTCGGCTTCGACAAACTCGAACCGGTTCCAGGCAATGTAAGCATCGTCACGCAGAGCGGCCTGTTCGGCACCTATCTCGCCGCGCTGGGTGACGAAGCGGGGCTTGGCTATGCACGCTTCATCACGACCGGCAACGAGGTGGACGTCGATGTCGCCGAGTCGATCGACTATCTGGCGCGCGACCACGAGACGCGCGTCATCCTTGCGTCGATGGAGGGGTGTCGCGACGGTCGCCGGTTGCGGGCGGCTCTCGTATGTGCTGCGCGCGCCGGCAAGCGCGTGATCTTCATGAAGGTGGGGTCGACTGAAATCGGCGCGGTCGCGGCCGCGGCCCATACCGGGACGCTCGCCGGTTCCGATGTCGTCTACGACGCAGTGCTGCGCGAATGTGGTGCCTATCGCGCGCGAAGTGTCGAGGAAATGCTGGACGTGGCGGTCGTGTGCTCGCGTCGTGACGGGCTGCTCAAGCCAACTTTGGGCGTCGTGACGGTATCCGGTGGACTTGGCATTCTCACCGCTGATGCGGCGATCGACGCCGGATTGGAAATGCCGCCGCTTGCGCCGGATCGACTGGCCGCGGTCATGAAAGCGGTGCCCTTCGCGGTGGGAAGCAATCCCCTCGATACCACCGCGCAGTTCATCAACGACCTCGGCGTATTCTCCACCTGCATCGAGCAGGTCCTCGCGGGCGGCCAGTACGGCGCATTCATCGCGCTCCTTGGGCATACCGGTGTTGTGATCGAGCAGTACGAGCGGTTGCGCGGACCGCTGATCGCCGCATGCAGGGCGCATCCCGAGGTGCTGACTGCCTTGGTCATGCGCAGTACGCCGGCGGTCCGGAAGGATTTGGAACAGGCGGGGCTCATCGTGATGTCCGACCCGAATCGCGCCGTACGCGCCATCGCGGCGCTTGCCTGGTTCGGCAGACTGGACATCGCGATGTTGCCGGTCGAGTCGAACGCACCGTCGATTGGAATTCAGGCGCTCGCGGGCACCCTATCGGAATCGGTCGCGAAGATGCTATTGGCGGACGCCGGCATTCCAATCCTGCATGAGCGCATTGCGCGCACCGCGGCGGAGGCGATCATTGCCGCTGAGGAGATGGGATTTCCGGTGGTCCTCAAAATCGATTCCCCGGATATCGCACACAAGACCGAGGTCGGTGGCGTCGTGCTCGATCTGCGCGACGCAACGCAGGTGCGCACCGCGTTCGACGTCATCGTCTTGCGCGCCCTAGCGGCGACGCCCACCGCGCGCATCGATGGTGTGCTGGTCGCGCCGATGATTCGTGAGGGCGTCGAGACGATTCTTGGGGTCAACATCGATCCGACATTCGGCCCGATGGTGATGTTTGGCCTGGGCGGGGTTGGGGTCGAGCTCTACAAGGATGTCGCGTTCGCGTCCGCGCCCCTCACGGAGCGGCGTGCCGAAGCGCTGATCGATGCGATTCGCGGGCGCGCCGTGCTGGCGGGTTGGCGAGGCAAGCCACCGGTGAAGCGTGCGGTGCTGATTGATGCGTTATGCCGCCTCGCCGAGTTCGCGCTGCGTCATGAGACGACCTTGCAAAGTGTAGAAATCAATCCGTTCGTGGTCACGGACCGGGACGGCTTCGCGCTCGATGCGCTGATCGTGACGCGTTAGGAATCGGCACGGCCGACCGCGCAGACGCCTAGGCGCGAGGTGGTGCCGGCCGCAGGACGTAGGGAACAGTGCCCGCGAGCAGCGTAAGGAGCGCGCAGGCGGTAACGGTGATCACCATCGGTAGCGGCGTGCCATCGGCGAGAAATGCATAGGTCTGCGCGCCCACCGCGCCGAGGAACGCCTGACAGAACACGCCCAGTCCGGCCGCGGTTCCGGATGCGGTCTTGGCAAGGCGCATGGCGCCTGATTGCGCATTCGGGAGCGCGATGCCTTGGGCGAAGGTAAGGACGAAGCCCGGGATGAAGATCACGAGCGGCGCGATGATTCCCGAGAGCATGAGGGTCGCCTGCACGGCGATCGCGCAAGCCATGAGGATCGATCCGCAGAGCACCATGATCTCGACCGCGACGCGCCCGCTCAGCCGACTGGCGACGAAATTGCCAAGAAATAATCCGACCGGAAGCATCATGAAGTAGAGACCGAACTCACTTGCCGGACGGCCAAGATAGTTCTGCATCAGGAACGATGCGGCGGTTGCGGTTGCCATGAAGGTCGCGGTCGAGAAACCCGTCTGCAAGACGAATCCGCAGAAGCGTGGCTGCCGGAGCAGGCTTGCATAGCCTCTGAATAGTCCTTGCTTGCCGGGTGCCGCCTTGGCGGGGGGGCGTGTTTCATAGAGGACGCGCCACGCCCCAAGCGCGATGAGGGAACCCGCGCTCAACGCGAACCAGAACGTGCTCCGCCATCCGTACGTGTCGATCAACGCACCACCGATCGATGGCGATAACATTGGTCCCAGGGTGTAGGCCATCGTCAGATAGGCGAGCACTTTCACGAGGCGGTCCGGACCATAGGCATCGCTCGCGATCGCACGGCTGAGCGATGCCGGCGCACCGGCGCCGATCGCCTGCAGGATGCGGCCCAGTATGAGCGCCAGCGGGGACCCCGCAATCGCGGAGAGGGCGCTGCCGAGTACGAACAGAACGAGCCCGGCGAGCAGCACCGGCCGGCGACCGTAACGATCCGAGAGCGAGCCGTACACGAGCGTGCTGCAGGCGACCATCAGCAAGGTGACGCTGAAGGTTGCGCCCGCCAATGCCGATGACATGTTGAACGCCTTCTGAACCTCGGGCAATACCGGGAGGAAGAGGTGGACTGCCAGCGGTCCGATCAGGGCGATGGATGCGAGCGACGCGAGGAATCGTGCGTCGGGCGTTCTGGGCGACGCGGTCAATGCGATCGGCCTTTGGCGATGATTCGATCGCGTGCGGTCGGTGCCGGATCCGAGGAGCGATCGATCCTCATGCGGGGTCGCGTTGGAACGTCCATGTGGAATCCGTCCAGCCGCGCAGATCGTAATCGCTCATGCATTGGTCTGCCAGTTGGGTGCACGCTTGCATGATGCCGCGCTGTTTGGCGAACGCGAGGGTATCGAGGCGTATCTGCTCGTTGTTTCCCGAGTAGTTGCGTTCGTAGATTTCATGGCGCCCACCGAACTCGGTACCGATTGCATCCCAGATGAGCTTGAAGAGTTTGATGCGTTGCTCCGCCGAGCTGTCCGAGCCGCGGTAATACTGATCGAGCAGTGGGCGCAGTTCCGGATTCTCGAGATCCTTGTAGCTGGATGGCGTGACGATGGGTGCGCCGCCGAGAATCGTCTCGAAGATGTCTTTCACCCGCGGCCAGGCCATCGTGGAGAAAAGGCGCACGGTCGCGGCATATTCAAGCTTGGGCATCACCGAGTCGCCCGGCCCGGGTTGCGGATCGAGGCACATCGCGGCGGTGAGGGCCCAGATGAGATTGCGCCACGCGATCACTTCACCCAAAGCGGCCTGCGTGCCGCGAAAGTCGTCGGTGCCGTTCGATGCCAATCCCTTGGCGAGCAATCCACACATCAGATCGAGCTTGACGCCAAGCCGGGTGCCGCCTTGCAGGTTGTAGCGATTCATGAATCCGGAGGCGGCGTAGAGCTGCTTCGCGCGGTCGATATCGCGATAGACCAGCACGTTTTCCCAGGCGATGAACGCGTTGTCGAAGATGATGACCGCGTCGTTCTCGTCGAACCGGCTTGCGAGCGGATGATCAAACGGGCTCCGCGCGGCCGACTCGTATGAAGGGCGGCAGATGAGTTTGCATCCGGGTGTATCCATCGGCGCAATGAACACCAGCGCGAAATCCTCGGCCCGGCCTTTCTCCAATTGCACCGCGCTGTTCTGCGCAACGAAGGTCGCGTGGGTGAGGGCAGATCCGGTTGCAAGCATCTTTGCGCCGCTCACGATGATGCCGCCGTCCGTTTCCTTCACGACGTGCACGAACACATCACCCACTTCATGCACGGGCTTGTTGCGATCGACCGGCGGATTCACCAGCACATGATTCAGGAAAAGACCCCGCGATGCGTAGCGCTTGTACCAGGTGAGCGCGTTGTCAGTGAACGGCGCATAGAACTCGGGCATCGCGCCCAAGGTTGCCATGAACGCCGCCTTGTAATCGGGGGTGCGACCCATGAAGCCGTAGGTCATGCGTGCCCAGATGGCGATTGCATCGCGCGCGGCGAGCAGTTCTTCGGCGGAATAGCTCGCGGTAAAGAAGCGATGCGTGCGAATGCCGTGACGGTCGACCGTGGTGAGCGCATCGCGCGTGGCGGGGTCGTGCAACGCATCGTACAGCCGTGCGATCGAGCGCGCGGCATTGCGCGAGGTGGGATGGGTCGTCACATCCTTCACCCGCTCGCCGTCGATGAAGACCTGCCGGTCATCGCGCAAGCTGTCGAGGTACTGCGAC
>JBJXGX010000381.1:0-14567 GCA_046160305.1 Burkholderiales bacterium
TCGAACGCCCGCGCACGCTGATGTCATTGCGGCGAACGCCTGAATTCAATCGCATCACCGAAGAAATCTGGGATCTGCTGCGAGACGAAGTCGAGCGCGCGCGCGCAGAGGAGTCGGGGCGCGTGACCGCAACAGCCGGCCTCACCGCAAACGTTGAATCGGCGGGCTAGCGAACATGGCGACCAGCATCGGGAAGGCCACCCGCGAGCGCGGTGCACCGCGGACCTTCGTCGCGTCGATTCGCCGGTGGACGCCGATGTGGATGCTTTCTCCGCTCGTCCTGCTCCTCCTATGGGAGACCTGCGCGCGCCTTGGATTCATCGAGGTACGTTTCTTCCCGGCACCGTCAACCATCCTTGCCAAATTATGGGAGCTGATCGGAACCGCCGGTTTCTGGATCGATGTGGGCACAAGTCTGCGCCGCATGTTCATCGGTTTTTTCATGGGCGCGATTCCGGGCCTCATCGTCGGCCTCGCCATGGGTCTGTTTCGGCCGGTCCGAGAAATATTCCAGCCGCTGGTGGCCGCGTTATATCCACTCCCCAAGATCGCCATCCTGCCCTTGATTCTCTTGATCTTCGGCATCGGTGAATTGTCGAAGTACGTGATCGTGGCGATCGGCGTGTTCTTCCTGATGACGATCAATACGTTCGCAGGCGTCGCCAACATTCCACCGATCTACTTCGACGTGGCACGCAATCTGCGCGCCTCCCGTTGGAATATTTACCTAACGGTCGCCTTGCCGGGTGCCCTGCCCGGCATTTTCACCGGCCTGCGCGTCTGCATGGGCGTCGCGCTGCTGCTCCTGGTAGCCGCTGAATTCGTCGGGGCCGAAGAAGGCATCGGCTACCGGATCTGGTGGGCGTGGTCGGTATTCTGGGTGACCAACATGTACGTCGGGTTCGCGGTGATCGCGCTGCTTGGATTTCTCTCGGCATACTTTGTGGACTGGCTGGAGCGCAAATTTCTGCCGTGGCAGAGAAGGCAGACGTAGGGCAGCTCCGTCACGATGTAGGCTGCGGTGAGGAACTAACGCTTAAGGCACCAAGACACCAAGGTTCAGGAATCGAGATCCACTCGACGATTTCCCTCCCAATCAGTCATCACAGCGTGCGCCTGCTTCTGTGCACCGCACCCTGGTGCTTTCGTGAAGCGGACGGTGCTCGATCCCCTTCACTTATCGATGACCGAAGCCGCCAAGGCACTCGGCGTGACGCGCCCATCCTTGTCCGCCGTGTTGAACGCGCGCGCTTCGCTCACTTCGGAGATGGCGCTCTGGATCAAAAAAGCGTTCCGGCAGGCTCGTGCGACGGCCCTTGGGAACGTTGCATCGAGGGTATCGGAGCTGTGTTCTGGGTTGGTGAAAACCGAGTTACACCCCTCCTCCCCAATCTTGATAACGCCTTCTATCAATACCAAAATAGAGCCCAATATAGCCCTTGATCCCGGAGTGGCAATATGGTAGAAACTAGACTGTTGTCTAGACTGTTTGATGGAGCACCCCATGCGCGAGATCGGCGCGTTCGAAGCCAAAAGCAAACTCGGCACCTTGCTCGACTGGGTGGCCAACGGCGAAGAAATCCTCATCACGCGACGCGGTAAAGCCGTGGCGCGTCTGGTTCCTGCCCAGCCGGGCTTCGACCGGGCCAAGGCGCGTCGTGCAGCCGACGGCATCATCGCCGCCCGACGTGGCGTCACCCTCGATGGTCTCAAGATCAAGGATTTGGTCAATGAAGGTCGTCCGTGAGTTTTGTGCTGGATAGTTCGGTCAGTCTGGCATGGTGTTTCGAGGATGAGCACACGGCTGCGACCGATGTGCTGCTCGAGCGCATCGTGGAATCCGGCGCCGCGGCGCCCTCGCTGTGGCCGTTAGAAGTCCTCAACGGCTTGGCTATGGCTGAACGCCGCCGCCGGGTTGACGCAGAACGCCGACAACGTCTGGTCGGTTTCTTGCGTGATCTTCCAGTGACGATTGACGACGAAACGGCCAGTCAGGCTTGGGTGGTCACCGCCGAACTCGCGGCGCGGTTTCGGCTCACGCTGTATGACGCAGCCTATCTTGAGCTGGCGCAGCGTTTGGGATTACCACTGGCAACACTCGACCAGGAATTACGCGCAGCCGGCGGGGCGCTTGGCGTCACGCTGCTGGGCGCCTGAGCGCAACAGGAGCCGCCCGATGATCCAACGCAAGCAGTCGTTGCAAGTTATTCCGGCGCGCCAACCCCTCCGAATCGGCGCGCGCGCTTGTACGAGCACGAATTCAAGCTTGAAGCCCTCGCCGCTCGCGTCCTGAATTGCTCGCTCGTCGCCTCGGCCATCTTGTACCCTTGAAATTCCGATGACCCTCATCGCGATGAGTTCTAGGAAACAATTGTTTGCGAACCCGTGTCGCCGACTCCAATCGACCCAACATGACGCCATGGTTTCCATCGGCTGCACTTCACCGTCGATCGAGGAAAAGAGTCGGATATTATTCGCGACGCCTTCCATTGGCCACATTGCTGCTTGTGGCCATCGTGTGGAGGGCGATCACGATTCTGGCGGTAGATAGCCGCGCGTAGGTGCCCCCGTAGGTGCCCCTATTCCACCTGCGCCAATGCCTGCCGCACCCGCCCGGCGATAGCGTCGGATACAACGATTGCGCGATCCGGCTGGGGAGGCAGCCTCACCTCCGTGCGCGCATCCGATGACGCGATCATCGCCAGACACACATCGAGGTTGGCCGCGCCCCATCGCGCATCGTGTGTGATCGGTGATCCGGCGATCGCATCGGCAAGTTCGTCGAGAACAGGCTCCCTGCCCTGCGGCAGACCGTCGATACCGATGGTGCACTGTGCCCAGTCGGCATTGACCTGAACGCCCTCCGGCGTGAGGCGCAGATCGCCTCGCTCGCAGCTTGCGATCATGAGCCCGAAGAACGCGGGGAAGGTGCCCGTCTTGATCAGCTCCGATTGCCGCGCGGTCGGTGCGTATTTCGCCGCGCCCGCGACTTCGCTTGGCCCCGCGCGCAACTGCTTGCGCGCGATGGCGTAGTCGTAGCTCGCGCGCCGACCAGTCTCGCTGATGCCGAACGTGAGTTCCGTACCTTGCAGATGGTCGTAACCCGAGTAGAAGAGCGATGCGATACAACCGTCCTGGAACTGCATGAACGCGCTGAAGGCCCCATCTCCCGGCCGCTCGCGAACCCAATCGCCGATGGTCGCGCGCACCGTGCGTGGTACCGCACCACACGCGAGATATCGGACGATGTCGATCTGGTGCGCCGCCTGCCGGTAGACGGTGCCACCGCCTAGCGCGCGATCGAACTCGGCGGCGAGCCGTGGGCGAAACATCCAGTCGGTAAAGTTGAGGCCGTTGATGGCTTTCAACGCACCGAGCCGGCCGGATGCGATGATCCCGCGCATCACCTGGATACCAGGCTCGAAGCTCTGCGAATGTCCGATCACGAGCGTGCGGCCCGCGCGATCACTGGCCGCGATCATCGCCTGCGATTCGGCTGCGCTCACCGCCATCGGTTTTTCGACGATCACATGTTTGCCGGCGCCCAATGCGTGGATGACATGGGCCGCGTGCAGCCATGTTGGTGTTGCGACGAACACTGCATCGATCGCCGATGACGCACAGAACGCCTCGATATCGGAGAAGCGCGCGACATCGCTCCGTGCCTCGTAGGCGGCGAGTGCCTCTGGCCGCACGTCGCAAACGGCGGCTAATCGAAAGCGTGGATGCGCATCGACATACGGCGCCATCGCGCGGCCCGCGGGCCCCAGGCCGAGAATCCCGATCGCGGCCTTCATGGCAACGTCTATTTCGCGGTCACCATATCGCGACGTTCGGTCTCATCGAACATCGCGTTGATTTCCGCCACGATCGGCGAATGTCGAATCGCCTGATGCTTGAAAAGCTCGGTTCGAAACATTGCGGTTTCGCCAAGCTTGTTGTGCTCGATCGGCAATTCAATACAGCGATTGCGCGCCGGATCACGCACGGTGCCGATCGGATCCAACCCGGCGGCCAGCCGTTCCAGCTGTTCTTTATGCATGCGACGCAGCATGACGACCCCCGCATCGGAGGACGAAAGCATTTCCTTGGTGCGATCCGCAATCGGCCCCTGGCCCGCCCACACCGCGACATCCTGACCATCGATGAAATCAACGATTCGTTCACCGCGCGCATCGAAGAGCGGCACCTCATAGCTTGGAATGATCGTCTGCTTGGCGGGCTTGGCACCTTCCGCGCGATACACGTTGTACCAAATATGCCAGGTGTTGGTGTCATCGACCGGCACGCGTATCTGCAACTGGTGAATGCCGGCACCGCCGACCAGCAACGTGATCGGGAAGACGACCGGATGGCCGATCTTCCAGTCATCGTCTTCCTCGGTGCGGCCTTCGACCACGCGCCGCTTGATGATGCCGAATTCGAAGTCATCGAAGCCGATCTTCACGTTCTTGCGCGTGAAAAGACCGGTCTGCTCGGTGCTGCCACCGGTGCGCAGCCAGAAATTGAGCAGGTGTCCATGCAGCCATTGCACATGATGCGGATCGACGGAATTCTCCATCGCCTGCAACCAGTTGCAGTCGACCATGGCGTGGCCGATGTCGCGCAGCACGTTGTCCCACACATAAAGATCGAAGCGCGGTAGCAGCGGCGCGGGCTTGGGCCCCATGTAGGTGAATATGAGGCCGCCCAACTCTTCGGCGGGATAGGCTTTGATGCGCGCATTCGGATTGAGGCGCGACTCGGCCGGTTGCTCGATGCACTGACCATCATGCGAGTAGAGCCAGCCGTGATAACCACAGCGAATACCGTTCTTCTCGCAGATCGCGACGGAAAGATCGGCACGACGATGCGCGCATTGACGATCGACGACGCCCACCTTGCCGCTACCGTCGCGAAACACGATGAGGTCTTCGCAGAGCAGGCGCTTCTTGACGGGGCGCGGGCCGATCTCGGCCGAGGTTGCGATCGGCATCCAGTAGCGACGGAGCAATTCACCCGTGGGCGTGCCGGGCCCGACGCGGGTCAGACGTTCATTTTCTGCCGCAGACAGCATGGTTTGGACCTCCAAACAGTTCGTGGCGCACCACAATGCGCCACACGATAGCACCGGATGGTACCGGCACCGGGGCCAAGTGTCCGATATTACAATGGCGACATCGCACGCTCAAAGCGTGGTGCGCACCGACCGGCATCGCCTTCCCGAAGGGTTCAATAGATGAAATCCATTGTATCGATCGT
Organism: Burkholderiales bacterium; assembly: GCA_046160305.1. Taxonomy (GTDB): domain Bacteria; phylum Pseudomonadota; class Gammaproteobacteria; order Burkholderiales; family SG8-39; genus SHXR01. The sequence continues at coordinate 5,242 of JBJXGX010000381.1, forward strand.
CATGTGCGTTGCGGGTCTATTGGGGGCGGCGCCGTTGAGTGCGCAGGAATACCCCAATCGCCCGATCAGGATCGTCGCCCCGTATCCACCGGGCGGGCAGGCGGATGTGATCGGCCGCCTGGTCTGCTTGCACATCGCGCCGCTCCTCAATCAGCAATGCGTCATTGAGAATCGGCCGGGGGCCGGCGGCGTTCCCGGCACCGAATACGTCGTAAAGTCACCCGCCGACGGATACATGCTGCTCGTGGCCGACTCCGGACAATGGGCAGTCGCGCCGGCAATGATGGCGAAGGCGCCCTTTGACCCGGTGAAAGACCTGGCGCCGGTTGGAATGATCACGACTTCCTCGATGTTCATCGCCGTGCATTCGTCGGTTCCCGCCAACAACCTCGCCGAGTTCATAACATTGGTCCGCTCGAAACCCGGCACCCTGCAATACGGTTCATCCGGCAATGCAACCGTGCATCACCTCGCGATGGATACCTTCAAGGCAGCCATGGGGCTTGATATGCAGCACGTGCCGTACAAGGGCGCGGGCCAGTCCGTTCCGGCTCTAGTGAGCGGACAGATTCCGGTGGTGTTGGCCGGCCTCACCAATCTCATGTCGTTTGCCAAGACCGGTCAGATCAAAGTCATCGGCGCGACCACGCAGAAGCGCTCGCCCCTTGCGCCAAATGTTGCGGGGATGGCCGAAGTGGGGGCAACCGGCGTTGATTTCCCCGGGGAACTCGCCCTGTTCGCGCCCGCCGGAACACCGCGGGCCGTCATTGAAAAACTCTCCACAGCACTACAAACCGCCGTGCAGACCCCGGAATTTCTGACCCGCACCCACGCCGTTGGCATCGAACCATCCCCGAGCACACCCGAGCAACTCGCTGAGATAATTCGCGTGGATCAAGAGAAGTACCGGCGCGCGATCAAGGTGTCCGGCGCAAAGGTGGAGTAGCAAATGGCCGCCACAGGCATCGGCACATCCGTCCTACGCCGTGAAGACCAGCGGCTTCTTACCGGCGCGGGCCGCTATGCCGACGACATCCGGGTCGATCGACAAACGCATGCGGTGTTCCTGCGTTCACCGCACGCGCACGCCGAGGTCGTCGGCATCGACACCGGACCGGCCCTCGCAATTGCCGGGGTACTCGGCGTCTTCACCGGCCGTGATTTGCTTGCAGACGGTGTCGGCGCCATTCCAACGTTGATCGCCGAACGGGGTGGCGGCACCAAGTGTATTGACGGATCGCCCTTCGCAGAACCCGCGTGGCATGCGCTTCCGGTGGATCGCGTGCGTCATGTCGGCGAGCCGGTGGCAATCGTTATCGCCGAGTCCCTGGCGAGCGCGCAGGACGCCGCCGAGGCGGTCGTGGTTCGATACACCGAACTGCCGGCGATCATCGACGCGAAGCGTGCGCTTGCGACCGATGCGCGGCCGCTGCACGCTGACGTCCCTATGAAGAACCGCGCATACGATTGGCAATGTGGGGATGCCACCGCCACCGAGCGTGCGTTCGCGAACGCCACGCATGTCACCCGCATGTCCCTCATCGACAACCGGCTCGTCACCTGCTTCATGGAGCCTCGCGCGGCGCTGGCCGAATGGGATGCGAACGCGGGTCGGCTGACCTTCCACGGCGGGCTCCAGAGCGTCCATGCCCTCGCCGACAATCTCGCGCGCATATTGGGCTTGCCGATCGATCGTGTGCGCTGCATCTCGGGCGATGTCGGTGGCGGGTTCGGTTCGAAAATTCAAGCCTATCCCGAGTATGTAGCGATCGCGTGGGCGGCTCGCAAGCTCGCTCGCCCGGTGCGCTGGACCAGCACACGTTCCGAGGGATTCTTGAGCGACGCACAGTCGCGCGATCACCAGATCGACGGCGAGCTTGCACTCGATGCCACGGGCCGCATCATGGCGCTGCGTGTCCATTCGATCACCGATGTCGGTGCCTACATTGCTCCATGCGTTCCATTCTCGACCGTCTCGAACATGCAGCGCATGATTTCTAGCCTGTACGCGATTCCCGCGATCCATCTGCGTGTGACCGGGGCATTTACGAATACCGTGCCGATCAATGTGTATCGCGGCGTCGGGCGCTTCGAGTGCGTCTATACGGTCGAACGACTGATCGGGGCAGCAGCAAACGAGACCGGGCGCGAATCCACCGCGCTACGTCGCATGAACCTGGTGCGCGCCGATGCATTTCCCTATCACAGCGCAACCGGAGCGGTGTACGACTCGGGCGATTATGTAGCGCGGATGGACGAGTGCGTCATGCTTGGCGATGTGGCCGGATTCTCAGCGCGACGCGAGGAATCGCAGAGACGAGGACTCTTGCGTGGCATCGCGCTCGGGCCCTATCTCGAAGGCACGGGCGGTGTGCCACAGGAATACGCAGAGGTTCGCGTGAACGGGGACCAGACGGTTGACGTACCCGTGGGCAGCAACTCGCAGGGTCAAAGCCATGAGACAGTCTTCGCGCAGGTGGTGGCGGAACGACTCGGCGTACCCTTCGAGGCCGTACGCATCGTTGCCGGCGACACCGACAAGGTTGCGAAAGGCGTGGGCACGTTCGCATCGCGCTCAATGGTTCGCGCCGGGAGTGCCGCGGCGGAGGTCGTCGATTTGACGATTGCATTGGGCAAGAACATGGCGGCCCATGTGATGGAGGCCGCCGCTACGGACATCGAGTACGCCGCAGGGGTTTTTACCGTTGCGGGGACCGATCGCAGCATCAGCATTTTCGATGTCGCACGGGCCGCAGAATCAGGCGAACTGCCGGCCTCACTTGGCAAGACGCTGTCGGCCGCCAAGATGCATGAGAATCCATCCTTCGCATTCGCGAACGGATGCGAAGTCTGCGAAGTCGAGGTCGACCCCGAAACCGGTGTCACGCGGATCGTTGCGCTCTCAGTGGTCGATGATTCCGGGCGCGCTGTCAATCCGGCCGTGGTGCACGGACAAATGCATGGCGCCATCGCGCAAGGCGTCGGACAGGCGATGTTCGAACGCACAGTCTATGACAAAGCGACGGGTCAGCTGATGTCCGGGTCATTCATGGACTACGCGATCCCGCGTGCGGATGAAATTCCCTCCATCGCAATCGTTAGCCGGGATGTGCCGAGTCCGACCAATATTCTGGGCGTGAAGGGCGCCGGCGAAGGCGGAACCGTGGGCACGCCCGCGGCGCTCATTCACGCCATTCTCGATGCGCTCGCGCCGCTTGGTGTCGATCATCTCGACATGCCGGCGACACCCGAGCGCGTTTGGCAGACGATCACGCAGGCAAAGCCCACGCCGCGTACAAGCTACTGATTGATGCCCCATCCACGCTGTCGAGCGACGGGCGAAGCACTGATGCGCGCGAGCCCAAACAGAAAAGCGAGCCACTCGACGCGATTCACTATCCATACCGCGACCCGATCCCTCGCGAGCGCAAGCTTGCCGAACGGGGGCGTCCGGTCTATCGTGCGAAGTCGGGGCAATGAGAAGGGAGAATACTTTGTGAGGACTTTCGCCATGCCGGTTCTTGCGGCGATCGCGGCGCTGTTCGCTTTGGTGGCCGGTGCCAACGATCCGTTTCCGGACAAACGCGTGCAACTCATTGTGCCGTTCCCGCCGGGTGGCGTCATCGATCTCACCGCGCGTCCGGTCGCCGCGGCGCTAGAGCGCGTCTGGAAGCAACCTGTCATCGTCATCAATCGTCCGGGCGGCGGCGGTGGCGTCGGCGCGGTGGCGATGGCAGCCTCAAAACCGGACGGCTATTCGCTGCTCCTTGCGCACATGAGCATGATCACGATTCCCGCGTCCGATCGGGTATTCGGACGCGCGCCGTCGTTCACCCTTGATCAATTCACGCCGCTCGGGCTTCTGGTCGCCGATCCGCTCGTCATCATTGCGAAGAGCGACGGGCCCTACAAGACGCTTCAGGAGATGGTCGAGGCCGCGCGCAAGGCGCCGGGTGCGGTCGCCTACGGATCCTCAGGCAATTATTCGGCGGTGCATGTACCGATGGAGATGATCGCGCTCAACGCCGGCGTGAAGTTCAATCATGTGGCCTATCAAGGCGGCGGGCCGGCGCTCACCGCTGTCATGGGCGGGCATGTGGTGGCGACCATGGTGTCGCCCGCCGCGGCGATTCCCCAAGTGAAGCGCGGCGATCTGCGCGCATTGGCGGTTACCGGCAGCCGGCGCATCCCGACGATGCCCGACACGCCCACAGTCATCGAGTCCGGCATTCCGGATGTCGATTTTTATCTTTGGGTCGGTGTGTTCGCGCCGGCGCAGCTCCCCGGTAACATCGAGACCGCGATACGCGAGGGCTTTACGAAGGCGCTCCGCGATCCTGAGCTGATCGCGCAGATGGCAAAACTCAATTTGCCGATCGAACACATGGACGCGCCCGCATTCAAGACATTTCTCGCCAAGGAAGAACAGCGTCTTGGTGCGGTCATCCAGAAAATCGGCAAGGTCGATTAATCGCAGGCAAAGGAGCACGGCACTATGGAATCAAGAGAAGCATCACGCGAAGAGATCACAAAGCGTGTGGCGCGATACAAGAACCTCGTCTTCCCGCCGGAGCGCTATCCGGACAGCAAACTCCCCGGGCATGAGCGGCGCAACTATCTGGTGGTCGGCACGGGCCTCATCGTCGATGGCGCCAACGATCCGCTTTCGGCGATTCCGATCAACGAGGGCTTTACGCTTTCGTATGTCGAGGCGAAGCCCGGCAACGGACCAAAGCTCCACAACCACGATACCAACGAAACGTTCATCGCCATCAAGGGTCGATGGCGCGTGATCTGGGGCACGAAGGCCGACCAGCATGTCGATCTCGATCCGATGGATCTTTGTTCGATGCCCGCCGGCGTGCCACGACGGTTCATCAATGTCACCGAAGGCGCGAAAGAAGAGATGGGCCTCTTGATGACCGTGCAGGCCGGGGATCAGCCGAAGGCGGAATTCCTGGAGTAGTCAAGAAAGGGGATGTCGCCCACTTTCTTTTCACATACCAAGCGTACGCGGCAGCCAAAGCCCGATGCTCGGCACGTAGGTCAGCACGACAAGACTGATCAGCAACGGCACGAGCCATGGCAGGATCGCCATCGTCGTGCGCTCGATGCTGAGATGCGCGACGCGCGCGAGCACGAACAGCACCATCCCCATGGGCGGATGCAGCAGGCCGATCATGAGATTGAGCACCATTACCAATCCGAAATGCACCGGATCCACGCCCAGTTGCCGCGCAATCGGGAGCAATAATGGTACGAGGATCGTGATCGCTGCAGTCGGTTCCAGAAAACAACCCACGAACAGCATCAGCAGGTTCGCGAGCAACAGGAATATCCACGGCTCGTTGGTGAATTCGAGCACCGCCTTGGCCACCGCGGCGGTCACACCGGTCGCCGTCAGCATCCAGCCGAATATCGAAGCGGCCGCAACGATGAACATGACGGTCGCGGTGGTCTCGACGGTATCGAGGCACACTTTGACGAACATTTTCACGGTCAATGTCCGGTACCAGAAGAGGCCCAGCACCATCGCCCACACACATGCGGCGATCGCCCCTTCAGTTGGCGTGAACAGTCCCGTGGTCATGCCGCCGATCAAGAGTACCGGCGTCATGATCGGCAACACCGCCTGGAACCGGAACACGCGATCGGCCGCGAAGAGGACGATCAGCGCGACAAATACCACCAACTGCGCAGGAGCGCCTGCCTTCACGAGGCCCCACACGGATAGCGGCCACGCGATGACGACCGCGGTTTCGATGATGGCCTTGCCGAACCGTGCGCCCGAAAATTTGATGTCGCCACCCCAGCCGTTCTTGTGCGCGAAATAGGCGACCGTCACCATCATCAGTAGGGCCATCAACACGCCGGGCAGAATCCCGGCGAGGAACAGCGCGCCAACCGACACATTGGCCATCATCGCGTAGATCACGAACGGCAGCGAAGGCGGAATGATCGGCCCCAATGTGGCGGAGGCCGCGGTGACGCCGACCGCGAATTCAGTGTCGTAGCCATGATCCTTCATGGCCTTGATTTCGATCGTGCCAAGCCCCGCCGCGTCGGCCACGGCCGTGCCGCTCATACCGGCAAAGATTACCGAGCCCACGACATTGACATGCCCCAAGCCGCCTTTCAGCCATCCCACCAGCGCGAGCGCGAAGTTGTAGATGCGATTGGTGATACCGGCGTTGTTCATGAGATTGCCGGCGAGGATGAAGAACGGGACGGCAAGGAGCGGAAAACTGTCAATGCCGCCGATCATGCGATGGACGACCGCGAAGGGCGGAAGATCCCCACTGATAACGATGTACAAGAGCGATGCGCCCGCCATCGCGATGGCGACCGGCAGACCGCTCGCCATAAGGAAGAGGAACAGGATCTTCAGCATCTAGGAGCGCTCGCTTCCCTCGAACGCTGTTTCGGGTCGCTCGAGGACGCTGTAGCCCTGCCGCCAATGGGTGCGCATGACTTGCATGGCCCGGAACGTCATCGCCACGAAACCGAAAAGGCAACAGGCATAGACGATGTTGACCGGAAGATCCACGATCGTCATCCTGTAGTCTTTCATGCGCGCCATCATCTGGGCGGTCAGCACGACCATCGCTCCGCAGAACGCAATCCGAAGCACATCGACACCGAGCGACATCACACGGCCGGCCGCCGCCGGGAGATAGCGGTACAGCAGATCCACCTGGATGTGATTATTCTTCGCGACGCCGATCGCGGCCCCGACAAAAACCGTCGCGATCAGAAGATATCGGGCGATCTCCTCGGTCCAGGCCGCCGAGTCGTTGAGGGCGTAGCGGGTGAAGAACTGATAGAAGACGGTGAGCCCAAGCAGCCAGAAAATGCCAAGCGCGATCCATGCCTCGAACGTGGTGCGGGACAGATCAACGGCCTCGTCGACGGCGTGAAATTCGCCGTCATCACCCATGACCTTGGGTGCTGTATCGCCATCCATCGAACCTTCCCCCGTGTGGCGAGCGTGCCGCGCGCCTGCCTTACTCTTACTTGATGGCGATGATGCGATCGTAGTCCTTGCGATCGAAGCCGAGCGACTCGACCGACACCGCTTTCAGGACGGAAGCCTGAAACCCCTTGCGATCGACTTCGTGCACGCCGAGGCCTTTTTTGCGGAATTCGTCGGCGAGTTCGGCTTCACGCTTCTTGATGTCGGCGGTCGCCTTCGCGGCTGCTTCCAAGGTCACGTCCGCGAAAATCTTCTTTTCGGTATCGGAAAGCTTGTTCCAGACATGCGGTGCGACCTGCGTCGTGAGACCGTCGATGATGTGACCGGTGAGCATGATGTGTTTCTGTACTTCATAGAATTTCTTGGCTTCGATCGTCGTGAGCGGATTTTCCTGCGCCTCGACAGTGCCGTTCTGCAATGCGAGATAGACCTCCGCAAACGCGATCGGCGTTGGATTGGCACCGCACGCCCGCGGTGTTGCGGTGTAGGTTGGCACATCGGGGACCCGAATCTTCAAACCCTTCATGCCGGCGCAGTCCTTGAACGCGCGCTGCGACGTCGTATGCCGCGCGCCATAGTACGTGTAGGCGAGGATCTGTATGCCGGTCTTGGCCCGGAAACCGTCGACGATTTCCTTGAACACCGGGCTCTTGGAGTATGCGAGCAGATGATCCGCGTCGCGGAAGATGAACGGGTAATACGCGATCCCCAGGCGCGGATAGCTCCGGGCAGCGAACGACGGTCCGCTGATGATCATGTCGACGGTGCCAAGCTGCATGCCTTGATTGATATCGGTTTCCTTGCCAAGCGATGAGGCCGGGAAAACCTGAATGTCGAACTTGCCGTTGGTGTGTTTCTTGATCTCGCCGGCCGCCCACATTGACCATGTGTGATAGGGCTCGGCGGTTTCATAGACATGCGCCCATTTGAGTTTCGTCTGCGCAGCGGACGGCAATGCGCCAACCGAGAAAACGGCGGCGAGCAGAACAACGATCAGACGTTTCATGGCGCTTTCCTCAAGTAAGCAACGTCGAGACGACCCAAGTTCGCGAACACCCTTGATCAGGCCCCATCGCATTCGGGCATCGATGGGATCCGTTCGGACCCTGACGAGGAACGATTTTGGCATACTTGCCGACGCCACGATGCAGGATGCTGCCGGGCACACAAGCCTTGCCGCTTCCAATCGGGACACGTTCTTTGCCCTTCCCCATCGGTCCTTGCCAATTGCCGATCCCCGTCGGTACTTGCCAATTGCCGATGCCCGTCGAGTCCTGACGACACGCGGGCTACAATGCCAAGCGGCCCCCTCAATGTTCACGACCCCACATGCTCGCTGTAACGAGTCTCGAATGCGTGCGCGGCGAACGCGGCCTATTCCGTGATATCGGTTTTTCTCTCAAGGCCGGCACGCTGTTGCGCGTCCACGGACCCAATGGCAGCGGTAAAACGAGCCTCCTTCGCATTCTCGCCGGCATGCTTGAACCCACGGCAGGCGATATCCGGTGGCGTGGTGAGCGCATCGGCGCGCTTGGTGAGGCGTATCGCCGCGAGCTTGTTTATCTTGGGCACCAGAACGCGATCAAGGACGATTTATCCGCCGTCGAGAATCTGCTCGTGTCCGAGCGTCTCGCCGGCGTCCCCATCACGCCCGATGGCGCCCGTGCTGCCCTCGCACGGCTGGGGCTCAAGGGCTTTGAGGACCATCCGACGCGCATGCTCTCGCAAGGCCAGAAGCGGCGTGCGGCGCTGGCGCGTCTCGAATCGCGCACGACCTGCGGCCTCTGGATCCTCGATGAACCCTTCGTCGCGCTCGACACCGCGGCGGTCCGTGCGATTCAAGCGATCATCGAAGCGCGGCTCGCCGCCGATGGCATCGTCGTGATGACCACGCATCAGGATGTTCCGATTGCCAGCCCGGCGCAGCATGATCTGAGGCTGGGTTGATGCGTGAAGCTGCGGGCATGCCACGGCTAACAAGTGACGACGCAATCGGCGCCTTCCTATGCGTGGTTCGCCGCGACGTGCAACTCTCGCTCAGGCGGCGCGCCGATGCGCTGAATACGCTCGTATTCTTCGTCATCGTAGCGAGCTTGTTTCCACTGGGCGTCGGCGCCGACCCCGCGTTGTTTCGCGCCATCGGACCAGGCGTGATATGGGTTGCGGCCCTGCTCGCTTCGATGCTCGCCCTACCCCGCCTCTTTGCAGGCGACCACGCCGATGGCACGCTCGAGCAGATCATGCTTGCACCGCAGCCGCTCGGGCTGATCGTCGGCGCGAAGATCACGAGCCACTGGCTCGTCTCCGGAGTGCCGCTGGTCATCGTGGCGCCCCTGCTCGGGTTGCAGTTCAA
>JBJXGX010000382.1:0-2808 GCA_046160305.1 Burkholderiales bacterium
ATGCCGACGATCGCTTGGCGGCGGTGGTCGCGATCGGGCGTAGCTTGCCTGCCTTGATATGCGGCATCGAGCTTGGTGGGCTGCTGATCATGAAGTGCAATTGGCCGCTGATCAAATCCATGAAGGCGGGGGCTGCACCCTTGTACGGTACGGCAACCATATCGACGCCAGTCAGGTTCTTGAGCAACTCCATCGAGAGATGGCCCGATGTCAGGCTGCCGGGGACGCCAAAGCTGAAGTATCCAGGCTTCGATTTGGCAAGCTCGAGCACCTCTTTCAACGTAGTGGCGGGCACCGACATCGTGGAGGTCAAAAGCCCCGGCACGATCGCCGCCAACGTGACGGCGGCAAGATCATTCACCGGGTCGTAGGGAAGGGACTTCATGACAAACGGTGTGACCGCATGCGAGCTCGCGAACATCCCGAGGGTATGGCCATCGGGCGGCGCCTTGGCGACGACATCGGCGCCGATGACCCCGGCTGCGCCGGGACGATTCTCAACGATGACTTGCTGACCCAGTACCTCGGCGAGCCTGGGTGCGATCGCGCGCGCGAGAATATCGGTCGTGCCGCCCGCGGCGAATGTCACGATGATCCGGATTGGCTTCGTGGGGAAGGCTTGTGCCACGGTAATCAATGAGACCGCACACGCGAGAAGTCCGAAGCCGATTGCGAACGAATGTCGAAGCCAATGCATGCAGGCACTCTCCAGATTGTGGACGATCACTGCGCATTGGCCCGACTTGTCATCGAACGCGAATCAGCATGCGCGATGGATTGATGCAAGGCGCATTATCGCCCGCTTTCGATACCGCAGACGCGATGAGGCAATCCGATCGTCATGCCGTGTCCAATGGCTTGTGTGGGCAAGTCCGAGGCACAAGGCAAGACCTGACCCCTGTCGCTTCGCGGGCGGCTCAGCCGAAACCGCACGGGTGATGTCGTGCTGCACCGGAAGAGTCCGTACCAAATTGGCACCACCCATCTCCTCATGTCGGCGCTGGAATTCATGCAACGGCTCGGAGGGAAGACAGGGCCCCTCCGCCCCGTCTAGCACGCTGGTCCCGCGCCCACGCCACCATCTGATTCGCTTTGATGGCGTGCTCGCACCCAACGCTGCGTTGCGCGCCAAGATCATTCCGAGCCCGCCCGCGCCTGCGACCGGAGACTCGTGCGAGCACGCGCACGCGCAGGGTGCGCCGGCGCGTATGAGTTGGGCCAGGCTGCTCAAACGGGTGTTCGACATCGACATCGAACGCTGCACCCACTGCGCCGGCACCCTCAAGATCATAGCTGCTATCGAAGAGCCGGCGGTGATCGCCAAGATCCTCATGCATCTGGGCTTGCCTGCGCGCGCTCCGCCGCGCACGCCCGCACCGCGACACGATCTTTTCCAGGCGGCTTGATCCTCAAACCAACGCCGGTTGGCAACGGCGCTGATCCGTCTGCCCGGGCAGCGCTCGCGCCAGCCGTTGGCCAAGCCTGAATTCAGCCCATCAATCGGGCAAGGAACCCCTGCAATCGAGCGCCCTCACCACACCACGGCGCCCACTGAAATAGCGATTGGCCGATTGACGGTTCACCGGTACGGCGATAGATTGGCGTTTAGCGAAAAAAGGGGGGTTGAAATTCCTATTCGCGAGGAACCCACTATGGGGCTTGGCGCGCCGCGCAACTCGTAGCCGACGATACAATTGCGGCGCGAACGATGAAGTCCGGTACGTTGAGCCTGGCCAGCACAATTAGGGAAAAATTAGGGCGTCGCATTACGCCGATCCACAACCGATTCGCTATTCGTGAGTTGATACACCATGTCGCCGACGAATCGCTTGAACGACTCGTTCTCCACGAACTGTTTGTAGACCTGCGTGTCGTCCTTTAGCAGGTGCTGCATCACCTTGGCTAGCGCCTGATCGTGCGCCATGCGCGCGGTGTGGGGCGTGTTCTCTTTCGCGTTTCGGTACGCCGCGTCCGCAGCCACCTTGGGGGCGATGTCATCGCGGATCCGCTTCGCGACGCGGTCGGTGTCGGTGAAGAGCGTTCCAAACTGCTCGTTGAACGACTTTAGGATATTGCTCAGCCGATCCATCTCCAGCTCTGGCTTGTGGCCGCGCGAATCGGTGGGTACCGGTTCGATCTCGGCATCCTGGTCGGCCAGTGCGATCTTCATAGCCGCCTTCTTCTCGACGCGATAGCTGTCCATGTCGATGGCTTCGAGAATGCCCTTGGCGAGGTCCTCCTCTTTCGGCGCTGGGAGCTTGGGCGTCAGCAGATCGAGAAAGATGGAAAGCTTCTCCCATGCAGCGTTGCTGTACGGAACCACCGATGAAAGAAAGGCGTAGGTGCGGCAGAACACCTTGGCCTTGCCCTTGAAGTCCACCTGACCGTCTTCGTCGAGCTTATCCACGTACACAGCCACGCAGGCATCAAGGATGGGGTCGAGTTTATCGCGCTCCGCACCGCTAAGGAAAAGCTCGACCAACTGCCCTACCTGATCGGGCGCATAGACCTGCGCTGCATCGAGCGCCGACTTCAAATCGTGCAGCTTGTTCGGATCGGTCTCCTCAGCGAGCAGCGTGGTGCGGTAGTAATCCTGAAACGCGAAGGTGATCGCCTCGCTGTTGTTCTGGAAGTCGAGCACGAAGCAGTCATGTTTTTGCGGATGCGCCCGGTTCAAACGAGACAACGTCTGCACCGCCTTGATGCCCGCAAGCGGCTTGTCCACGTACATCGTATGCAGGAGCGGCTCGTCATAGCCGGTCTGGAATTTATCGGCGCAAATCAGAAAGCGATACGGGTCGATTTGAA
>JBJXGX010000383.1:0-24828 GCA_046160305.1 Burkholderiales bacterium
TGCTCCCGGGACCGGCAAGCAGGATGGCGAGGGGAATTACAAGGTAAAGAACGCCTGAGTCCCAGGTATGGACACCCGGTCGAGCAAAGGGTTCTTTCTTGCGCACGATCAGCTCTTGCGTCGCGACCACATAGAAGATCACCAGGCCAAGCGCGGCGGGCAAGGTCGCGAACCCGAGCACGAGGCAGACCCCGCCGGCGATCTGCACGACCATCGCGATCCATGCAAGCCACTGCGGCAGGTGATGGTCGCCCGCGAATAGATGCACTTTGCCGATCTTGTTGATCCCGTGCACGAATGAACCGATTCCCACCGCCAGACGCAGCACGAGCAATCCCGCATCGACATGCGCGGCGTTCCACGCGAGCAACTGCCCCATCATGACTCCCCGTTTTGGTCAGCCCTTGCGTGTTCTGAATCCATCGCGTCGGGCTCGCGCCGAATGTAGCATGAGCCGCGACCGCGTCCGGCATGCCTGCGCCATTTCCGCGATCCAATAGAATCGCGGCGACGCGGCGCTCCAACTTCAACCCGGACTGATTCGAAACATGCTGAACGATGCATTGCGAGGGACGCGCGTCCTTGACTTCGCGCAGGTCGGTGCGGGTCCCTGCGCCGCCATGCTGCTTGGCGACATGGGCGCCGACGTCATCAAGATCGAACCGTTCGGTGGTGACATCGGCCGCAAGCTCGGGCCGCCGTTCCAGAACGGCGAGAGTACGACTTCAATGGCGCTCAATCGCAACAAACGATCGATCGCGATCGATCTCAAGCATCCGGAGGGCGTTGCGTTGATCCACCGGATGGCCGCAACCGCCGATGTCGTCGTGGAAAGCTTCCGGCCCGGCGTGATGGACAGGCTGGGCGTGGGATACGAAGCGCTTGCACGCATTCAGAAAAGAATTGTCTATTGTTCGGTCTCTGCCTATGGGCAAAGCGGTCCGTGGCGCGATAAGCCCGGGGTCGATGGTGTGCTGCAAGCCGTATCGGGACTCATGAGCATTATTGGCCAGGAGGGCCAGGCGCCGTGCAAGGTGCAGATCCCGGCGGTCGATATGACCACCGGGTTCCTCGGGGCGCTCGCGATCGTGAGCGCTTTGCACACACGCAATCGCGAAGGCAAAGGCGGGCAGCTCGACGTGAACATGTACAACTGTGCGCTGATGTTCCAGTCGACCGGCATCGCGAGTTATCTGTCGAGCGGGGAGTTCCCCGCCAAGACAGGCAGTGCCGCGCCCTATTCAGCGCCGAATGAAGCCATTCCGACCCAGGATGGCTGGATCATGATTGCGGCCTATCATGAGGATCGGTGGAAAGCGCTGTGCCTGCTGATCGGACAGCCCGAATTGATCGACCATCCGCAATTCGCCGACAGTCCGCGACGCGTCGCCAACCGGGCGAAGATGGTGGCGCATCTTGCGAAAACATTCTGCACCAAGACGACCGCCGAATGGCAAGCGCTCCTCGAGGCAAGCGATATCATTGCCGCGCCGATCGCCGCCTATGATGTCGTCACGGCATCGCCGCAGGTCGCTCACAATAATTCAATCGTCACGATGAAGCATGCCGTTGCCGGTGATGTGCGGATGCCCGGTTTTCTGCTCGGGGATCGCGATTCAGCGGCACGCGTTCACGCCCCGCCGCCGGTGATCGGCGAGCACACGCGGGAGATTCTTGCATCATTCGGTTACGCGGGCGGCCGGATCGATGCGCTACTCGCCGCCGGCGCCGTCAGACAATGGAACGGCGCGCACGCGCCGGCTAAATAAAGGAGCGACCATGCCCAAGTTCAATGCGGTGCGGCTATTCAACGAAAACGGACAACGGCTGAGTCGCGAGGTCGTGCTCGACATCGACGATCTCGATCCGGGCGACGTGGTCATCAAGACGCGTTTTGCCGCCGTGAACTTCAAGGACGCGCGCGCGGTGAGTGGCGAGGGTAATGTCATCAAGCGCTTTCCGTGCATCCCGGGAATCGAAATGTCCGGGGTCGTGGCATCCTCGGCCGGCACGCGATTTCGCGAGGGCGATCGTGTGACGGTCCAGGGCGGCGCGGAATTCGGCATCCGTCACGACGGCGCCTATGCAGAGTATGTGCGGGTTCCCGCCGCATGGGTGCATCCGGTCACAGCGGAGTTCGATGAGTTCACGACTATGGCCCTTGGTATCGGCGCCTATACGTCATCGGTTGCGATCGAACGCATGATCGCGCTCGGCGTCACCCCAAAACAGGGGCCGATCGCGGTGACCGGGGCGACCGGTGGATGCGGAAGCTTCGCGGTCGATATTCTCGCGGGGCTTGGATTCGAGGTGGTTGCAATCACCGGCAAGGCCAGCGAGGCGGACTATCTGCGATCGATCGGTGCGGCGCGCGTCATTGGCCGGGACGAAGTGGCGAGCGGGCCGAAACCGCTCGAGGAGCAGCGCTGGGCCGGCTGCATCGACACGGTGGGCGGGGCGCCGCTCGATGCGATCCTGCGCACACTGAAAAAAGGCGGCGTCGTGTGCGCGTTCGGCAACGCAGCGGGCGAAACGTTCACCACGTCGATCTATCCGTTCATCTTGCGCGGTGCCATGTTGGTGGGCATCAACGCGAACCATCCGGTGAATGCGCGCGGGACCGCGTGGTCACGCATGGCAACCGACATGAAGCCGCGGCATCTGGACAAAATTATTCAGACGATCCCGTTTGCGCAGTTGAAGCCGTACTGCGAACGATTGATCGGCGGTGGCGCGCGCGGCCGGACGGTGCTGCGATTCGACTAGGATCCACGATTCAAGCAGCGTCGGTTCCAGACGAAGGCCCGACGGCCGGCGAACAAATTCAACGTGCGCCCGCTGAAGCGAACATGCGTGAACGTTGCGCGTCGGGGGTCTTCGCAATCACGTCGGCAATGCGATCGCCCTCTACGATCGATGCAAGATGGCGGGCCGCGAGGTATGCGAACGTCATCGCCGGACCAAGGGTCGTGCCCGGCCCGGGATAGGCGCCCTTCATGACTGACGACATGTCCGCGCCGCATGCGTAGAGACCGGCGATGGGTTCGCCCTCATCGTTGAGGACTCGCGCGTGCTCATCGGCCCGAAGGCCGACACTGGTCGATAGATCCGACGGATAGACCGAGACCGCGTAATAAGGGCCTTTGCCGATCGCGCGCACGCAGGGATTGGGTCGCACCGCCGGATCGCCGTTGTGGCGATTGAGCTCGGTTGAGCCCTTGCCGAATTCCGGATCCTCGCCGTGGATCGCATGTTGGTTGTAGCGCGACACGGTGGCTGCAAGGGAAGCAGGGTCGACACCGATTGCGTGCGCAAGCTCTTCGAGCGTTTTACCGCGCTTGAGATAACCCATTGCAACATACCCGCCGAGATTGCGCGTCGCCGGATAAATGAGCCCAAGGCCGTAGTCGCGAATGAATCGCGCGTCGCAAACGAGATGTGCCGGAATGGTTTTGGTGCGCCGATGATTCGCATACATCGCGAGCACGAAATCATGATACGAGTCGGCTTCGTTGGTGAAGCGATTGCCGCTTGCATCCACCGCGATCAAGCCGGGTTTGGCGCGATCGAGAATGATATGCGGGAAGCGTGCGGTCGTGCCGTCGGATCGCTTCATCACCGATACCGGCACCCAGAAGGTCGGGGTGACATGATTCGTATCGATCGCGGCACCCTCGCTCGTGGCCACCCGCATTGCCTCGGCGGTATTGCCATCGAATCCCGCCGTCGCATCGGCCAGGGGTTGCGGAAAATACTTGGCGCGCAGTTCCGGAGAGCCACCGAAGCCCCCGGTGGCGAGCACCACCCCTTTGCGTGCGCGGATGTGCCGTCTGCCATCGAGGTGCTTCACCGTCGCACCAACTACGCGCCCCCGATCCATCACCAGCGCATCGAGCGATGTTTCATAGCGAATCGGCACGTTGCGCTGCTTGAGGCTGTAGAACAGTCGCGCCACCAACGCGTTCCCCATGACTAGGCGCGTACCCCGCCGGAAGCGCATGCGATCGGCGATGTAACGGCCCAACAGACCGCATGCATGCTTGAATGCGCCGATCGATCTGAACGGATGCAAGAGCGGCGCGATGTCGTCCTTGCCGACCATCATGCCGCCAAGCGGCATGAACTCGCGGATCGGGGCGCGCACCCGATCGAAATCCTCGCCCAGCAGTCGGCCATCGAAGATAGGCGGGGTGAGCGCGCGACCGGCGATTACCGCGCCCGGTACGTCAAAACGATAGTCGGGGTGACGCGCCACGAGGTTGAATCGCAGCGCCTCGGTGTGTCGGGCGAAGAACTCGAGCATCGCTGGGCCCGCGTCGAGAAAAGCGCGCAGCGGCGCGGATTTGGCCGCCTCCGGAATCAGTCCCGCAAGATAGCGATCGACGATTTCCCGCGAATCGGGCGCTTGGCCGGTCAACGCGCCCGGCGTGAGCGGAATCCAGATCGTGCCGGCAGAGGTGGAGGTGGTGCCGCCGAGTTGATCGGTCTTCTCGCAGAGCAACACCGACATGCCGAGAATCGAGCAGGCAAGAGCGGTCGACATTCCACCGCATCCGCCGCCGAACACGATCACATCGACTTCTTCGTCCCAATGCCGCCTCTGGGTCACGATGATTGGCCTTTCATGATTCCGGCATGATACGCGGGTCGCCAATGATCTCGAATCGCAGCCGCCTCATGGCCCGCTCAGCGCATGTCTCCGAAACCCCTGCGACCCAATATCTGCGCAAGCTGGGTGTCTCTTTCACCGAACACGTGTTCGAGTACGTCGAGCACGGCGGCACCCGCGTCGGTGCCGAGGCGCTTGGCGTCGATGAACACCTGCTGGTGAAGACATTGATCATGGAAGACGAAAGAAAGCAGCCGCTCGTTGTGCTGATGCATGGCGATCGTACCGTGTCGACGAAAAACCTCGCGCGACAGGCCGGCCGCAAGTCGGTGGAGCCGTGCCGACCCGACGTGGCGCAACGGCACACCGGGTACCAGATCGGTGGAACGTCGCCGTTTGGCACGCGAAAGCGCCTTCCGGTATTCGTGGAACGATCGATTCTCGATTGCGAGAAGATCTACATCAACGGCGGGCGGCGCGGGTATCTTCTCGGGATCGATGGGCGAGTGCTCGAACGTGTTCTCGAATCGACGCCGGTCGATGTGGCGCTGCCCGAATAAGGTGGGCCGCTAAGGCGACGTGTCGCTACGGTGACGTGTCGGAGTCGGCGAACGGATTCGATCCGCTCGGCCATTCATTCGACTGCCACTGCCCCCTGGGCGTGGCCGCTGCCTTCACTGCCGATCGCTCGATTGATATCCCAACCCGCGATGCGTTCCGCAGGATGCCGAGTTTCGCGATCGTGATCCGGACGTGAGGGGATGCGAAATCCTTGAGCAGAAGATTCGCGATGGCTTCCGCCATTTCTTCCACCAGTCCGAAGCGTGTTTGCGCGAGCATGCCGGTAATGCGCTCGGCGACTACCGCATAATCGATCGTATCGCTCACTTTTCCTGAAGTGAAAACACGGTTGTTCGGCAACGCAATTTCGAGATCGATCTCAACCGGTTGCGTCGTCGTGCGTTCGCGTCGGTAGATCCCGATCAGCGCATGGACGCGCAAACCGCGGATGAAGACAGTGTCCATGATTGACGGAAAGTCGACGAGTATGTGGAGGAATTCCGGAGTTGACGCAACTGAGCGAAATGCTAATTCCGACGAATGGTCGATTGGAGCCGACGAGACGTACAATCAAGGCCCCCCCTGGAGGATGCAATGGGTAACGCCGTCCTTGTCATTGTCGCTTATTTAGTCGGGTCGCTTTCGTTCGCGGTGATCGTCAGCAAAGCGTTTCGGCTACCTGATCCGCACTCGTATGGATCCGGAAACCCCGGCGCAACCAACGTTTTGCGGACCGGAAATCGAACAGCGGCGCTGTTCACCCTGTTTGGCGACGCCCTCAAGGGATTCGTCGCGGTGATTGGAACGGCCTTGCTTGCCCCGCATTTCAATCTCCCGGAAGAAACTATCGCGCTCTCTGCTATCGCCGTTTTCCTAGGCCACCTGTTCCCTATTTTTTTCCGGTTCAAGGGGGGGAAAGGTGTCGCGACAGCCGCGGGGATTCTTTTTGCCATTCATCAATGGCTGGGCCTGTTGACCTTGGCGACTTGGCTGGTGATTGCCGTGTTCTTCCGCTATTCGTCACTCGCCGCGCTGATCGCCGCGATCTTCGCGCCGTTCTTTACTTTTTTCCTGATCAAATCGAGCGCAATGCTGGTTGCGGTGAGCGCGATCTCTCTCCTGCTTATCTGGCGGCATCGCGCGAACATTCGAAAGCTGTTGGCGGGCGAGGAAACCCGGATCGGCGAGAAAAAATCCGATGACGGTGAATCGAACCAAGGTGAGCCGAGCGCAGGCGGGAAGTCGGCCTGATAAAGAGGGTCGGTGCCGCCCCACCGGGCGGACATCCTCGGAGCGAAAGGGCGCTCTTTCACGCGCTGACGGATGCGAGGTCCCAACGCGGTCGAACCTCAAATTCCGCGGAAACGCCAGGCGCCCAACCCAGTGCAAGCCGCCTCGCCCCTGCGTAGGCAATCATTGCGCCGTTGTCGGTGCATAGCGCGAGCTCGGGGTAATGGGCATTGAATCCATGGTCGGCGCCCGCGCGATCCAGCGCTTCGCGTAGTTGTCGATTCGCGCCGACGCCCCCGGCAACCACGAGATCCCGGATTCCGGTCTGCGCGAGTGCTGCGCGGGATTTTGCGACGAGGATGTCGACGACTGATTGCTGAAACTCTGCGGCCATATCGGCCTTCTCGGCGGGTCCGAGGCTTTGGCCTTTGACGCGGGTCAGGACGGCCGTTTTGAGTCCTGCAAAGCTGAAGTCGAGATTGCCGCTTTTCAGCATTGGTCGCGGAAGCTGGTACCGTCCAGGCGTTCCGCCGCGAGCGAGGGCCGAGAGCGCCGGCCCCCCCGGATAACCCAATCCCAGCAGTTGCGCCGTCTTGTCGAAGGCCTCGCCGGCGGCGTCGTCCACGGTTTCTCCCAGCAATTCATAGGCGCCGACTTCGGTTACGCGCATCAATTGCGTGTGCCCGCCCGAGACCAGAAGTGCGACGAACGGGAAGGTCGGAGGTCGCGAAGAGAGCAGCGGGGACAGGAGATGTCCCTCAAGATGGTGGATGGGTATCGCAGGAATGCCAAGTCCCATGGCAAGTGAGGCGGCGACGCTTGCGCCAACAAGCAAGGCGCCGGCAAGGCCGGGTCCGGCGGTGTACGCGATACCGGACAAATCTTGTAAGTTGGTGTTTGCTTCTTGTAGAACGTAGCGTATTAGGGGGATGATCCGCCGAATGTGGTCGCGCGACGCCATTTCCGGTACCACCCCGCCATAGACCGCGTGCATCTCGACCTGCGAGTGGATCGCTTGCGCGATGAGTCCGCAGTGTGTGTCGAAGATTGCGATGCCGGTCTCGTCGCATGACGTCTCGATTCCCAGAACGGTCAGCGGCGGCATTGCCTCGTTTGGAGAAGGCGCGTGGAACATGGTCAACCTGATGGCGGGGCGGGGCGGGGCGAGTCGTAGATCGTATGATCGAAAGGCAACGGTTGCTGAGTATCCCGCATAAAAGTTATACTCTCCGGCTTTCCTCATTCCACTCCCTCGAGGCTCCATGCCGACTGTACGCGTCAAGGAAAACGAGCCGTTCGAAGCGGCCCTGCGTCGATTCAAACGCACCGTAGAAAAAACCGGCCTGCTCACTGAATTGCGCGCGCGCGAGTACTACGAGAAGCCCACGACCGAGCGCAAGCGCAAGCTCGCCGCCGCGGTCAAGCGCCACTACAAACGGATTCGCAGCCAGCAATTGCCACCGCGGATGTACTAAAGCCGCCGTAGTAGAACGGCCGAGCGCGCTCGCGTTGGCCTGGTGGTCCCGCAGAGCAGGACAAAGCAGTCAAAGAACCCAGTGGTCGATAACGTCGTCCGCTGCGCTTTGCCGCGAATACCCCGGCACGATCCGATTCGTTCGTGCCGTAGCGGCACCGGAGCAACAGACAGGTTGCACGCGCCGTGCGTCGAGCCATGCATGGTGCCCCACTGGAGATCGCCGCGATGTCCCTTAGAACCCGCGTGACCGATGACATGAAGTCCGCCATGAAGGCGAAGGACGCGCCGCGGCTATCCGCCATCCGTCTCCTTCTTGCGGCGCTCAAGCAAAAAGAGGTCGATGAGCGCGTCGAGCTCCAGGACGCCGATGTCCTCGCGATCATCGATAAGATGCTCAAGCAGCGACGCGATTCGATCGCTCAATATCAATCGGCCGGGCGCCAGGATCTTGCAGACGTCGAGGCCTTCGAGATCGGCGTTCTGAGTACTTACATGCCCCAGCAACTTTCCGACGCCGAGGTTGCGCAGTCTATCGCCGACGCTATCGCCGAGACCGGTGCGCAGGGCGCGAAGGACATCGGTAAAGTCATGACCTTGCTGAAGCCCCGACTTGCCGGAAAGGCCGACTTGGCGAAGGTGTCCGGGCTCGTCAAGATCAGGCTCGCGGGCTGAACCTTGATTCGCACGGGGCACTCCAAGGGGAGTTCCTCGTGCGGCGGTCGGCTTGCTAGACTCGACCTCGCCGTGGTTGCGCGCCATAGCCGACCGCGGCGGCCCGTAGGGTGTCTCAATCCTGCGATTAAACGTGTGGATGGATCCGATTGATCACGGAGTCGTTCAAGCAGGAACTCCTCGCGCGCGTCGACATCGTCGATGTGATCGATGCGCGCGTGCCGCTGAAAAAAGCGGGCGCTAACTATTCGGCGCGCTGCCCATTCCACACGGAAAAGAGTCCGTCATTCTCGGTAAGTCCGACCAAGCAGTTCTACCACTGCTTTGGTTGCGGGGTGCATGGCAACGTCATCGGCTTTCTGATGGAGTACGCCGGGCTCGGCTATGTTGAGGCAGTGAGGGAACTCGCCGAGGGCGTCGGCATGAAAATGCCCGCCATTGAGCCACGGTCCGACGCACAGAAGACCGGCGCGCCGGTGGCGGCCGACCTCTTCGAATTGATGGCCAAAGCGACGCAGTTTTATCGTGACCAACTCAAGGCGACGGACACCGCTATCGACTATTTGAAAGGACGTGGACTGACCGGACCGATCGCGGCCCGGTTTGGAATCGGCTACGCGCCGGGGGGATCGCAGGCGCTGCGCGCGGCCTTTCCCGAATACGAAGCCCAGGGCTTGGTGGAATGCGGTTTGGTCATCGAAGGCGAAGGTGGGCGACGATATGATCGATTTCGCGATCGCATCATGTTTCCGATCATCAATCAGCGCGGCCAGGTCGTCGGATTCGGCGGCCGGGTCATCGGAGCGGGCGAGCCGAAGTACCTCAATTCGCCGGAAACCCCGCTGTTCGAGAAGCGGCGAGAACTGTACGGTCTGCGTGAAGCCCGGGATGCGATTCGCAAGGAGGGCCGGGTCGTCGTGGTGGAAGGGTATATGGACGTTGTCGCCCTCGCGCAGCATGGCATCGGAAATGCCGTGGCAACCCTTGGGACTGCAACGACCTCGAATCATCTGCTCAAGTTGCTTCGACAAGCTGACGAGATCGTGTTTTGCTTCGATGGGGACGCGGCCGGCCGCAAGGCGGCGTGGCATGCGCTCGACGTGAGCCTGGGATGCATGCCGGATGGTAAAACCATGCGGTTTCTGATGCTCGCGCCCGAGCATGATCCAGACAGTTTCGTGCGCGCCGAGGGTGCCGATGCCTTCCGTGCCATGACCGCCGCCGCAGCGCCCCTTTCGGAATTTCTGACGAGCGAATTGGGTCGCCGCAGCCCGAATTCGACTGCGGAGGGGCGCTCACGTTTCGTGAATGAAGCCAAGCCGCTGTTGCAAAAGATGGTCGCGCCGGTGCTCCAACTGCAATTGGTCCGGGAAGTTTCCCGGATCGCGGAAATATCGGAGCAGGACCTCGGCCGATTATTGGGAATGCAGACCAGCGCCCCGCGTAGCGGTCCGACGGGGCGGTACGATGGTCCGCGCCCGGTTTGGCGGTCCGGGAGCGATGCCGGCACGACCGAACGCCCACGTGCCACGCTAATTCCTTTGCGGCGGTTGGAACGCACCATGTTGCAATGTGTCATGGCCCGTCCCGAACTTGCCGCGAAGGAAGTGTTCGAATACGAATCGAGCGACTATCCGGAGGGGCACGCTTTGGCGGCAGTGCTTACATCATTGCGCGAGGATCCGGTCTCGACGCAAGGTCTGATCGAGCGATTTCGGGACACGGAACATTCACCAATCCTCGATGCGGTGTGCGCAGACCTGCTGACCTTGAACCTGCCGGAAGACGAGATCGAGGCCCATCTCAAGCACGCCCAAATGAAAGTCCAGCTCGAGCGCATCCAAGCCCGACTGGTGGCGCTTACCGCACCGGCGCAGGCATCGACCGCCTCCGAAAGATCCTTGCAAGGGGAACAAGTGCTTGATCTGTTGCGGCGGAAAGACGAGCTTCAACGCGCCTTGAGAGTGAGTGATGGCATGATATAGTTTGGGGTTATTTTCAGCGTGTCCCTTCAGCGTGTCCCGTTTGCGCCTTCGGCCAGGTGCCATCGATCCGCTCGATAGCGACCCGAGTTCTGTTGATCGATTGAAAAATTGAGCGTTCTGGACGATCCATCAATCGATAGACGAATCTGATTCGTGCTCGAACATACTCTTAACCGCGTTACGTCTCACTTCAGGAACGACGATGGTCAAACCCAAGGCGAAATTGAAAGCGAAATCCGCCGCCGCCAAGAGGCCGGCACATGCGCAGACTAGGAAGCCCAAGCCGTCGCCCAAGCCGGTGAAGCGTACCCAATCCAAGCCGGCGGCGAAATCGCGCCCGCTGATCAAGGCGAAGGCGCCCAAAAAGCCGGAGCTGTCGCGCGTGGCTCAGAAGGCCAAGGAACATCCCAGACTTGCGGTAGCGAAGGCCAAAGCGCCCACCCAGCAAAAAATCGACAAGAAAGAAAAGCCCAAGACCTCAGGGCATGAAGTGAGGGTCGAGAAATCCGTACCGCAGATCAAAGCGGCGCCGCAGGGCCGCGGGGATAAGGCGCCTGCTCCCGCACCGGTCAAGGCAGCCGACAAGTCGGCAAAACCGGCGGTGGTTGTCATGAAGGATCGCGTGCGGGCGATCGCCGAGGAATTGGCGCGGGAAAAGGAAAAGAAGCGCAAGAGCAAAGGTGAAGATCGTCTTACCGCGGCGGAATTGAAACCCGAAGACACGGAGGCCCGCCGAACCCGCCTGAAGAACTTGATCAAGCTTGGCAAGGAGCGTGGATTTCTGACCTATGCCGAGATCAACGATCATCTACCCGATGACATGGTCGACGCCGAGCAGATCGAGTCGATCATCACGACGTTCAACGACATGGGCATCCAGGTCTACGACGTTGCGCCCGATGCCGAACAGCTGATCATCAATGAGAACGCCCCGGCCCCGGTATCCGATGAGGATGTCGAGGAGGAAGCCGAAGCCGCGCTGTCGACCGTCGATCCGGAATTCGGCCGGACCACCGACCCGGTGCGCATGTACATGCGTGAAATGGGGTCGGTCGAGTTGCTCACGCGTGAAGGCGAGATCGAAATCGCGAAACGGATCGAAGAAGGCCTGAAGCACATGATCCAGGCCATCTCGGCGTGCCCCACAACGATCACGGAGATCATCGAGCTCTGGGCCAAGGTCGACCGGGGTGACATGCGGATCGATGAGCTGGTCGACGGCCTGCACGACCCGAGCGCCAAGGATGAAGCAGCGGCGGCGCTTGCCGAGGAAGAGGCCGACGCGGACGCCGACGACGCGGACGAGGAAGAAGAGATCGATGATGGTGGCGCAGCGCTTGCCGCGAGCATGCTGCAGCTAAAGCAGGATTCCGCGCCGCATTTCGAGCGCATCGTTCGCTTGTCCGCGAAGCTCAAATCCGCGCTGACCACATACGGTCACAAGAGCAAGGAGTACGTCAAGGTCCGCGATCAGATCGGCCAGGAGTTGATGGAAATCCGCTTCACCGCGCGGATCATCGAGCGGCTGTGCGATACAGTCCGTGGCATGGTCGATCAGGTGCGCCGGCACGAGCGCTCGATCCTCGATTTCTGCGTCGAGAAAGCACGCATGCCGCGGCCGCATTTCATCAAGGTGTTTCCGGGCAACGAGACCAATCAGCGATGGGTTCGCAACGAGATCGCCTCGGAGGCGCCCTACAGCACGGCGCTCATCCGGCTGGAGCCCAACATTCTCGAGCAGCAGCAAAAGCTCATGGACATCCAGCGGCGCATCTCCATTCCGTTGCGCGAGTTGAAGGACATCAACAAACAGATGTCCACCGGCGAGGCGAAGGCACGGCGCGCCAAGCGCGAGATGACCGAGGCGAATCTGCGGCTGGTCATCTCGATTGCGAAGAAATACACCAATCGTGGCCTGCAGTTCCTGGATCTCATCCAGGAGGGCAACATCGGACTGATGAAGGCGGTCGACAAGTTCGAATACCGGCGCGGCTACAAGTTCTCGACGTACGCGACGTGGTGGATTCGCCAGGCGATTACGCGATCGATTGCGGATCAGGCACGCACCATCCGCATTCCCGTGCACATGATCGAGACGATCAACAAGATGAATCGCATTTCGCGGCAGATCCTCCAGGAAACCGGCCAGGAGCCCGATCCGGCGACCCTTGCCGTCAAGATGGAGATGCCCGAGGACAAGATTCGCAAGATCTTGAAGATCTCCAAGGAACCGATCTCGATGGAAACACCCATCGGTGATGACGACGATTCGCATCTTGGCGACTTTATCGAGGACACCTCCACCGTCGCGCCGAACGACGCGGCAATGTACTCGTCGTTGCGCGACGTGACGAAGGATGTGCTCGATTCGTTGACGCCACGTGAAGCCAAGGTGCTTCGCATGCGCTTTGGCATCGAGATGAATACCGATCACACGCTGGAGGAGGTCGGCAAGCAGTTCGATGTCACACGCGAGCGCATTCGTCAGATCGAGGCGAAGGCGTTGCGCAAGCTGCGCCATCCGTCGCGTTCGGAGCGGCTCAAGAGCTTCCTAGATCAGAATTGATCGATCGCCAGCAAGATTGGTGGAAATACGAGACGCCCCGACGCCGGGGCGTCTCGTTTTTGCGCGATAGCAAATAAAGCGGATAAGAAGTACGCGAAACGAACCGACCTCGCCGCTGCATCAAGCGGGGCTTGAGCAGGGTTCTTTTCGATCGGTGACAGGACAGACCACGATATGGCGAGCTTCGACTTTGATCTATTCGTGATTGGCGCAGGATCAGGCGGTGTACGTGCCGCGCGCGTGTCGGCCGGGTTAGGTGCCCGCGTTGGCATCGCGGAGGACTATCGCGTCGGTGGTACCTGTGTGATCCGAGGGTGCATACCGAAGAAACTGCTCGTCTACGCATCCCATTTCCATGAGGATTTCGAGGATGCGCTCGAGTATGGCTGGACCGTTGGTGCGTCCTCGTTCTCATGGCCACGGCTCATCGCCAACAAGAACAAAGAGATCGCGCGACTTGAGGGCATCTACGGGCGCCTGCTCGATGGCTCGAAGGTAAAGCTATACAAGGCGCGCGCGCGATGCGTAGACGCGCATACGCTCGCGGTCGGTGGCGAGCGCATTACCGCGAAGACCATTTTGGTCGCAACGGGTGGGTGGCCGGTCATGCCCCGGTTGCCGGGCATCGAGCATTGCATCAGTTCCAACGAGGCGTTCGATCTTCCCGAACTGCCGCGGCGAGTATTGATCGTGGGTGGTGGATACATCGCTGTCGAATTCGCCGGCATTTTTCGCGGGTTGGGTGCCGAGGTGACCTTGTCCTATCGCGGTGACCAGGTCCTGCGCGGCTTCGACCATGATGTGCGAACGACGCTGCAGGCGGAGCTTCGCAAGAAGGGGATGCATCTCGAAATGCCAACCGTCGTCGAGTCCGTTGAAAAGTGCGCGGACGGATCGCTGATCGCGACTTTGCGCAACGCGAACGCCACGAAACAGCTTGAATGCGATGCAGTGATGTTTGCCACGGGTCGCGCGCCGAATACCGCGAACCTCGGTCTTCGCGAGCTTGGTGTAATGCTCGATGACGAAGGCGGGATTCGCGTCGACGAATTCTCGCGCACTAGTGTCGACAACATCTTCGCGGTGGGTGATGTCACCCACCGATATGCACTGACGCCGGTCGCGATTCGCGAGGGCCAGGCGTTCGCGTTGACAATGTTCGGAAACACGCCAACGCCGATCGATCATGAAACGATCCCGACCGCGGTATTCAGCCAACCCCCGGTTGGGACGGTCGGGCTCACCGAAGAGGCGGCGCTTAAGCGGCATGGCAGCGTGGATCTCTACAAGACCGATTTCAAGGCCCTCAAGCACACCTTGTCGGGGCGCGATGAACGAACAATGATGAAGCTGATTGTCGAGCCGAAAAGCGGCCGCGTCCTGGGTGCGCACATGGTCGGAGCGGATGCACCCGAGATCATTCAAGGCGTGGCAATCGCAGTCAAGGCGGGCCTCACGAAGGCGCAGTTCGATGCGACCTGCGCGATCCATCCTTCCGCGGCGGAAGAGTTCGTAACCTTGAAGGAAAAGCGAACGGTCAGCGCGTGAGCGCTTGGCTCGGCTTTGACTTCAGGTGGCCAACGCGGCTTCCGACGAATTGACCATCGTTCCAACGTTCTCCAGGCCGGCCTCGTTGAGGCCAAGTTCGGCGCTGACCAGGGCTTTTCCCGCTTCCCACTCGCGATGCGGATTCCCTGTGCTGTGAAGCGACTGAATCTGATCGGCCAGCACGCCGAGGGCAATGAGGCGCGCGGTGGCTTTGGGTGGCTTCAAGAGACCCGATGCGATGCTCGCCACGTCATGATGATAAAGAATCGCCTGGCAGATCACGTCCGACAGATGCCAGCTTTGCGCCAGGACCGCGCCGATCTTCGCGTGGTTGACGGGATAGCGAATGTCCTCTTCATCCGCGATCGTGGCTTCCGCTCGCACGCTCTCTCCGGTGAAAATGCCGGAGTAGTCAGGGTAGTTGACCAGCATGACCGCCTGCCCGCAATCGCGAAATAGTCCAAACGTATAGGCGACGTGCCGATCGATCTGGAGGAACGTCGGCGCAAGCGCGGCGCCGTAGCTTGCCGTGTTGGCCGAGTTGCGCCAGAACGCTTCAATCAATTTGGATGAACTCACCGGGAAAGAGCGCTTGAGCAGCAGGCTCGACACGAGCATGGCGGTCGCTCGCATGCCCAACACCGAGAAGGCGTTTTGCACCGTACCCACCTTCGTCTTCAACCCGAACATCGAAGAATTGGCCGTCTTCAGGACCGCACCGGCCAAGCCGGGATCAGAGCCGATCAGATCCGAGAGCTTGCGCATATCGGCGTCGTCCTTGCGCATCTCCTGCATGAACTCGAGGACGATCTTGGGGCATGGCGGAATGCCAATCTCTCGGACCATCTTCTCCGTTTCTGCATCGATGCTGATCGGCGTGGCTTGTGCGGTCATCGGTATCTCCAGGAGGCGGGTGAGATGTGGTCGGTCGAGACGTCGCCTATCCGTACCATCGGTTAGCAGACCCTTCCGCTGAGGCGTGCAGGACCGATCGGCGCCCAGGAATTAACGATCGCGACCAATCAGGATCGTCACCCCATCCAAAGGCGGATTGGATGCCTTGGGCGAATGGTCCATGCTCTTGTTCGACAGGCGCATCTACCGGACTGATCGCGCGGCATCGGTCCAATCGAGAGACTACGAGCACGATTCCGTGTATAGTGCCGCCCCTGGACTATCAGTCGCGGCATCCGGTTAGCGCACCAAGTCCCATCGCGGTTGTTCTCGCCTCTTTCTCGAACTCCCCCGAATAATCCCACTCAGCAGTTTTGTCTGCCTGAACCGGTTCTGATGGCACTTTGTGCCATCGCAGGCTGATTTCAGGAGATTTTGTTGACTATTGCATTTGCAGACCTCGGTCTGTCGACCGAGCTTATGCGCGCCGTTTCCGATCAGGGATACACGCAACCCACCCCCGTTCAAGCCAAAACCATTCCAATCGTTCTAGAAGGCCGTGATCTGCTCGCGGCCGCACAGACCGGTACGGGCAAGACTGCAGGATTCGCGCTGCCGATCTTGCACCGACTCGCGGCAAACCCGATTCCCCGCGCATCCAAGCGCGTCCGAGCGCTCGTGTTGACACCAACGCGCGAGCTCGCGGCCCAAGTCGAATCCGCATTCCGCGCCTACGGGCGTCATTCGCGTCTGCAATCCACCGCGGTTTTCGGCGGCGTGAGCATTGGTGGACAAATCCAGGCGCTGCGACGGGGCGTCGAGATTCTCGTTGCGACCCCTGGACGACTGCTCGACCATGTCCAGCAGCGGACCGTTGACTTGAGCAAGGTCGAGATCGTGGTGCTGGATGAAGCCGATCGCATGCTCGACATGGGGTTCATCCACGACATGCGCCGCATCCTCGGCCTGTTGCCGAAAGAGCGGCAGTCGCTCCTCTTCTCGGCCACCTTTACGTCGGAGATCCGCACCCTCGCCGGCTCGCTTCTCGCCAATCCTGCGGTCATCGAGATCGAGCGACGCCGCGATACGTCTGATCTGATCAAGCAGCGTGTTCATCCGGTCGCGGTCGGCCGAAAGCGCGAGTTGCTCGCACACCTTGTGACGACAGGCGATTGGCAGCAGGTTCTGGTTTTCACCAAGACCAAGCATGGCGCGAATCGCCTCGCCGAACAGCTCGAGAAGCAGGGTATCGACGCGACGGCCATTCACGCCAACAAGAGCCAGTCGCAACGCACGAGGGCGCTCGACGAGTTCAAGCGCGGGGATGTTCGCGTCCTCGTTGCGACCGATATCGCGGCGCGCGGACTGGATATCGAAGCCTTGCCCCATGTGGTCAACTTCGATTTACCGAACGCACCCGAGGATTACGTTCACCGGATCGGGCGGACGGGACGCGCCGGTCTGTCCGGTGAGGCGATATCGTTTGTCGCACCCGAAGAGCGGCGATTGCTTTCGGGGATCGAACGGTTGATCTCGCGGCGCATCGAAAGCGAGATCATTCCCGGATTCGAGGTGACGCACGAAGCGAGCACCGACCGCCGGCCGCAGATCCCGGCCAACCGCCCGAATCAATCACGTAAAACGAGTCGTGGGGCCGACACGCGTACGCATCGCGGCCCAACGAACATAATTCGTGCTACCAAAGCAAAAGGAGTTACTCATGGAAATCTTCGTCGGCAACCTCGCCCCTGAAGTCACCGAAGCCGAGTTGCTCGAGCTATTCAAAGCGTTCGGTCAGGTGAAATCGACCGAGATAAAGCGGGAAATGTTCACCGGAACTTCCAAGGGATTCGGTTTCGTCGAAATGCCGGGCAAGTACCACTCGATCGCGGCGATCAACGGCTTGAACGGCAAAGATTTGCACGGGAAACCCCTGCGCGTGAACGAGGCGCAGTCGCGAACGGGCGGGCGTCCACGCGGTAGGCGCTAACCGATCGCATAGCGGCGGAATAGCGCGGCGGCTCGACCGGGCGCGCCGCCTTTGGCTCAGAGCGCAATCACGATATTGCCGCCAGAGTCGAGGCTTGCGCGGGCCCCCGGAGGAATCACACAGGTCGCATCGTATTCCTCGACGATCATTGGGCCTACGCGGCTTGTTTCGAGGTCCGAGCGACGCAGTACCGGTGTTTCGATCCAACCGTGCCGCGCACCGAAATACGCCCGCCTTGGCGCAGGCGGAACCGGTTCCTCTCGCGTTGACAGCACCTTTTCGGGAACGCTCGTGCCCGCGCGGAGCCCCTGTCCGACCACCTGAATGACCACCAGCTCAACAGGTTCGTCCGGACCCGCGCGATGCCCGTATGTTTTTTCGTGTTCCTTGCCGAACGCCTCTTCCAGATACGCCGCCATCTTGTCGTCGATACGCCCCGTCGGTACCGAGACACTCAATTCAAAGCTTTGCCCCGCATAATGAAGGGACGCCGTACGGAGAATGCGTACGCTCTCGCCATTGAATCCTTCGGTCGCGAGCTGGCTCGCCGCCTGATCCGCCAATTCATTCCAAGCGAGGTCGATCTCACGCAGATCTGAGTTGCGAAGCAGGCGTCTGAATGTTCGCGCGTAATGGTGCTCGACATCAGCGTAGAGCAACCCGAAGGACGAGAACAAACCCGCCGATGGCGGCACGACCACACTCGTCATGCCAAGCGACTCAGCCATTCCGCACGCGAAAAGCGGCCCATTGCCGCCGAACGCAAACAGCGCGAACTCCCGCGGATCGCGCCCGCGTTCGGTGGAGACGGCCTTGATTGCGCGGATCATGTTCGAAGCCGCGATCTGATGCGCCCCATAGGCAGCTTGTTCGTTCGACATGCCAAGTGGTCGGGCGATCGTTTGCTGAAAAACGTCGCGGGCCTTCGCGGCATGGAGCTTCAATGCGCCGCCGACAAGGTGATGCGGATTGATGTAACCCAGCACGACGTTGGCATCGGTGATGGTCGGGATGGTTCCCCCCGTGCCGTAGCACACCGGCCCGGGATGCGCCCCGGCACTCTCCGGGCCGATTTGCAAGGAGCCGCCCGCGTCGATCCAGACAAGTGATCCGCCCCCCGCGCCCACTTCTGCAAGATCGATGGCAGGCACCTTCAGCGTATAGCCCGCGCCCGTCAGGAGGCGCGAACCGATCATGATGCCGGCCCCGACCGAGTATTCGCTTGCGCGGGTCACGACACCGTCTTCCACCATCGATGCTTTCGCCGTGGTGCCGCCCATGTCGAAGGTAATGATCTTCGGCAGGCCCTTTGCGCGCGCGAGGGCCTGCGCGCCGACCACGCCGCCCGCCGGCCCGGACTCGATGATGTTCATCGGACGCTCCGCCGCGGCAATGTCGGTCGTGAGGCCGCCGTTCGACTGCATCAGCAGGAGCCGCGCCGAAATCCCCGCTTCGTCCAAGCCGCGTCGAAGGGCGCGCAGATAACGTGACACCGTCGGCATCACATAGGCGTTCACGACCGTGGTTGACGTGCGCTCGTACTCCTTGATCTCCGGGAGAACTTCGCACGATACGCTCAGCAGCAGATCGGGGGCTTTGCGGCGAACGATCTCCTTGATCGCCAGCTCGTGCGATGGATTGGTGAACGAGTTGAGCAGGCAGATCGCGATCGCTTCGACCTTTTCAGACAGCAGCGCATCGACCTGTCGTTCAGCGTCGGCGGTATCGAGCGCACGCTCGACCTTGCCGCGAAAATCAACGCGTTCATCGACGACGCGACGAAGGTAGCGTTCGACCAGCGGGATCGGCTTGGTCCAGCCGATATCGTAGAGGCGCGGCATACGCAAGGTCCGGATCTCGAGAACGTCGCGAAAGCCTTTGGTCGTGATCAGCCCGACGCGCGCCCCTTTATGCTCGAGAATCGCGTTCGAGGCGACTGTCGTTCCGTGGCGAATTTCTTCGACCGCTTTTCCTCCGAGCGATTGTTCGCGAAAGACCTCCGTCAAGCCGTCGACAATCGCGCGCGCATAGTTATCGACGCTCGATGAAATTTTCTTGGTATGGACGCTGCCATCGGATCCGAGCAATACGATGTCGGTGAACGTTCCGCCGATATCGACGCCTACGCGAAAGGAGATCATGTCGAGGTCCCTCTAGCGCGAATGCCTGATGGGATCGTCCCGTTGCACTTTCGGGACTTCCCGCCATCCGCGTGCCGCGCGGATAGCGGCGCGTGCCGCATGCGTGGCCGCCTCGTCAATCGACCATCGCCCGATGTCGATGACAACGCCATAATCTTGTTTCGCTTTGGACACTGAAAGCAATTCGTTGCGCACATCCTTCAACACGCTCGTCGGATCGCGCATGAGCGGATCACCCCAGCCTCCGGCGCCTGCCAGCACATGGCGCAGGATGTCGCCACGCTTGACATTCATCGTGAACTTGCCGGGGAGCACGCGGTTCTCGTCGTCGGGATTGAGATAGTTCTCCGACGGACCGCCGGGACTCCCGCCGTACAGGCCGAACGGGCGATGGTCGCGTCGATCGGAGCGCACCTGCAGCACGCCCTCGACTTCATTGAATCGGTAATCGCGCTTGAACGGTACCCCGCCTCGATATTGACCGGCGCCCGCTTTGTCCGGCACGAATTCGTATGCGAGAAGTGAGATCGGATGCTCCGCTTCAGTGACTTCAATCGAGTGCGACGCCATGTTCGCGAACATGTGGGAATTGCCATCGAGTCCGTCGGCCCAAGGACGTGCGCCCCAGGCACCGCAAGTGAAATCGACATAGACAAAGGGTTTGCGATTCGCGTCGTAGCCGCCGATCGAGATGCCGGTATTGCCACCGTCCCCCGCCGCTTTCACCTTGTCGGGAAGCATCATCGCGAGCACACCGAACATGCAGTCCACCATTCGGAATCCGGTCAGTCCACGCGCCGCGCATGCGGCCGGCAATACGCCGTTCCCGACGGTGCCGGGTGGACAAATCACGTCGATTGCCCGAAACACACCTTCGTTGTTGGGGATGCCTTGGGGCAGCACCGATCGCACGCCCGTGTACGAGGCGGCTTTCGTGAAGGAGAGCGTATTGTTGATGGCGCCTTTGACTTGCGGATGGGTTCCAGTCCAATCGACGACAATCTGCGTACCGCGCTTGCGAAGCGTGACGAAGAGGCGAATCGGCTTGCCATAGTCGATGCCGTCATCGTCGATCCAGTCCTCGAATGTCCACTCGCCATCCGGGAGCTTCTCGATCGCCGCGCGCGTGAGACGCTCGGCGTAATCGATGGTCTCCTGCATGTACGATTTTGTCCCCGCGACGCCGTATTTCTCCACGAGGGCGGCAAACTGCGTTTCTGCGATATGGCACGCGGCCAGTTGCGCGCGCAGGTCCCCCGCGACCTGTATCGGCAAACGCACGTTCTTCTCGATGAATGTCATGATCGTCTTGTTGAGCTTGCCTGCCTCATACAACTTGAGCGGCGCGATGCGAAGTCCCTCGGCGTAGATTTCAGTGGAGTCCGAGGCGTTCGAACCGGCAACGCGACCGCCAACGTCGCTGTGATGGCAGACGGTGCATGCGAACGCCAGCCGCTCGCCGGCGTGGTACAGGGGCTTGAAGATGAAAATATCGGGCAGATGCATGCCGCCATCGAACGGATCGTTCATGATGAATACGTCGCCTTGCGCCATGTCATCGGCGTAGTGACGCATGATCGATTCCATCGCGGTGGGGACCGAACCAAGGTGTCCCGGCAAAGTCAGACCCTGCGCGACCAGTTTTCCGCCGGCGTCGGCGAATCCCGTCGAGTAGTCCATGTTGTCTTTCAACACACCCGAATAGGTGGTCCGATATACGGTCAGCGCCATCTCATCGGCAATCGAGAAGATCGCGTTCTTGAAGAGCTCGAACCTGATCGGATCGCGAACGTCAGACATCGGATTATCCTTGGCGAGTGGGGTCTATCTACGGCCAAAGTATAAGGCCCGACGATCGGGAACGGAAATGCACATCGGCGCGCATACTCCGGCAGGGTCCGTACGTCGTTGCCCGCAGCGGGGCGCTTAGCAATCGATCCGGCACGGACCCGACGTTCGGACGTTCTTCGCGCATTCGATCAGTGGCTGCGTGACAACACAATGGCGCGACGGCATACTGGTTGGTTATGGTTAGATGAGTAGGCACGGACAGATGGGAACCGGCAACGCTTCGCGCCGTGTATCCGATCAAGGTTAGAGCGGTTCGAATGTATTGGTGTGCACGCGATCGATTACCCAGCAAGCTCAAACGAAGGATCATTGGATGGCAACCCTCAAGAATCTGCCCAGACGAAAAGTGCGGGTACGGGGATTTGGAACCTTCATGGTTCCGCGGCATGTTCAAAGGATCGATATACACGAAGAAGACAAGGCCGGCACGCATGGCTGGCAGGTGCGATGGGACGGGACGAAATTCTTCAGCGACGCGGCCAACGGCAAGCGCGACCCGACGGGGTCCCTTGCGCGCTCCGAGCGATACCTGCGCTCGATCTATACCGGGCCCCGTCCTCGATTACGCGAGACGGAGCACAAAGACAAGAAACATCGCACCGGCATCGCAGGCGTTCAGTTGGCCTATCGGCGCCGCAAGGACAGGCAGATCGCGGAGGTATATTTGCGCGTAAATCCTCCCCGGCAAGGGGGCGCGCCGCGAAGCATCTATGTCGGGACGGAAAACACAATCACACAAGCCCGCATGCGCCTCGCGCTCAAGAAAGCGCGTGTCTTGCGGGATTCGATGCGGGTCGAGTACCTTGAGCATTTGGCTCGCGGTGGCGCGGTAGGACCGGTCGCCACCAGAGGAAAATAGCGTATCCCTTGATGGGTCATGTCCGCGTCGCCCTCAGAGCTTTGCTTCCATTCGATCACGCAACTTGCCAAACTGCTGCGATCGCGCAAGCTATCGCCATCAGAATTAGTGGACGCGTATTTGCGCCGCATCGAGGTGTTCAACCCTCAACTCGATGCATTCATCACGGTGACCGCTTCCCTTGCGCGCGATCAGGCGAAGGCGGCTGAACGCGAGATCGCAAAGGGGCGCTATCGCGGCCCCTTGCATGGCATCCCGTACGGACTGAAGGACATTTTCGACACCGCGGGCATCGCGACGACCGCGCATTCGCGCATTGCGATGCATCGAGTGCCCGATGCCGACGCGGAAACGGTTCGCTGCTTGCATGACGCGGGTGCGATTCTGCTCGGAAAACTCGCAACGCACGAATTCGCGCATGGCGGGCCGTCATTCGATCTGCCATGGCCACCCGCGCGGAACCCATGGTGTCTGGACCGCTTTACGGGCGGATCGTCAAGCGGCAGCGCGGCCGCCACGGCCGCCGGTCTCGTCGCAGGCTCGCTTGGGTCGGATACGGGCGGATCGATCCGCGGACCGGCCTCGTATTGCGGCGTCGTCGGGCTCATGGGAACGTCCGGATTGGTGAGTCGTGCGGGCGTCTTGCCGAATTCATTCACCCTCGATCGCTGCGGTTCCCTCGCGCGCACGGTCGAGGATGCGGCGATCCTGCTGCAGGCCATTGCCGGGTTCGATGCGAACGATCCGGGCAGTGTCCAAGTGACAATGCCTGACTATCGCGCGGCGTTGAAGCGGGCGGTCAAGGGAATGCGTATCGGCGCACTTCGCTATGTATGGGAGGAAGAGCTTCCTCAGGCGGCCGAGGTTTCGGCGGCAATGGACGGTGCGATTCGCGCATTTCGCGATCTCGGTGTCGTCGTCGAAGACGTACGTCTTCGATCAATGCGCGAATACAACGACGTGAAGATCGTCATCGCTGAAAGCGAACTCTTTGCGATTCATCATCGGGATCTTGTCGAACGGCCCGAAGCATTCGGTGAAGATTTTCTTTCCCGTGTACTGCCCGCGTGCCTCTTTTCGTCGGCCGACTATGTACAGGCTTCCCGTGCCCAGCGACGCATGATGTCCGAGTTTGGCGCGCTGCGCCCGCGCTATGACGCCGTCCTCTCGATTGTGTTGGGTCCGGCGCCCCCCTTGATCGGCCATGATCCCACAAGCTTTTGGCGCCGCGCGAACGCGCAGCCCATGGCTAACGTGTTGGGTGCGCCTGCGATCGCGTTGCCGAACGGATTCACCACCGAAGGGCTGCCCCTTGGCATGCAGCTCGTTGGATTTCCGTTCGAGGAGAGTCGCATTCTTCGGCTTGCGCATGCCTATGAGCGGTCCGCTGGATGGTACGACCGCCATCCACGACTCCTTGGCGGAGCGACAACCGATCCGTTTGCGCCACCGCGGCATGATCCTCAGATCCAGGATGGGCTCGTTTCCATCGATCGAATTCGGAGGTGCGCGCACGAAGCCGGATTGCGGCTCAATGACCGGCAGTTGTTGCTGCTCAACGAAGCGGCACCGCATGCCCTTGCAATGGCAGAGCGGCTTGATCGCAATTTCGGGCGATCCGAGGCGCCCGCGATCACTCTTGCCGTGAACCGGAAGCGTTCTCGCTGATCCAGGTTCTCGCCGCGAATCCGCGTTGCGCCGACGATTCCCTCGCGAGGCGTTGACGCGATGTTTCTTGCGCATCTTGCGAAGGCACGGCATGCGCGATCGAGCATGATCCGATCTTCAGCCGAATTCGTCGCGGCACTTCGTCTGCCAATTCGGTCACCCTCCTGAAGGTGTCGGCCCGCGGCTGACTCGCTCGTCGTCGTTCATATGCACGGTCGCCTCGCTGCACGAACGTGATCTGCAACCAAATCGTTTGTGACTTATGCGATGAGAGGCGTCCGATCGACGCCCCGAAAGTGGCGTGCGTCACGCTGATCGTGGCTTCGACCGTCGTTCGTGTGCCCGGCCGTCAAGGAAATGAGGGGGGCGCCGATATTGAATTTACACCCCGATGAGAATCACCGACCGTGGAACAGAAAGCAGACAACAACGGCAACGACGTTAAGAACGTCCCGCGTGACGGCAGATTCGCATTCGTTTCGGCATTCGGGATCAAGCCGCAGAACCTGCGCGAACTGCACGTCTACAGCTGCGTCGGAAAGCTGGAGGAGTTTCCCAAGAAGGTTGGGGAGCTGTTGCGCAGGCTCTACACGAACGGCTCAGCCGTCGGGGAAGGAATCATGGCACTCGTCAACCGTGGACGATTGCTAAACGAAGGCGAGGCGATTTACGTCGCCGTGGAGCGGGACGAAGTAACCAACAGGAACCGGACCATCGCGTTCCTGGATCGTCACCGCCCCTGCTAGAAGGGCTCACAGGGAGGGGAGCGTTTTCGGG
>JBJXGX010000384.1:0-11530 GCA_046160305.1 Burkholderiales bacterium
TGAGCGGACAAAAGCAAGCTTCTGGAACAATGACATAGCGTTCTCATCGTAGCGGGAATGAAGACCTTTCCGCTACAATCTCGTGTTGCGGTCCGGAAGATCGCGAAAGGGTATCAGGCTGCGGTCCAATCGGTATCTCGCCAGTGCACCGGAGCGCGGCTCATGCGACGGGCACCACGCCAGCGCAGCCGATCGACACTGATGCTCGTCCCATCCCTCGGAGATTCACAATGATAGTTCGCTTGGCGGTCATGATCGTCGTTGCATCGATGAGCTTCCCTGCATTCGCCGCCGACATGCCGAAAGCCGATCTCGTCAAGGGGCAGAAGATCGCTGGGGAAGTGTGTGTCGCCTGCCACGCGGTCGATGGCAACAGCACGATCGCGCAGAATCCGGTGCTCGCAGGACAACATCCCGAGTATCTGTATCGTCAACTCGCTGGGTTCAAGAAAGATGGTGATCGGCCCGAGCCCGTGATGAGCGCGATGGTCGCCAACCTGAACAATGAAGACTTGGCCAGCCTCGCCGCCTATTACGCAGCGCAGAAGCCAAGGCCCCGTTCGGCCCGCAACAAGGATCTCGTCACCTTTGGTCAGCAGATCTATCGCGGCGGGATCGCCGACAAAGGTGTGCCCGCCTGTGCCGCGTGTCACGGGGCAACCGGTGCCGGCATGCCGGTGCAGTATCCACGGCTTGCTGGACAGCATGCCGAGTACACCGAGGCGCAGATGAAGAAGTGGCGCGCGGAGGAGCGACGCAACGACCCGAACAAGATGATGCGCATGATCGCGGCCAAGATGTCCGACAAAGAGATCCAGGCCGTATCGGACTACATCGCGGGGCTCCGGTAACGCAGCTCGCGAGCGGTTGAGGCGCGCGGCGTGGTCCTTGCGCCGTCCCATCCACGGTTCGGGGCGATGGATGAGTCAAGGCGGGCGAATCAACGCGCGTCGTATTGGCTGCTGCTTACCGTCGTTGCGTGGATCTGGCTGGCTGCGGGCTGCGGGTGGACGAGCGGAACAGAGCCGCCCGCGCAGTTTCAAATCGATCAACTGATCGATGCGAGCGGCAGGTCGCTCTATACCCACGACCGGGATGTTGCCTACAGCGGAAAGAGTCTCTGCGTCGAGACCTGTACGCAGAGTTGGCGACCGTTGCTTGCGGCGCCCGGCGCCCGGCGTACCGGTGATTTCGCTTTGATCACCCGCCCGGATGGGGAACGCCAATGGGCCTATCGCGGCAAACCGCTCTATCGTTTTGGCGACGACAAAGGTCCAGGCGATGCATCGGGAGACGGATTCGACAACATGTGGCGCCTGGCAATACGAGAAATCCATTGACGCCGCGCGGTCGTGCCACGATTGATGATCGTGTGCCATCCGATTCTCGCGGCCGGCCGTATAGCGGATATATCATCGCAGTTCGGCACGCCGTGGAGTGTGAGTCATGCTGATTCGACGCGCAAACGACATTCGATCCTCCGAGATCACGAGCGAGTCGCTCTATCGCGAGCGACGGCGCTTCATGCAGGCGACCGGGGTGGCCGCGCTGACGGCATCCGGACTCGTATCGAGTGCATCGATCGCGCAGCAGACCGCTACCAAGATCGAGGGATTCAAGAAGAGTCCGTACTCGACGAATGAGACGCCCAATTCATTCAAGGACATCACGACCTATAACAACTTCTATGAATTCGGCACCGATAAGAGTGATCCTGCAAGGCATGCGCATAAGCTCAAGGTGCGTCCATGGAGCATCGCGGTCGAGGGGGCGGTCAAGCATCCGCGAACCATCGGCATCGAGGATTTGCTGAAATTGCCGCAGGAGGAGCGCGTGTATCGCATGCGCTGCGTCGAAGGATGGTCGATGGTGATCCCGTGGATCGGATTCGAGTTCAGCCAGATCGCGAAAATGGTCGAGCCCACCAGCGACGCAAAGTTCGTTGAGCTGCTGACCGCCGTGCAGCCCGATACGATGCATGGCGTGCGCATGCCGGTGCTCGACTGGCCGTACACCGAGGGCCTGCGTATGGACGAGGCGATGCATCCGCTCACGATTCTGTCGGTTGGTCTGTATGGTCAGATCCTTCCCAATCAGAACGGTGCGCCGATTCGCCTTGTCGTTCCGTGGAAGTATGGATTCAAGAGCGTGAAATCGATCGCGAAGATCCGCTTCGTCGAGCGGCAGCCCAAGATCGCATGGGAGAAGGCGAACGCTTCGGAGTACGGCTTCTATTCGAATGTGAATCCAACGGTCGACCATCCGCGCTGGAGTCAGGCGACGGAACGTCGGATCGGCGAGTTTGCCAAGCGCAAGACAACCCTTTTCAACGGTTATGGTGAGCAGGTCGCCGGCCTCTACGCGGGCATGGATCTCAAGAAATTTTATTAATCAACGCGAAGCGTCGCGGCGGATCGAACGGCGTGAAGGCACTGGCCGACATCAGTACGCACGCCGTCGCGAGGATCAGAATCTTCGTGTTTGCCCTGGCGCTCTTGCCGCTGTTCCGGCTGATCGCCGGTGCGCCACTCGAGTGGCTCGGTGCGAATCCGATCGAGTTCATTACACGCTCGACCGGAACATGGACGCTTGTCTTCCTGCTCATCACGCTTGGTGTCACGCCGCTGCGTCGATTAACGGGTTGGGCCTGGATGTTGCGATTTCGCCGCATGCTCGGTCTCTTCGCATTTTTCTACGGCGTACTCCATTTCACGACCTATATATGGCTCGATCAATTCTTCGACGCCGAAGAGATCGTGAAGGACATCATCAAACGCCCGTTCATCACGATCGGATTTACCGCATTCCTTTTGATGATTCCCCTGGCGGTCACGTCCACCAGCACGATGGTCCGGCGACTCGGTGGCCGGCGCTGGCGGCAGTTGCATCGATTGGTGTACGTGCTCGCGGTCTGTGCCGTCGTTCATTACTGGTGGCTGGTGAAGCGGGATCTCACCGAGCCCATACTCTATGCGCTGGTGCTTGCAATACTGCTGGGCGCGCGGGTGCACTGGATATTGGCGGAGCGGCGCCGCGCGAGTGCACGTCCGGATCGGCCGCGCGCCACCGAATCTGCCTGAAGGGCTGTCTTACTTTTCCGGCGCACGAGGCGCTGCGGCCGGTTCCACTGGACGCGGCGCTCCACCCGCTTTGGCACCCTCGCGCGCACTACGCCGGAACGGATGCCAGAGATCCCCCGTTTCGACCAGCGAATACGCCGCCGGAATCACGACCAAGGTCAACAAGGTCGAGGTGACCATCCCGCCTATCACGGCAACCGCGAGCGGACCGTTCGTCTCGGAACCGGATCCGTACCCAAGCGCCGCAGGGGTCAGCGCAAGGATGATCGTGAGCGAGGTCATCAATACCGGGCGCAGTCGTACGGGGCACGCATCCCGCAGCGCGTCGTCCACCGACATGCCCTGCTCGCGCCGCTGGTTGGTGAGATCCACCAGAAGGATCGAGTTCTTCGCAACCAAACCGATCAGCAAAGTGAGCCCGATCATCGAATAGGCATTGAGCGAATGGATGTTCCCCTGCAAGCCGAACGATGCGAGCAGGCTCGACATGGGGCCGGACAACCAGAGAGCAAAGACGCCTCCGATGATCGCAAGCGGCAATGCAAGCATGATCACGAACGGCTGGCGGAACGAGTTGAACTGGCTCGCGAGCACCATGAACAGGAGGATCGTGCCGACCGTGAACGCGAAGGTCATCGCTTTCTGCGTCTTGTCGAGCTCGGCCGCGTCGCCGATGAACTGCACGCGATAGCCTAGAGGGAGGTCCTTGGCGGCGGCAACCACCTTATCGACCGCGGCACCGAGCGACACCGTTGGCGTGTTGTAGAAGGTGGCCGAGTATTCCAAGTTGAAACGCGCGATCACGGCCGGCCCCAGCACTTCACGGAACTCGGCGATGCTATCGAGGCGGATCAACTGTCCTTGTCGATTGCGAACGAAGATCTTCGCCAGATCGGACTGCTGGCGAAACTCGTCTTCAGACGCCTTGACCCGCACGTCATAGCGCTCGCCGTCGCCCGGATCATCATTGTATTTGGCGA
Organism: Burkholderiales bacterium; assembly: GCA_046160305.1. GTDB lineage: Bacteria > Pseudomonadota > Gammaproteobacteria > Burkholderiales > SG8-39 > SHXR01. Next base: position 4,061 of record JBJXGX010000384.1, read on the forward strand.
TATCGATGCCACCGGTGAGCATGTTGAGCGCGAGCGCCACGTCCTGGGAGGTAAGACCCAGTGCCTGCGCGCGGGTGCGGTCCGGCAGGAGCACCAATTGCGGAAGATCGAGTTGCAGGTCGGTATCCATGCGACCGATCGCGGGATCACCTTGCAGGCGGCGTTGCAGCGTGTTGGCGAGACGCCCCATCTCCTGGAGGTTTGGGCCGCTCAAGACGAATTGAAGCGGCTCGGTGCGCTGACCGGGGAACATGCCGAATGCCCTTGCGAATACCCGGGCCCCGGCGACTGACTGGAGCTCGCGACGCATCGCGTTCAGCGCCTCGGACTGCGAACGCATTCCTTTCGCGCGCCGCTCTTGCATAGGCAGCATGCGCACCACGACCTGTCCCTGATTGACTTGCTGCGATCCACCAAAGCCGATCAGCCCGAATTCCGAAACGACTTCAGGATAGCGCGCGATGATAGTTTCCACTTCCTTCAGCTTCTGCTCGGTGTAGTGGATGGATGATCCGAGCGGCGTCCGGAACGACACGATGAAGCGTCCCTCATCGGGTTGCGGCGCAAGCTCTCGCGGCACGCTGCTGAAAAAGAAATAGCTTGGCGCGATGATGAGGATCATTGCCAGCATCAGCCACCAGCGAAACGACAAGGCAAACCCGAGCAGCCGTCGATAGAGATTTTCGAGGCCGCGAAAGAATCGTTCGAGGACGCGGTGAACATACCCATGCTGTTTCTCGACCTTGAGGAATCGCGAACAGAGCATCGGTGTCAAGGTCAACGCGACGAACCAGCTCACAAGAACGCCGAACGTCACGACGACGGCAAACGACTTGAAAAGCTGGCCGATGATTCCGGACAGGAAAATCACCGGCGCGAAGATACAGACCAGTGAAAGCGTGGAGGCAAGGACTGCGAAGGTGACTTCACGGCTGCCGTTGATCGCCGCGGAGAACGGGTCCGGATCGAGTTCCTCCCGATGCCTGAAGATGTTCTCCAGGACGACGATCGCATCATCGACCACCACGCCGATCAGAAGAAGCAGCGCAAGCAGGGTGATCGAATTGAATGTAAAGCCGAAGAAGTACATCACCGCGATCGCACCGAACAGCGAGACCGGGATCGCGAGCGCGATGATGATGGTGGAGCGGATACTTCGCAGGAAGAGCAGGACGACCAGCGCGGCGAGGATCGTGCCTTCCACCAGGTGTTGCTTGAGCGCGTTCACCATCTCGCCGATGAAGATGGCATCGTTCGACACGGTATCGAGCTTCATGCCGGGTGGCAATTGCGGAATGATTTCCTTGTCCAGGCGCTCGCGCACGCGATCGATGATCTCGACGGTGTTCGTATTCGGGATCTTGACCACGCCCAGCCCGACCGACACTTCGCTGTTGAAGCGGGCGAGCTGCCGGAAATCGGAAAGACCGTCTTCGATCGTGGCGACATCGGAGAGACGCACGGGTGCGCCATCGCGGTAGGCGATGATCATGCGCGCCAGATCGTCGAGCTTATGGAACTCGAGATCGAGCTTGACAAGACTCTCGGTCGTTCTGCCGACGATGAAGCCACCGGCAAGCTGGATGTGCTCCTTGCCGAATGCGTCATTGATGTCTTGTGCGGTGATGCCGAACGCCGCCATTTTTCCGGGCACGACGTTCACCCGGATGGTGCGATCGCGCCGGCCGCCGATCCGTACCTCGCCGACGCCATCGATCGTCTCGATCTTCTTCTTGATGACATTGATTGCGTACTGATTGAGCTGCAGCTGCGTGCGATCGCCGCCAAGCGATACCCAGAAGATCGGGCTCGCATTGGTTTCTCGTTTGGCGACAACGGGAGGATCGGCGTCCTTGGGCAGTCTGCGGACCACCTGACTCACTTTCGCCTGGACTTCGTTGAACGCGACGTCGATTCTTTTTTCAAGATTGAACGTGATATTGATTTGCGAGATCCCGGGCACCGATGTCGAGGCGATGTTCTCGATGCCGGGCACGCTGTTGACCGCCGTTTCGAGAAGGTTGGTTACGGCGGCGTCGACGATGTCGGGATTCGCGCCGCGCATCGTGGTTTGTACCGAAATGATCGGGAACTCGACGTAGGGGAGCTTATCCACGCCCATGCGCTGATAGGCAATGATCCCGAAGAGAACCAGGACGGCATTCAGCATCAAGGCGAGTACATGCCGCCTGATTGAGAGTTCCGGTAACGTCACGACTTGCCACCCCTTGCGCCTTTACCTTCGATCGCTCCCACCGAGGCAGCCGGGATCCCGCCTTTTTCCGTGCCGGCCGATTCGGCATCCGCGCCCTTGCCCGCCCCACCGGCGCCGTTACGCGCCCCGGCAACCTGTATCGCGGCGCCATTGGTCAGAAAACCAGCGCCATCCAGTGCAAGCGTTTCGCCGCCCTGCAACCCTTTGACGATTTCGATCATGCCGTCCTTGCGGATACCCGCTTCAACGATCTGTTGCGTGACCCGCCCCTCGGCTACCGTATAGACAACCCGGCCGGCCGGGCGCAACACGACACTTTGCTCGGGGACCATGATCACGTTCGATTTCATCGCGGTGACGACGCTCGCGTTGACCGTGCCGCCGCCGCGGAATGATCCATCGCTATCGAATGCGACGATGACATTCAATGCGCGGCTGGTCGCAGTGACCGTCGGCCGAATGTCGGTGATCTTCGCGGTGATCATCTTGTTCGGCACCAGCGGCGATGACAGCCGCACCGTCGCGCCGACCTTCAGCCGGGCCAACGCGCTTTCGGGAAAAGGCAGTTGTGCCCGTACTTTTTGCGTTCCGACCAGCCGAAACATCGGGTCGCCCAACTTCACATAGTCGCCTGCCGCTACGATGAGTTCTTCCACCTGACCGTCGATCGGTGAGAGCACGCGGGCCTTTCGCATCGAGCTGCCTGTGGCCTCGAGCTTGGTCTTCGCCGCGATAAGCTGCTCGCGCAGCGCGTTCCGCTGTGCGATCGAATCGTCGAGCGCGTTGCGGGAGATGAAGTTTTGATCGACCAATTGCATGTTGCGCTTGGCGATACGCTCCTGGTTCTCAAGTAGCGCTTCCAGGCGCCCGATCTCCGCCCGATCGGAGCGGCCTTGAATCTCGATGTCGATCACGTCCATCTCGGCAAGCAGCTGGCCCTTCTGGACCCGCGTACCGATCTGGGCAAGGACTCGTGTGACGCGTCCTGGAATTTCGGCCGATATGCGTGGAATGAGGATGTCTTCAAGCGAGCCGACGGTCTCTTCGGTGACTTCGATGTTGGTGGCCGTGACCTTGGTTAATGTGATGACCGTCGCAGGCGGGCCCGAACGGCCCTTCTTGGATTGGTCGGTGCTCGCCGGTTGCGCCGCGGTGCCGGGCTCGCCGGTCTTGGCCGACGACGGCACCGAAACGGCGGTGCTTGCATCGCATCCCACAAGACAAGTGACACTGATGCCCAAAGCGAGCATCGATAGGCGACGGAACAACGGGTTCATGCGGGATTCGCTCCTTATCGTGACGCCCATCCCGGGCCTCGCGCGCTGACGATCGGTGCCCTGGACGCACAACACCTATAGCGATGTTTAGCAGGCGGAATTGCGGGGGTCAAGTTGGATCGATCCTGTCATTCACGTCAGATCGAGAGAACGCGTTCCAGCTCGAACAGATCAGAAATGCTCTCACGCTCGCGGACGACCTGAAAGCGATCGCCATCGACCATCACTTCCGCTGCGCGAGGCCGGCTGTTGTAGTTGGACGCCATGGACATTCCATAGGCGCCGGCAGACATTACGGCCAGGAGGTCGCCTTCGACGATGGCCAAGTCTCGATCGCCGCCGAGAAAATCCCCGGATTCGCAAATGGGCCCCACCACCTCGTAGCGCTGCGGCGCGCCAGCACGCGGCACAACGGGCACGATGTCGTGCCAAGCCTCGTACAGGGCCGGGCGCAGAAGGTCGTTCATCGCAGCATCGACGATTGCAAAATTGCGAACAGGCCCAGGTTTCAGATATTCGACGCGGGTGAGTAGGACGCCCGCATTGCCCACCAGCACGCGGCCAGGTTCAAACAGCACTTCGAGATCCGTTGCATCGAGGACGTCAAAAAGCGCGCCGACATAGGCCTCGATCGAGGGGGGCGATTCGTCGCGATAGCGAATCCCAAGCCCTCCACCAACGTCGATATGATGGAGGCGAATACCTTCGAACGCGAGGACGCCGACAAGTTCGAGCACCCGGTCGATCGAGTCGACGAATGGCGCGATGTCCGTAATCTGGGAACCGATGTGGACATCAACACCCGCCACCTCGAGGTGCTCACTTTTCGCGGCGAGTCGGTAAAGCGCACGTGCTTCGGCGAGGGGAATGCCGAACTTGTTCTCATGCAATCCGGTCGAGATATAAGGATGCGTGCCAGCGTCGACGTCCGGGTTCACTCGCAATGAAATCGGGGCCTTGCGCCCGGCCGCCGCGGCGACAGCCTCGAGTTTGCGCAACTCTCCCGCCGATTCGACGTTGAAACACCGGATGTCGGCCTCCAATGCCTGACGCATTGCGATCGCGGTTTTGCCCACGCCTGAAAATACGACCTTGCGCGGATCACCACCTGCTGCAATGACACGTGCAAGCTCACCGCCCGATACGATGTCGAAACCGGCGCCGAGCCGCGCGAATATGTCGAGGATCGCAAGATTGCTATTCGCCTTCATCGCATAGCAGATGAGCGACTTGCGGCCGCGCGTGGCGGCTTGAAAAGATCGCATCGACGCCTCGAGCGCCGCGCGTGAATAAACGTAGCAAGGCGTTCCTACAGCCGCGGCGATTTCGACGAGCGACACGCGTTCGGCCTCAAGGACGTCGGTCGGCCCACCGCGATGAAAGGTCATGAGGGATTCAGATTGTCCGCCTTTTGGGGGCATCGTCGGTATCGGGCGGCGCGATGTAGAGGGCGCCTTTGGTCCCACAGCTTGCGAGAAACAAGGTGAGGGCAAGTACGAGAATGACGCGATACATTTGGGACTTTCGAGACCAGCTCGCGATGTTACCCGGTCCGCCCCGACGTTGCCGGTCAGAACACGCGGCGCTCTGGCCGCGCGGGATCCTCGGCCGCAGGGGGGTCGACGGACAATGCCGGCAACGGCGCCCCTCTGTAAAAGAATTCAGTGAGTTTTCCGTCGGGATCGGCAAGACCAGTTTCCGGATCGACGCGAATGGTTACGACACTGTCAGGCGGCAGGATAGGGGATTGCGGAACGTTCTTGAGCACCCGCGACATGTAATTGATCCAGATCGGCAGTGCGGCGAGCGCGCCGGTCTCGTTGTTTCCAAGCCGCTTCGGGGTGTCGAAGCCGAGCCAGGCCGCCGCCACCAGCGATTGCTGGTAGCCCACGAACCACGCGTCGTTATAGTCGTTCGTCGTGCCCGTCTTGCCGGAAAGATCATTGCGCCCAAGTACATTCGCGCGGACCGCAGTGCCCACCCGGATGACATCGCGCAACATGGTGTCCATGATGAATGCGTTGCGGCTATCCAGCACGCGCGGTGCATCAACTGCCGCCTTTGCAGGTTGCGCCTCGGCAAGGAGGTTGCCTCGATCGTCGACAATCTTGGTGATGAGGTACGGGTCAACGCGAAAACCGCCATTGGCGAACACGGCATATCCCCGTGCCATCTGCATTGGCGTAACAGAGCCCGCTCCGAGGGCCATTGTCAGGTATGGGGGATGCTTATCGGCGTCGAATCCGAATCGACCGACGAACTCCTGCGCATAACGGGTGCCGATTGCTTGAAGCACCCGGATCGAAACCATGTTCTTCGATTTCGCAAGTGCGGTTCGAAGACGCATCGGTCCCTCGAACTTGCCATCATAGTTCTTGGGCTCCCATGTCTGGCCGCCGGTCAGCGCCGCGTCCACGACCACCGCATCGTCGTTGACGATCGTCGCCGGCGTAAAGCCGCGATCCAGGGCCGCTGAGTAAATAAAAGGTTTGAAGCTCGAGCCGGGCTGCCGCCACGCCTGGGTAACGCGGTTGTACTTGTTGCGCGTGAAATCGAACCCTCCCACGAGCGCTCGAATCGCGCCATCGCGTGGATCCATCGATACGAAGGCCGATGCGACATCGGGCAATTGCGTGATCGACCAATTGCCTTTTTCATCGCGCTGCACCCGCACGACGGCCCCTCGCATGATTCGCTTGTCCGGCGCGACCTGCGTGCCCAGCATTCTGCTCACGAATCGCAGGCCGGCTTCCGGAATGGTCAGCTCGCCGCCGCGACGATATACCTTGACCTGCTTCGCGGACGCTTCCAGTACGACGGCGGCCAGAAGGTCATCGTTATCAATCGAATCCTGCAGGGCGTCCTCGATCGCTTCGTCCGGGGCGTTCGCCGGCAACGTAACGTATGCCTCTGGCCCGCGATAACCATGGCGACGATCGTATTCCAGCACGCCCTTGCGCAACGCTCCGTGGGCGGCTTCCTGGTCGGCCCTCGATATCGTTGTGTAGACGCGAAATCCGCGCGTATAGATCTCGTCCGGATAGCGTTCGAACAGGGCTTGTCGGACCATTTCCGCCGCGTATTCGGCGTGAATCGGAAATTCGGTTGCTTCGCGGCGTACCACCTGGACGGAAGAAACCTTTTGCGCTTCGGCAAGTTGCGACTCAGTCAACGCGCCAATCTCATGCATCCGGCGGAGCACGTACTGCTGGCGTTGATGCGCGCGTTTCGGATTGACAACCGGGTTGAAGCTCGAGGGCGCCTTGGGTAATCCAGCAAGCATCGCCGCCTCGCCGACGGTAATGTCCCGCACCGATTTCCCGTAGTAGGTCTGCGCCGCTGAAGCGAATCCGTATGCGCGTTGACCGAGGTAGATCTGGTTTATGTACGTTTCGAGAATCTGATCCTTGGTGAGGCTCGACTCGATTTTGTAGGCGAGCAACGCTTCGTAGATCTTCCGCGTGAACGTACGCTCACTCGACAAGAATAGATTGCGCGCGAGCTGCATCGTGATGGTGCTGGCGCCTTGCTTGCGTCCCCCGGACAAGACGTTTGATATGGCAGCGCGTATTACGCCGATCAGGTCAACGCCGGTGTGCTGATAAAAACGCTCGTCTTCGGCCGCGATGATCGCCTGCTTCAGGACATCGGGGACGTCGCTGATCTGCACGACCGCACGGCGCTCTTCGCCGAATTCCCCGATCAGGGTGCCCTCTGTCGTGTAGATCCGCAGAGGAATCTTGGGTCGGTAGTCGGTCAGCGCATCGAGGGGAGGCAGATTGTCCCAAGCCAATACAAAGACGAACGCGCCAATTGCGATCGTCAACGCCATCAGCCCGCACCCGACCGCGGCAGGGATGACTAACCAGCGGAACAAGGTCACTGTTGGAAGTCGGTCAATCGCAAAACTCCATTATATCTCAATGAGTTGTAACACTTGTTACGTCGTGACAAATTTACTTCGAGGTAACGGTTTCG
>JBJXGX010000385.1:0-13357 GCA_046160305.1 Burkholderiales bacterium
CCCCGGCTTCGCACCGGCGAATTGGCAAGATAAGGATATAGCCGTCCAAGCAGGGCGCCGCGCCATTGGGAATCAGGTTGTCGGGCGACGAATCGACGGATTGCCGCCTCTTTGAACAAGTCGTAACCGCCGAAAGCTTCATCCGCCCCTTCGCCGGTCAGCACGACCTTGTATCCCGCTGCGCGTACGCTGTCGGCTAACAGCATCATTGGCGTTGGAGCCGTGCGGACCATCGGCGCTTCGGCGTGCCACACCGCACGCGGAAAGGCAGCGCCGATCGCGCTGCGCGTCGCGCACATTGACGAATGATCGGTGCTGAGGTGACGTGCGAGCTCGCGCTGGTAGGCACCCTCGTCGAACTCGGCATCCTCGAAGGTCAAGGAGAAACTTCGAAGCGGCGCGTTCGTATGGTTTCTAATGATCGTGGTGATGATCGATGAATCAAGTCCGCCCGACAGATACGCGCCGACCGGCACGTCCGCACGAAGTTGCAGGCGCACCGCATCGATCAGGAGACTGCGCAGATCATCGGCGCACGATTGGTCAGAGCCGACCAAAGTGCTGGCGCCGGCGAATGGCCAATCCCAGTACCGCTCGATGGTGCTGCCGTCCCCGTCAACAATCATCCTGTGCCCCGGTGGCAAGCTAAGCACACCTTCGAAGATGCTGTTCGGCGGCAGAACCGACCAGTAACTGAAAGTCGACGCGAGCGCAGCCGCATCCAGTGCGCGCGGAACCGAGGGTAAAGCGAAAAGCGCTTTCACCTCGGAGGCAAAGGCGAACCGTCCGTTGATGCGTGTATGAAACAGTGGCCGAATTCCGACGCGGTCGCGTACCAGTACCAGTCGCTGGCGTGGACCATCCCACAGGGCGATCGCGAACTGTCCGTTCAGATGGGTAACGAAATCATCGCCATGCTGCTCGTACAAGTGCACGAGCACTTCGGTGTCCGATGCAGTACGGAAGCAATGGCCTTGCGCCACCAGCCGCTCGCGAAGCTCGACGTAATTGAAGATCTCGCCGTTGAAGACTACCCAGATGGTGTGGTCCTCGTTGGCGAGCGGTTGGGCACCCCCTTCGAGATCGATGATGCTGAGGCGCGCGTGCCCTAAGCCGATGGGCCCATCGATGCGCGTGCCCTCCGCGTCGGGTCCGCGATGATGCAGTGCCGCAACCATGCGTTGCAGCTCCTCGACGCGCGGCCCAGCCTCTTTAGAAGGACTCCAAATTCCGGCAATGCCGCACATATCACGCTGCGGCGCGAACGGGCAAACCACGTCGGGCCATCAGGCCATCGTAGTCGGTATGCAGCAACACGGCACGCGTATCGAGCGCAACAACCGCGGCGCCCCACGATAGCCCAACGCCGTACCCGAGCAGCATGAGGGATTGCTCGACGGTTCGTTCAGCACCGAGGCAGCGGGTCATCGTTACCGCAACGGATGGCCCGCCGCAATTGCCGATCTCTTCGATCGACATCGGCACCTTGGCCTCGGGAAGACCCGCTTTTTTCATAAGGTGCTTCATGATGAAGCGATTCGACTGGTGAAAAATGAAAGCATCGATTTGGTCGACGGAACGACCGGACAACGCCAGGCCCTCACGGATCAGCTCCGGCACACGCTTGATGGTGAAGTTGAAAACGCCGGCACCGTCCATACGCAGGCACAGGTCGCGTGGATCGGCCGGTTCGCGTTCCCGAAATCCGCCCCCACGAATAATCAAACCTGCATGACCAGTGCCGTCGGTGTGCAAGCAGAAGTGGCTGACGCTCCCGTCATCAAGCTCGAGCGCGGTTGCCGAGCCTGCGTCGCTAAACAATAAGCGCGTCGCCTGGTCGGATTCGGCAACAAAGCGGCTTGGCGTTTCGCCGTGGAGCATCAGAATTCGCCGGTGCCCGCCAGCGCGCAGCATGGTCGCCGCGAGATAGAGGCCATAGGGATATCCGGAGCAGCCAAGCCCGATATCGAACGCTGCACATTGATCAGACAAGCCGAGCCACTGGTGCAGCATGCAACTCGAAGAAGGGAGCCAGTAGTCGGGCGATTGCGTCACCAGGATCAAGCCGCTGACCGAGTCGCGCTCCCAGCCAAGTTTCTCGAGCAAGTGCTCTGCCGCTTCGAAACACAGGTCTGCCGATGTTACCCCTTGATCCACGATACGCCGCGATCGAACACCCGCCATCGCAACGACTTTGCGGACCTCATCGGGATCGAATCCAGCCGCAAAGTTGTCTTCGATGCGTGATGGGAGGCAGGTGGACACGCCCGCGATGCGCACGCCCTCGATCGTTGTCTGGCTCATGGCTTGGATTCTGCAGGGATACGTTGTGCGATGTGGTCGGAGCGATATTCCCTCGAGCATCAATCGACGATGCGGGCCCCACCGTCGATTACCAACGTTTGGCCGACGATGCCTTGCGATGCCGGACTGCATAGGAACTGCGCCGCCATCGCCACCTCCTCGACCGACACCAGACGGCCCAACGGGGTGCGTCTGATCGTATCGATCAACCGCTGGTCCTTATCAGGAAATGCATCCCAGGCGTCCGTCTGCACGCCACCGGGGGACAACACGTTGACTCGAATACCCTTGGGCGCCAGCTCTGCCGCGAGGTGACGGGCGAACGATTCAAGCGCACCCTTCGAGCTGCCGATTGCTGCGTAAGCCGGTACCGCTCGAACTGCGCCAACCGAGGAAACGGCAACGATCGCCGAGCCGGAGCGGAACCCCGGGAGCAACAGACGCACCAACTCAAAAAACGATCGCACATTGAGCGACATGGTCCAGTCCCAGTGACGCATCGTCAGTTGGTCGATCGGCTTATGCACGCCAGTCGCCGCACAGTGCACCAGGGAAAGGATCCCGATCGCCGGTTGTTGCAGCCGCTCCGCGACATCGGCCATTCCCTTCGCGAGGGTGAGGTCCGCTCGCAACGCCTGAATCGACAGACCTTCGGCCTTGGCCTCGTCGACCAGCGCAGTCGCGGCGCTGTCATTGCGGGCGTAATTTGCAATGACGTTGGCACCGGCACGCGCGAGCTGTAGCGAAATCGCACGTCCGATCCCGCGCGTACCTCCGGTGACAAGGACAGTTGTGGCGTGCAGTTCGAACTGTTTGCTCATTTTGGATGCTCCGCGAGATAGCGCTCGAGGACTTCGTCGCGATAGCCGGCAACGAACTGGTCAATCGGCAGGAACGAGAAAAACAGGCTGGACTGCGCGACGGTCTTTCCACCGACCTCGACATGGCAGAGGGCGTTGGCATAGCGATCGGCGTTCTTTGTGATCTGCGCGTGCAATACGGTTTCAGAGCCGGGCGTCACCCAGGCGCGAAAGCTCGCCGACAGGATCTTTGCCAGCATCGCCTTGCCGCGTGGCTTCCTTTCCGCATCAAGACACTTGCCGGCCGCCTGCGCCATCATCTCGGTCAGGAGCACGCCGGGCACTACCGGGAAGCCCGGGAAGTGATCCTGCAGGTACTCGTCATCAGCCGGCACCGTGCGCACGGCCACGATGCTGCGCCCTGGCAAGAGCGACGCTATGCGGTCGACGAGCAGAAAGCGCATCAGGCTTCCTCGAGCGCACCATGACGCTTGAGGATCGCAAAAACGTCGCCGACGGTTTGCATCGCTTCGATGTCCTGCTCGGAGATGTGGATGTCGAATTTTTCATCGAGCGCCGCGATCAACGATAGCGTTCCAAGGGAATCCCAACCGGGAATGTCTTCCCGACGCGTTGTGAGTTTCAGGCGGCTGCGCGAATCTTCAAAAACCTCTGCAAGCCATCCCAGTACGTGGTCGTCGCTGATCATCGTTGGTTCCTCAGTTATTGAGCAGTGAATCCGCCATCGACCGCGAGATCGGCACCGGTAATCCAGCCCGCCGCCGGCGAAAGCAGGAACGCGGCGGCATGGGCGACGTCTTCTGGTCGACCCGGTCCAAGCGGATGAGCGGCCTTGAGCCGCTCGGCGTGGTCGGCCGACAGCATGGCAAGCGAACGCTTCGTCATCTCAGTGATGACCAGGCCTGGTGAAATGCTATTGACTCTGATCTTGCGGCGCGCCAGCTCGACTGCGAGCGCTCGCACCGCCGCGGCCACCGCACCTTTGGTTGCGCAGTATGCCGACTGACCCGGCATCCCAACGCGGCCGTACACCGACGATATGAATAAGAGGCTCCCGCCTTCGGGCATCATCACGTCACGCCTGCACACCCCGCGTGCGAGCTCGAGTCCGGCGATCAGATTGACGTCGAGCTGCGATTGAATAATGTCGACCGGGCTCGCGGACAGCGGGCGCGTGTGGACAATACCTGCCGCGTGGCACAGCCCATAGATGGGTCCGACATCCTCGCGCAGCCTCAGAATCGCAGGTGTGATATCTGCGTGCCGGGTCAAGTCAAAAGGTAGCACACGGTAGGTCGCGGCCCCAAGGCGCGCCGCGGTTTCTCCCAGTCGCACCAGATCACGACCCAAGAGCACGACGTGACAGCCTTGGCGCGCCAGTTCAATCGCGATCGCCTGGCCGAGTCCCGACGAGGCACCCGTCACCACCACCCAGCGCCCGCCGAATGTCGATGACGTTGTCGCTTCACTCATGTCAATGGATTCCGGGGTTTCGATTCGACGGATTGTCTGCGGTCTGCACAATCATCGATATTGCAAAAGTCATGGCCGATAACCGCCGCCAGCAATACTGGCGCCCTTTAGGTATCGTCGAGCCCGTTCACGGCTTCGGTAGAGCAAGGGGCTCCGTGAATTCGTAGAAGAAGCGACCTTCGCCTTTCATTTGATGGACACAATCGATGGTGTCCCGCACCCGAACGGCGAGAATGCTGCCGTTGCCGATGCGCCGCCTGGCAAGCAATCCGCGCCGACGCATCTGCGTGTCGAGCACCGCGAACCGCCGCCTTCGAATCGCTTCAGGTGCGAACACGAAAGTGGTCACCATGCGGCTGCGGCCGTCCCGGTCGATGATCGGCACGGTGAACGGCTCGTTCATGTACAACGAGAACGGCAGATGCGGCGCGATCAGATGCTCCAGATAGTGAAAGAACGTGTACGTATCAAAAGGCACATTGAAAAACACCGCCTTTCCATCCACCTCGGCGAGGCGATCAAAAGGCGTACCTGGTCCGCAGGGATAAAGGCAGTCGGGATGCTCATCGACGAACCATTGGGCGCGCGGTCCACGGACGAGAATCGGGTGCGTCGGATGCAAGCTGCGGATCACGTCATCACGCCTGCGGAACAGCTCGGAAACGATGCCCATCATCGACGGCGTGTGGCGCACATCGAACGGCCGGCCCGACCGGATGTAGTCGATCGACGCCGACCGGTAGGGCAGCGATACCATGAGCAGGTGTCCGGTCGGCCCCACGGCATCCACGAACACATCAGTCAGCGAATCAGCGCTGCCGCGATAGCCGTACTCCCGGCCAAACGCGCTATGGAGCATGACGCTATCCCCGGAATGAATGCCGACCGAGCGCAATGCAGCCAGCAGATCGTCGCTTTGATAAGACCGCCAAGTCTCGGCGAACGAGACGCGTGCCTGCTTCCAGCGGGATTTCAGCGCGAGCTTGATGGGACGAGGGATGACCGAAAGGATACCCATGATCATTCGATCCTATCGGATCAACTGTTCGAATGCGACCCGGAGTTCCGCGACGCGTGCGATAGTTCGCTTCGATGGTTTCCCGAGCGGAGACGCCCTATTCGGTCGGTCAGCCCTCCGGATGCCGGCACGGGTGGAGGTGACCTCCGGTCCTCAAGACTCGTCCGGTTGCCGCAAGGCCTAGTTCAATCGCGCCCCGCTCGATGCATCGAACAGATGGCAGCGCGCCGCATCGAAGCTCACGTTGAGCTTCGTGCCGGTCGTCATCACCGCTTCGGAATCGACTTTCGCCACCAGCATCGATTCACCGCCGTACTCGCAGAAGACGAGCGTACCGTCGCCCAGCGGTTCGACCAGCTTGACCTGTGCGGCCGTATCACCTCGACCCACCATCACATGCTCAGCACGCACGCCGAACACGACGCTGCGTCCGGCCGTGCCCGGAGGCACGCTAGCCGGCAAGGGCTGCTCGACCTTGCCCGAGATGAACACAAGTGTGCCCCTTCGAGATTCAACCGTGCCGGAAAGGAAGTTCATGGTCGGCATGCCGAAGAAACCGGCGACGAATTGCGTAGCAGGCTTGCGATAGATTTCCAAAGGCGCACCCACCTGCTCGATGCGCCCGGCATTCATCACGACGATGCGATCGGCCATCGTCATTGCTTCGGCCTGGTCGTGCGTCACGTAGACGAAGGTGGCATCGAGTTGCTCGTGCAGACGCTTCAACTCGGTGCGCATATCGATCCGGAGCTTCGCATCGAGACTCGATAGCGGTTCGTCCATGAGAAAAACGCGCGGATTGGTCACGATCGTGCGGGCCAGGGCCACCCGTTGCGATTCGCCGCCGGAACATTGGCGCGGCATCTTATCGAGCAGCTTCGGGATGTGCACTGCATCCGCCGCCGCACGCACGCGCGACTGCACCTCGGCTTCAGGGATCTTCTTGACGCGCAGACCGAACGCGATGTTCTCGAAGACGGTCATATGCGGGAACAGCGCGAGGTCCTGGAATACCATCCCCAGGCCACGCTCGCCAGGCTCCAGATCATTAACGATCGTATCGCCAATCGTGATCTCGCCGCTGGTGGGTGTCTCCAGGCCCGAAATCATGTTGAGCGTGGTCGTTTTCCCACAGCCCGATGGCCCGACCATGATCAGAAACTCGCCATCGCGAATCTCGAGGTTGACGCCGTTGACTGCCTTGTAGGCGCCAAACTGCTTGACGAGGTCTTTCAGAACGATTCTTGCCACGGACCGCCTTTCAGCGTTGCATTGTGCCGCCTTGAAATGTCCGGCTTGGCCGGCGCTTCAAGGGAAATTGACCCGAACGAAAGCAGGTGTGCACTTTCGTCCGATCGTTATTTTCTTATCATGCCGAAGCTGAAGCCCTTGATCAGATGCTTTTGGATCAGGATTCCAAGGATCACGACCGGAACGGTGATGACGGTTCCGATCGCCGCTTGGGGTCCATAGAGCCGCCCCTCGGAGGCGCTTTGGAATTTGTTCAACAGGATCGGCAAGGTCGTCACTTCCGGATACGTGAGCGTGAGCGCCAGCAAGAACTCCGCCCAATTCAGGATGAACACGAAGAGGAACGTCACCACCATCCCCGAGGCCACCAGCGGCAACACGACCTTGCGCAGTACGTATATGCGGCCCGCACCCATCATGCGCGCAGCGTGCTCGAGCGTGTAGGGGACCTCATCGATGAAGGAGAGCATCATCCAGATCACGAAAGGCAGCGTGACGGCGACGTACAGAACGCCGATACCCACGTAGGTATCGAAGAGCGTGATGCGAATGCCCAGCACCGATTCAGAGGCGAACGGAATCATGATCGCGTAGTACATGAGGAGCGGGATCGCGATCACGATGGGCGGCACCATGCGGATCGTGAGGATCATGTACCGAAAATACTTTCCGCCGACCTGGAACCGCGAAATCGAATAGGCGAGAAAGGTGCCAAGCAGAAGCGATAACAACGACGTGACGGTACAGATCGCAAGCGAGTCTCGGAGCGCCTTCCAGATGCTGAACGCCTGCTCGGTCGCATCGCGCGAGAGGTTCTTGCGGTCGAGATCCGAGGGGATGAAGATCTGCTGATAGTTGAGCAGCGTTGGGTCGTGCGGATACCAGCGAGGCGGCCAGGTCACCCACTCGCCCGAATCCTTGAACGACGTCATGACCATCCAATAGATCGGGAAAATCACGACGAACGCCCAGGCGAGGAGGATGATGTGGCGAATGATCGGCGCGCGCAGCTTTCGTCCCGCATGGGTCGAGCGCGCCCGGGTTGGAGGAGAAAGGGTCGGCGATGCCATTACGCCCCCTGTTGATCGACGATGGCCTTTTGGCGCACCAGCATGTAGATCCCGAGAAAAATCAGCACCGCGAAAATAAGCAACAGGATGATCGAGGCTGCCGCGCCAAAGCTGTACTTGTTGAAGACCCAGACCTGCTCCCACAAATAAAAGGCGATGGTCTGGCTCGAGGTGCCGGGGCCGCCGGACGTGAGCAAGGTCACCGGGTCGAACATCTTGAGCGCCTCCATGCTGCGAATGACCACCGCGATCACGATCGCCGGCTTCAAGAGCGGCAACTCGATTTTCCAGAAGATCTGCGAACGGGTCGCGCCCATCACCCGCGCCGCATTGATGAGCTGCTGCGGCAGCGCCGCGAAGCCCGACATGAAAATGAGGAACGTGAGCGACGTCCACTGCCATACGTCAGAGAGGATGATCGCCCACTGCGCGGCAATCGGATGCGAGAGCCAACGGATGCGCGGATCGATCCCGAAGGGCTCAAGGAATGGCGCAAGCATCTGATTGAAGGGCCCGGAGTCGAGATAGATCATCGAGAAGTTGTAGCCCACCACCACCGGCACGATCATCATCGGAATCAGGAAGATCGTGATGTAGATGCGCCGGCCACGCACGACCTGATTGACCAGCATCGCGAGCACGAAGCCGATGAACAGCTCGAACGTTACCGCGACACCCGCGAAATAAAAGGTCCGGCCAAGCGTCGTCCAGAAACCTTCGTTGGTGAGGACGGCGATGTAATTGTCGAAGCCCTGGAACACCGCCTGCTCGAAGGGGCGGCTCGCGCGCCACTTGAGGAGGCTGATGTAGATCGTCAGGATGAACGGAATGATGACCGTCAAAATGAACATCGCCTCCACCATGACAAAGGGGATGAGGCGGAACACTTTTTCCTGCGATAGCCAGGCGCCGAGCCGCATGAATGGCCCGGGACGAATTCGGTGCGTTGGCATCGGTGCAGCGACGCTGCTCATGCGTATTTGTCGTTGAATGATTGCAAGCGGAGCGCCCTCGCATTCACCAGGCGCCCCCCGCTCTCCCCTCTCCCGTCACGGAAGAGGGGACTCTTGGCGAGAGCTCAAAACTTGTCGATGTAGATCCCGGCGTTCACGCCGCGCGCCCAATCCTGGATCTGCGTCTTGCGACCGACGTCGTTCGTGACGCCATCCCAGCCCTTCTCGATGCGCTGCGCCGCCACCTGCGGGGTAATGTTCCCACTCATCACATCGGCAAGATTGTTATCGAGAATCTTGAAGTACTCGTAGTTGCCCTGTATCCAAAGCAGCGACACGACATACTTGGTGGCATCGAGGGTCATGTTCACAAACTGCGGGCCACCGAACTTGTCGTGGATTTTGGGGTTCTTGCGATGTGATTCCTTGAATGGATCCCAGAACCCTTTCGGATCAGCGACCGCTTCATCACCGATGGTCGGGCTGGTAAGCCATTGGATGTACCAGTACGCCAACTCGGGATTCTTCGAGTGCTTGTTCACCATGTAGCCCGTACCGGCCGCCTGTGGAATACGGCGGACCAGTTTGCCGTTGACCTCGACTTGCGGGACCATGCAGGTCAGGTGCTTGCCGGCGAGCGTGGTTTTCGGATTCTTCTCGCCGAACCCGACGATCGAGGGAAACGACATTACCGAATACGCCTGCCCACTCGCCCAGAACGGATAGATCTGCGGCGTTCCCCAACCCTGAATATCGGCCGGCATGTACTTCACCATCGAGGTGAATTGCTGAATCGCGCGGATCCCGTTCGGGGTGTTGATGGTGGGCTTCATGTCCTTGTCAAACATGAGCGTGCCCAAATATGCCGGGAAATGCCGGTACGAAAAATTCACCGACCGATAGCCCATAGCGCCGAAGAGGCCGTTTTCGAATGTGACGCCCCAGCGCGTCTGCCCCTTGGCCGTGTGCATGAACGCTGCCTGCTGTTCCCACTCGGCCATCGTGTCCGGGCATCCGAGCGCCTTGCCGAATTTCTGCTTGTATTCCGCCTGGACTTGCGCGTTCTCGATCAGATCCTTGCGCAATACCAGGGCGAGATGATCGCCATCGAGGATCGCCGCGTATTGCTTGCCGTCAAAATACTGTTGGCCGACCAGGCCCGGTGCGATGCCCGCAAAATCGGGCTTGCCGCGCGCTACATAGAGATCGAGCGGCTGCAAGGTCCCGGCGCCTGAAGCGTCTGGAATCGTGTATGGGAAGTCGTTGAAAATGTCGAACGCACCGGTCTTGGCAACCGCCTCGGCCATCACCTTCGCCGGGATATCGGTGTACCCAAGCGGAACGTTCTCGACCTTCACGCCGGTGAGTTTTTCCCAACGTTCGTTGTAAGCCGGCTGCGCGTTCTGGAAGATCGAGTTGAGAAGGATCGTGATCTTCGGGTTCTGCAGCTTCTTCTGCTTGACGTATTCCTTCGCGCCGTTGACGGCACGTTCATCGACGGTGGCCCCTGGCGGGGTCTGCGCAACGGCGACACCAACGCTTAAGGACCCGGCAAGGGCCGATAGCGCCAGAATGACTCGATTCATGGCTCTCCTCCAAACTGATGGCTGTAGTCACCGCACGGTTGACCGGGCGGCGCCACGACATCGTATGCCAATTCGCGGCTTTCGGTTCGTGAGCAGGGCGTTGGTCGCGGGAACGCAGACGAGTGCGAAGCCGTATCATCCGCTCGTTTGAAATCGGGTACGAAAACAACAGCAGTGAACTTCGCGGGTGTCTCCTGTCCTTTCCGGACCCGACACCGGCGTCTCGATCGACAAGGAGGCGTACGCCATGAAATTCGGTATCGGGCAACCCGTTCCCCGCAAGGAAGATCCGCGTTTTCTCACCGGCCGTGGCCGCTATGTCGATGACATCGAGTTGCCGCGCGTCGCGCACGCCTTCGTCATCCGCTCGCCGCACGCCAACGCGCGGATCAAATCGATTGATACCCGATCCGCTCTCAAAGCGCCGGGCGTGCTCACGGTGTTGACGGGCGATGACTTCGCCGCCGACGGCCTGGGCGATATGCATTGCCACTTTCCGATGCCGCTCATGGCCGGCCCACCCACCGGCTCGCCGTATCCGGCGCTCGCTCGCGGCGTCGTCAAGTGCGCCGGCATGCCCGTTGCATTCGTTGTCGCCGAGACGATCGATCAGGCGAAAGACGCCGCCGATCTGGCGCAGATTGACTATGAGGTTCTGCCCTCGGTCACCTCCGCCGTGGAAGCAGCGAAGCCCGGCGCCGTCAAAGTCTGGGAGCATGCCAAGGACAACGTGTCGTTCACCATCGCGTTGGGCAATGCGGCCAAGGTTGACGAAGCATTTGCTGCCGCCCAGCACGTCTCGAAGATTCACCTGGTCAACAATCGCGTCACCACCAACTCGATCGAGCCGCGCGGGGCGATGGGCGCGTTCGATCAAGGTACG
The DNA here is from genome assembly GCA_046160305.1 of Burkholderiales bacterium. Lineage (GTDB taxonomy): Bacteria > Pseudomonadota > Gammaproteobacteria > Burkholderiales > SG8-39 > SHXR01. Next base: position 11,360 of record JBJXGX010000385.1, read on the forward strand.
GGCTGCTACACGCTCTATCACAGCGGACAGGCCCCGCACGTCGAACGCGAGACGCTTGCCGCCGAAGTCTTCAAGGTGGACGACGCGATGATCCGCGTCATCTCGAACGATGTCGGTGGTGGTTTTGGTATGAAGGGCGGCGCCTACCCCGAAGACATCCTCGTCCTGTGGGCCGCACGGCGCACCGGTCGCACGGTGAAGTGGATCGGCGAGCGGATCGAATCGATCGCGAGCGACTCGCATGCGCGAGACCAGGTGGTCGATGTCGCGATGGCCTTCGACAAAACCGGGCGCATCACCGCGCTGCGCGCCGAATCGATCTACAACCTCGGCGCGTATCTGGCGGCGACCGCGGCGATCTCGCCGATGTTCGCGGTGACCTTGTCATCAGGCGTCTATGCCATTCCGGCGATACGCGCCTCCACGCGCGGCATCTTCACCAATACCGCCTCCACCGCGCCATATCGCGGCGCCGGTCGCCCCGAGGCCTCCTACATGCTGGAACGATTGATCGATCAGGCGGCGCGCGAGATGGGCCGTGATGCGCTCGATTTGCGGCGGATCAATTTCGTCAAGCCCTCGCAGATGCCCTACCAGACGGCGCTCGCCTATCGATACGATTGCGGCGACTTCGAAACGGTCATGAATCGCACCTTGAAGGCCGCCGACTGGGACGGCTTCGCAGGCCGGCGCGCCGAGTCGGAAAAAAGAGGCCGCATTCGTGGCCGCGGCATTTCGTGCTACCTCGAAGCCGCGACGATCTTCAACGAGCGCATGGAAATCCGCTTCAATCCGGCCGGCACGGTGAGCGTGGTCGCGGGCACGTTCTCACATGGTCAAGGACACGAGACCGTCTATGCGCAGATGGTGGCGGAATTTCTCGGAGTCGATTTCGACGCGGTCCGGCTTATTCAAGGCGATACCGACGCGGTGTCGTTCGGACGCGGCACCTACGGATCGCGCTCGATGTCACTCGGTGGCGGGGCGTTGCGCATTGCCGCGAATCGCATCATCGAGAAGGGCACGCAGATCGCTGCATTCATGATGGAAGCGGCGCCGGCCGATATCGAGTTCAAGGAGGGCAAGTTCGCGGTGAAAGGCACCGACAAGGCGGTGCCGATCACGGCGGTCGCCAAGCGATCGTATTTTCCGATGGGTTACCCGGCGCATCTCGGCGTGGGCCTTGAAGCGGTCGGCGAATTCGATATGGGGCCCGGAAACTTCCCGAACGGTTGCCAGATCGCCGAGGTGGAGATCGATCCGGATACCGGCCGCGTGGAGTTGGTGCGCATGCTGATCACCGATGACGTCGGCACGGTCGTCAATCCGCTGCTGCTCGAAGGCCAGATGCATGGCGGGGTCGCGCAAGGCGTCGGCCAGGCGTTGTGGGAAAACATTACGTACGACCCGGCCAGCGGCCAGTTGGTGAGCGCATCGTTTCTCGATTACTGCATGCCGCGCGCCGATGACTTCCCGTCGTTCCAGGTCGACGTGCATCCGATTCCTACCGGCACCAATCCGCTTGGGGTCAAAGGCGCCGGCGAGACCGGCACGGTCGGTGCACCGGCAGCGGTGATGAACGCGATCGCCGATGCGCTCATCTCACGCGGCAAGGCACCGATCGATATGCCTGCGACACCGGAGCGTGTGTGGCGCGCGTTGAAGGCGGCGTAGGAGGTCTCGAAGCACTCCGCGCGCCTCGGCTCACCCTTCGACAGGGTCAGGGCGAACGGCGGTGCATCTCGCTCTACGACGAGTTCCATGCGAACGGCGGTGCGGGTCAGTCGTACTCAAAATGTCGGCATCACTCCCCAAGCACATGCAACACGATCTCGCGCGCATGACCGGCGGTGCGATGCTCATAGACATAGATTCCTTGCCAAGTGCCGAGCGTGAGCGCGCCGCCCACGATCGGGATTGATAACTGCGTCTGGGTAAGCGCCGCACGGACATGCGCGGGCATATCGTCCGGACCCTCTGTCGTGTGCTGGAATAGCG
>JBJXGX010000386.1:0-15940 GCA_046160305.1 Burkholderiales bacterium
CACTCGAGAACACAAAAAATAGCGCCCTGCGTTCCATCGTTCGCCTAGGCTTACGCGACCGTTCGCCCTGAGCCTGTCGAAGGGTGAATGCCGGAGCGTCCGTGAGCGGACGATCGCCCGCCTTCGACGAGCCTGCGTTACCCTTCGACAGGCTCAGGGCGAACGGAGGCTCGAGCATCGCACGTTAAGTAAGTGCCATTTTGGCCTGTCGCCTATTGTTGACCTGCGTTCGGGCGGCCGTTCGCTCCTACTTCATCAGCCCGCGCTGCGCGAGCCACGCCTGGATCATCTCGGCGACCTGATCCGAATTGCGATCCATCATCAGCATATGGGTGTTGCCGCGCACGCCGCGCGCCGGCAGCTCCATCAGGTCTGCCGTCGTTCCCGCCTTGGCAAGCGCATCGCGATAGCGCATGGGGGCAGCCTGGAGCTTGGCCCAGACCGGGTGCTTGTCCATGTTGTCGCCCCAGACGAACAGATGCGGAATGTTCTTGAGCGAAGCGACATCGACGCTTTGCGGATCGGGCGCGCCTGAAGGCTCGACCGCGACGAGCGCCTTGATCTTGTCCGGGTTGGCAAGCGCCATGTTGAAGGCAAAACTGCCGCCTTGACTATGGGTGATGATCACGCACGGACAATGGGCCGCCACGAATGCGTTGTACGCGGCCTGTGTTGCCACATCGGTAGTCGTCCAGCGCGGGACGCCTTGGCGCATGAACTGGTCGAACGCCTCGGTTGGAAACTGCTGACCCGGGTGGGCAACGCGCTTCGCCGGTTCAGTTTCATACGAGCCGTTCGGCCCGATACGAAAGAGCTCCCATGCCTCTTTCTTGGTTCGAAACATCGGCTCGCCCTTGAACACCTCCGGGAATCGCGCCCAGGACGCGCGGCCGCGCTCGACCGCATCGCTCACATAGACGTCGTGACCGGCGCGAAGGAAAAACTGCTGCCAGCCGGCCTTGCCATCGGGCTTGGTCTCGTAGGTCACACCGGAGAGTCCGCCGCCGTGCATCATCAGCAACGGATACCTGGCTTTCGGATCGACCAGGCGAACATACTGTGCGTACATCTGCTCGACCTGGAAATCACCATTCGGGTTCACGCGCAGCGGCGGTGCGCCAGGAGAGAACACGACGTCCCGTTCCGGCAGCCCCGACAATGTGATGGCCCGTCCGCCGACGTGGAGACTGCCGACTTCCTTCACGTTGATGCCGGCGGGCGCCGCGCATCCGGCAGCCAGAACAGCGAGGGAAATACCGATCAACCTTCGTGATGCACGATTCAATCGCCTCTCCTTTGGATGTGATCGGGTTGCAAAGCGTTCTTTGCACCCTTTGGTTTCATTTTCGCAGCCTACCGCGCTTCACCATTCGCACGATTTCGATCGGCCGTATCGGCGTCTGCGCGATCCGTACGCCAAACGGCGCTAGCGCATCTTCGATCGCCGACACGATCGCCGCCGCCGCCGGCAACACGCCGCACTCACCGACCCCCTTCACACCGAGCGGATTGAGAGGCGTCGGCGATTCGTGATGCGCCGTCTCGATGCGCGGCATATCGCCTGCCCCGACCATGAGGTACTCGCCAAGATTCGTCGTGATGGGTTGCCCTTCGGTATCGAAACCCATCCATTCGAACAGCGCATTGCCGATGCCATGCGCCACGCCGCCCGTGATCTGACCATCGACCAGCATCGGATTGATCAGTCGGCCGCAATCGTGCACGACCACGAATCGCACGATCCGCACCGCACCGATGTCCACATCGACGTCGACTTCGACGGCCGCGGACCCGTTGGCGTACGCCATCTCGTCCATGACCGGATGTTCGGTCGCTTCCAGCCCTGGCGTGATACCGCCGGGAATTCGGAAACCGGCCGTGCCCGCGACCGCGGCCGCCAGTTTTCCAAGGGGAACGCTTCGCATCGGCAATCCTTTGACGCAGACGCGATCCGCAACAATCTCGAGATCCTCGACGGCCGCTTCCAGGAAATGGCTTGCGATCACGAGCGCCTTGTCCCGCACTTTGATCGCGGCCAGATGCGCGGACGTTCCTGCCATCACCGCTTGCCGGCTGTTGAAGCCACCCAACCCCATCGCGATCGGCCCGGTGTCGCCCGCGGTCACCACGATATTCGCAAGATCGCAGCCCATTTGTTCAGCGACCACCTGCGCCAGCATCGTGCGCGTGCCCTGCCCCATCGCCGCTGCACCGGTGTACACGAGCACCTTGCCTGACAAACCGATGCGCACGGTGACCGGCTCGAACGGACCGCGCCCCGTTCCTTTCACGAAATTAGCGAGACCGATACCGAGATAGCGTCCCGCGTCGCGCGCTGAACGTTGCCGGCCGGCGAATGTGCTCCAGCCGATGCGCTCGATCGCATCAGCCTGGCATTTCGGATAGTCCCCGCTGTCGAGCACGACCTGCATGCCACCGCGCGTCGCAAGGGGCTTGGTGTGCGGCATCCTGCTGCCGGCGATCAGATTGCGCCGGCGTATTTCCGCCCGATCCATGCCGAGCTCGCGCGCCGCGCGATCGAGCAGACGCTCCATCACGAACACGCCCTGCGGCTGGCCCGCGCCGCGCACCGGCGAGACCGGAACCTTGTTGGTCAACGCAAGCTTGATATCGAGGTGGTAGGCCGGGATCTCATAGGGCAAGGTCACCGTCTGCGCGGATTCATAGGGAAGATTGACGCCACGTGCGGTGTACGCACCGTGATCATGAACCAATGTGCCGCGAACACCGCGGATGCGTCCGTCGCGATTGACGGCGATCGATACATCCCAATACTGATCGCGCTCCTGCGTGGAGGCGACGAAATGCTCGCGCCGGTCTTCGATCCACTTTACCGGACGGCCCAACGCCAATGCCGCGACGCACACCACGACATCTTCTGGATAGAACACGAGCTTGGGTCCGAACCCGCCCCCGACATCCGGTGTGATCACGCGCACCCCGTTCTCGTCGCGCCCGAGCAGATCGCACAACAAACGCATCGCCGCATGCGGCATCTGCGTCGAGCTCCAAAGCGTGATGCGATCTTCCATGCTCGAGTAGACGGCGACATTGCCGCGTCCCTCGATCGAATGTCCGCCGCCGCGGTGCTGCCAGATCGATTCGCGAAACACGAGGGCATCGCCGGCGAACGCGGCGTCGATGTCACCATAGCCCATGTCGAATGCAGCGAGCAGATTGTGCGGGGCGGCGCGATGCACGCGCGGCGCATCGATTGCCAGCGCATCGCGGCAGTCGGCGACCGCTTGCAACGGCTCGTAGGTCACGTCGACCAACGCAGCAGCGTCCTCGGCGATGTAGCGGTTGTCGGCGACGACCACTGCGATCGGCTCGCCAACATGCACCACTTCGTCCGCCGCGAGCACAGGGCGATCCGCCTGCTGGCGATAACTTTGGCTCGGTAAGCCGACCACAAGCCGATCGACTTTGAGGTACGGACGCAGATCAGCATGCGCCCACACGGCATGGACACCCGGCAGTGCGAGGGCGGCCGTCTTATCGATCCCGCTGATTTCGGCATGGGCATGCGGGCTCCGCACGAACGCCGCGTGCAACATGCCGGGAAAGCCGATGTCATCGACAAAGCGACCTCGACCGCGCAACAAGTCAGGGTCCTCGAGGCGGCGAATCGATCGACCGAACAGGGATTCTCGCGTACCGGGCGGCGCGTTCATCGGAGCGTTTATCTCCCGCCCTTTTGCGCGGCGTGGATCGCGCGGAGGATCGCCTCGGAGGTCGCGGGGATCGGGATGTCCGTCACGCCAAGCGGCGCGAGCGCATCGCCGATGGCGTTGATGACCGCAGCCGGCGCCGCGGTCGCGCCCGCCTCACCACACGACTTGATGCCCATGGGATTATGTTGGCATGGCACTTCGATGAGGTCGATCGCGAACGCCGGAAGATCGTCGGCACGCGGCAGCGGATAGTCCATGAACGACCCGCTCAGAAGTTGTCCTGACTGCGGATCGAGGACGACCCGCTCGAACAACGCCTCGCCGACCCCTTGCGCAACGCCGCCGACCAGTTGCCCTTCCACCACCATCGGATTGAGCGCGCGTCCGACATCCTGCGCCATCGTGTAGGCGCAGAGGCGCACGACACCCGTCTCGGGGTCGATCTCGACCTCCGCGATATGACAACCATTCGGAAACGTGGGACTCGCCGGTTCGAACTGATCCTCCGCGCTGAGTCCGCGATCCGATCGCGCGCCCTGTTCGATGCATCGGCGCGCCACGTCCGCCAGGCGAACGAATCGATCCGTACCGGCGACCTTGAACGCACCCTGCTCATACAGCAGATCGGCGGGCGCGGTTTCCAGCATCTCCGCGGCGATCAAGCGCCCCACCTCGATCACCTTGCGACCCGCCAATACCAGCGCACTGCCACCGACCGTCATCGAACGCGAAGCGCCCGTTCCCCAGCCATCGGGTGTTTCATTCGAATCGCCCTGGATCACGCGGATGCGATCGAGTGCCACACCCAGCCCATCGGCCAGAATCTGCGCGTAGACCGTCTCATGCGATTGTCCGTTCGACATCGTGCCGATCCGCACCTCGATCGCCCCGTCGGGCAGGCATGCGACTTCGGCTTTGTCGGCGATACCGTAGCCGCAGGCCTCGATCATCGTGGCGTAGCCCAGCCCGCGCAGGCGGCCGCGCGATGCGCTGGCCGCACGACGTTGTGCGAATGCATCGACCGCGGCCGTGTGCTCCGCGATGTCCATCCCGCCCGCGAAGTCCCCGGAATCGTAGAGCGAGATCCCCGCAGTCTGGTAAGGCATGCTTGTCTTCGCGATGAGATTGCGGCGGCGGAACACTGCGGGATCCACGCCAAGCTCGCGCGCGGCAGTGTCCATCAAGCGTTCGATCACGAGCATCGCCTCAGGTGCGCCGGCACCGCGATAGGGACAGGTCGGCACGGTATTCGTGTGGATCGCGAGCCCCGCATAGTCAAGCGTCGGGATGTCATAGACGCCGGTGATGATCCGCGTTGGCAGGGTCGGCGGCGTGGCCCCGCGCTGGCCGAGATAGCCACCGAGGTTGGTGAACATCCGCACACGCATCCCGAGGATCCGTCCCGCGGCATCGAACGCAAGCGAGGCGTCAGCGGCTTGATCGCGCGCCTGCATATCGGAGACAAAGCCCTCGCTCCGCGACGACACCCATCGGACCGGACGCCTGATCTTCTTCGCGATCCACAACACCAGCGCTTCTTCCGCATAGAGCGTGTTCTTCGCCCCGAACCCGCCGCCGACATCCTTCGCGATGACGCGGACATGCTCCTTTGGGACATGCAGAATGTCATTCGCGATCGCACGCCCGATCGTCTGCGGCTTGCCGGCGGCCGCGTGCAATGTGTAGCGCTCGGTCGCCGGATCGAAGCGCCCAATGTACGTTCTCGCCTCGATCGGGTTCTGGACCAGACGGGGAATATGGATCGATAAGGTCGTGACATGCGCTGCTTCAGCGAATGCACGATCGGTCGTCGCCCGATCACCCGCCTCGACGCGAAAGCATACGTTGCCGGGGAACTGATGCCAAAGTCGGGGCGCGCCGGGATCGAGTGCTGCACGCGCATCGAAGACGGCGGGCAGCGGTTCGTAGTCGATGGCGATCGCCTCGGCAGCGTCGAGTGCCGCGGAAAACGATGTTGCCGCCACTACCGCGACGGGCTCGCCTTGATACCGAACAATTTCTTCCGCGAGGAGTGGCTGGGCCGGCGCGACCGATGGATCACCCTGCGGGGGCAACGCGCTCGGTGGCGTCCCCCGCGCAACGGGTGGACGCAGCTCCCAGGGAATGCCACCCAATCCATCGGCACGGACCTCAGCACCCGTCCACACGCCGAGGGCACCCGGGATACGCATCGCAGCGCGAGCATCGATCGATCGCACGCGCGCGGAAGGGTGCGGTGAGCGAACAACGACGAGATGCGCCGTGTCCTCGAACGCGAGATCGGCGACATAGCTGCCGCGACCGGTAAGCAGGCGTTCGTCTTCGACGCGCAAGACGCGCGCGCCCAGGGTGTCAGTCATGGAAATGAGCGGAGAGCGATCGATATGGACCTATCATAGCGGGTGCGCCCATTTTTCCGGATCCTCCGATGAAGTCCAGCCGATTCCCTGCCGCCTTCATGCGCGGCGGCACCAGCAAAGCGCTGATGTTCCATCTGCGCGACCTCCCGCTCGATCGATCACGATGGGATGCGATCTTCCTCGGTGCGATCGGCAGCCCTGATCCGCATGGCCGGCAGTTGAATGGCATGGGTGGTGGCGTGTCGTCGCTTTCCAAAGTATGCGTGATCGGTCCGCCGACGCGCGACGACGCGGATGTCGACTACACGTTCGCGCAAGTGCTCGTGAAAGATGCGCGGGTCGACTACAGCGGCAATTGCGGCAACATGTCATCGGCGGTGGGTCCGTTTGCGATCGACGAGAAACTCGTTGTGGCCGGCGACGGCGATGCGCTCGTTCGCATCCACAACACCAACACGAAAAAGATCATTCATTCCGCGTTTCGCGTCGCGGCGGGTGAGGCGATCGAACAAGGCGGTCTCGTCATTCCCGGTGTCGCGGGAAGCGGCGCGCCGATCCGGCTCGACTTCCTGGATCCGGGTGGCGCCACCACCGGAATGCTGCTGCCGACCGGCAACGTTATCGATCATCTCGATGCGCCCGGCGTCGGCGCCATCGCGATTTCCCTCATCGATGCGGCGAACGCCACCGTGTTCATCAGCGCCGATACGCTCGGTCTACGCGGAACGGAATTGCCCGATGCGATCGAGGGCGACGCCGCGTTGCTCGAACGGATCGATTCAATTCGCGCAGCGGGATCGGTCGCAATGGGCATCACGGCTGACGTTGCCGCGGCGCGCATGAAAACGATGGTGCCATTCTTCGCAATCGTGGGTCCGCCACAGCCCTTTCGAACCCTCGCGAGTGAAGATGTCCCAGCCGATGCGATCGATGTCACGGTTCGATTCATCTCCAACGGGCAACCCCATCGTGCGTTGCCCCTCACCGGTTCGCTCTGCACGGCGGTCGCGGCGCGATTGCGGGGATCGGTCGTACACCGCGCGGTTCGTCCGGGTGCAAGCGGCGCATTGCGGCTGGGCATGCCCTCAGGCGTGCTCACCGTCGATGCAAGCGTGCATGAGCAGGGCAACGCTTGGCACGCGAAGCAGGGCTCGTTCTATCGGACGGCGCGCCGGTTGTTCGATGGGTATGTGTATGCTTGAGGCTTCTCAGAAGTTAGCCACAGAGTGGTGAAACAAACTAGCTGCTCGACGGAGTACCAACCGTGTTCGATCTCACCGACAAGGTCGCCTTGATTACCGGCTCCACGCGCGGCATCGGCCTGTCAATCGCCGAGAACTTCGCAAAGCAGGGCGCGAAGGTCGTGATCGCCAGTCGCAAGCATGACGAATGCGAAAAGGTCGCCGCACGCCTCAGCGCCGCCGGCCATCACGCGATCGCCGTGCCGTGCGACGTCGGCAAGAATGAACAGCAGCGGCGCATGGTCGAGACGGTGCTCGCGAAGTGGGGCCGCATCGATTCCCTGGTCTGCAATGCCGCCACGAACACGCATTTCGGGCCAATCGGCAAGGCCTCCGAAGAAGCCTACGACAAAATCATGAGTGTGAACGTGAAGAGCGTTTGGCAACTCACCAGCCTGGTGATTCCGCAGATGGCCGCGCGCAAGGATGGCACCGTCATCGTCGTCGGCAGCATTGCGGGCCTGAAAGGCAACCCGCTCCTCGGGCTCTACGGCGTGGGCAAGGCGGCGCTCTTTTCCATGGTGCGCAATCTCGCCGCCGAATGGGGCCCGTCCAACATTCGCATCAACGCCATCGCGCCCGGACTCGTCAAGACCGATTTCGCGAAAGCGCTGTGGGAGAACGACACCCTTCGCGCGGCGCGTGAAGCGGCGACGCCACTCAGACGGATCGGCGAGCCGGACGACATCGGCGGCATCGCGGTGATGCTCGCGGCGCGCGCCGGCGCGTTCATGACCGGCCAGGTGCTCGTCGCGGATGGCGGGGTAACCGTGGTTTAGGAATCTGCGCGGCTTTTCGCGCAGATTCCTGCGGTGTGACAAAGTGCCCTCGTGCAGCGCTCGATTCTTGAAAACGCCATTGCGACTGTCAGACTTCATGAGATTGCATCGCGCCCGCTTCCGCTGTGACGCACCTTCATCGGGTGCGTTTGAGGGGCTCGTCCCGCATTTCCCTCTCAACAGCGTTAAGCCCGGAGGGCGCTCGTCGTGCCACCGATTCTCAAGATGTTCGCTACCAAGAAAACGCATTTCGATTCGATCATCGGCCCCGGCGTTCGCATCGAGGGCGACGTGACGTTTACCGGCGACGTCCGCGTCGACGGTCACATCAAGGGCAACGTCAGCATCTATAAGTCGACCAGCGGCACGATCGTGGTCGGTCGCGACGGCCGGATCGACGGTAAGGTAAGCGTATCGAACGCCGTCGTGCGCGGCACAGTGAACGGGCCGGTTCGCGCGACCGCGGTGGTTGGCGTGTCAGGCGGCGGACGCATCACCGGTGATGTCACGTACGGCAGACTCGTGGTTCGGGATCATGCGAACATCGAAGGTTATGTCACGCGCGGCAATGACAATGCGGCCTACGCCCCGGTTACCTATGACGAAGTGCGCGATGTCGAGGAAGTCGAAACATACTGATCTTGCCCATGCACCGGCGCGGGGGAAAATGGTCCAGCGACTTGCAGTGATCGCAGTGGTCGTAGTGTCCGCGGCGATCTCGATCAGCGCATGCGGCCAAGATCCGCTCATCTACGAAAACGCCCAAGGCGTGGTCGTCCCGAAGGACTTCGGGTGCATCCATCATGTGGGGCTGGAAGTGTGCTACCCCTGCATGAGCGGGAACAATGACATCTACATCGGCCCCGATCCGAACTTCAACGCAAAGATCAATGCCATCCGTCTGTATGGGATGGGCGGGCTCGAATGGGGACACAGCACCGAGAAGTCAGCCGGCAAATTCGACTGGAAGCACTGGGATTCCGCATTCGCGAAGTTCCGCAAGGTGGGCGTCAAGTCGGTCAACTACACGATCTACAACCCGCCTCCTTTCTACACGCGTCACAAGCACGATTACAGCAACTGGCGCGGTCAACTACCCAATTCGCAGGCCGCCCTCAACCAATGGCTGTCGGCGATCACCACGCGCTATCCGGAGATCGACATCGTCGAGATCGCGAACGAAGTATTCGCGCCGACCCTGGAGAAAAGCTTCTGGATCGGTACCGAGGAGGAACTCAACACGCTGGCCGACTGGGTGCTCGATTGGCGTCGCACGACCGGTTGGAAGGGCAAGGTGTGGTCCCCGTCCGTCCCGGGTTTCCTCGGCAATATGAAGAACTATCTCGCGTGGCTCAAGCGCTATCCGCGGACAGCCGAGTTTGACGCGATCTCCGCGCATTTCTATCACGTCACCGGCGAGCATCTCGGCAAGAGAGCGAGCAAGGCGAACCACTGGACATCGCTTGTCGAGTTGCGCGAGGGCCTGCGCGAAGCGGGTATCGACAAGCCGATCGTCGATGGTGAAAAGGGCTTCGGACCGGGCGTTGCCACGCCCGCGACCATCTTCAATTACGGCGTGAAAGCCGCGGTGGAGGGGATCCAGCAGGTCTGCTTCTTCCATTGGAGCAGCCAAGGCAAGGACGAGACGAATCTCGGACAACCCTTTCGCAATCCCGAGGTGAAGAAAGCCTTCGAGGACATCTCGGCGCTCGCAGGCAAGCGGATTGTCCGGGTCGAAGCGACGACACCCGGCGAGCGATGGTCAGTGACGACGAGCGACGATCCACCCGCACCTGCCGGTCGTAACAAAGACGGCCGCGGCGATGCGGCCAAATAAGGGGTAAGAGCGAGCGATGTGCGGCATCTTCGGCGTCGTAGGACATATCCGTAAAGAGCATGCTCGAACGTGTCTCGACACGATGGAGCATCGCGGTCCGGATGGCCATGGACTCTGGCAAACCAATGATGTGACCCTTGGACATCGCAGACTGTCGATCCTGGATCTATCCGCGACCGGCAAGCAACCGATGTCCTACGGCGACGATCGCTACTGGATCACCTTCAACGGCGAGGTCTACAACTTCATCGAGATCAAGCGCGATCTTGAGGCGCGCGGCCACGTCTTCAAGGGCACCTCCGACACGGAAGTCATTCTCGCGGCGTACGCGGAATGGGGGATCGACTGCACCACCCGTTTCAACGGCATGTGGGCCTTCGCGATCTGGGATTCCGTCGAGAAATCGCTTTTCCTCTCGCGCGATCGATTCGGCAAGAAACCTCTTTTCTACGCGCGGATCGGCGACAACTTCGTCTTCGCATCCGAAATGAAAGCAATCCTGCCGCTGCTTCCGGCGGTGAAGCCTTCGAGCGACTTCAACTGGATGAAGCGAAACATCTTCACCTACGAGTCCACGGACAAATGCCTGATCGAGGGAATCAAGCGTTTTCCCGCCGGCCATTCCGGCATCCTCAAAGCAGGCAAGCTTTCGGTACATCGCTACTGGAACACGCTCGACCATCTGGTTGAAGTTCCGGCGCGCTATGAAGAGCAGGTCGAGCAGTTCCGCGAACTCTTCATCGATGCGTGTCGAATCCGCATGCGCTCGGATGTGCCGATCGGCACCGCGCTGAGCGGGGGAATCGATTCAAGCGGTGTCGCCTCCACGATGGCGCACATCGCCAAGAATCTTGCCGGTGACCGGGTTGCGGACGATTGGCAGCGCGCGTTCGTCGCCACCTTTCCCGGCACGCCGCTTGACGAGACGCACTACGCCGAGATGGTCGTTCGCAAGCACAACCTGAACGCAACCTATGTCGCGATCGATCCGACGCGATCCCTCGACAAACTCGACCACTATTTCTACCTGTTCGAAGAGCTGTACATCACGAGCCCGATCCCGATGATCCAGCTCTACGGGGCGATGCGCCAGGGCGGGGTGATCGTCACGCTCGATGGTCATGGCGCGGACGAGATGTTCGTCGGCTATCCGAAGGAACTCTTCGAGGCGGCGATCGACTGCCACATCGATGCCGACGAGATCGCCGATCTGTACCGCGACATGATGCCGGCCAACAGCGCGCAGTTCAGCGTGATCAAGAACAACAAGCTCCTGTACGCGTATTTCATGGTGCGCAAACTCGCCAAGGAGATGCTCGGCCGGCGCTACCGCTCAGCCGATGCGACCCACCCCGGATTCGCGAAACTCGATCGGTTCAATCAGTACCTCTACGCACTGACCCACGACACGATCCTGCCCACCCTGCTCCGCAACTACGATCGGTACGCGATGATCAACAGCGTCGAGATCCGAGCGCCATTCATGGACCATCGCGTCATGAGCTACGCGTTCTCCATTCCGATGCGAAGCAAGATCGGCGGCGGCTACACCAAGAAAATCGTGCGCGATGCACTGGCGCCCTTCATGCCCGATGAGATCACCACGCGCAAATCGAAGCTCGGCTTCAATTCGCCGATCGTCGATTGGATGAAAAATCAGATGAAGCCGTACTTCCTCGATGCGATCAACTCCGAGAGTTTCCGGACGTCGTCATTGATCGACGCGGCAAGAGTCAAGAAGCGGATCGAAGCGGTGATGAGCGGCGCCGAACCGCGCTTTGCATTCGCCGAGAAAACCTGGAAGGAATTCGTTCCCTACCTCTGGGAGCAGGCGATGCTACGGCGCGATTATCGGCTTGCTTCCTGATTCGACATCAGGATCGCCCGCGTGCTCGGCAGGATCTCCGCCCCGACGCGCTCGAAGGCAGACATCGCCGGAAACTTGAGACCGCATTCACGCATATACCCGAGCATCTCTTCAAGATAGCGATTCACGACCTGCTCGGTGGAATGCCGCTTCAATCCCACCTTCACGCAATAGTCGTTGTCCGGACCCGTCGGCCGTCCGAACGCGCGCTTGACCGTCACCGGTAGCATCTGGTTGTAGAGCGCCTGGAATTCCGCGAACTTCGCCGGATTGCGGGAAAACTCGCGCAGGTTCTCTACCCCGTTGCCGTAGTGACCCTCTTCATCACGCAGCACCGAATCCATCTCCTTCGCCCACGGCTCATAGCTTGATTCGCGGTACTCCATGATCTGCTGGCTGCCGGCCCGATCGACGGTGAAGTTGAAGACCGCGATGTGAATCCAGTTGTCGAGATCGAGCGACCAGAACTGCGCCGCGGGTGGGCGGCCGGCATGTACCTTCTCCGGATCTTCACCCAAGGCCTCGAACAGCTTGCAAAGGCGCGCGCTGTGTTCCGCCTCTTCTTCGGCAAACTCGGCAGCGAGGAATTTCTCGCGAAGCGACGGCGCACATCCGATCGATCGGCCGAAGACTTCGGCGGTCGCGGTCTCGGCGTAGAACTGGCGTGTCATCAGGCGCAGCAGCATTTCCCGGTATTCGCCTTTCGCCTCCGCGGGTGTCCGAACCGCGGGTGCCGTCGTTGCCGTCGGTCCCGAATATGCTGCAACCATCTCAGTCTCCTTGCGAAGTCGATGCGACCTGTATAAATTCTGCCGGATCGGGCATGATAGTTCAATCGGACCTGCCACCGTCCGGCAACCTGAGCCATTCTATCCTTCGAATCCCTCGAATCCTCTTGCGTCCTTTGCGTCCTTTGCGTCCTTTGCGTCCTTTGCGTCCTTTGCGTCCTTTGCGTCCCTTGGGTCCTTTGCGGCAAATGAATAGACAGGACCACCCCTGAACGCCCCCGCAGACAAACAGATCGCCCAAGATCCGTTGGCTCGCCAGTCATTCGTCGGCCAATCGATCGAAAGGATCGAGGACCTTTCTCTGCTCACCGGGTCGGCCCTCTTCGGTGACGATGTAGCCGTGCGGGGCAGCACGCTCTACGCCGCGATTCTGCGCTCACCGCATCCGCATGCGGAAATTCTCTCGATCGACGCGAGCAAGGCGCTGGCGCGCCCCGGTGTCTCGGCCGTGCTCACCGGTGCCGAAGTCAAAGCGATGACCGAGCCATTCATTGTCGGTGTAAAGGCACCGATCGACGATTGGGCCCTTGCCGTTGACCGGGTACGTTATGTCGGTGAGCCGGTCGCGGTGATCGTGGCGAGCGATCGCTATAAGGCGGAAGACGCGCTCGATGCGATCGACGTTGCGTATCGCCCCCTGCCGGTCGAGGTCGATCCGCGTACCGCGCTTCGCCCGGATGCCACCCTGCTCCATTCCGCCTGCAAATCGAATGTCGTTCACGATCGAACGTTTCGCTATGGTGATCCGGAAAGCGCCTTTGCCACGGCGCCGCATCGCGTCTCGCTCGAAGTCGAATATCCACGCGTGCTCTGCGCGCCGATGGAAGGTTATGTGGTGGTCGCTGATCACAACGCGGCCGAGGATTTCTATGATGTCGTCGCGAATTTCCAGGGACCCTTCTCGGTCTTGACGGTCGTGCCCCGTGCGCTCAGGGTCGCCGGGAACAAGTTCCGGCTTCGCACGCCGCCCAATTCGGGCGGCAGCTTCGGATCGAAACTCGCCATCTTTCCGTATATCGTGCTCATCTGCGTGGCATCGAAAAAAACCGGTCACCCGGTCAAATGGGTCGAGGATCGCCTCGAACACCTTGCCGCGTCCGGATCGGGCCCGCACCGCATCACCAACATCGAAGCCGCGGTAAACCATGACGGCCAGATCGTCGCGCTTGCCTGCGATCATCTGGAGGAATATGGCGCGTTGCTGCGGGCGCCGATGCCGGGTCCGCTCTACCGCATGCACGGCGTCACGACGGGTCCGTACGCCATCCGCAATCTGTCGATCCACAATCGCATCGTCCTCACCAACAAGGTGCCGGTGAGTCTTGTGCGGGGCTTTGGCGGCCCGCAGATCTATTTCGCGCTCGAGCGACTCGTGCAGCGAATCGCCATCGAGTTGAATCTCGATCCGCTTGATGTCGTGCGACGCAATTTGATTCCCGCCGAGGCATTCCCCTATCGCACCGCGGCCGGGGCGCTTCTCGATTCGGGTGATTTTCAGAAGGCGGTGGCGAGCGCGATTCGTGACGGCGGGCTCGACGAGCTGAAGCGCCGGCGCGACGAAGCTCGCAACGCGGGCCGCCTGTATGGCATCGGCTTCGCATGCGCCTCGGAGCCCGGCGTGTCGAACATGGGCTATCTCTCGACCTTGCTGCCACTGGAAGCGCGCAAGAAAGCCGGTCCCAAGGATGGCGCAATCGGCACCGCGACCGTTGCGGTGGATGGCAATGGGCAGGTTACTGTCGTATCCGATTCCACGCCGCAAGGCCAGGGGCATCGCACGGTGCTTGCGCAAATCGTCGCCGACGAGCTGGGCCTGACCCCCGATGAAATCGCGGTGAATGTCGAGCTCGACACCAGTAAGGATGCCTGGTCGATCGCGGCGGGCAATTACGCAAGCCGATTTGCCGCGTCGACGGCCAATGCCGCCTATCTGGCCGCAGGTCGCATCCGGAAGAAACTCGCATCGATCGCGGGCCTCGCGCTAGCCGTCGCACCGGAGAATATGAATTTCAAAGGCGGCAAGATCTTCTCCATCCTCGATCCGGCGAAGAACCTCGCGTTCTATCGCGTGGCGGGCATGGCGCATTGGTCACCGGGGTCGTTACCCGATGGCGTAACCCCGGGCCTTCGCGAAACCGTGCAATGGAATCCTCGCGAGCTCACGCCGCCTACGGACGCCGACGAAATCAATACATCGCTCACCTACGGATTCATCTTCGATTTCTGCGGGGTCGAAATCGACCGCATCACCGGTGAGGTCCGCATCGACAAGTACGTCACCATGCATGATGGCGGCCGGCTCCTCAACCCCGCGCTGGTTGAAAGCCAGGTGCATGGTGCGCTCGGCCAAGCGTTCGGTGCCACGCTCTATGAGAATTTCGCCTATGGTCCGGACGGGAATCTGTTGACGAGCACCTTCGCCGACTATCTGCTGCCCACCGCGATGGAGATTCCGCCGACGCAATTGCTGCATCAGGAAACGCCCTCGCCCTTCACGCCGCTTGGCACCAAAGGGGTGGGCGAAGGCAACAGCATGACCACACCCGCGTGCGTTGGTAACGCGGTGGCTGATGCACTGGGCATCCGGGATGTGCCGCTTCCCATCACGCCCGTTCGGATCGCCGCGCTGCTCCATGGCGATGAACCACCGGCCCCCTCACGCCCAACCGGCCCAACGAGCCCGCCGGTATCCCCCGTGCCGGCGCCGCCGCGACAACTGGATGTCGCGCCCGTGCCGAATTCTCTCTGGCATCGCCTGTTCGGCAAGCGGGATCCCGCATGAAGCCCGCCCAATTCGATTACCTGCGCGCCACGACGGCCAAGGAAGCACTCTCTCATCTGGCCACTTACGGTGACAGGGCCCGCATCATGGCGGGCGGCCAGACCCTGATGCCGATGCTCAACTTCAGGCTGCTCGAGCCCGAGCTCGTCATCGACATCGCATCGATCATTACCTTGACCCACATCCGCGTCGACGCGAGTTGGGTCGAGATCGGCGCGGCCGTCACGCAATCCGAGCTCCTGGCCTGGTCCGATCTTCACCGGGAAATTCCATTGGTTGCCGCGGCCTTGCCTTGGGTGGGGCATTTTCAGACGCGCAATCGCGGTACCGTCTGCGGATCGATCGCCCACGCAGACCCAAGCTCGGAGTTGCCGCTCGCGCTTGCGGTGCTCGGCGGGCAAGTCGAGCTCGCTTCGCAGCGCGGAACGCGCACGCTTTCGGCCAACGAATTTCAGATCGGATTGCTCACGACGGCCCGCGCCCCGGATGAGCTGATTACCTGTGTGCGATTTCCCCGAGCGCGTCCGGGTGAAGGCATCGCGTTTCGGGAAGTTGCCCGGCGTCATGGTGATTTCGCGATTGTTTCGCTTG
>JBJXGX010000387.1:0-19878 GCA_046160305.1 Burkholderiales bacterium
GGCGTGCCGCGCCGCTTGTTGGCCGGCAGGATCGCCACGCCGAAATCGAACTTCGCATTGTTCTTCACATTGGTGAGATTGCCGGTCGTGGTCCACATCATCGCGATCTTCTTCTCGAAGAAATCGCGCGGCGTCGTACCCCATTCGATCACGCCGGTGGGCATCACGCGGTGCTTGCGGCTGAGATCAACCCAATGCGACACCGCTTCGATCACGGCCGGGTGGTCGTAGAACGTCTGCGTCCCCTCGGCGTTCATGAGCTCGATGCCGTTCTGCGTGGTGAGTCCCTGGAAGAGCCAATACGGAAATCCGGACGAAGGGATCTGTACGCCCCATTGCGAGGTATTGCCCGACGGATCGCGCTTGGTGAGTTTCTGCGCGAATTCGGTCATCTCTTGCCACGACGCCGGCGGCCGGTTCGGATCGAGTCCGGCTTCCTTGAAGAGTTCCTTGTTCCAGTACAACACGACCGTCGAGCGCTGGAACGGAATGCCCCAGGTCTTGCCGCCGGTCCGGCTGTTGAACATGAACGCGGGATAGAAGCCTTCCATCCATTTCTTGTCATCCGCGCTGGTGGCAAGCTCATCGAACGGAATGATCGCGTCCTCGTCGATCAAGGTGAACATGTCGGTGGACAACAACACCGAAGTCACGGGCGGCGCGCCTGCCTTGTGCGCGGTGAGAGCCTTGACGATCGTTTCCTGATAGGTGCCGGCGTAGATCGGTGTCACCTTGATCGTCGGATTCTCTTTGGCGAAATCAGCGGCCAAGCCATCGATAAGCTTGGTGATCGGCCCGCCCACCGCGACCGGGTAGTAGAACGAGATCTCTACGGTCTGCGCCTGGGCAACACTCGTTGCCATGAGCAGCGCGGCGGCCAGTATGAATAATTTTCGAATCATGATCGATGCTCCTTTGTTGCGTGGTCTATCCGCCGATGATCAGGTGCTTTTCGTTCGTGGTCTTTTGCGTCCATTGCGTCCATTGCGGTGAAGCTTGTGTGCCACCCGCGCTACGCCGCCACCCGCGCATGCAGGCCCACGTCGTCGCGCCGCTTGCCGCTCGCCGCGTCGAAGAAATGCATCGCGGCCGGAAGCCATGACAGGCATACCCCCGCGCCGCGAGCGAACGAAAGCATGCCGGATGCGCGAATGATCAGCTTCTCGTCACCGACCTTGCATTCGATGATCGAATCGGCGCCCAGAAACTCGACCGACTCGACGATCGCTGCCAAGCCTGCTGCACCGATGACGATGTCTTCCGGACGCAGCCCCAAAAGCAGCGCATCGCCCACCCCTTTCACCATCGACGGCCCGCGCGTCCCCGCGATCACCGACCCGAGCGAGTTGATCGACAGGCGCACGACATTCATCGGTGGCGTGCCGATGAAACGCGCCGCGAACGCGCTCGCGGGGCGGGCATACATGTCGGGCGGCGGCGCATCCTGCTCGATTTCGCCCTGGCGCATGAGGATCACCTGATCGGCCATGCTCATCGCTTCGGTCTGGTCGTGGGTCACATAGATCATCGTGATGCCGAGCTTCTGCTGCAATGCGCGAATCTCGCGGCGCATTTCATGCCGCAACTGGGCATCGAGGTTGGACAATGGCTCGTCCATCAAGCACACCGGCGCGCGTGAAATGATTGCGCGACCCAATGCGACCCGCTGCTGCTGCCCGCCCGAGAGCTGCGAGGGTTTGCGTTGCAGGAGCCCGTCGAGCCCGAGCATGGTCGCGACTTCCTGCAAACGCGCATAGCACTCGGTTTCGCCGACGCCGCGCACGCGCAGGCCGAATACGATGTTCTCGGCGACATCGAGGTGTGGAAAAAGTGCGTAGGACTGGAACACCATCGAGATGCTGCGGCGGGACGGTGGCAGTGCCGTGACATCGCGATCGGCGATGAAGATGCGCCCGGACGTTGCCGAATCGAGGCCCGCGATCAATCGAAGCGTCGTCGATTTGCCGCAACCGGACGGACCGAGCAGTACGGTGAGGGAACCTTCCCGCACGGCGAAACTGATCCCCGCGAGTGCCTGGGATCCGCCCCACCGCTTCGTGACCTGCTCCAGCCGGATCGATGCCAAGGTCGGTGCTTCCCCGGTGCATTCCATGTGTAAGCGGCGATCATCGCATAATGTCGATGTTCATTCGAACGTCCGTTTCCCCTGGTTCCCATGGCATCGACACAAAGCGATCCGCAAGCGCTTGTCACACGTCTGGACGTCGCACGCGCGCGCCTCGACGCATTGGCGGCATCACTCTCCGACTCGGATTGGACCGGGCCGTACTTTCCGGTGGTGAATCCGCCGCGCTGGGAATATGGACACATCGTCTGGTTCGAGGAGCACTGGTGTCTGCGCCAAAAGCCGGGCATGGACCCTGGCGCCTCGCCGTTGCTTGCGCCGCTCGAGCCGTCGGTGCGGCCATCGACCGACTGGCTCTACGATTCCTCGCGTATTCCGCACAAGGCGCGCTGGGAGGCACCCGTTCTGTCAGCGAAAGATGTGATCGCCTACGGCATTGAAGTGCGCGAGAAGATCAAGGCCAAGGTCGCCGCCGGTTTGTTCGACGACCGCTTCGCGTATTTTCTCGAGCTTTGTCTCAATCACGAACTCATGCACACCGAGGCGTGGTGGATGATGTGGCAATGGCGGGGCCTTGCGCCGCCCTATCTGCCGGCATTGAGGTCGTTGCCGGAGAACGCATCCATCGCCATCGCGCGCGGCGCAGTGACGCTCGGTTCGCCGCCTGATCGTGGTTTCGTCTTCGACAATGAGAAGTGGGCACACGATGTATCGCTCGATGCGTTCGAGATCGATTCGCGCCCGGTCACTTGCGGCGAATTCATGGAATTCATGGCTGCGGGCGGCTACGAGAAGCCTTCATGGTGGAGCGAGGCGGGTCGTCAGTGGCTTGCTACCCGCCGTAGTCACAATCCACTGTATTGGCGGCGCGAAGACGATCGTTGGAAGCGGCGCCGTTTCGACCAATGGGTGAATGTGGTCGATGCCGCCCTCGATGAACCGATTCTTCACGTGTCGCGCTTCGAGGCCGAAGCGTATGCCGCGTGGCGCGGCCGGCGTCTGCCGACTGCCGCCGAATGGGTGCGTGCGTCGAACGAATCAGGATTTCAGCTCGGACAATGCTGGGAATGGACCACCACATGGTTCGCGCCGTATTCGGGCTTCACGGCCGATCCCTATCAGGATTATTCGCTGCCGTGGTTCCACACCCACGCCGAACTGCGTGGCGCGGGTTGCATGGTGACTGACCCGGCGATCGCGCGGCCGACTTATCGCAACTTTTTCATGCCGGACCGGCGCGATCCGTTCGTGGGGTTTCGTACCGCCAAGGCATCGGCGTAACCGGCGACGCGGCGTCCTTGCTACTTCTCCAATCCGCGAAGGAAGCCGGTTCGCTCGCGCGCGGCCGCCATCATGAACGACAGGTCCGCGCCTGACAAAATGAACTGCATGCCCATGGCGATGTACTTCTGCAGAAGATCCGGCGAATAGACGCCGCCCATGCCGGGGAACTTGCCGTGTTTCCGGCATGCGGCGATCACGCGGGAATACGCAGCGACCACGCGAGGATCGTCAAACTTGCCGGGCACACCAAGCTCCGCGCATAGATCATTCGTGCCGATGAGCAAGACATCGATGCCGGGAACGGCCGCCATTGCTTCGCAGTTTTCCACCGCAAGTGGTGTTTCGATCATCGTCACCACCAGCGTCTCTTCGTTGCAGAGGCGAATGGTGTCGGCGACCGGCAAGGTGGCGAAGCGTAGTTGCGGCATCGCACCGCCCACCGAGCGATGGCCAAGCGGCGGAAAGCGAGTGAAGGATGCGATGCGTTGCGCCTGCTCGACCGTATCGACATGGGGGAGCACCACGCCCTGCGCACCGTTGTCGAGCACGCGCGTCGAATGATGGTGCTCGATGCCTGGGGCGCGCACGATCGGCGTGATGCCCACTGCAAGCGAGGCACTCGCGATCTGCGCCGCGGTGTCGAGATCAAGCGCACTATGCTCGCAATCGATGAACAGCCAATCGAATCCGCAGGTCTTGGCGATCTGCGCGATGTCGACGGTGCGCGAAGTCCGCACGCCTAGGCCCAGCGCGAGCTTGCCCGCCTTCAAGAGTTGCTTCGTGTGATTGGGTACGATCGACATGGTGGCTCCCGTGCGGCTGGTGTTGGAAAGGGTACGCGACAACGATCGGTTCAGAGAACATTCTCCCACTTTCACGCGCTCGCGATCATGATGCCGGAGCGCACTACAATCCGATCCCGCACCACCACGCAGTGTCACTCAATCGATCGGCCCACCTATGCCTTCACCGACCCCGGATCGCCCGACGCCCAATACGCCAGCCGGCGCCCATGATGATTTTTCGAGGGTAGATACCTGGGACGACCAGCGCACCGAAAATTGGGTCAAGGCGCTCGAATTGCGCGCCGCCGGCGCTGATCAGGTGCGGCTCCGCAAGGAAATCGTTGACGTCGCGCGGCTGCGCGCGGGGCAATGCGCGATCGAGATCGGCAGCGGGACCGGGCCGCTCCTGCGCGATCTTGCCCCGGTAGTTGGACCCACCGGGCGGGTGATCGGCATCGAGCCGCAAGCAGGCTTGGCGCGTTTTGCACGCGAACAGATCGCCGCCATCGGGCAATCCGGGATTGTCGAGGTGCGCAATGAACGTGCAATCGCGACGACGATCGCCCCGCGCACCGCGGACGTTTGCATCGCGCAGACCGTGCTCATTCACGTGCCCCTGCCTGAGCGCGGGCAAACGATCGAGAAAATGATCGACCTCACGCGATCCGGCGGCCGGGTGATCAGCGCCGACCAGGACGCTGAATCCTGGGTCATCGATCACCCCGATCGCGCGCTCACGCGGCGCATTACAGCGTTTTACGTTGAACAGCGATTTACCGATGGCTGGTGGGCGCGAAGGTCGCGTGGCGCGTTCATGCGAGCCGGTCTCAAAGATGTGGAATCGCGCGCGATCATCGTCATGGCGACCGACCCCGCGTCCTACGAATTCGAAATGGCGAAGCATCGAGCGAACAATGCGGCCCAGGCCGGGTGGATCACCAAAGACGAGGCCGCGCGCTGGTGGGGCGAGCTGGAAGCGTGCGCGGCCGCGGGGCAGTTCTTTACAACCTTGAATTTTTATGTGACGTGTGGTGTGAAGGGTGAAGGGTGAGGGGTGAAACGGGAAATGGGAAACGGGAAATGGGAAACGGGAAACGGGAAACGGGAAACGGGAAACGGGAAACGGGAAACGGGAAACGGGAAACGGGAAACGGGAAACGGGAAACGGGAAACGGGGGCGGAACCGAATGGCGCTTCCTTAGGCCGTTTGTGCGCAAGCCTCCGTTCGCCCTGAGCCTGTCGAAGGGTAACGCAGGTGTCGATGGTCCGGGATGGTCCGCCCACGAATTCTCCGGCATTCACCCTTCGACACGCTCAGGGCGAACGGTCAATCCCGCTAAGCAAGTGCCATTCGGGGAAGAACCCTTTGATCACGCTGCAATCCACCCCTACGTCAACACGAACACGACGGAGCCAGTGCATTGGACGTCGTGCCCCGTCGAGCCGTCGTGGTTGCTGTCGCAAAGGCAGGCGGCAAAATGCACCTATTCCACCGGCAGGAACAGCGATTCGATCGGCATGGGTTTCGCGATGATGTTCTGCTCGGCCAGATAGTTCACCAGCGCCTCCAAGGTTGGCCGATTCGGCTCCAGACCGTAGGGCCAGGGATCGCCGCCGAACACGTCATCGATCTCGTCGATGTCCGAAGTGAGCCACGGCAACATGTAGCGAAGGGCGCCCAGATACTTCATATGCGTGAGCGCGGCATTTTTCGAGTCGTTGAGCACATTGAACAGGCTCTTCGCGACGATCGGATTGGCTTCATGCACGTCGCGGCGAATCACCACTGAATGCATGATCGGAAAGATTCGCGTACGTCGATAGTAGTCGCGCTCGATCTCCCGAAAATTCGGGAAGAGCCGCACGATGTCCGGATTGGTCTTGATCGAATCGGGCACGGCCGTCCCGAGCACCGCATCGATGCTGCCTTCATCCAGCAACTCGTTCAGCGACTTGCCCGAAGTGTTTGTCTCGATGCGTACCGGCTTCAAGAGCGGCAGCACGGTCGGGGAACCATGGCTGCCGCCTTTCTCGATGGCGCCTTGCACCCATGTGACCGCAGACAGATCCACGCCATAGTCATGCTGCAAATGGCCGCGAATCCACACCGCCGCCGTCATCGTGTAAAGCGGCACGCCGATGCGTTTGCCGGCAAGATCCTTCGGCGTCTTGATGCCCGAGCGCTTGTTGATGGTGATGAAGCTGTGCCGGAAAACGCGTGACGGAAACACCGGGATCGCAACGAACGGGCACTTTCCCGCGCTGACGCGGGACATGTATTCGGATGTAGACATCTCGCAGGCGTCGAAGGCCTGCTCGCCCGCCATCCGATCGAAGATGATGCGCGGATTGTCGATCGCGACGAACTTCAGATCGATGTCATTGGCCTTGACTTCACCGGTGTAGAGCGGAAGCATGCGGTCATAGAGACCGCTCGCGAAGGTGATAGTGGGTTTGGGCATGGGGATCATCGGGCGATGGTGGGTGAGGCGATCGATCATAACGAATTTTTCAGGTTGAACCACCAAGACACCAAGGCACCAAGGTTGAACCGGCCCACGTTTCCGATCACGGTATTCGACCCAGCTCCCTTCGCGATGAAACGGTCCCCGCACGTAGCCAACCCCTTGGTGTCTTGGTGCCTTGGTGGTTCCCCTCAATTCAGTCACTAGGTCTGGCTTTTTAGCCCCACCTTTTGTCATAATAGAGGGTTGGCCCACGAGCCTACTGCGAGACGTGTCGCGACTTCGCAATTGCGGAGTCGTTCTCCGCTCAGGGGCCCTTTACCGCTTCCTTCATGACGGAGCCCCGCCAGGCTCCAACGTACCTACAGGAGTTATTCATGGCAAAAATCAAGGTCAAGAACCCGGTCGTCGAGATGGACGGCGATGAGATGACACGGATCATCTGGCAATGGATCCGCGAACGCCTCGTGCTGCCCTATCTCGATATCGACCTCAAGTATTTCGACCTGTCGGTGCAAAAGCGCGACGAGACCAACGACCAGATCACCATCGATTCGGCCAACGCGACCAAGCAGTACGGCGTCGCGGTGAAATGCGCAACGATCACGCCCGATGAGGGCCGTGTGAAAGAGTTCGGCCTCAAGCAGATGTGGCGCAGCCCCAACGGCACCATCCGCAACATCCTGGATGGCACCATCTTTCGCGAGCCGATCATCTGCAAGAACGTTCCACGAATCGTTCCGCATTGGGACAAGCCGGTGGTCGTCGCCCGCCACGGCTTTGGCGATCAGTATCGCGCCCAAGACTTCCAGTTCCCGGGTGTGGGCTCGCTCAAACTCACTTGGACGCCCGAAGGCGGCGGTCAATCGATCGAGCGTGAAATCATCAAGACGAGTGGCCCGGGTATCGCATTGGGAATGTTCAATCTCGATGCCTCGATTCGCGGCTTCGCGAGCGCCTGCTTCAATTACGCGATCGGGCGGAACTACTCGGTGTATCTCTCCTCGAAGAACACCATCCTGAAGGTGTATGACGGTCGCTTCATGCATATCTTCCAGGAAGTGTTCGACAAAGAGTTCAAGACGCAATTCGATGCAAAGAAACTCACCTATGAACATCGCCTGATCGATGACATGGTGGCCGCCAACCTGAAGTGGACCGGTGGCTATCTCTGGGCATGCAAGAACTACGACGGCGATGTGCAATCCGATACCGTCGCGCAGGGCTACGGATCGCTTGGCCTCATGACCTCGGTGCTGATGTCACCCGATGGCAAGATCATCGAATCGGAAGCGGCGCACGGCACGGTCACGCGGCATTACCGCATGCACCAGCAGGGCAAGCCCACGTCCACGAACCCGATCGCCTCGATCTACGCCTGGACGCGCGGCCTGCAGTATCGCGGTCGCATGGACAACACGCCTGATCTCGTCAACTTTGCAAACACCCTGGAGAAGGTGTGCGTGGATGTGGTGGAATCGGGCAAGATGACCAAGGATCTCGCAAGCCTGATCGGCGAGAAGCAGCCGTTCCTCACCACCGAAGACTTCATGACGGCGATCGACAACGAGCTGAAGCGCCGGCTCGCGTAACGCTCCGCCGATGTCAAACGCCATCGGCACCGCGCGTTCGCGCGTCCTGGTGGCCTATCTGCTCCTCACGCTTGCTTCGGCTTTCTGGGCGGGCAATTCGACGATCGGCCGCGCGTTGCGGGATGACGTCTCCCCGGTGACCTTGTCGTTCTGGCGTTGGTTCATCGCCATCGCCCTTCTGCTGCCGTTCGTGTGGACCGAGATCCGGCGCGAGTGGCCGGCTATTCGCCGTTCGGCCAAGACGATCTTTCTCTGCGGCCTGTTCGGTACCGCCTTGCAAAGCGTGCTGACATTCTGGAGCCTCCAACACACGATCGCATTGCATGTGCAGATTTTCAATTCGACCATTCCGCTCGCGGTCATGAGTGCGGTATGGGTGCTCGACGGTGCGCGACCTTCTCGAAAGGAATTCGGCGGGTTCCTGATATCGGTGCTCGGTGTCATCGTCATCATCAGCCACGGCGATCTGATGCGTATCGTGCGCCTCGATTTCAATGTCGGGGACATCGGCGCGCTCGCCTCGATGCTGATCTGGGGTGTGTACGCCGCGCTCGTCAAGCGCTGCCCGCAGGAATTGTCCGCCTATGGGCTGGCATTCATTACCGGACTCGTCGGTGTGGCACTCGTTGCTCCGCTGCACATTGTCGAGCTGGTACGCGAACCAGGCATCCTCCTCTTCCCGCCGCACGTTCTGGCCGCTTTTCTCTATGTCGGCGTACTGTCCTCGCTGCTGGCCACCGTATTCCTCAATGTCGGCATTCAGCGGGTGGGTCCTTCGCGCGCGTCGATTTTCACGCACTTGATCCCGGTATTCGGGGCGTGCATGTCGGTGGGATTTCTCGGCGAGGCGTTCGGTTGGCACCACGCGGTAGGATTTGCGCTGGTCCTCGCCGGTGTGGCGATCTGCAATCGCATGCCGGTACGATGACCGCGCCCGTTGACGCTTCGCCCAAGCAGACCGGCTCGCGTCATCCTGCCATCGGCTATTTCGCGCTGATCCTTGCGAGCCTGTTATGGGCCGGTACCGGCATCGCCGGCAAATCGGTCTTCGATCGGATTTCGCCCGCGGGCCTGGCATTTCTCATGTGGGCCGGCGGCGCCTCGATTGGTTGGATGATTGGCGGGCGTGAAGTGCTGGCGAAGTGGCCACACATCATCAAAGCATGGAAAGTCATGCTCGCGATCGGCTGCATGAGTACGTCGGTGTTCTTCCTCCTCGTATTTCAGGCGTTCCAGCACACCACCGCCAACACACACGCCCTGCTCAATTCGTCCGTTCCGGTGTGGGTGTTGCTGATCAACTGGATCGTATTCAGCCGCGCACCGAGAGGGCGCGAGATCGCGGGCTTCGTGTTGTCGATCGTCGGGGTGGCGGCGATCATTTTTCGAGGCGACGTCACCAACATCATTGCACTCAGACTGAACACGGCGGATTTGTTGATTCTTCTAGCGATGCTGATCTGGTCGTTCCACATTTTTCTACTACCGTTTCGGCCCGCGCTCTCACCGATGGCGTTTCTTGCGGTGACGGGCACGATCGGCGCGCTGGTGGTCGCGCCGTTCTACGCGTGGGATCTCGCGACCGGCGTTGCGCATCCGGTCTTTACGTTGCCGGTGTTCATTTCCATTTTCTATGTAGTGATCCTGCGTACCGTGCTCGCCACGATCGTTTTCAATATCGGTGTCGATCGGGTCGGCGCGGTCCGATCGGCACCCTTTACGCATCTGGTGCCCATCTTCGGCACGATCGGGGCCTATTTCCTGCTCGGCGAAGCGGTCTACTGGTATCACGCCACCGGGCTTGCCCTGGTGCTCGCGGGCATCATCGTTGCCAATCGACGGCTGGCGTGAGCCCCGGTCAGTGCTTGCGCTGCAGCTTGCGCTCGACGAACTCGTTCAGGCTCGCGGAAAGCGAGCCGGTGGCGCGTGCGTTGCGGTACGCATCGGTGGCCGCATCGACGCGGTCTTCCGCTTCGTTGGCAAGACCGAGACCGATCCACCACGTTCCGGTGCGCGGCGCGAGTCGCAGCGCCGCTTCGTATTCCACGATCGCCTCGGCGTGCGCGCCGGATTTTCCGTAAAGCGCCGCAGCGAACGCCCGATACTCAGGATGCGTGAGCGCGTAGCCCGCATGGTTGCGCAGGACGGCGAGTGCCGCCGGCATGTTGCCGCGCTCATGATTGAGTCTTGACAAGGCAAGCGCGAAATTCGTTTGCGCGGGATTGTGCAGTAGTCCTGCGGCAAGAACTTTCTCCGCTGCGTCGTAGGACTTCTCCTCCAGCAGCAGCGCGGCCAGGGTCTGCCGAGCGGCCTCGTGCCGCGCATCCATGTCGAGCGCGTCACGCAACCGATCTTGCGCTTCCCGGAGCCGGCCCTGATCGATCAGTATCGCGGCCCGGCGAAACTCGGAATCCGCCGACCGCGGTGCATCGGCCCGAATGATTCGCGTGTCGACGTGCATGGCCGATATCGCCGATGTTTCCGGGCGCGCTGCAATCAATGTGGTCGATGCGGTCGATGCGGCGAGTGGGGGCGTCGCCTCTGAACGTTCCAGCGCGGCCACCATGATCGGTGCCGCGACCGGGTCGACCGTGGAATCGGCAGCGCCGACCTTGCGTCCTGGGGCCTTCGCTCGGATGGGTTTGTTGGCGGTGCTCGATGATTTTCCCGCGGCCAGCATCGCGTCCGGATCCGACGGCGCATCGACCGGTTCAAGGGTGACGGCCGGCGCATCGAGTGGTGGTATCGCCATCGGCTCGACGATCGGAGCGGGTGCAGCGGGCCGGGTCGTGCCGACATCGACGACCGCGGCGGCGCTTTCGGCAATCAAGGCGACCGCGACGTTCGTTGAGCCGCGCCAGTTTCCGAGCGCCATACCGAGGACAATCCCGCCGATGATCACCACGCTCGCAGCCGCCCATCGCCGCCATGGTCCGTAGCGCGAGGACTTGCGCGTGATCCGTGAGGCGTAGATCGCCCGATCAGCTGGCATCGTCCGTTGGTCGAGGTCGCGCAACATCTGATTGATGACGCTCATGGCATCCACCGCGCGATCACCGTTCCGAAAATGCCGATCACCGTGGTCGATCCGAACCGGAACCATCGGCGCGGGAATCGCCACGCGGAGGGCGTATCGCGCACGGCGGCGCGGGCATCACGCCATCGCACCGCACGCTGGCCGCGGCCATAGGCAAGCAGCAAGGTCTTGTGGGCGAGAATATTGACCAGCCGTGGAATGCCGCGGCTGGCGCGATAGATCGAGCGCGCGGCCGGGCCGGAGAACATGCCACCGCCCGCATAGCCGGCCACGACGAGCCGATGCGACAGATAGTGCGAAACATCTTCTCGGGAGAGCGGGTCGAGCGCGTACTCGAAGGTGATGCGCTGTCGCAACTGGCGGATCTCCGGTTGCATGAGCTTCTGATCGAGCTCCGGTTGTCCGAAGAGGACAACCTGCAAGAGCTTGCGCTTCTCGGTCTCGAGGTTCGAGAGAAGACGCACCGTCTCCAATGTCGCGATCGGCATCGCCTGCGCTTCATCAATGCATACGATCGCCCGCCCGCCGCCGTCGGCAATCTCTATGAGCCGGCGATTGATCTTCTCCAACAACCGATGCTCCGGCGGCGTTCCGCGACCGAGGCGGCAACCGAGCTCCGCTGCAAGCATCGCCAGGAGGGACTGCGGGTTGACATTCGGATTCGGGATGTATGCCGCGACGCAGTCTTTAGCGAGTGTGGCAAGGAACCGCCGGCAGAGCAGCGTCTTGCCGGTGCCGACCTCCCCGGTGATCTTGATGAATCCCTCGCCTGTCGTGACGGCAAAACGCAGTGTGTTCAATGCCTCGTCAATGCTCCGGTGCGAGCAGAAAAAACTCGTATCGGGCGTGATGCCGAAAGGCGCCTCGCGAAGCCCGAAATAATCGAGATAGTTCATTGGCTGGGCTATCTCTGTGGCAACGACGGTACGGAGCGCGGGACGTTACCGAATTCAACAACCCGGTCGCGCACTTGGGCCAGATCCGCGGGATCGGTCTCGCCGTGCACGATCGTCGGTTTGATCAGGATCACCAGTTCTTTCTTGTTCGAGAGTCGCGCGCGATTGCCAAGAATGTAGTTCAGGAACGGCACGTCCTGCATGCCGGGTAATCCGGAACGACGATCATTCACATCCACTTTCATCAGTCCGCCGATCGCAACGATGTTGCCATCCGATACCTTCACGATGCTGTCGGTCTCGCTCACCGTGCTGCGTGCAAGGGGCAACGTGATGTCGCCGCCGAACAGGGATCCGAGATTGATGCGCCGGTCGTCCTGCACCACCGAGCTCACCGATGGGTGAACATGCAGAATCACATTCGATGCTTCATCGATCTGCGGGGTAATGTCGAGCGCGACCCCGCTGAAGAACGGTTGCAGGCTGAGTGTCGGGAAGCTCGTGGTGGCGCCGGTCGTTACACCCGATGAGCTGGTGCCGCTTTGAACATTGGTGACGAAGAATTCGTCCGTGCCCACTTTCAACACCGCTTTCTGGTTGTTGAGCGTGGCGATGCGCGGACTCGAAAGCACTTGCGCGCTGCCCTGGCCTTCGAGGAACTGGAGCAACGCAGCGAAGTTGCTCGTCTGCAGTGCAAGTCCGAAGAGCGAACCGCCGCCAACGCCTGAGATCAGACTCGTCGAGCCACCCGCCGCGATCGAGCGATTGATCGGATCGGCAATGAGGTTGGACGTGGCGAGCGAGCCTGCATTGCGAAGGGTCGTGTCCGGATTGAGGAGTCCGACCTGCAAACGCCCGGTCGGGAATGCCGCCCAGTTGATGCCTGCCTGGGACGACTCCGACAACGTCACTTCGATGATCTTCGCCTCCAGCATCACCTGGCGTTCCACCGAAAGCTTGATCGCGCGCAGATACGATTCGACATTGCGAAGATCGGTCGGCATGCCGCGCACGACGATCACCCCTGCCTGCGGGTTGGTCACGATGCTGCGACCGCCTTCGGCGGTGACGATCATCTTCAGCGTGTCGTCGAGGTCTTTCCAGAAATCCGAACGCGTCGAGGTGGAGACGCGACTCGAATCGGTGACACGTCCGCTGCCCGGCGCCGATGCACCGCCCGGCGCTTGCGCCGCCGCCTGCGCAGCCAGCGCGGCATTCGGTAGCCCTGGTCCGGTCATCGAGTCCGCGACCGAACCCGAGATCACGCGCACATCGCTTCGACCCACCCGCTGACCGATCAGATAGTTCACCCGAAACACCCGGGTCTGCAATGCAGCGGATTGCACGAAGATGCGCGTGCCTTCGATACGGTATTCGAAGCCGTAGAGGTCGCGCAGGCTGTCAAGCGCTTCCCGAACGGTGACGTCTTTCAAGTTGACCGAGATCGAGCCGGCAACTTCCGGATGTACGAGCATGCTGTAGCGCGTGCCGGTAACGATCGAGAGGAATACCTGTTGCGCCGGGGCCGCGCTCACCGCGAGATCGAATCGCGGCTCGAGGGCGCGACCGTCGACCTTCGGCAGTTCCAGCCGAAGTGGTGGAATAAGCGCCTGCTCGATTTCGCTGTTGTTCGGCGGTTTCCTTTTCGATGCGGCGACCTGGTTCATCTCATCGGCGATGGACTTATCCAGTGTGGCGGGCCGCGGTGGAATGGCGCACGCCGCGAGGACAAAGGCTACGGCGAGGGCCAGGGTCACGGAGATTATTCGTTTCATTATTTGGACTCGCGAACAGGTGTGACCGTGCGTTCTGGCTGCGCGGCCGATGCCGAAAGCTTCTTTCCGATGCCCGGTAAAAGATCTACCTCCAGATTCTTACCCGTCGCTTCACGAAGGGTGACACTCGATTCGGCAATTCGGACGACCCGCATGCCGCGGACCTGATCGCCGGGCGCGACCGCTCGTCCATCAACGACGGCATAGCGGCGATCCGCGCCGATGATGATGGTCTGCACGATCGGTCGAGCCGGTCCAGCCGTTGGCAACGCCGAGGTTGTGCCTTCTCCGGTGGACGTTGCAAGCATGCCCGCCGGTGGGCGCATCGGATCGACGAGAGGCTGCGCGTATGTGGAATCGATCGCGATCAGCGCGACGGCAATGACAACCAGCCTCTTCATACGACAACCCATGAGCGGTCGAGACTCAAGGTGTAGACAGTGAGCTTCATTGCGATGCGCGGATAGTCGACTGTAGCGACCTCGATGTCTTTCCAGAACATTCGAATCGACTGGGATTCGAGCGCCGACAGATAGCGAAGCAGATCGAAATACGATCCGCGTACCGTGATCTCGACCCCGTGCCGGTAGACGCGAATCCGGCTCGCCGTGTCCGTGGTGCCACCTTCGGCGGCCGTCTTCTCGGGAAACATCGGTGTGGCGGCAAGGGACCGCAGCTCGATCAACTCTAGCCGACGATCACGTCTTAGCATCTCTTCGAGCAGTGCGGGAACGCGGTCCGGCGGTAATAGCCCTTGTTGTCGCTCCGCGAGACGGGCATCGGCAGCGGCGACGCGTGTCTTCAATTCCGCGATGCGCGCCAGATGCGGGCCGTTCGGGTCTTTGCTACCTTCCCCGACCAGTTTGCCGACTTCGGTTTGGATCATCCGCGTATCGGCCTGTTTCTTGGCCACGTCGCGCGAGAGATTGCGCAGCCGATCCGCCGTCGGGGTGCCCAGCGCCCAGAAATAGATGAACAAGAGGATCAACGCCGCCGAGCAAAACACGATGGCACGCTCCCGCAATGCCATCGCATCGATGCGTGCAGACCAATGCTTGGCCCAAATTTTCATCGTGTGCTCCGCAGGCTTGCGCCCGATGGTCCCAGCACGAATTCAATCGATCGGGGATCGATCACCCCGTCCGACGACCGGCTAGGCGAAAGTGCGAGTGTCGCGCGCGCGAGGCTGCCGCCAGTGTCTGCGATCGCGTTCATGTGCAGCTCGGCAAATGCCTGGCCGCGAAATGCCTCTTCTCGATGGAGCATTCGCAGGTATGACGGGAGAAGCTCCGGTTGCAGAACGCGCCCGCGCAACTGCTTGAGGCCGTCGCCGCCATCGATCGAGAAGCGGGTGATCCAAACGCCTGGCAACGACTGGCGGGCGAGCGCGGTCAGGTAGCGCGCAAAACCCTCCGAGTTCCCGAGAGAACCGCTCGCGAACGATTCAAGCAGACGCTCTTGGGCCTTGAGCCGTTCTTCAAGCCGCGCCGCTTCGTCTTCGAGAACTCTGCTCGGCGAGCGCTTTTTCTCGGCGGCGAATGCGCTGAGCTGTCGGTGCGCTTCGTTGAACTGGGCATCCGCGCCCGCAAGCTGGTGCGCGAGCATCGCCAGCTGCACCCGCTGCGTCGCGTGCAGGGCGACGAGCGCGGCGACGACGATTGCACCGCCGATCGCCATCGTGCGCGCCGAAAATACCTTCTTCTGCGCGAGGAAGACGGGATTGAAGAGATTGATCTGCTGGCTCACAGGACGATCGCCTCATGTCGTAACGCCGCACCGAGCGGGTGAAACAACCGCCACTGCAGGCGCTGTTCCATCGGTCCGCCCGCGATCGCCAGGACATCGTTCAAATCGATGCTCTGTACCTTGATCCCCAGACCTTTCGCAAGGGTGTCGAGCAGGCCACTCGCGACGGGCTCGGGTGCGAGCAACAACCGGCCGATCGGGATGGATCGAAACTGGCGCTCGAAGTGATCGAATGATCGTTGCAGCTCGAGTACGATCCGTTCATGCGTCGCGTCACGGACATTGGAATCCGTTGACGGGATGTCATCGAGCGTCGCCTCGAAGCGACGCGAGAGAAAAAGCTCACCCCGATAATTGACGGTGAGGAGGCCACCCTTCTCGCCCATGTAGAGCGTCGCCACCGCACGATCGGGCTCTTCGAAGAGAACCGAAACGTTGCGCTGCGCGGTCTCTTCGATGTCGATCACCGCGAGCGTGACACCGGCGCTTTCGAACTGGCTGATGCGCCCCTGGATGACTTCATTGCGCGCGGCGATCGCGTACATCATCGGGGTGCGCGCATTCGTGTCATTCGGCACCGGAATATCGAGCACGTCGAGCGTCACGTCATCGACGTGTTGATCGAGCAGGTCCTTGATGCGCCAGCGGATCGCGGTCTTCAGCTCTTCGCGCGGTACGTTGGGGCGTTCCACCACGACAATCTGGTATTCGTCCGGACCAAGCAATGTGGCGCATTGGTATTGGTGCAGACCGAGCTCGCGGCGGCCGCGTTCGAGTCCGGCTTCGGGCGATTCGATCGCCTGTACGGAGAATTGATGAACAAGCGGCTTTCCCAGGGGCGCGAACTCGCCATGTATGGCCGCGAGCTCGCCGTGCCGTGCATTGAGCACCATCCATCCGGCGCGCTTGTGCGATTTGCGAAACCAGTTCAAAGGACTCTCAGGGAAAGGCGAGCTTTAGTGATACCCGGGACCATCGCGCACCGGATTCCGTGGGTTCATGCCGGCGCACTAGTTGCCAGCATGCCCAGGTCGCGCGAAGTTAGGCCGGCGCGACGCTGTTGTCACCGAACTATTGCGCGTTGAAGCACCGTGAAATCAGGCCGCTTCTAAACATGAATACCGAAATGCCAACGAATGCACGGATTCGAAGCTCAGTAGTTCTCGCGCATGTAGATGATTCGATTGGAAGTTCGGTCGGTTCCGTAGATGCCAAAGCTCGCGCGCGCCGCGGGAACGTCGTCGTACTGCGTGTTCGCGTTGGCATCGTCGTCGGTGCTGTTCCACCGTCCAAGCAGATAGCTGGTTGCAGCACTCGTCACAGTGAGCGGGGTCGCTCCGACAGCGGGACAGTACTGTCCACCTCCGGCTGCGCCCAGCCTAACCTGTAGATCGACGCTGCCATTGTTACCCGCCCCTGGAGCGACAAGAGAGGGGGTCGCGACCCCGCTCGAGAAGACGATGGATGCGGTGTTCAAGGCGGTTTCACAGGCCGCCAGATTGAGCTGATAGCCACTCATGGCGACGCTCGAACGCGGCAGTGACGTACAGCTGTCCTGCGTATTTACAACGAATCCGCTGCCGTTCCAGTGATCGACTCGCATCGGTACCGGCAACGCAAGGCGTTCCGAGCCGAGTGCATTGGACAGGCGCAGGCGCCCATACCGGATTTCGGTTGGCGCGCCAATTTGCGCATGGTCGTTGCCGCCGACGCCATCGACATCGAAGTCGAGCGCGGCAAGAGCAAGCGCCACACCGTCCGGGTCGGTCGGCGCGATGCCGATACGGACCTGCGTGAACGGGCCATCGGGGTCGTCAAGAGGGATGACTTTGCGCAGGACCGCGACCGTCGTCGTCAGGCCGGCCGCCACCCCATTGCCCCACGCGCCGGTGATACCAGCAGCGGTGTCGAGGCGCGCGCTCAGCGCGGTACCGCTTGCCGTGTCACGTGCTCCGATTGCAAGCGTCGCAGGATTGAGCGCGAGTCGAGCAAACGTGCCGCGATAGTTGGTGGTGGTGGCACCGCTTGAATTCTGCGCAGTGAGCGTGAATTGCAGATTCAGTCCTTCGTTCATATAGGTGAATGCAGAGGCGGGACTGCATCCGGCGCTGGCGCGATTGGTCAGCGATGTCGCTGAAAGTGCAAAGCGGCTCGGGATAAATCGCCCAACACCGGCCAGTCCGCCAGTGCTAGCGGTAATGTCCTGCCCCGTGCCGAGGTAGCTCGGACTCGATGCGAGCAAATCGATTATTCCCACTTCGGAGTAGGCCATCGTCTGCGAGCGCGCGCCGTTCGTGAAGGTGGAGAAGGTCGTCCCCGTCAGACCGCCCGCGTTGCCGCCGACGGGTTCGGCAAGATTGTGGCCGACGATCGCGGTAGCGGCCGTTGATTCCTGTCCAAAATTTTGTGTCGCGCTGTTCGCGGCGAGTTGTGCCTGATTGTCGGGTTGGCCGTCGGCATCGACATCGTCACCGGCTTTCCAGGCGACGGCCGTAAGCGTCGTCGTGAAGTTGTTCCCCGCCACGATGGTCGGGGCACTTGTGGCGCCGGACAGTCCCGTCCCTGCACCCGCAACGGCAATCCTTAATCCGAATGGTCGGACAACGAACGACGAGCTCGTTCCGCTTACGAATTGGGTCGCGGGCGGTGCCGGAAGGGCATAGCGTGCATACAACGTGAGCTGTCCGGCATCGGCATAGTTGAAAACGAGCGGCGCCTTGGACTGTGCGTCGAACGCAAGCGACACGCTCGTATAGCTTGCCGGTGCGGCTCCACCGTTGTTCTGGCCGATCGCCACCATGGCGCTCGCGCTATTGCGGACGCGCACGGATGTTCCAGGAGACGGGGTACATGCCGAAGGGTTATTGCACTGTGAAGCAAGATCGACATTGACCGTTTGGTTCTGGAAGACCGTCGTGCAACTGCCGGTGTTTGTGTCGGTGCGGATCGCCTGCAGATAGAGTGTTTGTGCGCCGAATCCGATGTTCGAATCCTTGCCCGCGATGTGCGTGCCGATCGTGGCGGCGGTCGTGCCATCCGCGGTGACGCGAAACGCACTGTTAGTGAACGTGATCGATGGATCGGCAGCGGGTGCTTCCACGCGGCTGCCGCTGTCGGATACGTTGATATTCACAGTCGCGGCAGTCGTGTGCCGCAACAGCGCGGTGAAGCTGGAAGCGGTTCCGGGCCAAGTGTAAGAGGCCTGTCCGTTGTTGCTGCCCGAGACTGACCATGTGCCGGTCCCGGTGACGAGCGGTGTTTGCCACACCCCAGTAACGGTGGACGTCGTGAGCGTGAGGACCGTTCCTAACGGCGGATTGACCGCCGTGCCTGAGGTGTCGCGTGCAGTAAATGTCACTTGTGCTGGTTCGCAAGTGAGGCCGGTGGTGCCACCGGGAAAAGTAATCGCATAGTCGTTGACCACCGAGACGCATGCACGCGAAGCGTTCATGTCGGCTGTGATCTCGGCGGCGGTGCGCTCATTCGTGTAGATCCGAACTTCGTCGATCTGCCCATCCGCGGAGTTGGGCGTTCCAAACCCTCCCGTCGCACTGCTCCGATTATCGCCAATGTAGAGCGTACTGATGCCGCTGTTGAGGCTGCTGGTGCTGGTGTTCTGGCTCACTTGCTGCACGCCGTTTACGTAAATGCGCGCGCGGGCGTTAGCGCCGTAGCTCCATGTGATGGCGATATGGGCCCACGTATTGGCCGCGGTAGCGATAACACCTGTGGTTGCAGTGACTGTGGCATTCGCCGCATCCGTGAGAGTGAATCGGAGCGTCCCATTCGAGCGTTTGAAGAGCGAAAAGGCGCTGGCGCTCGCAGTGGTTGCATCAAACAACTCACGATCACCGGTTGAAGCCCATGCCGTTGGGAGTCGGTACCAGAAGCTGATGGTGCCCGAGCGGCGCATGCGCGAGTCGACATCGATCCCCGTGTCGATGGCATTGACCGCAGCAGTGGTCGAGTTCAGCGCGACATTTGCTGCGCGACACGTCCCCGGCGGCGTTGCCGGCGATGCCACCGAAGTGGTCATCGTTCCTACCGGGGTTGCGTTATTGCCATTTCCCGACGTGTCGAGAATCGACCCGGACCCGCTCCACGTCGACTGCTCCATACCGTATTCTGCCATCGGGCCAGTGAAAAATAGCAAGGCAGTGCCGTTAGTGACGGTGGCCGTATTAAACGAAAACTCCGTATAGTCAGTGTCGC
>JBJXGX010000388.1:0-8628 GCA_046160305.1 Burkholderiales bacterium
CCACGCTTGTACCGGGCCTCGGGTTGCTTCCAGGCCGCTTTGCGTCGCGCGAACTCGGCATCGGTGATGTTGAGTTGAAGCAGGCGCGTGTGCGCATCGATGGTGATCGAGTCGCCTTCCTGCACCAGCCCGATCGGCCCGCCCACGAACGCTTCGGGCGCTACATGCCCGACCACCATGCCCCAGGTACCACCCGAGAAGCGGCCATCGGTAATCAGGCCCACCGACTCGCCAAGGCCTTGACCAATCAAGGCGGAGGTCGGCGCAAGCATCTCCTGCATGCCCGGGCCGCCCTTCGGCCCCTCATAGCGAATCACCACGACATCGCCCGCCTTGATTTTGCGGGCCATGATCGCGTCCATCGTTTCGTTCTCGGAATTGAATACGCGGGCAGGGCCGGTGATCGACGGATTCTTGAGTCCGGTGATCTTGGCGACGCATCCTTCGGGCGCGAGATTGCCTTTGAGAATTGCGAGGTGGCCGTGCGCGTACATCGGCTTGGACCACGGGCGGATCACTTCCTGATCCGTGCGCGGCTCGGCCGGAATGCCGGCGAGCTCTTCGGCCATCGTGCGGCCGGTGATGGTCATGCAATCGCCATGCAGCGCGCCGTTGGCGAGGAGAATCTTCAGCACTTGCGGCACGCCGCCCGCGCGATGGAAATCGACCGCGACGAAGCGCCCGGAGGGTTTCAGATCGCAGAGCACCGGCACGCGTTGGCGCACCCGCTCGAAATCGTCGATCGTCCACTCGACTTCGGCGGCATGCGCGATCGCCAGAAAATGCAGCACCGCGTTGGTCGAACCGCCGGTGGCCATGACAAGCGCCACGGCATTCTCGATTGATTTTCGCGTGATGACGTCGCGTGAGCGGAGGTTCTTCTTGATCGCGTTCACCAGCACACGCGCCGATTCAGCGGCCGAATCCGCCTTTTCCCGGTCGGGTGAGGCCATCTGGGACGAACCCAACAGACTCATGCCTAACGCCTCGAATGACGAGGACATCGTATTGGCGGTATACATCCCGCCGCATGCGCCCACCGATGGGCAGGCATTGTGCTCGATGCCGTCGAAATCTTCCTTCGACATCTTGCCGGCGGCGAATGCGCCGACCGCCTCGAACGCCGACACGATAGTGAGGTCCTGGCCTTTCCATTTGCCCGGCTTGATGGTGCCCGCATAGACGTAGATCGCGGGAACGTTCATCCGCGCGATGGCCATCATGCCGCCGGGCATGTTCTTGTCGCAGCCGCCGACGACGAGCGCGCCGTCCATCGCCTGTCCATTGACCGACGTTTCGATCGCATCGGCGATGACCTCGCGCGATACCAGCGAATACTTCATCGCTTCGGTGCCCATGCCGATGCCATCGGTAATCGTCGGAACGCCGAAGACCTGCGGCATCGCCCCCGCCTTGCGCAACGCGTCCATCGCGCTATCGACCAGCGGCTGGATGCCCGCGTTGCACGGGTTCATGTTGGAGTGGCCGTTGGCGACG
Source organism: Burkholderiales bacterium (assembly GCA_046160305.1). Classification (GTDB taxonomy): domain Bacteria; phylum Pseudomonadota; class Gammaproteobacteria; order Burkholderiales; family SG8-39; genus SHXR01. The sequence continues at coordinate 1,498 of JBJXGX010000388.1, forward strand.
CCCACGATGGGTTTTTCGAAATCACCGTCGCCGAAGCCGACGGCGCGCAGCATCGCGCGGTTCGGTGAACGTGCGACGCCGCTGGTGATGGATCGGCTGCGCCAATTGTCGGCCATGGAAAACTCCTTTGAGTGATTCGAGTGAAAGCGAATGGAGGGAAAGGACGACTTCGTTGATTTTATCGCGTAGCACCGGGCCATGCCCGAATCGCACCGGAAGGCGTGTTGTGCCGACGCGCGCCCCGCCGCCACGATTGTCCTGCTTGAGACCGACACTTGAGACTTATAATCGCGGCCATTCTACTGAACCCATCGCCCACAGTGCTCGTCCACCCGAATTTCGACCCTGTCGCCTTGCATCTCGGTCCCATCGCCATTCGCTGGTATGGGCTCATGTACCTCATCGGCTTCGCCGCGTTCTTTTTTCTTGCCAGACGCCGAACCCGCACCCAGCCCTGGTCAGGCACGAACTATCAGCTCGTCGACGACATGCTCTTCTACGGCGTGCTGGGTGTCATTCTCGGCGGTCGGCTCGGCTACGTGCTCTTCTACAAGCCGATGCACTTTATCGCCAACCCGATCGACATCATCAAAGTATGGGAAGGCGGCATGTCGTTTCACGGTGGCTTCCTTGGCGTGGCGGTCGCCGCGGTGCTGGTCGCGCGCAAGCACGCAATGCGCTGGCTCGCGCTCACCGACTTCATCGTGCCGATCATCCCGATCGGGCTCGCAACCGGTCGCATCGGTAATTTCATCAACGCAGAGTTGTACGGTCGCGTGACCGATGCTTCGTGGGGAATGGTCTTCCGTGCGCATGGCGCGGGCAACCTGCCGCGACATCCCTCGCAGCTCTACCACTTCGCCCTGGAAGGCGTCTCACTCTTCATCGTGCTCTGGATATTCTCGTCGAAGCAGCGGCCGCTTGGGGCGGTCTCGGGTCTTTTCCTGATCGGCTATGGACTGTTCCGGTTCTTCGTAGAGTATTTTCGCGAGCCCGATGACTTCCTCGGCCTGCTATCGCTGGGTCTGTCGATGGGGCAATGGTTGTCGCTACCGATGTTCATCACCGGCATCTGGATGATGGTTTGGGCGTATCGGCAACGATCCACGACAACATGAGCCCCGGTCCCGAACTCTCGGACGAAGAACGCCGCGCGTTCGAGACGAAACTCGCCAACCTTCGCACCGAGCATCGCGACCTGGATGACGTCACGACGAAACTCGAAGCGGAGCCCGATCGCGACGAGCTACAAATCCGTCGCATCAAGAAGCGCAAGCTCCTGTTGAAAGACCAGATCAGGTGGATCGAGCGGCAACTGGATCCGGATACGCTGGCTTGATCGTCAACCAAACGCCCGCCCGATCAACGTCACCCCCGTCGCGAGCAGGAGCACGGCGATCCCCCGCGCCAGGGTCGCACGATCGATACGGTGGAAGATCTTTGTTCCCACGTAAAGGCCCGCCATGGCGGCCGGTAGCGAGAGCGCGGCCATGAGCCAAACGACCTGATCGAGCAGCAACCCGGTCACCGTGTAGGCGATCACACGAATCGTAATGCTCACAACGGAAGTCGCCGACATCGTCGCGCGGTAGTGATCCTTCGATAGCGGCCGGTGAGTGAGATAGATCGCGTACGGGGGACCGCCCGCCCCGAAGAGCGTGCCCGACAATCCGCCGCCGATTCCCGCCACGTAAGCCCAACGCTGACTCACCGTTCGACCTTCGCCTCGTACCGCCAACGCGTAAAGCGCGTAGACAATGATGAACACACCGAGCGCGATCATCAATCCATGACGCGGGAGGTGGAACAGCGCCGTCATGCCGAGGGTGCTGCCGATGACGATCGTCGAGGAGATCCGCAGCCACTCACCCTTCACGATCAAGCGGGGATTCTCGATCCCCACACGCATCGAAGTCAGCCAATCGACGACCGCGTAGATGGCTAGGGCGAACGGGAGCGAGACGATATGCGTGGCAAGAGGGATGGTGACCAACGCCGAGCCGAATCCGGTGATCCCGTAGAGCAGCGCGCCCAGGAAGGCAATGGGGATCAGCGCAGCGAGCTCGAGCCAGCCGTGCTCCATGTCATCGATCGCGCGGCGTGCTACGCGTCACCCTGGCCCCAGCGCCTCCGCCAGCACGCGCGCAACGTGTACGGCTTCCCGGTTGGCGCCGTCCGCGATCTGATGCCGGCAACTGGTTCCGTCGGCCACGATCAGCGTGTCGGCGCTCGCTTTGCGTAGGGCCGGCAGCAGCGAGGCCTCGGCCATTTTCATCGACACCGCATAGTGCGCCGTCTCGTATCCGAAGGCGCCTGCCATCCCGCAACAACTCGACTGAACCGTTTCGATCATCAACTCGGGAACCAGACCGAGGGCCTGCTCAACCGCCGACATCGCACCGAACGCCTTCTGGTGGCAATGACCGTGCAGCAGCGCGCGTTTCGCGCGGATCGGTTGCAACGCGAGCCGCAGCTTGCCCGCCGTCTGTTCGCGCGCAAGAAACTCCTCGAGCAACATCGCGTTCTCACCGATCGAGGCCGCGGCGAGCTTCATCACCTGCATTTCGTCACGCAACGTGAAGAGGCACGACGGTTCGAGACCGACGATCGGCACACCGCGATCGGCGTATGGCGCAAGCGCGGCGACCATCCGTTCGGCTTCTGTTCGCGCCTCATCGACCATGCCGGTCGCAAGGAACGTGCGCCCGCAGCAAAGCGGTCGATCGCCATCAATGGCACCTACGATCCGGACGTCGTAGCCTGCCGCTTCGAGCACGCGTTGTGCGGCGCGCGCATTCTCGGGCTCGAAGTAATTGGTGAACGTGTCGACGAAAAGGACGACTTCGGTGCCCGAGCCCTTGGCCGGCGTCATGGTGGATGGGGTGGACGGCGTTCGAAGAAAAGCATCGCGCCGCCAGCGCGGGAGTGATCGTTGCGCCGCGATGCCGAGCACGCGCTCGAAGACTCCGCGTAACACGGGGAACGACTCGCGTACATTGAACAGCCACGACAGCGAGGCGGCCCACGGCGCATAACGAGGCAGGTACGCGATCAGCTTGTCACGCAACGAATAGCCGACCTTGCGATGGTATTGATGCAAGGACTCGATCTTCATCCGCGCCATGTCGACACCGGTCGGGCATTCGCGTTTGCAGCCTTTGCAGCCGACGCAAAGGTCCATCGCCTCACGCACGGCATCGCTCGCGAACGCGTCCGGCCCGAGTTGCCCCGACAACGCAAGCCGCAACGTGTTGGCCCGCCCGCGCGTGACGTGCTGCTCGTCAAGCGTCGCCCGGTAGGACGGACACATTGTTCCCGCGTCGAACTTGCGGCAATGTCCGTTGTTGTTGCACAACTCGACCGCAGCGGCGAACCCTCCGGCACCATCGGTGCGATCGCCTTGATCCCATTCGGACCAGTCGAGTGCCGTTGCAATCGGCTGCGCGCGATATCCAGGCTTGAAGCGATACAAGGTGCGATCGTCTTGTCGCGGGCCACGCACGATCTTGCCCGGATTCATCAACCCGCGTGGATCAAAGAGATCCTTGATTTCTTCCAGCGCGCGGGTAAGCCGCGGCCCGATGATGGGCTCGATCCATTGCGAACGAACCAGCCCGTCGCCATGCTCGCCCGAGTACGCGCCCTTGTATTCGCGTACCAGCGCGCACGCCTCTTCCGCGATCGCGCGCATCTGGGTCGCGCCGCCTTCTTTCATATTGAGGATCGGTCGTACATGCAGCGTTCCGACAGAGGCGTGCGCGTACCATGTGCCGCGCGTGCCGTACTTGGTGAACACGTCGGTGAGGCGCCGTGTGTACTCGGCGAGATGTTCGAGCGGCACCGCGCAGTCTTCGATAAAGGAAACAGGCTTGCCCTCGCCTTTCATCGACATCATGATGTTCAGGCCCGCCTTGCGGACTTCCCAGAATGCCTTTTGCAGCCCCTCGTCGGTCACTTCGACCACGCTGCCAGGCAGGCCGAGGTCGCTCATCAGCTCGACCAATCGCGCGAGCTTGGTGACCTGGGCGCCCTTGTCGTCGCCAGCAAATTCCACAAGCAGAATCGCTTCGGGTTCGCCCTTCACGCAGCGATCGACGATCGTGCGAAACGCCGGGTTCGCCCGGGCAAGCTCCAACATGGTTCGATCGACCAGCTCCACCGCGTCGGGATCGAGCTTGACGATATGCTCCGGTGCCTGCATGGCCCGATAGAACGACGCGAAATGGCACACGCCAAGCGTCTTGGCCTTGGGCAAGCGCGAAAGCTTGAGATGCACCTGCCGCGAATAGGCAAGCGTGCCTTCCGATCCAACCAGCAGGTGCGCGAGGTTGTGCGAATCGATCGCGCCGGCGCCGCGACCGGGCTGCACCATGTCGATGTTGTAGCCCTGCACACGGCGCAAGACCTTCGGCCAGCGAAGTGCGATCTCGTCGGCTTCCCGGCGCACGATCATATGCACGCGATCAACGAGCGATCGATACGAGGACGAGCCGGCCGCAAGATCGCCGGACGGACCGAACCGCATCGCGCTTCCATCGGCGAGCCACGCGTCGATCGCATGCACGTTGTGCACCATGTTGCCGTAGCGGATGGAGCGCGATCCGCATGAATTGTTGCCGGCCATGCCGCCGATGGTCGCTTGCGCGCTGGTCGACACATCGACCGGAAACCATAAGCCGTGCGGGCGAAGTTGCGCGTTCAAGCTATCGAGCACCAGGCCGGGTTGCACGACGCAACGGCTCCCTGCTATGTCGAGCTCGATGACGCGATTCAGATACTTCGAGGTGTCGATGACGAGCGCCGCGCCGACTGTCTGGCCGCACTGCGAGGTGCCGGCACCCCGCGGCAGGATCGGCACGCCCTCTTCGATGCCGATCTGCATGGCAATCCGCGCCGCTTCTTCGGTGCGCGGCACCACGACACCCACCGGCTCGATCTGGTAGATGGACGCATCGGTCGAATAGCGACCGCGACTCGGCGCATCGAACAATACTTCGCCATCGACTTCCCGACGCAGGCGCGCAGCCAGCGCGGAATCACCAACACGCGGATGAAATGACACCGTGAACTGCCGCGCGGATGGTGGCTGAATCGCTGCCTGACCTTCGACCTTCATTGCAATGGCGGATCCGGGGCGGGGGAGTCCGCTATGATACCTGCCGGTCGCGCGATCCCCTGCGCGCGCCAGATTGCATGCTGAATTACGCGTCGCGGCGCGAAGGTTTCGCGTGCGTCCGAAAGGATTTCCAATGCGCTACCAGAGCGGCCGGCATTTCTTGCAGATCCCGGGCCCGACCAATGTGCCGGACCGTGTGCTCCGCGCGATCGATCGTCCCACGATGGATCATCGCGGACCGGATTTCGGCCGGATGGGCCTTGAAATCCTGAGCGGGCTCAAGAACGTTTTTCGGACGAAGCAACCGGTGATCATCTACCCGGCGTCGGGGACGGGTGCCTGGGAAGCCGCGCTGGTGAATTCGCTCTCACCAGGTGATCGCGTGCTTATGGTCGAGACCGGCCAGTTCGCCACGCTGTGGCAGCGCATGGCGACCAAGCTCGGACTCGTCACCGAGCTCATCGCCACCGACTGGCGCCACGGCGCGGATCCCGCGGTGATCGAAGCGCGATTGCGGGCCGACACCGCTCACGCAATCAAGGCGGTATGCATCGTCCACAACGAAACGTCCACGGGCGTGGCAAGCCGCATCGGTGCGATCCGCAAAGCGATCGACGCGGCCGGCCACCCGGCACTCTTCATGGTCGACACGATCTCGTCGTTAGGCTCGCTCGACTACCGTCATGACGAATGGGGCGTCGATGTCACGGTTGCGGGCTCACAGAAAGGCTTGATGCTGCCACCCGGCCTCTCGTTCAATTGCGTGAGCGACAAGGCGATCGCCGCCTCGAAGCAATCGAAGCTGCCGAAATCCTACTGGGGCTGGGAGGAAATGCTGGCCTCGAACAAGTCGGGCTACTTCCCCTACACGCCCGCGACCAATCTTCTATACGGCCTTGCCGAAGCACTGAAGATGCTCAACGAAGAAGGCCTGGATAACGTGTTCGCGCGGCATGCGCGCCACGGCGAGGCGACGCGTCGGGCGGTGCAAACATGGGGACTCGAAATTTTGTGCGCGAATCCCGATGAGTATTCCAACTCGCTCACCGCGGTGATGATGCCGGCCGGTCATGACGCCGATCGCTTGCGCGGCGTCATTCTGGAGGCGTTCGACATGTCGCTCGGCACCGGACTTGGCAAGATGGCGGGCAAGATCTTTCGGATCGGGCACCTGGGCGATTTCAACGACCTCACATTGATGGGTACGTTGGCCGGGGTCGAAATGGGTCTGGAAATCGCTGGCGTGCCCTACCGTAAGGGTGGCGCGCAAGCGGCGATGCAGTGCTTGACCGAGGCGCGCGGGGCTACGGCAGGCGCCAAGAAAGCGGCTTGACGGCGTCAGGCCTGATCGTTCTCAACGTGGCTTTCGCATCGCCAGCGGACTATTGACCCCTGGCGATGCGTGGCGCAGCACGAACTGGTCTTAGCGATGATGCCCGCCACGATGTTGGCCGCGGTCGCCGTCATTGCGATACCCGCCATGCTGGTACCCATGGCCACCATGATGACCAGGGTGCCGTTGATGCCAGTAGTGCCCCGGGTGGCGATAGTGTCCGGGGTGGCCATAATAGTGTCCGTAATGTCCGGGATGGCGGTACTGCACGGGGTAGCCGTAGTGCCCGACGTAGCCCACCGGCGCGTGGAAGCTCTCTGAATTGACATGCGCATAGCCAACGGGTATCGGCAAGAGCAGGGGGAGCGAAGGGGCGTGAAATTGGATCTGGACTTCCGGGCCGCGCGCCTCCGAGGTCAACGGGAGTACCACGGCTGACGCCGCCAACACAATTGCCAACAGCTTATTCATGATTCTTCTCCATCGCGCGAGCCCGGAAGGATCGAGTGATCCTTGCTTATCGAGTCGCCGTGCCCTGACAAAAACGAGGGGATGACGCGCGCTGTTGACGCAGTCTGGTATCGAATCGTTGCGGGCACCGCCATGCTTACATTTCGAGACAATATTGCGGACACCAGGACCGACCGGGCGTCCCGGTGATATTGGACCGAATGCGAGCGGC
>JBJXGX010000389.1:0-27861 GCA_046160305.1 Burkholderiales bacterium
AGGCGACGGAGCAGGCGTGGCAACCGATGCAACGCTCGACATCCAGCGCCATCTTCCAGCGGGGAGATGTGGACATTGGACACTTTCGTTGTCAACGGCGAATACGGGTGGCGCGGCCAACGCCGGCCCCACCACCTCGAATGAATGCGCCAATGCCGAGAACTACTCGGCGCGTGCGCGAACGGCTCGGAATGAGCATACGTCCTCCATTTGTTGAATGGGCTCGTCCGGTGAACCGGCGAGCGGCTTGACTAGATCGGACGATGCTACGCAACCGGCTCGAAGGCCCGGCTTCGTCTCGTCTAGAACCGAAAAGATGCGCCATCCGATCCTGGCTGTCAACCCTTCCGACAGCCCTTCCGCAGCCGCAGGCGCGGTGAGCCGAGTTGCGCGCGATCGCACGTGCGGCCTGTTCGGGCCGGATATACTGCGGGCGACGTGTGCACATGCACCACCACTACCTCGATCCGCTGACAGTGCGATTCGTATCACCAAGCCAACGTCGATCTCCCACAATCACGCGTTGCCGCGCGACGCGTTCGCCTCACGTATGAACCCACGCCGCCTACTCGCCTTCCTGCACGATCTCGTTGCCGCCGCCTTGGCGTGGGTGCTCGCCTACCTGTTGCGGTTCAACTTCGACATTCCGCGCGAGTTCCTTGCGGCGATGACCACGAATATCGGCCTCGTCATCGGACTCCAGGCGGTGATCTTTTATGCCTTCGGCCTGTATCGGGGCGTGTGGCGATTCGCGAGCATCCCGGATTTGCGCCGAATCGTCCTGGCCGCGGGTACCTGCGCGCTCGCGACACCAACGTTGCTTGCCCTCCTCCTTACATTGCAGGGGGTGCCAAGGTCCGTGGTGGTGCTCGACCCGCTGTTGCTGATGCTGATTCTCGCAGGCAGCCGGATTGCATACCGCGCGTGGAAAGAAGGCCATTTCGTCTCACTTCGATCCCTCGACGCTAAGTATGTTCTGGTACTCGGTGGTGGACAAGCCGCGGAAACGTTGCTGCGTTCACTCGCCACCAATCGCGAGTGGCGTGCGGTCGGACTGCTCGATGACTCTGCACGCCGACATGGCGCGTTGATCCAGGGTGTCCCGGTTCTCGGCGGGCTTGGCTCGGTGGGCGAGCACGCGGCACGGCTCGAAGTGAAGCACGCGATCGTGGCAATGCCGTCGGCGCGTCCATCCGAACGCAGGCGTGCGGTCGAGTTAGCCAACGCCGCGGGAATGTCGGTCCTCACGGTTCCTGCCATGTCCGACCTGGTCAGCGGCAAAGTATCGGTGTCGGAGATTCGCAGGGTGGACGTCGAAGACCTTCTTGGCCGCGAGCAAGTACAGCTCGACGATGCGGGCATCCGCGGCTACCTGAGCGGGAAAACAGCATTGGTGACCGGCGCCGGTGGTTCGATCGGCTCGGAGCTCTGCCGCCAGATCGCGCGCTACGAACCTCGCGCACTGGTATTTTTCGAATCGAGCGAGTTCGCGCTGTATCGGATCGAGCAGGAATTTCTGTCGCGCTACCCCGGCATATCCATCGTCTGCATCGCGGGTGACGTGCGTGATGCGGCACGCGTGCAATCGATCATTCAGAAGCACTCACCCGATGTGATTTTCCACGCGGCCGCTTACAAACACGTCCCGCTGATGGAGGAGGACAACGCCTGGGAAGCGGTACGCAACAACGTGCTCGGCACCCTGACGGTCGCGACCGCAGCGACGAATGCCGGCGTCGGCAAATTCGTGCTCATTTCCACCGACAAGGCAGTCAATCCGGTCAATGTGATGGGCGCAACCAAGCGCTTGGCCGAGATGGTGTGCCAATCTTTGCAGCAAAGCGCACGCACGCGCTTTGTCATGGTGCGCTTCGGCAATGTCTTGGGGAGCGCCGGCAGCGTGATCCCGAAATTTCGCGAGCAGATCGCCGCAGGCGGCCCCGTCACGGTGACGCATCCCGACATCCAGCGCTACTTCATGTCCATTCCGGAAGCGAGTCAGCTCGTCTTGCAGGCGGGCGCAATGGGCGAAGGGGGCGAACTTTTCGTCCTCGACATGGGCGAGCCGGTGAAGATCGTCGACTTGGCGCGCGACATGATCCGTCTATCGGGATTCTCTGAACGCGACATCAGGATCGTTTTCACCGGACTTCGGCCGGGCGAAAAACTGTTCGAAGAACTGCTGACCGACGAAGAGACGAGCCTGCCCACACCGCATCCGAAATTGCGGATCGCGCAGGCACGCGTGGCGGGCGGGGAAGATTGGCTGGCCCAGTTGCGGGAATGGCTCATGCGGCCCCGTTACGGAGACGATGCGGGGGTGCGTCGGGAGTTGCGCGAACGAGTGCCTGAGTATGTGGTGATGGAGGCGGTCGCGGTGAAACTGGGTGTGGCCACTCAAAGTCACACGGGCAATCGAGTCAGCGTCGATCGGGCCACGATGGAACGTTCCGCGATTCAGAACGGTGTCGCGCGCGTCGGTCCGTTGCCATGACTGTCCTGATTTCCGGTGGTGCCGGCTTTATCGGTGCGAACTTTGTCCATGGGTGGGTCGCGCACCACGACGAGCAGATCATCAATCTGGACAAGCTCACTTACGCCGGCAGCCTCGAGAACCTGGCCGCCGTCCGTCACAACGACCGGCATGTATTCGTGCATGGCGACATCTGCGATCGCGACCTTGTGCGCAGGCTGCTGGAGACCTACCGGCCACGCGCCATATTGAACTTCGCCGCCGAAACACATGTGGATCGCTCGATTCGCGAGCCGGGAGAATTCGTCCGGACGAATATTCTCGGGACCTTCGCGATGGTCGACGAGGCCCGGAGCTACTGGAACACGTTGCCTGCCGGTGAATCCGACGCATTTCGATTCATCCAGGTATCGACCGATGAGGTCTACGGCCCTCAGGCGCCTAATGACGCACCGTGCAAAGAGGGGACGGCCTACCAGCCGAGCAGTCCCTACGCTGCATCAAAGGCTGGCGGGGATCACTTGGTTCGCGCTTACCATCACACCTACGGTCTCCCGACCGTGATCACCAACTGCTCCAATAATTACGGGCCCTTCCAGTTTCCGGAGAAATTGATTCCCCTCTTGATTACCAATGCAAACGCGGGAAAGCCCATCCCGATTTACGGCGATGGCAAGCAGTGTCGCGATTGGCTCTTCGTCGAGGACCATTGCAAAGCTCTCGAGTGCGTGCTGGCGGATGGCAGGTCAGGCGAGTCCTACAACATCGCAAGTGGCGCCGAGATCTCGAACATCGATCTTGCACGGCGCTTATGCGGCATTCTCGATAAGGTTCGGGCGACGGCATCGAATCTACCGTATGAGAAACTCATCAAATTCGTGCGTGATCGCCCCGGCCACGATCGGCGATACGCCGTGGACTCAAACAAATTGCGCAAAGAACTAGGATGGCAACCGACTACATCCCTCGAAGTTGGTCTGCGCAAGACGGTCGATTGGTATCTTGAAAATGGCGAACAACGGACAAACTACTCCACGACGGGCGGGCTCCACAGTGGTACGGCGGTCAAAGGTAGATCCGAGGCATCCAATTGAAGGGCATCATTCTTGCGGGCGGCAATGGGACGCGCCTCTATCCGGTTACGCAGGCCGTGTCGAAGCAGTTGCTGCCCGTGTACGACAAGCCGATGATCTATTACCCGCTATCGACACTGATGCTCGCTGGCATCCGGGAGATCCTTCTCATCTCGACACCGCAGGAGCAAGTACGATTCCAACAATTGCTCGGGGACGGCCACCACTGGGGAATTTCGCTCTCGTACGCGGTTCAACCCGAGCCGAAGGGCATTGCACAGTCATTTCTCATCGGGCGCGAATTCATCGCTGATCGCCCAACCAGTCTCATACTGGGCGATAACATCTTCTACGGGCATGACATGGTCAGCGTTCTGCAGAAAGCGACCAATGCGACCGATGCGAACACGGGTGCGACGATCTTTGCGTATCCGGTCAATGAACCACAGCACTACGGTGTCGTGGAGTTCGGCGCGGACGGCTGCGCGGTATCAATTGAGGAGAAGCCCGCTCGGCCCCGATCGCGATTCGCGGTGACCGGACTGTATTTCTACGACGAACGCGTCGTTGATATTGCCGCATCGCTCAAGCCGTCGCGGCGAGGGGAACTGGAAATCAGCGAGGTCAACCAGCGCTATCTTGATCTTGGTGCGCTCAACGTGGTAAAGCTGGGCCGAGGTTATGCATGGTTTGATACGGGTACCCACGAGACACTGCTCGGTGCGTCGCAGTTCATCGAAACCATCGAGCGGCGTCAGGGACTCAAGGTTTGTTGCCCCGAAGAGATTGCATTTCGCATGGGTTATATCACGGCCAACGACCTCGAGTGCCTCGCAGGCCCCTTGGCAAAAAGCGGATACGGCGAGTACCTGCTGCGGATTCTGCAGGATCCGGTTTTCCGATGAAAGTGACGCGCACCGCGATCAGTGACGTCGTCCTGCTTGCGCCGGAGGTGTACGCGGATATTCGCGGCTGGTTTATCGAGGGCTGGAATCAGCGCGCACTGAAGTTGGCCGGTATAGATGCGCAATTCGTCCAGGAGAATCAATCCCATTCGACTCGGAATGTGCTGCGCGGCTTGCACTATCAACTGCAAAGATCGCAAGGAAAGCTCATCCGGGTGCTGAGCGGAGAGATTTTCGATGTGGCTGTCGACTTGCGAAGAGCGTCGACCACGTTTGGCCAATCGATTACAGCGAGACTGACGGGGACCGAGCATCAAGCAATCTGGATTCCTCAAGGATTCGCGCATGGCTTTCTCGTGCGTTCGGAGGCCGCGACGGTCCTCTACAGCGTAACGGACTATTGGGCCCCCGAATTCGAGCGTACCGTCGCGTGGAACGATCCGGATCTCGCGATTGCGTGGCCGCTCTCGAATCCGCCCATCCTCTCCAGCAAGGACGCATCAGGCGTCCCATTTGCGATGGCCGAGGTTTACGCTTGAGGGTGCTCGTCACCGGCAAGAGCGGGCAATTGGGATGGGAACTGTCGCGCGCACTCGTTCCGCTCGCTTCACTAATCGTGACGGATCGACATGTTCTGAACCTAGAGGACATCAATGAGGTGCGCGCGCGGATTCGCGAGATTGCACCCGACGTCATCGTCAATGCAGCGGCTTACACCGACGTCGAAAAGGCGGAAAGCGAACCTGAACGCGCGCATGCGATCAATGGGATCGCGCCCGGCGCAATGGCCGAAGAGGCACATCGGCTCGGGGCGCTCTTCCTGCATTTCTCCACCGATTACGTGTTCGACGGTGCGCGCGAAGGTCCGTACGTTGAAGACGATCCGGTCAATCCGCTGAATGCCTATGGCACCTCGAAAGCTTTTGGTGAGCGTGCGGTTCTAGCCGCCGGAGGAGACGCGCTGATCATTCGAACAGGTTGGGTCTATGCGGCGCGCGGTAGGAATTTCCTACTTGGGATTCTCGACCGAATCCGCCGGGGAGAACCACTCGAAATTGTGTCGGATCAAATCGGCGCACCGACGTACGCTGGAGACATTGCCGATGCGGTCGCGACGCTCCTCAAACAATCTGTCGGCCGGCCACGAGGCCGACTGTTAGAGCGAGCTGGAACGGCGGGGATCTACCATCTCACCGCCGGCGGACACGCATCGTGGTTCGACTTTGCACTGGCAATCCGCGAGCGAGTCCGAACGCGAGACGGTGTGGACACGACGATCTTGTCGATTCCCTCGAGCAAGCGGCGCACGGCGGCTCGGCGACCGCTCAATTCGCGGATTTCGAACAGGAAGTTCCTCGATACATTTGGATTCACACTCCCTGATTGGCGAGTCGGGTTGGACCGGTGCTTCGAGGAGTTGACCTCAAGTCGGACGGGGACCGGCGCGTCGCCAGCTTAGGCCAGCTGATGCCAAACGTCGAACGAACTTGCCAAGCGACCAGATCATCAACGCAATTGCCGTCGGCCATGACACTCGTTCGGTGCGCGCAAGATGCGCACAGTTGGCGAGCTCGCCTCGCTCCATCGCGAAAAGATCCGCACTGAGTCCCGCCTCACCCCATGGGCGCTTGAAGATAATCGCGAGTTCGGCATCCAACCTGGCAACGGGGTGACCGTCCAGCAGGATCTCGAGCCACAGCAAAGCATCTTCCATGTGCCGACGCTCGGCACGAAACCGATAGGGAAGGTTTCGGCGCAGCATCACTGAAGGTGTAATGAAGCGATTCGATAGCAGGAATTTGCCGCGCGACATGCGTTTCCATCCGGTGCTTGCGGGATTCCAACAATCGGGCGCATCCCCGGACACAATCGTGCGATGCGCGTGCCCGCATAGCGCGATATCGGGGTGCGCCATCATGAAAGCGTATTGAGTGACGAGTTTGTTCGGATGCCACGCATCATCCGCATCCAGGAATGCGACCAATTCTCCTCGTGCGGCGTCCCAGCCGACATTGCGCGCTACCGCGACCCCTTGATTGCGTTCAAGGCATATGACACGAATCCAACCGGGCGCATGCGCGGCGGAAGCGCTCTTGAGATCGATCGAGGTCGAGTCACCGCTGCCATCGTCGATGAGAAGGATCTCTTGCGGCCGTGCCGTCTGAGCGATCACCGAGTCGATCGCGCGCCCAATCGTTGCCGAACACCGAAAGCACGGAATAACGACGCTCACTGGCAGGACCGCAGATTCATCGAACAATGCGCGATCAGCGTTTGTCAACGCTGATCTCCTCGTGTCCGGATCACCGATTCGATCAGGTCGAGGTACGCACGGGATATTGCTTCGAGTCGATATGGAGCAATACAGCGCTCGATGACGCCCGCTTCGACGGGTTCGTCGACACGCGCTAGTAGAGATTCGACGATATCGATATCCAAATCGTTAGGCGCGCGTCGGGTGCCGATAAGCGTCACGTGCCGAGGATAGCCTTGCAGGAACTCCGCGGAACTATCGTCGTCCAACGCGGCGATATTGAGAATTGCCTTTCCAGCTGCGGTGTACTCGATAAGCTTGCTTGGCAATTGATCAGGGGTGTCGTTGCCAATGTTGACGAGTACGCTCGCGTCAGCTACGGCCCGTGTTGCAGCCACGCGCGCGACGACGCCATGCAGAAAGATCCTCTTTCCGATCAGCGCCTCGCAGGAAGCGAAGCTCGAAAGGCATTCGTCAATCTCGCCGTAGAAGTGCAATCTCAGATCACCATTTCCCGGACGCGCAATGAGTCTTTGAAACAATGCCAAAAGGAAATCGGGACGACGAATGGAGCCGTAGAGTCTCCCAAGAAAAACCATGTTTCGGCCATCGCCGTGGTGTGTATCGGCAAGTTCGTTGGAATCGACCGATAGCAATGGACCAATTACGGCGACCTTGCTCGCCGATTCCGGAAACGCGGCCACATAGCGATCGCGCGTGCGCCGGGTCGTGACGGCAACAGCGTCGGACAACCGATGGCAGGACCGTTCGAAGCGGCGATTAAGCGCGCCGTAGAGTCGTACGTTGTTGGGAGCGGCCCCTTGCTCCAGGGAAAACGGGTCGCCCAAATCAATCAGCCACGGCGATCGCGGATTGCTTGTCGCCAGAAGTGTACGCGCCACCGCAACTGCGGTAAACGTGGGCGATACCGCGATAACGACATCGGACATGTGTGTCCGCGTCGATTGTCGGGCGGCGCGAAGCGCCGATGGGAACCACGGGCAACTCGTATCCGGCCAATAGAACGACCGCCAAGTTCGAGAAATGAATTCCGATAACACGCTTTGTTGCCGCCGATGCGTGATCTTCGATTCGATAGGTTGCGTCGCGGGCGAGGCCGCGCTGCACCGGCCGGCGATCCAGGCGCGTAACGATTCTGCCACGGAGCTACCCGCGCGATGGATATCAACCCCGTTAACCGATTCGGTCCTTGCAAGACCAGGGGCCCATCCGCAAACGACTCTAACTGAGTGGCCGATCCGCGCCCAGTCCTCTGCGAGCGCTGTCCAACGGAAAGCTCGGGCGCTGATCGTGGGCGCATAGGAGAAACTTATGATGAGAATCCGCCTCCTCTTGAACAGGACGGTGCTCAATGACTCAGGCATCCGTATTTCGGAGACACGATCAGCGAATTGGACAATTCGCAGCGCTCAAGATTACCGCCGATCGCCCCGTCATCGATGATCACCGCATTATCGAGAACATCGATAATGCGGAGCACCGGACAGGAGAATCCGACGTGTTCACCAACAAACCCGTACATTCCAAAATAATGGCACTGTGCCGCGGCCCGATCTGAGAGGATAAATAATCCGCCCTCGAAGGTGCCGGGCTCTTCATTCATCACGCGTGGCGCGAAGTGCGCACGTGCGGAACGATAGCGATTACGGGCTTCGGGAAGAGGCGTGTAGACGTATGAACCCGGGTCGCGAACGCAGGCTTCGCCGTCGATGTCGAGTTCGACTCCAAGTTGGTCGTGATGCGCATGGCTGCCAATTCCCTTTGCTGTCAGCGGACCGCATCGAATTGCCAGGTGTAGCCGTGGTGAACGGAGAATATAGAGTCCGAAATCGGGATACGCATGGGCCGTCAGTCCATCGCGAAGCGATGCCGATCCATCATTAGTAAATCGGTAGGACTGACGTGACGATTGCGGGAGGGACAATAGACGGGACCGTGCACGCAACACCGCTTCGCTCGATCCGATCGTCATTCTATTCGCTCGATCTGCATCGACTAGCCCAAGACGTACGGCGTCTCGAGAAATTGTACCAACGAGAAATGCCTCAAGACCCAGCTTTGAATCGCGATCAACGCGGTCATTGCGCCTGAGCAACCTGTCGACAAGCGCTGGAACATGACGATGATCCAGTATGTTCTCGTCCGGCCAGCACGCGTCATCGGGCAGGTCGGCGTAATCCGCGAGGGTGCTGTAGCGGGATCGAGCGACGCGCGTAGTAATCAAATCGTAGGTGCCCGGTAAGCGCAGAAACCGCCCGCTATCATTGTCTCCAATCTGCGGGACGGTTCCGTTTGGGCGCGCGATATCTCGGGTGAACTCGGCGGCCCGGCACAATCGGTTGCAGTAGTCATCGTCGAGAGCGGCTCGTATTGTCTCTCCCGGATCCGACAAGAAATTCGGGGGCCCGACAAGACGGGGCCCGCCAGGGAAGCGCCGGGGCGACACACGCGCGAGCATCGACAAGCGCGAACGGGGCAATCCCGTGGCGATTGCCGTACCGTAGCTGACCATTTCAGTGCACAGACGATGATATGACGTTGACGCTTCGAAGTTCGAACCGTCGTCGTTGAATTGATGCTTGAACTCTTTCGGCAGTTCCTGCATTGCCAGGGCTAGCCAGGCATTTGTTTCGTCGTCGGACGGAAGATAGGCCGCAGCAAACAAGAGACCGACGATGTTCGACAGATAGTGATTACTGCGAAAGCGCTCGTGCCATTCCAGGTTCGCAACGATGTGGCGTGCATGCTCGAATACGCAGCGGGCGAAAATGGATTCGAATGGCGAATCGAACGAGGCGCCTCCGATTCGAAAGAGATCATAGGCAACTAACCAGTTGCTGATTCGAATCGCAACATCCATCGTGCACACCCAATTGACGCCGTAACGGGGTGGGTTCTGCGCGGCGAAATCGAGCACTTGATTGCGAAACTCCCGATCGAATTGAGCTTCGCTCCGGTTGTCTACTGCCAAATATGCGAGCGCGAGCTGTGGAAGATGCTGTGAGCGTGCGAGCTCCCACGGCACCTTGATATCCGCTCCTCGTGGGGCGCGCCCCGGAACAATATCAACACTTAACGAACACTCCGACCAGCGGAACCCGGATTTGAAGTCGACCTGCCAGTCGATCGGCTGATATCCCGCGTCAACCAACGACCAGATCCGCATTGCCTCGCTGACGTTCGATGGGTTGATCCTATCTTGAAGCCATCGACCGTGCGTGTCAGGCGTGACGGCGACTCCTCGGTCAAAGTGGCACCCCGCGATCCCACGCGTCCGCATGCCGTGGCGCACTTGCACCCAACCAGACCCCAGCAAATCGAACCGATGGGCGACGTAGTGTGCGGCTAGGGCATCGAGAACCGCCCGATGCGGTTCGAGGAGGATCCGCGTGGGCACCGCAAGAAAACATCCAAGATTCCCTGCCAAAGCAGACGACGCATAGGTGGCGAGCGCGACATCGCGCTTACGGCGCCAGCGACCACGCAGGCGCCGTTCGATCATGCGCGCCGCCCGCTTCACCGTCTCGTGCGGGGGCAACGATAGCGCCCGTCGCAAGTAATGAAGTCCTCTGGTCATCGTGATTGCCGTCAGTTCCAATACCGCCAATCATCTCGCTCGGGCTGCATTGTCCGATGCATTCATCGTGCGATGAAATGGCGCCACCACAAGGCTAGATTATAGAGATACCAAACTTGCGGTCCGTTTCCGTTTTCGATCAATCGAAACACTTCCTTGCGATCAAAATAGGGCGTATCGCGACAGAATCGGTCGAGTTCGGCACGCGCAACGGCGCCGAACTTGTCGAAGAACCATTCATAAATGGGCACACCGAACCCTTGCTTCGGTCGATCGATCACTGCGTCCGGAATCAGTCCGCGGACGGCCTTCTTCAACAGGTACTTGAGTGTCCCGTCACCCAACTTGCGGGCGGCGGGAATGCTCATTGCCAGCTCCACCAACTTGTGATCGAGAAACGGGACGCGCGCTTCCAGGCCGACCCCCATACTCATTTTATCCACTCGCATCAGCAGCAACTCGGGTAATCGCATGCGAAGATCAAGGTACGTCATCCAATTCAAATGCGACCGATCCCACGCTGCTTTGTCGAAGCGGGCTCTGATCGGGGCGATTGCTTCCCAGGAAGAATCGACACCTATCAACTTTCGCGCCTCAGGTGTGAGTAGGCGCCGTTTTTGTGTTTCGGTGAACGCTTCCGCGCCACCCCAGAATACTGGGAGTCGGTTGGCCCCACGTCTGAGCCACTCGTAACTCAGCGCGTCTTCTTTGCCCGCCACACGCAGCGCGGCCAGCCCAGCGCGTTTGAAGATCACTGGTACCGATAGATCATCCAAGCGCTGCATGCGCAGCGCGGTCCGCCAAGCCGGGTAACCGAAGAAAAGCTCGTCGGCTCCCTCGCCCACTTGGCAAACGAGAACGCCGTGATCGCGCGCAAGCTTCGACACGCGAAATACCGGGAAACAGACCGGATCGGCGATCGGCTCGTCTTGCAAGTGAATCATCTTGGGTAGGAAATCGAGAAAATCTTCGATCGTAAGCTCGAGGTCGTGATGCTCCGCGCCGACACGTTCCGCCATCGCACGCGCGAAGTGAAGTTCGTTGCGGTAACTTGCGTACTCACCGGCATATCCGATTGAAAACGTTCGAACCGGGCGGGACTCTCCCTCGGCGAAGAGAGCCGTATTGGTGCTTGAATCAACGCCGCCGGATAGAAACACGCCAACGGGAACGTCGCTTACCTTTCGCAGACGAACCGCGTCTCGTAAGGCAGCGAGAATCCGTTCGGATAGTTCGGCTTCAGGCGTTGCAAATGCGAGCGGCTCAACACGGTCCCAGACGTCCCAATACCGCCGCTCGGTGATCTCGCCCGATTCGTGTACCCGCATCCACGTGCCGGCAGACAGTTTGCGGATGCCGTCGAATAGGGTTGATGGCGCCGGCGCGGTCAGGAACGAAAGGTAGTGATATAGCGCCTGGGGATCAACGGCGCGCTTTTGGTCATGGTCTTCGAGGAGCGCCTTGATCTCGGAGGCAAACACGCTTCGGCCGTGATGTACGCTGTAGTAGAGAGGCTTTACGCCGATGCGATCCCGGATCAGCCAGAGGCTGCGATCGCGCGCGTCCCACAACGCAATCGCGAACATACCGCGAAAGCGTTCGATGCACTCGATCCCCCACTCCTCGAACGCATGGAGGATCACTTCCGTATCGGAGTGATGAGTCTTCCATCGATATCGGCCAGTGCGTTCGAGGGTCTCCCGGATTTCTGCGTGGTTGTAGATTTCGCCGTTATAGCTCACCCAGATTGAGCCCGCCTCATTGGACATCGGCTGGGCCGCCTTGGCGGCGAGATCCACGATGGATAGCCTGCGATGGCCAAGTCCGCACCGGCCGTCGTTTGATATCCAGGTCCCCGCGCCGTCCGGACCGCGATGAGACATCGTATCGCGCATGCGCTCGATGTAAGGCGCCGTAACTGTGAAACTCGAATTATGGAACGAAAGGGCGCCAACAACACCGCACATCTAACGGGTGACCTCAAAGGCGATGAACCAACCCCACCGATTAGGCAGGAAACGCGCGAACCATCCAGGCAGTCGCGCCACGTCGTAGCTTGTTGCGAATGGCCGTACGGACCTAGCGTTGAAGGCGGACAACATCTGGTCGACCTCGGACACCGTGTAGGCCTTCGTACCCGGACTTTCCATGTGGTGCCAAATGACATCTGCCCATGTCCGCAAAGGCCGGCCCCGCAATAGACCATGCCTCACCCAATGCTTGAATGCCACAAGCGAATGACGACCGTAGACCATGCCAATGAAACGACCGCCGGGTCTCAGTACACGCCGAACTTCCGCGATGATCGCATTCGGATCTTCCGCATGATGGATGACACCCCATGAGTACACGACGTCGAACATCGCATCATCGAACGGCAGGTGCTCAGCATCGAGCTTTCGCAGTGTCGATGTGAATCCATAGAGAGCTAATCGGCGGCGTGTCGTGTCAATCGCCGCATCGGTCAAATCGACGCCAAAACACTTGCAACCCGCCCGCGCCCATTGCAAGTGGTCCGTGCCCGCTCCAACGCCGACTTCCAATACACTTTTGCCGCGGCGGCTTTCGAATCGGGCAACGGCCGGAATCATCGGTTCAACACGATAGCGGTGTTCCTCGATTCCCTCGAACCATTCGCGTGAATACGGCTCGAATCCATCGGTGATGTGTCGGGCGGTCCCGCACGGCTCGGGCTCCCAGAATGCGCGCACGCGATCATTCAAGCGCAAGTGCAACCCCGAGGGAAAGTATGGATTCGAGCTCGATCAATCACCGCGTGGAACGCTCGGCCAACCATCCTGCCAAGTGGGCGGCAATGCGTTCCGATGCGCGACCATCCCAGTATTCTGGAACTCGCCCGCGCTTTCCGCCAGATAGTTGGATCTCTTCAACACTTCGAACGATGAGATCGCGGTCACCACCTACGAGCAGGTTCGTACCTTCCTCGACGGTAATGGGCCGCTCGGTATTCTCGCGCATTGTGAGGCAGGGCACGGAAAGTGCGGTTGTCTCCTCCTGGATGCCGCCCGAGTCGGTCAGAACAACTGCGGCTCCATCCATGAGTCCGAGCATTCCCAAATATCCCTGCGGTGGCAGCAGGGCAATACGTGCTTTCGACAGCATCGGCAGAAGCACAAACCGTTCGATGTTCGCCCGGGTGCGTGGATGGAGCGGACAGACCAGTGGTAGCCGCTTACTCACCTCAATGAGCGTACCAATTGCAGTCGTGAGCACGTCACGGTCGTCGACGTTGGACGGACGATGGAGCGTGACCACACCGTATCCGCGAGACACCCCGAAAACTGCGGGATCGACCTTCGCCCGCGACAAAGTCTGCGCCACGGGGACAGCCCTTGCTCGGTGGGACAGCAACGAGTCGATCATGACATTCCCAACGAATTGAATCCGGGTCGAGGGAATTCCTTCGCGTGCGAGATTGCCTTCGGCGGAACGCTCGGTCGTGTAGAGCACATCGGAAATCTGATCGGTGAGCACCCGATTGATTTCCTCGGGCATCGCCCGATCGAAGCTCCGCAATCCCGCCTCCACATGTACTACGGGAATACCCTTCTTGGCCGCCACAAGAGCGCAGGCAATTGTCGAATTCACATCCCCTACCACCATTACACAGGATGGCTGGCGAGCATCGATCACCGGTTCAAAGCGGCGCATCACCTCGGCCGTCTGCACCGCATGGGTTGCCGAACCGACTTCGAGGTTTTCGTCCGGCGTGGGAAGGGCCAGATCCTGGAAGAGCTGGTCGCTCATCGACGCGTCGTAATGCTGACCGGTATGAATAAGGACCGCTTTCGGCGCACCGGGTTGTCGGTCCAAGGCACGGAGAATCGGCGCCATCTTCATGAAATTCGGGCGCGCGCCCACGATGCATAGGATGGGGCCCGTGTGGTACCGCTGCTCACTCATATTGGAGATTTTTCCAGCGATTGGAACTCTGGGAAGAGAACGTTAAATTCGTCGTCGGACGGTGGCCGTGACGATCAGCTCGTTATGATAGTCGATACATTGGTCAAGGACGCCTGCACGGGAGGGGGATTGCATTCAGAACCCGCAAGCCCAGACACTTATGGACCTATCGTGGTGATTGCACGCAGGTTCAGCCCCAGGAGAAACTCATGGCGGATACGATGAATTTCGCGGACAGCATCCGGCAGGTTGGCACGCTAGCCTTTGGAATTGCTGCGGCATTGGCAATCTGGGGATGCGGTGGCGGTGGCGGCGACAGCGGCAGCAGCAGCAACGATGCTGCGGCGACGTCGACCCAGGCGGAGATCGTCGCATTGCCCCCTGGGACGCTCGAAGTTCTGGGCCGCCCGATCATACGTTTCGGTCGGAATGGGGACGCCTTCGTCGCTGTTGAAGCCAGCAATTCTAGTGGGACAGTGCGTCAAGTTGTCGCGGGGAGGCACAGCACCAGCAGCGGATGGTCGGATATGGCGGTTGTTCACCCCGTTGCGAGCCGCGGGACGGACATCGGCCTGCAACTTGCACCGTCGAATTCCGGGAGTCAGTTTGAAAGTGCCGTCATCAGTTGGACGGATGGTCCGCCTTCCTACCGAATCGGGGTGTCTAGTTTCTCGCCTCGGTTTGGGTGGCAACTTCCGAGCTTCGTCAGCTCAACCGGCATTCCTTCATCGAAACCATTGCTTACGATCAGTGATCATGGCATATCGCGACTCGTCTGGTCTCAGATGCCCCCCGACAGCCCGATGCAGATCTTCTCAAGCACGGGTTCGGCAGGTGCCATTTGGACTGCACCTGCCGTCGTCTGGACCGGCCCGGTCGATTTTTATGGTGGCCCCGTTTCCCTGGTTTCTCGGGCGCGCAATACCGACGTTTCCACAGTAAATGCTTCGGACGTGCTTCTCTGGACTACCCGCGAAGTTCGCAGCGATGGCGATCGTAAGTTCTTGCTGGCAGCATCGTTTGAAAGCGATGCCTCGTTGGGCCCAGCCGTCATCGTTGATGTGCGTCAGGATGCCGCGCCCTCATCGCCACCCATTCCCGGCAGAGAGGGGCCTTTCTATTCCCACAGCGTACAAGCTTCGTTGGGCGCGTCCGGCGTAATGCATCTATTGGTTGGCCTCCGAGTTTCTGGGCTTGGTGCTTTGCATCCCTTTGAGGCATTTGGAAGTCTTGCACATTACGTCGCAACCCTGTCACGTGAGCTCGTGCCTTCCCAATTGACGTACCTCATTCACAGCTCCGCTGATACCGCTAACGGCAGTGGAGCGTTGGCTTCCTCGCCCAACGGCAAGGCAATCTCCGTGGCGGCGGCGACCGTAGGGGGTTTGGGCTGCTGCCAAGGGATTAACATGATGCGCACCCGCGATGGGGGATGGCCCGCCTCCGGTACAGCTGTTTTGGATTCCAACGGGAACACTATCGAGGGCGCGGGAATTGACGAAAATGGTAATGCGATGTTCCTCGTAAGCAGAGGGAATGCACTCCACCTCGGTCGAATCCTCGCGACTTCAAACACAACCGTGTGGGATCAACTCTCGCCTGAGGTCGCAGTCAAATCATCCGCGCTCGCGGTGGAACCGACGTCCGGCCGCCTAATCGTCTCGTACGTCGTGAATAACGGCCAACGCGATGTTCTGATGGCTAGACATTTCCAGTAGTCGCTAGAAGAAGCGATTGGGTTGTCGCCCAATTATTCAGGGGTGACCTACCGTCAAACCCTTGGAACAATTCAAACCTTGAGGGTGGCTCCCGGTGACGCCGCTTCCTTGCCTTTTCGGCGGGGACCGGCTGCGACCCGACAGATGCTGCCTGCATATAGTGAAAGAGGTTTGGTCCTCGTTTCACTGCGCTTGTGGTTACGCGAAGACGAAGCTGCTCGTGATATGCCTTGCCGGATCTGTTGGGATACTCAAATTCAATAGTGACGTAGCCGTCATTGGCAACCTTGAGGTCGGTAAATTCCTTTCTAATGGTCTTTGCGCCTTCGCTGTCGTCGACGAGCGTCCCTTCAATGACAAATCCAAACTGTACGTCGTTCGGATGGATTTCAAGTTTGATTCTGGGGTCGAGTTTGAATCGCGGGGGTGTCGCGTCGACATAAGTCAGTCTTGTTACGGTCCGGTCGCCTAGCCGTTCAGTCATAAATCGCCACCCGGTGGGCTCACCATCCGAACCCTTGATCACACGACGGATGTTGCAGCAATCCGTTCCATAGCCCTCATCCGGGTCCGTGGTGAAACTCTTCTCGCCTGTTCCCGTCGCCAACTTGGTGTCCATCCGCGCCAACATTTTTTCCTGATCCGCCATCTCTGCGATGTCCGTCGAGGGGGCGCCGACTAGTCCGCCGATCCCTTGAATTGCAGTGGCACTCGCGGGCGCGAGCGCGCCACCGATGGCCAATCCGTATTCTTGACGGATCCGAATTGCCGTCTTTCCATCGAGTTCCGGGATACCTGTATTTCGATACGGTATCGCTCCCGGATGCTGGCCGACGCGATAGATCGTCCTGCCAGGAAACCGCTGATCCTTGACAAGCAATTGATCCCGCTCGAATTGCATTGAAATATCTCCTTGGAACAGCTGGCCGCCCTCCAAGAAACGATAATCTTCTCCATCTTTCTTGTGCTTCGCGAAGGTGTTGTCCGCGACAATTGTCTTGCGCCCGGGCTGCTGCGCCGGATACATGAGAACGTTGTATCTATTGTCGAAGTGGCTCCTTGAAATCTGGGTCGTTCCCCTCATCGGCACGCGGACACCAGTCGAAAACCTGGCGACGTGAACGTTCTCGATGATGAGGTTCCTTGTCCGTCCCTCCGTTGTTATCCCGATGCTTCCTTCGCAGGCAGACTCACTACAACCAACAGGGTCGGTGCCTAAGAGGATCGAATTGCGTATCACCGTATTCATGCCATAGGTAATCGCAATCCCCGCCGTTTTCATATCCCAGAAGATGCTGTCTTCCACGATGCTTTGGACGTTGTGCTCCGAAATCGAGTTGGTGTGCCAGATCTCGAGCCCACGCTGGGAGTTCGCCGCCGCGTTCCGCGAGAAACGGAAAGGGACCGTGGTCGGCGGGACCATCTTGTCTGCTATGGCGTCGCGCTGTGCCTGTTCGAGGTTTTCCCGCGGGAAGTTCGCGATTCGAGCCGTGCCCCGAAAGTGAACGTTCTGTCTGCCGTCAGTCATCTCTACCGCGGCTGCAAAAATCGCATAGGCGGATCCTGCATGGTGAAAGGCGTAGTTGCCTTCCATGAGCACTGCGGGGCTCTGGGACCAGAATCCGTGGCCACCGTGCCCAAAATCACCGGTCCCCAACTGCCGTGCTTCGATTCGATCCCCCGACCCCCGCGAGAACACGGCGAGGTTGCGACGAAATGCACCGACTTCACTGCCGTTTTCCGCGAAGAAGTGCGACCCATCAATGGCGAATGTGACATTGTTTTCTGCGATGACATGGCCTCCGTGATTGACAAGTCCGTGTTTTGGGCTGTCAATTATTACGCTGTCGGAGAAGGCGTGCGCCGGGAGTGCTCGCGATGCGCCCGAGACGAGATGATAGTGAACCGCATAGCGGCCGATCGGATTGCCGCCCGCCACTACCTCTCCATTCTCGTTTATCGATGGGATCGTGTGGGCTCGAGCCGCGGTCGTCCGTCCGAGGCCTTGAAATGCGGCACCTGAAATTTGTGTGGCCTCGTGCGTCATGATCATGACGTGCCCACGTTGGTGCAACGTACCTGGTTCGGCTGAAGCCAGAATAACGTTTCTTGTAAGATTTCCGACGGGGACCTCGGCGCGCGCGCCATGCGGCGCTTGATGGCTGTGCACTAGCGCGGAGGAAAGCACTATCGTTTTCCCGCCATCCAGGATCGATGCGATCCGGCGCCGCTCGTTATGTAATCCTGCCTCCGTCGCGGGAAACAGAAGTTCGTCGCCCACCTTCCAACCGATCGGCGGCGTTAGGAACAGAAGTCGGGAGACTCTCCGCTGAAGGGAGTTGGACGGCGTTGCAAACGCTGCCTTGGGTGCACCGTGGATTTGAAGGCGGCCAAGCGAAACCAATCCACCCAGAACATCATGGACGTCCTTTCCGTGATCTTCAGCGGACCGAGGCGAAAACAAGATCTGGGCGGTCTTATTCGGGTCTAACGGGCTGTCATGCGTCCCGACGGACAATTCACCGGTTTGCGCAACGAAAATCGTCGTAGCCTTCAGTTTGCTGTCATTGCTTGGAGCAAAAAGAAGTCGTCCCTCTACTCTGACCCATTCAATCGCTGCCGGGACCTCGGCATTGATCGTAATAGTCACGCCATGAGGGATGACGACCCTGGCCCCTGGGGTTGGAACACCCGATTGCCACGAGCCGGGCGCCGACCAATCGCCGCTCCGCGCAGCGATGTGCGATGCTCTGGTGGCTTCAAGCAGCGCAAACGGCGCATTGTCCTTGTCGTGGTTGACCTCGCGATCAACAGTCTCATTCGCGCCGCGGTCGACTTGGTTGATAGGGACATGCGAATGCCTTTTCTCATTCGCGCGAGGCGGATCCGCGCGGGCCGTAGTCAAACCAAGAACACATAGCACGGCACCAAGCGCGACGACTAGCAAGCGTGACCAAGACATTGTCGACTCCCGTATTTACCCGCAGTGACAAGTACGCTACATCGGCGCGCGGAGCACCGATCTATCAACACCACTTTCTGTTTCAGCGACGATCGGTCGTTCCCCCGGTAACTTGCGCTGTCGAAGCGTCAGTGTGGAATTTCGAAGCGGCGCAACATATCTTGAAATCGGGTCACGCTATCTGGATTGTCTGCATGAGAGATCGAATTCACTCGCCGTCTGAGCAGTTCCATAAATACGTCGGGCTGGTCAATGTTGTGCCTGCGCAATTGAGGCGCCCACGCGTCTTTGTAGGAGAGGAGATCGAATCGGACGTTCTTGCATGAGTAGAGTTCGCCATTGCCAAGTAGCGGCGCGCAACTTGCGGTCCGCGCGGAGTCGCCGGACGGCGCGATCTTTTGAATCTCGTTGGCGGGCATTATCATGGTCCGAAGGACTGGAAAACCGACAAACTGAATTCCACTACCCGGGATGGGCGAAGCTAGCGCTGTTTCGATGTCCATGTAATCGCCTGCTGCATCAAGAATGGCGCCGTCGAATGTCGCATCGAATACATAGAACTTACGATCGCTCCCATCCGGCAGGACGACGATCGTTGTGACATGCGTCAAGAATGCTTCGGGTATCCCGAAGTCGATTACGAATGACTCAATCGCATATAGCTTGAGAAGCTTGCTAAGAAATACGGCAAACCCGTAGCAAAAAGTTCCTCCAGCGTCGGGGTCCCACAATTCCTGCTGCATGCGACCCGGTGACATGACGTCTACCCTAACCGAGTTGCGAACGACGATTGGACCAAGTGTGCCATGATCCACGTTCGACGACGCCCACGAAGTAAGCAGGCGCGCCACCGCGAGCGGCCCAATGCGGTCTGCGTCGGCAAGAGCAGGGATATCCGCGAGGACTCTCGCCCGCAGATCGTTGTCGAGTTGATCAGTTGATTTGCACGTCTTGCACTCGTCAATGGTGATATCCGAAAGCCCAAACTCGAACTCCTCATCGGAATAGATTAGAACCTCGAGCGTCGATACATTTGCGATCGGCAGATCCAGCGTTTCGGATGTAAGGGGCGTCCAATACGTACGAAGACCATCCAAAATAATTCGCAACGTTGGGGCATTGTGGATGAGGGATCCAGCTATCCGGAGACGGTAAACCTTCTGATCGGAAAGCGCCCTCTCGAAAAGAATCCCTCCGCCTCCTCGAGGCGATGAGACGATCGTTATGCCATCGCTCCTTGGAGCGACTCGCGCCTGCATGTACGCGCGGCCGCTGAATCCCGATGCGTAACCGGATGTCTCCGATGATCGCTCGGAGCGATCTCCATTCGCGAATAGAAGGACGACGATTACCGCTAGGAATGACCGGAGCAAAGAGGGCCTCCCCAGTGATCTTGTTACGTTCTCGCGCCTAGTGGCGCGCTGCCGTTGGCGGCATATAAGATTGTAGTCTTGGTAAAGGCATTCCAGAATTTAGTGAAGCCAGGCGTGCCGGACCCCGGGCGCCCTGCTAAGTCGACACGGCGTGGGTGACTGTACGTTTGAGACGCGATCGTGGTTGCGCCCCGGGGTTGAGCCATTGTGAAAGATTAGTGGGGAACGCCCCAACGCCCTAGCATCTGCCGAAAGTGTTCGACGGTCGCTTCAGTGTCAACCTGCGAAATTGTGATTACGCCGCGATTGAGTAAGTCCAAAATCACGTTGGATTGATCAATACCCTGCTGCACAAGCTCTTGCTTCCACGCCTGAACATAGAATTTCAGAAGTGGCTCCGCTCGTTTGAACACGATCCGTGCTGAGATAAGTGGATCGGCTGCGGTTTGATCTGCCTCGGTGCAGGGTTGTCCACGGCGGCGGGCGGGCGTCGCATGCGACGAACGCACGACCGACGCGGTGAGCAACCCGTGTGCGCGGCTCATGCTGCTTGCCGGGTCGCGGGCAGCGCCGCGAAGTAGACCACATCGGGCGTGCGCCCGCTGTGCGCGCGGTGCGGTCGGCGCAAGTTATAAAAATCGATGTAGCGCGAGATCCCGGCGCGTGCCTCGCCGACCGTCTCGTAGGCCTTGAGGTACACCTCCTCGTACTTCACGCTCTTCCACAGGCGCTCGACGAAGACGTTGTCGCGCCACTGGCCCCGTCCGTCCATGCTAATGGCGATGCCATGCCGTTGCAGCGCGCCGATGAACTCGGCGCCGGTGAACTGGCTGCCCTGATCGGTGTTCATGATCTCGGGCGGTCCGTACTTGGCGATCGCCTCGTGTAATGCTTCCAGGCAGAAGTCGGCCTCCATCGTGATCGACAGCCGATGAGCGAGAACCCTTCGGCTGTGCCAGTCCAGCACCGCGGTCAGGAAGACGAAGCCGCGCGCCATCGGAATGTAGGTGATGTCCATCGCCCAGACCTGGTTGGCCCGATCGATCATCATGCCACGCAGCAGGTACGGGAACACCGGGTGTTTGGGGTGCTTCTTACTCGTGTTGGGCTTTCTGTACAGTGCCTCGATACCCATCCTGCGCATCAGCGTGGCCACGTGCCGGCGCCCGATCGGGAATCCTTCGGCATTGCGTAGGTCGCGCAGCATGCGGCTGCCGGCAAACGGCAGCTCCAGATGCAACGCGTCGATGCGCCGCATCAGGCGCAGATCGGCCTCGCTGATCGGCTCGGGTCGGTAGTACACGGTGCCACGGCTGATGCCCACCAGTTCGGCTTGGCGCTTCACGGGCAGCTTGTGCGTGCGGTCGATCATTTTCTTGCGCTCAGCAGTCCCGCCTTGGTGAGCGCGCCTTCTAAAAAATCATTCTCCAACGCCAGTTGACCGATCTTAGCGTGCAGCGCCTTCAGATCGACCGGCGGCTGGCTGGGCGTCGATGCTCCGCCGAACACGTCGGCAGCCCGATCGAGCAGCTGTCTTCGCCAGTCCACGACTTGCGTGGGGTGCACCTCGTACTGCTGCGCGATCTCGGCTACCGTCTTGTCGCTCTTGACGGCGGCCAGCGCTACCTTGGCCTTAAGTGCCGCCGAATGGTTGCGCCGTGTTCTCTTGCTCATGTCCTCTGCTCCTGTCGTGCCGGGCTCTATCCTCGCCCATTGGAGCAGCTTCTTCACTTATCGCCGTGTTCAGATTTGCGGCGCCACTTCTCTACGCGGCACGCAGCGATAGGGCTCCGATTAGAAACAGTCTCGTTTCCCCTCGATCCACGACTCATGCCACAGCACCGCATTGAGCACAGTCCAAACATGAAAGCTGTATCCACCGCGGCCGCTAATCTGCCCCTCTAGCATCCCGCGGAAGTAGGCGTCGTCGATCAACCCCATTGTGCGCAGTTTCGACCGATCCCAAGCGGCCACTGAACGCCGCGCGAACTCGGGGTCGCGAAACCATTTTTCCATTGGTGCACCGAATCCTTGCTTGGTGCGGTAGATCATGTCGTGGTCGAGATACGGCTCCGCTGCTTTTTTAAGAATAGCCTTGCCCACGCCATCGGAAAGCTTGTACGCCGTCGGCAAACGCGTTGCGAAATCGACGACATCGGGATCGAGGAACGGCACGCGCGCTTCGATCGAGTGTGCCATGGTGAGTTTATCCACGCGCATCAGCAAGTGCTCGGGAAGCCGAAGCTTCATTTCCAGGTACGGAATCTTCTGCAACACCTCCGGCCGGGACAGGCGTCCGTCCAATGGCGCGACATAATTGCGAACGACCACATGGCTATCCTGCTGCGCAAATGCAGGCGGTAGCAGTCCTTCGATTGGACAATCGATTGATTGCGCAAAGCGTGCCGGTTCCGGAGTGAGCCTATCCCGAAGCCCGCCCCACCAGCAGGCGGCCCCGCCCCAGAACAGTTCTTCTCCTCGCTCTGCGCGATGGATAATGTCCAGGTCCTCCTGGCTTGACGCACTCACCGTGGCTCCGGCGCTCGCAACCAGCTTTCTCCAAAGCGGGCGCCTCCTGCGAGCAAGAATCGGATCATAGAGTTCGGCGGCCTTTTTCCTATAGTGATCACACCACCAGTAACCGAGAAAATTCTCATCGGCACCTTCACCAACTTGCACAACAGTGGTTCCAGAATCACGAACCAGCTTTGCGAGGAAGTAAAGAGGGATACAAACGTTATCGGCAATCGGTTCGTCCTGCAGCTCAACCAACTTTGGCAGGAACGCTTGAGCGTCCTTCTGATTAATCAGCGTTTCATGATGATCGGTTCGATAGCGGTCGCTCACACGCCGTGCGAATCGGAACTCGTTGGTGTCTTCTTCGCCCTCATAGCCAATGGTGAACGTCGTCACTGGGCGATCCATCTGCTCCGCCATGAGGGCAACATTCAGGCTCGAATCGACGCCACCGGACAACAGGACGCCAAACGGAACATCCGAGACCATGCGACGACGAATAGCCTGCTTTAGGAGGCGTGTAAGCTCGTTGACCGCATCGGTTTCACTTAGCTCGGATTCCTTGAACTGAGGTCTTGCATCGGGGCGACAGTCCCAATACTGGGCTGCACGGGCTTTGCCCCGATGATCGATCGTGACGCACCATCCGGCGGGAATCTTGAAGACCCCGCGAAACAGGGTCATTGGTGCGGGGGTGACGATGAATGTCAGGTAGTGCCAAAACGCGCTCAGATCCATCTGCGGCGACAATGCAGGGTGCGCCATCAATGCGCGGATCTCCGAGGCGAACAACCACTCCCCGGCGTCGGTGCGAGATATGTAGAGCGGCTTCTTACCGACACGGTCCCTGACAAGGTGCAACACCGGACGCTCGGGGTTGCGGGCGTCGAAGATCGCGAACGCGAACATCCCGATGAGTCGCTTAACGCAATCCAACCCCCACTCTTCGTAGGCGTGCAGGAGCACTTCGGTATCCGAATGATCGGTCACCCATCGGTATTTTCCCAACGCCTCGAGCTCACGGCGCAGCTCGACGTAGTTGTAGATCTCTCCATTGAAAGTGAGCACCACTCTGCCATCGCTGTTCGTCATCGGTTGTGCGGCGGAAGCGGACAAGTCAATGATCGAGAGGCGTCGATGGCCCAAAACGCACTGGCCCGTTTGAGCGCGCCAGAGGCCGGCGCCGTCGGGCCCACGATGAATCATCCGGTCACGCATCGCGACGAGGATTGCGTCGTCGCAGGTTCGTCCATTAATCGGTTCGAAAGAGCCGACGATGCCGCACATAATCCCGAACCCTCAGCTATTAGGAAGGTGCCGATTAATTGAAATAGACCGAAGCGAGATCAACGCAGCCAAGGCCACATTCGATTCGACTTTTCCAACATCTTGTCGCGCTTTTCAATCTCGGCAGAATATGCGATCGTCTGCTCGGCAAGCATTCGGTCGCGCTCGATTACGGCTTGCTCGAGTAGCTTGATGTGCACCAGATGGTCGGTGATCCCCGCGAGATGCCCGCGGGCCTCCTCGGCTAGTGCAGCCCTCCGCGACTGGGACCAATCGTCGACACGCGTACGTAACGACTCCGGTACCGGTTCGCGCGCAGCGATACAACGTAGAATCGGCTGCTTTCCTGAAAGGCCTTCGATGATATTGATCGCAGGTCCAACAGCGTTAAGAACGGCCAAGAGCGCGGAATCGATATTCAATTCATCATTCGCTCCAATACCACGAGACGTTCGCACAAGCCGCGCGAGCAGCGTTATCGCATCGTTCGAATACAAGCCGTCGCTGGCGAGTAGCCTTAGTCCAGCCCGCTTGAACAGCGATTCAAGGCTAGAACGCGAAAACAGATTGATATGACCCGGCTGATTGAAGCCACCATGCACGTAGCTGCATTCCTCCCTGAGGAGACGAGTGCTTGTGGCGTCGAGATTTGGGACCGTGACTACGAGTATTCCATCCGGGAGAAGGCGTTCGGCGCACGCTTGCAACACATCGAGCGGCGACGCGATGTGTTCAAGGGTCTCCCAAAGCGAGATCAACGCGTAATCGATGGCCGGTAGTCTTGCAAAATCGTCGACAATGCCTTGGTGAGTGATCCGCGCCAGGTGGCGAGCATCAGGATCAGCCTCAATGCCATGTGCTTCATATCCCGCATCGACTGCGGCTGTAAGCGAATGGCCAACGCTCGCACCGACATCGAGGTATCGGTGCTTACCCGACGGCACTAGCGCGGAAAGTTCATTGAAGTAACCACGGAAGCGCTTTAGATCGGCGTCGGCTTGATTCGTCAGCCTATCCCGATTGGCTCGCCTCGCAAGCTCGGCCGCTTCTGGACATCGCTGAAAGAATTGCTCGAAAAGCGGCCAATCGACCATCCGCGGAACGAACCAAGTTTCGCAGCGCGAGCAAGCGTGAAAAGCATGCCCGTCATAGCTGGTGAATAGAAGTTCGCCCGCCGGGGCATCGCATGATGCGCAGGATCGGACTTGGAGCGTCTGCAGAAGGTCCGGCGCGTGCTGCATCCAAAGCTTGCATGCTGCGGCCCATTGATCACCCTCGATCGTGCTAAACGCGAGCGCAACCGGCGCGGTGACGTTTTCCGAGTGCCCACGTTCTGCAATGTGAATTGATAACCGCAGCAATCCCGCGCAGAGATCGGCGATTGCCCTTTGAAAATTGTCAGTCATGAAGTGCGGAGCGGGGACAATTTCTTTCGGCTGGAGGTCAGAATAAGCTCCCGCCGTTCTGGGTCTTCCTCCATAAGGCGATACCGCTCCGCGTCGATGCCGGTCAGTTCCGGGAGCGCGCAAATGCTGTAATTGAAATGCACAACTTCCAGTGTTTCGTGCCCGAGACGTTCGAGCATCCACAGAATTTCTGCGGTCGTATATTCACGATGATGCCCCTCGAAGGGGATCTCAGTATCGTACTGAAACTTGATCGGGCAGTGAATCGATTCGCCCGCAGAAAGGCGGGCTCGGTTGTATTCGTATGAAATGTTTGGCGTATCGAGTACCAGTACACCCTGTGGATTCAGAAGTCGATTGACGTTCTGGAAGACGCGCCGGGGAGAGTGGGGAATGTGCTCGATCACGCCCATAAGTAGTACAGCGTCGTATCGCTCTGACGCTAGCGCCGAGAGATCATCATCGAAATCGCTGAAGTCGAGTACGCGAATTCCTGCGACCTTCTGACGATCGTTCACCGCTTCGAACGCAGCATGATGGGCTTCATACGCGTCGAGCGCTTCGACTTGATAGCCCATTCGCGCGAAAAAAAGGCTGAAGTTACCGAAATACGCCCCAAAGTCGAGTATCCGGCCGTTAGGCACCCCAGCGCGAACCAATGCCTCGTATGCCAAAACAACGCGAATCGCACTCATTCGTAGATACGCGCTCCAATCGAATCCCCGAAGTGCGGGCGAATGCCGGGCTAGGCTTTCAAGATTTGCGTGTCGAGCGACTGACCACAACTCCTCGGCAATTTCAAGGGCGATCGGTGCTGTCTGCGGATGCTGCGAAATGAAGCTTGCCGGAAAATCTGGACGGATTATTTTGCTTGGTGTCATCTATTGCACCCGAGCGTCTTAGTATCGTGCCGTCGCGCGACGATCGGTGACCGGGGAACACGAATCCAGGTCACTTGACCAAGAGGCATCAACGACGACGCCGGTACCCACCGCGACAGCTCCTGCCCCGACGACGACGAACTCGAGTGCGCGCGAGATGCAAACATAGACGTTGGGGTTAATGGAAAAAAAGATGGTCTGTCGATCGTCGTAATAGCCTTCGGCAGCTATCATCACAGAGATTGCATAGTTTCCGACGCCGAGTGACAACGTTCGGAAATGGGCACGAATCGTTCCGCGCGACGCTCGCGCGCCATCAATGAGAAAATCTCTCGTGATCGACCTGGATACGTCGGTTACCCCATCCTTCTGAAATGCGAGAAGGACCTGGGGTCGGCCCCGAAAGGCTCGATCACGTAGCTCAATATCGATCTCGATAGTGGCGCTGGTTCCATGCACGATCTGAGTTGCCACGCTATTTCGTGCATCGAGTATTCGAATATCGAGGACCCGAATCACGCCGCTCCCGTGTATGCCCGATGTATTCGCACTCTCTGAGTGCATCAGCGGAGCATCTACAAGTGTGAGCGGCGCAAGGGGCAAGTCCACAGTTGCCCAGGAACCGACACCTGCCGACACCTCACCAATTGAGGCTGCGGACGAATCAGAGTGGGCGTGGACCAGAAGTTCGGCTCGATCCGTCGAGATGCAATCGATCACAATTTTTGCCGACTTGAGACCACGGATCTGGCTTCCAGTTAGGCTGGGGAAAATCACGGACACCTTATTGAACGGCGACCCATATCCCAGCATCGGCCGCGAAGTGCGCCCCGCATGGTCGCCGCTCGGCCCCCAGACGCCGACCGCGAGATCTAGGTGAACCGTTGCCATCGACGCCTCGGCTTTTTCGGCCTGATTGAGCGGCGCCTCCAAAACCTCGCCATCGGCAAACGCGATTGCAATCCTCGAAAAATAAACAGGCGCTGAAACCGGGATATTTCCTCGTGTCCGCAATTCGATAAGAACAAAACCACTATTCGCCGTACCCACCTGTCGGTGTGCCTCCTCGAGCCTAAGGAGTCTGTTCTTGCGCAGTCGGCTTTCTTCCTGCGTCCGGATCGAGTCTTCGTATGCCTTCATGACCTCTGGGCTTGCACCATCGATGACGAGTTCTCCCCTTTCCACCCAGATCATTCGTTCACACAGCTTCGACGCCGAATAGATGTCGTGGCTTACGAGCAGGACCGTCGTACTTTGTGCTGCACACATCTGACGAATCCGTTCGAAACTCTTTTGCGCGAAGTATGCATCGCCGACGGAGAGAATCTCATCAATAACAAGGAGCTCCGGCGTGATCGTGGTCGAGGCGGCGAATGTGAGCCGGGCCATCATGCCGGTCGAATAGGTCTTGACCGGTTGCTCGATATATTCCTCGAGCTCTGCAAAGTCGATGATATCGATCAGTTTTGCTTCGGCTTCGCGGCCGGTGA
>JBJXGX010000390.1:0-5406 GCA_046160305.1 Burkholderiales bacterium
CAGCGGCGAGGCGTGCAGTGGGAGCGCTTTAGCAAAGTCCTGTCAGACTGGATGCCGTCTTTGCGCATCCAGCACAATCTCTACCCAAACCATTGTGGATGACTCAAGCTGGGAGCCGGTTGGTGTACCGCTCCAAGTCCGGTTCTGCGAGGGCGGCGAGCGTCCAGTTATTCGGGATGCTCGCTGCTACTCTCCCCTTTTGCCTGGACCACGGTCGCGTTTGTTTTGCAATCCTGGCGAATAAGGACTTCAAACTTTTTTTCCGTCAGCCATCAATCTATGGCTCCGGCTGCGAGACGTCAATGACCCAAACAGGGTCCTCGGACGCGTGGCGCGCAAAGGGGAAGTGAGTCGATCGTTGCCCAAAGCGCGGCCGGCACGCACTGAACCGGTTCGAGGAGCTCGCTGCCGCGCGCGGCATGATGAGCGAGCCGGTGCCTGTTGACCGCTTGCAGCGCTTCGCACCCCATGTCGCTGACCTCGAAGCGCTGTATAAAGAGCCCGCGGATAGCGAGCGGTGTGGAGACATGCTCGGGGCGGACATGTCGCCGCTCGGAATTTGGGCCAGGAAAGTGTTTTCTGCTTTGAATGAATTCATCCTCGAGAGCAATATGGATAAGGACGGAACCCGGCATACCGCCGACAACATCACCTACACCGACCTGGCGTCGGTATCGGGCGCGCCCTTGTCCGCGATCCGGGCGGAGGATCGCGCCAGCGCACAGCGCGGCGCGCAGATCCTCGCGGCCGCGCTCAAGGCCGAAGGGGTGGACTGCCTGTTCGGTTATCCCGGGGGCGCCAACCTCGAGATTTTCAATGTACTCGAAGCGTTCGAGATCCGTTGCTATCGCACCGAGCACGAGCAGGGCGCGGTGCATGCGGCGCAAGGTTATGCGCGCGCGACCGGACGGGTCGGCGTGTGCCTGGCAACCTCCGGCCCTGGCGCCTGCAATCTCGTTACCGGGCTGGCCGACGCTCACAGCGACTCGACCCCGGTCGTCGCCATTACCGGTAACGTGCCAAGCTACCTGCTCGGCAAGAACGCTTTTCAAGAAGCCGATATCGTCGGCATTACGCGCCCGATCACGAAAGCCAGCATTCTGGTGGAGCGGGTGTCGGACATCCCGCACGCGGTGCGCACTGGTTTCGCGCTGGCCGCTTCGAACCGGCCCGGCCCGGTATTGATCGATCTACCGAAAGACATCCAGCAGCACGTCCCGCGTGACCCCGAGGGCCGCTACGTCGCGCCGCGCATCCCAGCGGTCATTGATCCACCCGAGGCGGTGATCGGCGGCATTGCCGAATCGCAGCTGAAACAGTGTGTGCGGATGATTGCCGAAGCCGAACGCCCGGTGATCTACGCCGGCGGCGGCGTCGTCAGCAGCGGCACGGAAGCGCGACTGGTGGCGCTCGCGGACAAGCTCGGCTGTCCGATCACGACCACGATCATGGGGTTGGGGGCGGTGCCGGCGGGTCACCCGCTGTGGCTGCACGTACTGGGCATGCACGGCAGCTATACCGCCAATGTCGCGGTCAACGAGGCCGATCTCGTGATCGCGCTCGGCGTGCGCTTCGACGACCGCGTCACCGGCAACGTCAACGAGTTCATCAAGCGCGGCCAGATCATTCATATCGACATCGACCGCAACGAGATCAACAAGAACAAGGTCGTCACGCTTGGCATCGGCGCGGATCTCGCGATCGCCCTCGATCAGCTGATCGCGGCCGTGACGCCGGGCGATTACCGAGCGTGGCGCGCGCGGCTGGACGCCATGCAGCAGGCCCAACCGCTCTGCGTCCGCGCGCGCGACACGCTCGGCGGACCATCGGCCATCGCGCTCTTGTCCGAGATGACCGGCGGCGAAGCGCTGGTGACGGTCGGCGTCGGCCAGCACCAGATGTGGGCCATGCAGCACTACGCGGTCAAGCGCCGCCGATCGTTTCTGTCGAGCTCCGGCTTCGGCACCATGGGTTACGGCCTGCCGGCCGCGATCGGCGCCAAGGTCGGCTGTCCCGAGCGTCTGGTCGTCGATATCGATGGCGACGGAAGTCTCAATATGAGTATCCACGAGCTGTCGACCTGCCATCGCTATGGCATCGGCGTCAAGATTGTTTGTATCAACAACCAGTGGTTGGGCATGGTGCGCCAGTGGCAGGACATGATCTACAGCGGCCACCGCGCCGGCTCGTCGTTGGGCGACCCGCTGGCGGTGAAGGGGGCTGATGAGGACGACATCTATCCCGATTTCGTCACCATCGCCGCCGGCTATCGCGTGTCGGCGGAGCGCGTCACGTCACATGCGGCGCTCGCCTCCGCCTATGCGCGCATGCTGGCCGATCCGCAGCAACCCTATCTGCTCGATGTCATCGTCGATCGCGAACAGAACGTCTATCCGATGATCCCGGCCGGTGGCAGTTACCAGGACATCATTCTCGAACCTGACGCTTGAGTGCCATGCCATAGCGCGCACGTCGGCGCCAACAGCCGTGGGCATTGGCGCACGACGCAGGCGCTGCGCGACCACCTCGACCCGAGACGGTTTGCAGGCTCTACGCTACCCACTTCAGTGCACACGTGATAGCAACTGCCCGTCGATGAACTGGCGCAATTCTCACTGCGCCAATCCAACATGGACGCGGATCAAGCGCCGCTAGCGGCGTAAACGATCGTGTCTTTCTTCGGGTTAAGGCGGACGTACGAGTTATTCTCGGGCTTGAAGTACGCACGATCGTCTTTGTATCGACCGCCGACGATCGTCACCGAGAAGGTATCGTCGGTAAGCGCTTCAAAGCTGTGGATCTCCGCGGGCGGCGCGACGATTGTAGTGTCGTTGCGCTCGAGCACCCGGTCGTCAATCGATTTCAGTTCGGCGTAGCCGTCCTTGGTGCGGTCATCCATGCGGTCATAGACCACGTGCTTCAATCGCCCGCTGTAAATACCCATCGCCTCCCAGATGCCATGGTCGTGCGGCGGAATGCGTTTGCCTTTGGGGAGATGATCGAAGGTAATCGACATCACGCCATCGTAATACAGGTACTTTGAATTATCGATGTGGTTGCCTTGACGCTTCACGCCGGCATTGGTGAGATCGCACGCTAGAATTTTTGTGTACGGTTCACGCAATGCAGCCAGCAGCTTTGGACCGTCTGCGCCGTGTTTTTCGACCAGCTTCATCACGTCCCGGGCTAGATCAAGCGGGGTGTATTCATTCGACATTGGTTTTCTCCTCAGCAATAAAGATCCGGTGAGGCGCCTCGACGAATCACTCGGCATTGGTTGCAATGCCAACGTCACCACGCCCCTGCAACTGAGAATTTCGTCGCGCCTTGCTGCACGACAGCAACACCCGCAACTACGGGCAACTACGAATGCGGCAGCGAGCGAAATAATCCTCCAGCGCAGTCTATATCAACATCTGTGGAAGCGAAAGCGACGAGCCTACGGGGAGATACAAGCTCGCCGGGAAGGCGTGGTTGACTAGGCCGGTGCAGCTTGAATCAGACCTTAGGTTACAAGTTACAAGGCAGTCGGGCCTTGCAGATAGGTTGCCGATACGCCACCGTCGATCGGAACGTTGATGCCCGTGATGCCGCGCGCTGCATCGGAACACAGGTAGCCGATTGCGCTGGCGATCTGCTCCGGCGTAATGAAATCCGCAACCTGATTGAGGTCCTGGCGGTACAGTTTGGCCATCGCATCGAAACTGATCCCACGCTCATCAGCCAGGCCTTGGATGCGGGTCTTGATGAACGGCGTCAGCACGGACCCGGGACAGATCGCGTTACACGTCACATTGGAATATTCGACTGTCTCAGCCGCCACTGCACGGGTCAACCCGATCAGCGCGGTCTTTGTGGCGATGTAATCCACACGACCGGCTTTCCCGGCCAGCCCCAGCAACGAGGAAAGATTGATGATGCGGCCCCAGCCGCGCGCTTTCATACCGCCCAAGGTCAGTCGACACAGCTCAAAGGGCGTGGTCAGATTGACGCGAACCGCGTAGTCCCACTCTGCAAGCGGAAGATCGGTAATGCTGTGGTAGTGGCGCTTGACGGCGTTGTTGATCAGGATGTCGATCGGGCCAAGCGTCTCGACGGTGGCCGCCACCAGGCGTTCAACCTGCGCCCGGTCCGAGAGGTCTGCGCCGTTGAAATACACCTTTACGCCTAACTCCGCGGCAAGATCCCGGCAACGGCGCGCGTGCGCATCGGTATCGCCAATATCGTTGAGCATCAGATCGCAGCCGGCCTCGCCCAAGGCTCTCGCGATCGCGACGCCAATACCGCCCAAGGCCCCGGTAATCAATGCGATGCGGTGTTGCGGCATGACGTTCGCTCCTGTTTAGCTATGTCCCAATGTGTCCCAACGTTGGCGGGATAGCGCGTTTGCCCGATAATACGAGCATCAAACATTCGTAGCATAAGGCATCGCCATAATGGATCTGAATCTCAACGGCAAGTCGGTGTTGGTGACCGGCGGCAATCGCGGCATCGGACTCGCCATCGCGCTCGCCTTTGCCGCCGAAGGGGCCAATGTTGCCATCTGCGGCCGCGACCAACCGGCTTTGGCCAAAGCCAAGCAAGACATCGAAGCGTGCGGTGTGCGAGCGGTGGCCGTCGCAGTTGATCTGTTCACCGCGAGTGGGTGTGAACGTGCCGTCGCGGCGACCGTGGAGGCCTTCGGCGGACTCGATGTATTGGTAAGCAACGCGTCAACAAACATTGTCGGCCAACTCGAGACCCTGACCGATGAGCAACTCATCGAGCGCATCATGGGCAAGACCCTCGCAGCCATGCGCCTATGCCGAGCTGCCGTGGCTTATCTACGAAAAGCCAATGGTGGACGTATCGTCTGCATCGGCGGTACTTCGGCGCGCAGCGTGAACAAGAACTCGCTGCCAAGCGGACTCGGAAATTCCTCACTCGCCAACTTCGTCAAACATTTCAGCAACGACGTCGCGCCCGAGGGCATTACGGTGAACGTCATTCACCCGCCGTTTACGAAAACCCATCGCTACCCCGATCGCGTCGCGGCACGCGCGGCTGAACGCGGGCTGTCATTGGCAGCCGCCGAAGCGTCGTTTGCAGCAGAGTTTCCAATTGGGCGCGTGGTAGAGCCGAGTGATATTGCGCCAATGGTGCTCTTCCTCGCTTCACGCCATGCGAGTGCAATCACCGGGCAGGCGCTCGCCATCGATGGCGGAGCGACACCCTATGTTGCGTATTGACTGGGCGCGACGTCTGCGCGTCAAGCTGCGCCCGACAATCCGTAAAGTCGGCGCGGATTGTCTTGCAAGATGGCGCGAAAGTCGTCGTGGGTCAGGCTCGTCTGCGTCTGTGAACACCGAGACGAAACTGCACGTTTTTGGCCAGTCTGGAAATGCTTTTCTCCATGGTCTTCTTCCC
>JBJXGX010000391.1:0-41469 GCA_046160305.1 Burkholderiales bacterium
GTTGCCATCGCGGCGAGCGATGGCAAGGACAGCGATCAGGCCGCCTGAAACAGCGGTGGTGCACGGGCTGGAGATCGGGGTGGCGCTCGGGCAGACAAGTTCAGCGATCTGAGGATCTGCTCGATCACCGCGGGGTCCTCAACGCCTGTCCTGAGCCCGCCGAAGGAGCGGCAATGATTTTCAGTCTGCCGCCACAATGAGTACAGTGTTCGAGGTCAACCCCAAAAACCCGCTTCAGAAGCCGGGCCCAGGAAATTCTGCAAGCGCTGGCGTGCACGCACGCGCATGGGTCGATGAATGCCGATGAATCGGGAGCGCTCTCGCCAGCGACATCGGCCTGCCCCTGCACCGGTTGCGGAACAATCGCTGAGCGTAATTTGGCATGCGGAGCCAGTACCCCGTGAAAGCGGATGAGATGCAATCTCGGACGCGGAACGAGCGCAGCCAGGCGCTGCATGAACTCCAGCGGTGACATCACGATGTGAGTGGTGCCGTCCTGGTAGGGACTCTTGAGCTGCAACACCACATCGCCGGCTCGATTTCGCTTGAGCCGTTCGTTAGAGATAGCAGGGCGAGTGATATAGCGACACAGCCGCTCCAGTTCAGCACGTTGATCGGCCTGGCAGTGCACCGCCGCATGCAGGCTGAATCCATGCGCGTCGGCGCACAAGCCGGCCGATGTGGGTTTGTTTGATCGGGCGATACTTTGCAAGTGCAACACTCTCTGCCCGGCGCGCGGCCCCATCGCGATACGGTAGGTTGCTGATGCGCGCTGTAAGGATGCCAGCGTCGGATCGTGTGCATCGTCATCCTCCAGGGTGGCCAGGTATTGCTCGCCATGCTCTTCAACGAGAAGCCCTCGGCGCGTGAGCCTGCGCAGGACGCGCGCGATGATTTTGGCCAGCAGCGCCTGTAGTTCCTCGGCGCTTGGCGCACGCGCGGCGTGGAAAATCGGTCCGTCGTCGGTGTGTTGATAGACCCCGTCCAGGACCAGGCCGTGAAGGTGAACATTCAAGTTTGCCGCCGATCCGAAGCGTTGAATCAGGGTGACTGCGCCGGTATGGGCGTGGCTGCGCTTGAGCCCTGATTGCCTGATTAGGAACGTCGCGATGACGCGATGAACAATCTGCAGCACCTCTGAAATCAGCTGCGGATGAGCGGCCAATAAGATGCGCATCGGGATCGGGAACGACAGCACCCATTGCCGAACCGCCACCTTGGGAATAACCGCATCAACGAGATGAGCGGCGGTCTGCGCCATGCGCCGCGCCCCACAAGCGGGACAAAATCCACGCCCTTTGCACGAGAACGCCACCAGCTTCTCATGCGCACACGCCGCGCAGCGCAGGCGCAGAAATCCGTGGGCGAGGATGCCGCACTTCAGATACGCGTCGAACTCGTCATTGACGAACTGGGGCAATCCCGTGCCGGCCTGCGCCTCGACTTGGGCCAAGAAAGTCTCGAGGTGCTCGCCGACGACCTGATACAACGTCGTGTCTTCGGGGCGCCGACGTTCGTAGTGAACGGTGTTCGGCGACGGTGCGCGCCGCATCGCTTTGGCCATGATCGATCGTCGCCCCTTATCCCTGATATCCGTACAGTATAATGGGCGAAGCCCGGCCTGGCAGCCCTCTGAATGTCCTCATGTCAAAACCCGTTGGTGAGGCGACCGGTACCCTCGTCAACTCTATTTGCATCGGCCGCAACAAGGCAGGTCAATGGGAGTCGCGCGCCGCGGCACGAAACGTACCAATCGACAAGCTCTACGACGAAATGAAGAAAGAAATTCCGATGGGGCGCATGGGTGAAGCGGAAGAAGTCGCGAACGTGATCACGTTTCTTGCCTCAAGCGCGGGCAGCTACGTGCCGGGCACCAGCATCAATCTCGATGGCGGGATGTCTGGGGTGCTGTAGGGGACGGAGCCATTCTTCCAAAGTAACGGACACAATCCACCACAGCGACGCAACGGGTACAACGATCTCAATACGGGCCTTTGCCTCAGGGCGCCCCTCGCCACTGCGCCCTGAGACCCGCATCCGTTGCCCCCGCTTGCTCAAGTGCGTGTTCGATCGATATTGAGCACTGTCCACCTTGCAATCGCGCCTACTGAATCTTGACCGCGCCGCTATCCAACATCTTCTTGTTGAATTCCAGATCCGAGCGCAACCATGCAGCGAATTGCTGGGGCGCCGAGCCGACCACGGGGAATCCCAAATTACCAAGCGATTCCTTGATTTTGGGCGCCCGCAGTGCGTGCTCCAGGGCGCCTTGGCTGCGCGCCCCCTGCAACCGCCCGGCGACTGGACTCGCGCCGGTTCGCTCGGCTGCCGATATCACCGTTGTAGTGAGCTCAGCCATTTCCTGGTTAGTCCCATCCAGCAGACTTGGACCTTCAAAGCTGCTGAATCAGATCGGTCTCATGTGATGGCGTCGATACAGCGCGACCGGCGCGGCCGTCCTTACCGCCTGGTCTGCACCAAGAACCAAGCCAGTTACGACCTGCAAGCGGAACAACGCAGGCAGGACCTGGTTGACTTGGCCCGGCTGGCGTAGAGCAAATCTGCCATTGACTGGTGTGGATCGACACCAGCCATCAGCCGAAGTCGATCGTGCACGCAGCTCGACTTGCCGATTTAGAGTGAGCGGCTTGTCAACCACTGCAAGATCATAGTATTGGGGTTCACTGATTCGTTCTTCAATAATCCCAAGGTACGTTGCATACTTTGATTTTCGGCGCCGGGAGCGGGTGAGCCGGCTCAACGATACCCAGATGGATTCAAAGCGATCAATCATGCCCCGATCCCACAAGATTCCGCGCGCGATGGAAGAGAAGTTCGGCGCCATCGCGACCCTGACCGATGCCTTCTGCGATCAGCGACTCAATGCCGAGTATGGAGATTTGATCCATGCAGCGATCGCCGCACTCAGCCGCAGGCGACCATCACCGCTATTGAAAGGGAAGGATAACGCGTGGGCTGCTGGGATCGTACATGCGTTGGGAATGGTGAACTTTCTGTTCGACCCCTCGCAGACACCTCATTGCAAGGCGCCCGACATCTACGCCTATTTCGGTGTGGGCGCCAGCACCGGCCAAGCCAAAT
This sequence comes from Burkholderiales bacterium, assembly GCA_046160305.1. Taxonomy (GTDB): domain Bacteria; phylum Pseudomonadota; class Gammaproteobacteria; order Burkholderiales; family SG8-39; genus SHXR01. Next base: position 3,103 of record JBJXGX010000391.1, read on the forward strand.
CAAAGGAGGTACGTGACATACTCGGTATGCGCCAGCTCTCACCCGCCTGGACGCTGACCAGCCAACTCGAAAAGAATCCGCTGGTGTGGATGCTGGAGATCAACGGCTTGATTATTGATGTGCGGACGTTGCCCGCTGATGTTCAAAGACAAGCGTATGAACAGGGATTGATCCCCTTCATGCCCGGCGACCGTCCGGAGGATCAACGTTGATCGAGCGATGCAAGACAGCGCCGTTCGCTGTTGCGCCGCTGCGCCCTTCGAGCGGAAAGTCGACGAATCGCTCGCGTGCCATCTTCGACCCATAGATCACCGCTTCCGCCTTCGCGTAATCGTCGAAGACCACCGGCCACTCACGTTGAAGATAGGAGAACTGACTCATCGCCGGTTGGCTCCGCTAGGCAATGCCATGCCTTCGTTGAGGATGTCCGCATAGCGCGCGTAGCTGAACACCCGCCCCCGCTGCTTGCGCGTGAGCTCGGCCACGATGCCGATACGTTCCAGGTGCGCCAGCGACTTGTTCACCGTCGCGGGCGTAAAGCCCGTGGCGGTCGCGAGCGACGCAGCAGTGGCGATCGGCTGGCGTTGGAGGGCGCGGTGCATAGCTAGCGCCGATACCGTGGCACGGCCCAGATCTTCAATGCGCCGGGCATCGGCGGAAGCGAGTTGCAGCAGCCGCTTGGCGGAGCTGGCGGCCTGCGTGGCGCTGGTCACCACCGCATCGGCGAAGAACTCCAGCCACGTTTCCCAATCGCCCGACAGGCGTACGCTGTTGAGCAACTCGTAATAGGTCTGCCGGTGCTCTTTGAAATGGAGACTCACGTACAACATCGGTTCGCGCATCAGACCGTCGGCAGCGAGTTGCAGCGCGATCAGCAGGCGGCCGACCCGCCCATTGCCGTCAAGGAATGGATGGATGGTCTCGAACTGCACATGCGCCAGCGCGGCCTTGACAAGGGGCGGCGTCGGCTCGGGCTGATCGTGCAGGAAGCGCTCGAAGTGCTTCAGGCACTCGTCTACCTCGTTCGCCGGCGGTGGAACGAATACCGCGTTACCCGGCCGCGTGCCGCCGATCCAAACCTGGCTGCGGCGAAACTCGCCCGGCGTGAGCTTGGCACCGCGCCCGTGACCCATCAGCACCTTGTGTACCTCGCGCATCAGGCGGAGTGAAAGCGGGAAGCCGCCGCGCAGCCGTTTCAGGCCATGTTCGAGCGCCGCCACGTAGCGGCTGACCTCGCGCGCATCCTCCACCGGCACGCCCGGCTGCGCGTCGATCTCGAACAGCATCAGATCCGCGAGCGAAGACTGCGTGCCCTCGATCATCGATGACAGCACTGCTTCCTTCCGGACAAAGCTGTACAGCAGCAGCGCCGCGTTCGGCAACAGATCGGTCACCGCATCGAGCCGACCAAGTGCCACGAGCGCCGTATCGAAACGACCGCGCAGCGCGGGCGTCCAGTCGATGTCCGGGCGCGGCGGCAAGGGCGCAGGAACGAAGGCCTTGAACGCATCGCCGGCAGTGGCGACCTTCAAGTAGCGGCCTTGCAAAGAGCGCTTCATCAGCGGCAGCAGCCTAAATTAGCGGCGGACACTATTTTAGGATGATGATTGTTCATAAAACAAGCCTCGCAGCAGACACTACTGAATCTTGACCACGCCGCTATCCAACATCTTCTTGTGAGATTCAAGATCCGAGCGCAACCATGCGGCGAATTGCTGCGGCGTCGAGCCGACCACCGGAAATCCCAAATTACCAAGCGATTCCTTGATTTTGGGCGCCCGCAGCGCGTGCTCCAGCGCGCCCTGCAGGGCGGTGGAGGCCTCCTCTGGAATTCCGGCCGCAGCGATAAAGCCCACCCATTGCTTGTACCCCTCGTAGCCTTTGAGTCCCGGGACATCCGTTTCGTTGAAAGTAGGCACATTGGGGAATTCCTTCGCGCGGTTTGCGCCGCTCGCGGCGAGCGCGATCAGTTTCCCGGCATTGACATGTGATTTAACCGTGCCGACATCGGGCATCAGAAAGTTGATCTCGCCCCCAAGCAGACCTTGGAGCGCCGGCGCGCTCGACTTATAGGGCACGTGTAGTGCAGTGATGCCAAGCAGGCTCAGTAACGCTTCAGTGCCAAAGTGAAGGCTGGTACCGTTGCCCCCACTTCCAAAAGCGAGCTTCGCCGGATGGACTTTGGCATAGGCAACGAGCTCGCTCAGCGAACGCACCGGCAAGGATGGATGGATGACGAGCAGGGAGGGAATCTCGACCGCGTAGGACAGGAGCGTGAAATCACGAAGCGGGTCGTACCCGATCGCAGCATCGATGAGCGGATTTATAGTCAGTGACGCCCCCGAGGCCGTCGAAAACGTGTAGCCGTCATTCGGCGCGCGTAACAGGGATTGAATACCGATCTTCTGCGCGGCGCCGGGGCGATTTTCAACGACGATGCGTTGCTTGAGGACCGTCGACATTTCCGGCGCGATCAGGCGCGCCGTGACGTCCACGGGCCCGCCGGGCGCGGTCGGCACGATCAGAGTAATCGGCTTGTTTGGATAAGGTTGGGCGAAGGTGCTCGGTGGCGCCAGCAGACCCGCAGCAATGGCCGCGACGCCGACAACAGCACTTAATCTGCGATGGGTACAGTGGGTCATTGCCGCAAGCATGATGTCTCCCTGGTCCGACTCTCCGGATGCGACATGCTAGGATACCGACAAGTCAATGTGCTGCCCCGGCGAGAGGAGAAAACATGACGCGCAGAGTCACCATTGTCAGTGCCGCGGAGGTCGTCGACGAGGAACAGAACCTCGGGCGTGAAGGCCAGATCATCACGAAGACCTTTCCACTCGATACGGGCGTGGAAGGCGTGGACATGGATTACGCCTGGATCAGCTATTCCAAGGGTTACGGCACGCCCCGACATCGGCACACCTTCGATCAATTTCGCTACACCTTGTCGGGCGTGCGCCAGCAGGACGATCTGGAAATGCGCGAGGGCGAGTGCGGCTATTTCGGGGAAGGGGTCGCCTATGGGCCGCAGCTGCAAAGCGAGCCATGCGTCGGTCTGATCTTGCAGTTCCAGGGACCGAGCGGCATTCCTTATCTTACCCATGCGGCATTGGATGCCGCGCGCAAGCGGCTCGCCGCCGCAGGCGGTACGTTCGCCAAAGGCGTCTATACGACGATAAAACCCGACGGCACCAAGATAAACGTCGATTCGCATGCGGCGTGTTTTGAGTCGATCACCGGCAAGAAAATTCAATTTCCCAAAGCGCGTTACGACCGGCCGGTGGTCATGAAGCCGCAGTTTTGCCAATGGGTCGCCGACCGCCAATATGCGGGGATGGAGCATAAACACCTGGGTACGTTCAGCGAATACCGCTCCAGTGTGCGGCTCACGCGACTACTGCCGGGCGCCAGAATTCCTGCGCATTTACGCGCCGACGCCGAGGTCGGCTATCTGGTCGAGGGATCGATCCGCTATCGCGGGAAAGACTGGCACGGCGGCAAGACGCGGGAGGAAGGCACCTATATGTATATTCCCCACGGCAGCGAAGTCGAAGAAATGTCCTCGGACACGGGCGGCATGTTTTTCATCATCAGCTTGCCAATGCTCGCCGATATCGAGGCCGAGAGACGAAGGCAGCACGTAGCACAGGCGGCTTAGCGCTGCGACGCAACGGGCTCGCGGCAGTGCGCTGCGCCGGCCGCGCGCGCCCCGCCGGCGAATCGGACTGAATATCTCAATCGCCTCGGGTTCGCTCACGGCCGATTTCCCAAACAACGCAACGCTTTGAGCGCGCACCCGTTCGATCGAGCGCTTCGCGTTCCGGACATACCGTCCGATTCGGAAAAAAGCGGTTGAATCCATCCCCGGACGATCCCGTCGATGCAAACACAGCAGCCTCTGAACGGCTGGCAACATGCAAACTCGGTGCCACGCCCTCGCCGGTACGCAACCGCGCCGGGCATCACCGCGTTGACCTGGATCTTCGGCGCCATCGCGTTCACACAGGTCCAGGCGCAGGCGCCGACCGTCACTGACGTTGCGCCGTTGGCCCGTCCGAAGATCGGTCTGGTGCTTTCGGGCGGCGGCGCACGCGGTCTGGCGCATATCGGCGTGCTGCGTGTACTGCGTGAGCACCGCATACCGATCGATGTAATTGCCTCGACCTCGATGGGCGCGATCATCGGTGGCGCCTACGCCGCCGGTATGACGCCAGACGAGATGCAAGGCACCGTGCTCGAACTGAACTGGGACGACGTGTTCGCCGGCCGGCCGCCGCGCGTCGATTTGCATTGGCGGCGCAAGGAAGACGACAGCAAGAATCTGTCCAAGTTCGAGTTTGGTCTTGGCCGCGATGGGCTGAGTCTGCCGAGTGGGGCATTCGGCGCGCACGAACTGGAGCAGTTCCTGCGCCGCTTGACCGCCTCGGTGCACGATGTCAACGATCTGCGCCGGTTGCCGATTCCGTTCGTTGCGATGGCGACCGACCTCGAAAGCGGCGCCGAGGTGGAATTGGACGACGTGCCGCTCAGTCAGGCGATGCGCGCGTCGATGTCGATCCCGGGCGCCTTCGCTCCGGTGGAAAGCGAGGGGCGCCTGCTGGTCGATGGCGGACTGGTCGCCAATTTACCGGTGCAGGCGGCACGCCGGCTGGGTGCCGACATTGTGATCGCGGTCAACGTCGGCACGCCGCTATCCGGACGGCGCGAACTCGGCACCGCGTTCGGCGTGGCGCAGCAGATGATCAATATTCTGACCGAACGGAATGTCGAGGCGGCGAAGAGGGAACTGCGCGCGACCGATGTACTGGTCGAACCCGATTTCGGCAAGCTGACGCTGGTCGATTTTTCCAAGGCGGCGCAGATCATCGCGCTTGGCGAGCGCGCCGCGCGTGAAGCGCTCGCGCGGTTGCAGCCGCTCGCGATCGAGCCGCAGGGCTATGCTGCATTCGAGGCGCGACGCACCGCGCGCGTGAGCAACGAAGTGAAGGTGCGCGTGGCGCGCGTGGAGGTCGAGGGGCTCACGCGCACCAACCCCGACACGGTCAGCGCACGGATCGATCTGCGGAGCGACCGCTACGCGAGCGCCGAGGAAGTGCGCCTTGCGGTACGCAACGTCAACGCCGAAGCCAAATTCGAGCGGGTGGACTATCGGTTCGAAACAGTCGGTGCCGATCGCGTCCTGGTCGTACGGCCGATCGAAAAATCGTGGGGTCCGCATACTCTGCGCCTGGGCGGGCTGGCGTCGTCGAACTTCCGTGACGAGCACACCTTCAACCTGCTTGCCGCGCACACGCTCACCGATGTCAATTCCTGGGGCGCTGAATGGCGAAATGAAGTGCAACTGGGCAACACGACGCGGCTGCTGACCGACCTGTACCAGCCACTGGGTGCCGGCAGCCGCTGGTTCGCGCTGCCGCGGTTCGAGTTCAACCGCGCCAGCACTGACGTGTTCGACGGCGACAACGTCATCGGCCGGGTGCAAGCATCCGAGACCGCTGCATCCCTACAGCTCGGCTACACGCTGCCGCGCTGGGGTTACGTCAGCATGGGGCGCACGCAAGGACAACTGCGCGCCGATACGCTGATCGCGCCTGCGCCACAGCCGGTCGTGCGCGTCAGCACCAATCGCTGGACGGCGCGCGCCGTGCTCAACCGTCTCGATTCGTACACGTTTCCGAAGCACGGCTTCTCGCTGGTCGGCGAGATCAGCGAATTCGACCGCGATGATGCCAATGGTTCCGCGTCGCGCCAGTCGGCGACGGGTTTGCTTTCAGCCTGGACGCTCGGGCGACATACGGTGCTGCTCAACGCGTACGCCGTGCGCGCGACGGGGGCTGGCGGTGGCGCCCGGCTCGGCGGCTTCCTAAACTTATCGGGGACACCACTGGGACGGTTCTCGGGTGCGCGGACCGCGTTCGGCAGCCTGATCGGATATCGCGAAATTTCCGACCTGATCGGTGAGATGCCGGCGCCGATCTATGTCGGCGGTTCGATCGAGACCGGCAACTCGACTAACGAGGCGGACTCGTTCACCTGGCATCAAATGAAGCGGGCCGGATCGGTCTTTGTCGCCGCTGACACGCTGATCGGACCGGTCTACCTGGCCTACGGACGCACCGCGGGCGGCAACAGCGCGCTGTATCTGTTCTGGGGCCGTTTCTAGCACGGGGCGTCTTGCTGGTGGCCGTGATATTGACCATCGTGTTGTAGCGATTGCGTCGGCTCGACGATTGGCAGCATTCCGATCGGCGTACATTGACGTTCGCCGCCTGCTCGTCTACGGGAACTGTTCTTGGGGAACTGTTCTTGCTACGACGCGCGCCGCTACGAACGATGCGCTTGAACGGAAAAATTACGGCGGGTCACAAGAAGAAAAGCCAAAAATACACCGGCCGCGATATCGAACGCCAAGCAAAACCCCGACCACCACTGTGGGACGCCGGGATTCTCAATGAACCGGTGATGGACGACATCAAACAATCCATGGCCGACCATCGCCGCAACCACGAGCCAAAGATTCATCCTGAAGCCAATGATTGCCACGATCGAGAAGCCCACTGCGATCAGCGATTCCAGCACGATCGCGTGACTCGATCCACCCATCACCGCGAACAACACGTAGCAGGATGCGATCACGATCATGACTGTCGCGTAGAACGACCGTTCGCGGCCCAGTCCGGTCCCGATGGCCATTCCGACCGTTGCCAGGGCGAGTGCAAAGCCTATGGTGTATTCCATCGAGCAAGCTATTCGTTGAGTTCAGTGAACGTTGAAACGATCGAGCACAAGTACAAGTAAGTGTGCGGAGAGTGTATAGGCTACACCCAAGCGTTTAGCGGCCAGCTTCGCTGCGGACCGAGTTTGGTGAAGGCATGATGTGGCACTTCATTCAGCCGATTACCGCCAGTTCGCTTACCCGCATACGCGCGCGCGCCAGGCTATGAGAGAAAAGTTCCGCCTGGGATGGATCCCAGCTGGTTCGAACGAAGTTGGACAGCACAGCGTTGTAACCAAGGCCTTGTGCTGCTGTAGCACCACTTTCCGCCACTAGATCATCCCGGATTGCACGCGGCGCCCGTTGAGCCAGTTGCAATAGAGATCGCTTGGCATCGGGGAGAGCGTCAGGATCACGAGGAAGTTGCCGAACGCTGATCTTGAGCAAGCGCGCCATTCCGTCCCGATCAGCGAGCAGCCACGATTCCACCTGACGTACTGCGACACGAATCAGAAGCCGCTTCGGAATGGCATCCCCACGTGACCAATCCTCAATGAGCGTCGCCGGACATTCCTTGGTGTCAAGATCGGTGAGCAGCAGCACTGGCGTGTGGCGAGCTATCTCGCAAAAATTTCGCAACCTTGCCCTCAAGTAGCCAAAGCCGTCACGCCGCAACAGTTGGCAGACAGCCAGACCGGAACCCGTGTCATCAACAATCCGCCGACCTACTGTCTCGCTAAGCGCGTCCTCCGTCGCGAGCACTACCGGGCGCATTTACCAGAGACCCAGTTGTTCCGCTGTTTGCGGTCTCGTCTTTGGCAAAACCACCTCCGCGACCGACAAGCCGGCCATCAGACTGGAACTCTCATGCTCGTCTAGCGTGCGGATGTTCGTGCCTTCCGTTCCCGGTTCCAGTATCAGCACGCCTCTACCGTCGATGCCCGGATTTCTCAGCATCGCTTCGCTATGGCTGGATATGACGACCTGACGCCGCCGCTTTGCGCTACGTTGCACGTGGTGGATCATTTGCGGGATTTGCTCGACGATGGCATTGTTCAAAGACAGTTCCGGCTCCTCCAGCAACAGCAAAGAGTCACCGTCCAGCAGCGTCCATAGCAGACCGATCAATCGAAGCGTCCCGTCGGAAAATTGATCTTCCCGCTGCCAGCCCGCGTTGGGGCGGTGGTGCTCATAAAGGGCTTCGAGATGCGGGCGACCCGTGCTTTCGTCCTGCGTGAATCTTAAGTTCTTAAATTTTGGCACTGCCAACGAAAGCGCCCTTTCGATTTTTTTCAAGCGGGCTTCGCGCGATTTGTCGGTGCACCTCGCAATTCGTTCGAGAAAACCTTGCCCGAACGGATCGTTTTCCAGCCGATTGCCTCCGATTCGATCGCCAAACTTGAGCAATTGCGGAACCAGATGCAGATACGTGACATCTCCCAAAAAATCCGAGACGTCGCGAAATGTGCCATTTGTTTGTATCTGTTCAAGGTGCGTCTGAGTAAGTCGACGCAGATCGACTTTATCCTCGGGTTGGGGTCGATTGAGAACTCTCCGGTTCGCTTCCCACACCTGCTCTTCGGATACCAAAAGACGTTGCGCCCCCTTGCCTTCCGCCTTGAACGCAAGGACATATCGCCAATCCGGAGTCGCGTCATCGGCGCTGCCCGAAAGATGTACCTCAATACGAACTTCAGGGTCCCTGCGCGCGTGCAGGCAGCGCAGCTTTGTAATTCCGCCACGATCATCAACCGCCTTTTGTAACCCGCCGCTAGCGGGCTTACTGATATCTCGAAGAAAGCGGAACACATCGAGAAAGTTCGATTTTCCAGAGGCGTTCGCTCCAACCAAGTAGGTCCGTTCCCGCATAGGCACATCTGCCTCACGAAAATTCCGCCAGTTTTTCAATATCAGTCTGGTGACCAGCATCATTCAGTCTCCGGGTTTCTGTCGTTCCTGCATGCCACATTTCGCCTCGGGTACACTCACGGCGCTCCCTTTGACAAGCGAACTTCCTCGCACTCGCTAAGGAAATGCCATTCGGCACCGTCCCAGTTACGGCGGCCCCTTACGCCATCACACCCGGCCGGACGCCGTTTGTTGTGCGCTCCCGGACTGCGGCACGCGGGCGCTTTCCGACAGCCGCCAAGTTTTCAATACCGGCAGAACCTCTTTCGCGAACAATTTGAGCCCGCGCGCCGCGATCTCGAACGGCACGCCGCCGAAGCGGAAGGCCACATTAAGCTCGAAGTCGCCGATCGCCTCGCGCCTCGCTTCCAGCTCGCGCAGGATCCGGTCGGGCGTGCCCCATACCGCCGCCTGCATGAATCCCGCGGTCGCGCCTTCCAGGCCACCTTTGCGGGCGATCGCGGCCTTTTGCGCATAGGCTTCATAGCCTTTCACGGTGGTGAAATGCTCGCCGAGAAATTCGTAGTGGTGAAAGTTGCTCTCGACGAACTTGCCCATGTATTGCCGTGCGTGATGCTCTGCGTCGGTAAGGTACGGACCGCAGATGCAGAAATCGGTGATCATCATCGCTGGTGCCGCGCGCCCGTGGAATTTCCGGAACAGATCGCGATTGAGCTGGATCGCCGGCAATCGCATTGGCCACGGCCGGTCGGAAAACATCACCATGTGCGCACCGAGCCGCGCGGCGGCCTCGACGGAATCCTCGCTTGAAGCAACGGCGTAGATCCGACCGTCGAAATCGTATTGGGGACGCGGCCGCAACTCGACCCGTGGTTGCGGGTAGTGCTTGCCACTGCCTTCCATGAAGCCGGTGCGCAACGCCTCGACGATCATCGCCGCGGCTTCGTCAAAGCGCGCGCGTGATTCGTCCATCGTCCCGCGAAACGCGGCGAACTCGCGCCGCGCGAGTCCGCGTCCCAAGCCCAGCCGCAGCCGCCCTTTGCAGAGCAGATCCAGCACTGCGGCCTGCTCCGCCACGCGCAGCGGGTCGTGCCACGGGACGATGACCGCCGCGGTGCCAAGTCCCACATTCGGGCATAGCGCCGCGAGGTAGGTCATCAATTGAAGATTGTCGGGGCAGAACGAATAATCAAAAAAATGATGCTCTGCCGACCACAAGACATCGAAGCCCGACTCGGCGGCCATCCGGGCGAGACGGATCTCTTCGTCCCACACCTCACCGTCACTGGTGTTCTCCCAGCCGTAGCTCGAGAAGAGCATCATCATTCCGACGTCCATGATTTCCTCCGGGGGTTGATATGACCAAGAGTGTTCCACAACAGAAAAAAGAGAAAGCGGACGCTAACCTTTCCCCTGAAAAGGACGGCATCCCCCTCCGATAACTTGACCTTGCACCCACTAACGGGCCAATCACTCAGGCTTGATGCCACCCGTTTTCACGACTCGCCCCCAGCGCTCGATATCCTCGCGGATGGTTTTCGCGAACTGTTCGCTGGTGCCAGGAAGCGCAATGTTGAGCTGCGCCTCGAATTGTTTGAGAACATCGGGCGCAGCGATTGCGCGCTGCAGCTCCTGGTTCAAGCGATGGAGGATTGGGACAGGCGTCCCAGCCGGTGCGTGTAGGCCGGTCCAGAGCGCAGATTCCTGGCCCGGAGTCCCCGCCTCCGTCAACGTGGGCACATCGGGCAACGCGGGCGCGCGCGCACGCCCCGTGATGGCAAGCGCCAAAACCTTGCCCGCTTTGACGTGCGAGATCGCCGTCGAAGTCGGCGCGAAGATCGCCTGGATCTGGCCGGAAAGCAGATCGGCCATCGCCTGAGAGCTGCCTTTGTAGGGGACATGGCGAAGGTCGGCGCCGGTGGTGAGCTTGAAGAGCTCGCCGTTCAGATGGATGAAGGTACCGACCCCCGACGATCCATAGGCAAGTGTGCCGGGCTTCGCTTTCGAGATCGCGACGAGCTCTGCAATATTCTTCGCCCCGACCGACGGATGTACCGCAACCAGGAGCGGTGCTTCGCCGATTGCACCGATCGGAACAAGGTCACGCTCCAAATCGAACGTGAGATTGTAGAGCGCCGGATTGATCGTATTTGCCGAGGAGGAAGCGAGCAGGGTATAGCCGTCGGGCGTTGCCCGTGCAACCCCGCTCGCTGCAATGCTGCTCCCGGCTCCCGGACGATTCTCGATGATGATCGACTGGCCGAGAAGCTCGGCCATTTTGGTCGATGCGATGCGCGCAAGCAGGTCGGTGCTCGTGCCAGGCACGAATCCGACGACGACGCGGATCGGCTTATCTGGATAGTGGGATTGAGCGAGCGCGGTCGTCGCGAGCATTAGACCGAATGCGACGACAAAACATTGCGTAAAGCGCTTCATCGGATTCTCTCCAGTAGAACGCGGATCATACGCGCGATCGATTCGCGGTTATCGGCCTCGCCGCCGCGGTGCGGATCCGGAATCCCGCCGACTAACGGCGGCTCGCACCCGGCAACGCGGTCACGATCTGCGGAAACACGCACATCACCACGATACAGCCGAACGCAATGAATACGATCGGCCAAGCCGCGCGCATGATCTCCCCCATCGTCGTGCCCGGGGGCGCTACCGACTTGAACACGAAGTTCGTATAGCCGATGGGCGGCGTGATGCCACCGAGCGTGATGTTGATGAGGAACATCATCCAGAACCAGATCGGGTCGAAGCCAAGGTGCAGGATTACCGGGGTGAACACCGGCACTGCGATGAGCATTACCGCGAGCTCGTCGATGAACATGCAGATCACCCAGATCACCACCATCATGGCTGCGAACATCACCCACCGGTTCACGCCGATACCCGACACGAGCTCGATCAGCCCGCCGGTGGCGCCGGTAAACGCGAGAAGCTGGCTGAAGAGCTTCGCGCACGCGATGATGATAAGCACGGTGGCGGTCGTGATCGCCGCGCCGTAGCAGGCGCGGTAAATGAGACGCCACGAGAAGGTCCGATAGAGGAAAGAGAGCAGGATCGCGCCGATTATTCCGACTGCGGCCGCCTCCGTCGGTTGCGCGACGCCGAGCATGATGAGCCCCAGCACGAGGAAGATCACGATGAGAAACGGCACGATCTGCGCGGCGGCCGCGAGCGCGGTGCGCCAGCCGCCCTCGGACACCTCGGGCGAGGCGCGTGAATCCAGTGCTGGGTTCAATATCGTGCGGATCACTGCGTAGCCCGCAAACGCAACCGCGAGCAGCATCCCGGGCCCGATCCCCGCAATCAGAAAGTCCGCGATCGAGATCCCGGCAAGCGTCGCGAGGATCACCGCGAGCACCGACGGCGGAATGATCGGATCGAGTGTTGCGCCCGCGAGAATCATGCCGATCGATAGCCGCCGGTCACAGCCGCGGTCGATCATCGTCGGATAGACGAAGCGCCCGAGCATCGCGACCGAAGCCATTGCCGAGCCCGAGATCGCGCCAAGGCACGCGGACAATGCGATTGCAACGACATACATCCGCCCGCGCATCGCGCCAACCAGCCGATTCAGCGCGTTGTAGAGCACCTCCACGCCGCCGGTGCGGAACAGAAGCTCACCGAGCAACATGTAGAGCGGCACCGCGACGAGCGCCTCGGTGGATGCGGTGTCGAGCATGCTGTTCACGAACAAGCCGATCGCGGGCGGCCCCATGAGCACCATCGCGCCGATGACATTCACGAGCAGGAACCCCGCGAAGATCGGGAGGCCCGATGCGAGCAACGCGAGCAGAAGGCCGAAGAGGCCGATGAGCGTGATCCACCAGGTCATGTGTCAGGCGATGCCGGGCCCCGGCGAGCGAGGAGGAAATGGATTGCCGCGACGAGCAGTCCGACGCAAGCAATCGCCGCGAGCCACCATTTCGAGATCTGTGTCGCCTGCGAGGTGAGCACGCCCTCGCGGAACTGACGCATGCACTCCGCGCCAGTGAAGACCGCGGTGACGAGGCAGAAGACGCCGGTTACTCGCGAGATTATCCGCTCGTACCGCTCGCGAGCGGATGCCGACATGCGCTCCTGGACGAACGATACGGCGACATGGCCCGCCTCCATCGTCACCTTGGGGAACACAAGGAACACGCAAGCAAGCAGCAGATAGCTCGAAACGTCGCCCGACCAGTTGAGCGGCGCACTGAATAGGTAGCGCGCGATCACCTCCGCCGTGTAGAGCACCGCCATTGCGCCGATACAAAGGGCGCCTGCGACCGCGCCCGCATCGGTGAGGCGGCGCAGGCTACTCATTCAGCATGTTTTTCGCGCGCGCCATGTCGAAGAGTGCTTTCACTTCAGCGGGCGTGGACTTGCCCGCGATCGCGACGATGCCTTCGTTGTATAGACGGTTGAGGTCGGCCGCGACCTTCGAATCGAAGCTGACAGGCTTGACGCCGTTCTTCGTCATGGTCTCGATGTCCGTCCGCTCGTGATCGTACGAAGCCTTCTTGCCGATCGCCTCCATCTTGCGCCCCTCGTCGAGGAGTATCTTCTGATGCGCGGGCGAGAGCGAGTCGAATTTCTTGACGTTGATCGTGATCATCGAGTTCGTGCCGCCGAAGATCGGTCGGGTCATGAACTTGCCGACCTCATAGAGCTTGTAGTCCGCCGACGCGAACGACGGGAACGTGATGCCGTCGATCGTGCCCTTCTGCATCGCCGAGAACGCGTCGGCAGGCGGCATGTTCACCGGCGTACCGCCGAGTGTCCGTACGAGTCCCTCGAACGTCGCGATCGCGCGGATCTTGCGGCCCTTGAGCGAGGAATCGGTGAGCGGTTCGCGCAGGACGAAGTGGTTGCCGGGCGCCGGAATCATCGCGATGATTCGCTGGTTGAACCGCTTTCGGTAGAAGTCGTCGCCCCAGTCGAAGAGGCCGGCGGCGCGGCGCGCGTCGGCGTCCGGTTTCATCGTGTCGAACACATTCGCCACGCCGGACTGCGCCGCGTGATAGCCCGGGGTCGTGAAGAGAAAATCGAAGACACCAGCGGCGACCGGCTGTAACTGCTCGAACGCCGGCACCACCTCGGGGCCGCTCCGCTGGATCTTGATCTCGCCCTTCGAGGCGTCGGCCACGTTCTTGATGAATACCGCCTCGATGAGCGGGACATTGGGATTGTTCGGCGTCCAGCCCGAAATCAGGCGCAAGGTCACGCCCTGCCCGAAGGCCGGCAGCGACATGGCGAGCGCCACAGAAAATGCGTAGAGCAAGCGCAGCATGGTTTCCCCTTTCGTTGAAGGCGGCAGCAGCATAGGCGATTTTCCGCCGCCCCGATTTTTTGTCACGCCTCGGTCGTCACGGTCACGGCCAAGCATTTCTTTCGATGTCAGGGCGGCACGATCGAGCCGAATCCACCCCCGATCGATATTGCCCGTACCAATCTGCGCGGCTGAACACCGGCCTGTTCAACGGGGCGCGAGCGGGCTGTGGCGGAATTGGCTACTTCATCAACCCGGGTAACCACAGTGACAACGCCGGGATGTACGTCACCAGAAGGAGCGCGAGGCACATCGCGCCATAGAAGGGCCATAGCTCCTTCGACACCTCTTCCATGGTCACCTTGCCGATGGCGCAGCCGACGAAGAGCGTCGGCCCCACCGGTGGCGTGATCAGGCCGATACCCAGATTGAGGATCATGACGATGCCGAAGTGCACCGGATCGATGCCGAGCTTGAGAATCACCGGCATGAAAATCGGCGTGCAGATCAGCAGCATCGGCGCCAAGTCCATGAAGGTGCCGAGTAGCAGGAGCAGGATATTTACAAGGAACAGAAAGACGTACTTGTTCTCCGAAATGCTGAGGAAGAACATCGTCACTTTCGCCGGGATCTGCATGATGGCCATCATGTAGCCAAAGCCGACCGAGAAGCCGATCAGCATCATCACCATCGCCACTGTCTTCACCACACGATGCATCAGGTGCGGCAGGTCGCGCCATTTGTAATCGCGATAGACGAGAAAGGTGACGAGAAACGCGTAGACGCAGGCCACCGCCGCCGATTCGGTCGCGGTGAACACGCCCGACAGGATACCGCCCATGATGATGAACACGGTGACCAGGCCCCAAAGCGCATCCAGCACGATCTTCGGCACCATCGCGAGCGATACCGGCGCAGACACGGGGTACTGGCGCTTGTGGGAAGTCCAGAGCACCAGACCAATCAGGCACAGACCGAACAGGAGCCCCGGAAGAATGCCCGCAAGAAACAGGCTCGCGATGGAGATCGTGCCGCCTGCGGCAAGCGAATAGATCACCGCATTGTGCGAGGGCGGGATCATGAGTGCCTGCACCGAGCCGCAGATCGTGACGTTGGTGGCGAACACGCGTGAATAACCTTCCTTGACCATCTGCGGAATCATCACCGAACCGATCGCCGAAGTGTCGGCGACGGACGAGCCCGAGATGCAGCCGAACAATGTGCTTGCCAGCACATTCACGACCGCCATGCCGCCGCGGATGAAGCCGACAAACACCTTGGCGAGGTTAATAAGGCGCGTTGCCATACCGCCCTCGGCCATGATCGCGCCGGCGAGCACGAAGAACGGGATCGCCAGCAGCGCGAAGTCGTCGGTGCCATCCGATATTTTCAGCATCACCGCCTCGAGCGGGATGTCGACGAACAGCGCGCCGATGATCGCGGCCAGCCCAAGTGCGTAGGCCACGGGCACGCCTAGCGCACAGAGCAAAGCGAACGAACCGAGCAGGACCAGAACTTCCATCGTCATTCCAGTTCCGCGGGTTGGTCGCTGTACATGATCGACGTTTTCGGCGGCGGGCCGACCCAGACTTTCTCGATGATGAAGAGCAAGGTGAGGAGCCCGGCGATGGGGATCGGCGCATAGACGATCGCCACTGATAGCGCCGGAAATTCGGCCATCGTTTGATATTGCGTAACCAAGCAGAGCTGCACGCCATAACCCAGCATGAACAGCGCGGTCGCGGCCATGCAGGCGTCCACGCCCCAAAGCATCGCGGTGCGCGCCTTTTCGCTGACAGCATTGAGCAGCGCCGCGACCGCGACATGAACATTCGCGCGATAGACGGCCGCACCGCCGAGAAACGAGAACATGACCATCATGATGACGGCCGCGGGCTCCGGCCACGCCATAGGATTATTCATGGCGTAGCGCATGAACACGCCGGCTGGAATGATCAGGGTGATCGCCACCAGTGCAGCGCCGGATAGCACAACGCAGGCCAAGTACAGCCACTCCATCGACTGCCGATATTTCTCTTTCAAGATATAGCTTGCAATGCGCCGTTCCCCGGAACCATTGCGTCTGTTCAATGGCATCTGTTCAAAGGCGTCTTCTCAATCGAGTAAGCGCGCTGCCCCGCAGACTCCTACTGGGTGTCCTGGATACGCTTGAGCAGCGCCGAATACTTCGATCCGTACTTGTCGCGGATCGGCTGCGTGGCGTCAAAGAAGGCTTTCTTGTCCGCTGTCACGAACTGCACGCCGGCCGCCTTGAGCTTGGTCTCCGCTTCGCCCACATAGGCGTCCCACAACTGGCGCTGCTCGAGCTGGGCCTCGCGCGCGACCTTGCGTGTGAGCACCTGATCTTCTTTCGACATCGCGTCCCAATTGCGCTTCGAGAACACGAAAATCTCGGGAATAATCAGATGGCCGGTGAGGCTGTAGACCTTGCTGACTTGGAAGTGGTTCTGCGCGAGCAAGGTGGGCGGATTGTTCTCGGCGCCGTCCACCACGCCGGTCTGCAGTGCGCTGTAGAGCTCGTTGAAACCCATTGCCACGCCGTTGCCGCCCATCGCGTTCATCGTTTCGACAAACAGCGGGTTGCCCATCATGCGGATCTTCATGCCCTTGAGATCCGCGGGCTTGGTGACCGGTTTGTTCGAGTAGACGTTGCGGGTGCCCGCGTCCATCCAGCCCAGCACGATTAGGCGCGATGTCGGCGCATTGGAGGTGCGCTCCAGCAATTCCTGCCCGATCGGGCCGTCGATCACCCTTCGCATATGCGCTTCATCGCGAAAGATGAATGGCATGTTGAACACGTTGAGGTCGTCCACCACTGGGCCCATCGCACCCACCGAGATGCGCGCGATCTGCAGCGCGCCGACCTGGGCTTGCTCGATCATCTCCTTCTCGCCACCCAACTGCATCGCCGGGTACATCTGGATCGAAATGCGGCCCTTGGTCTCTGCCTCCAACTTCTTGCCCATGCGTTGGATCGCTTCGACCGTCGGATAACCGAGCGGGTGGACGTCGGAGGCTTTCCACACCTGCTTCTGTTGCGCCGACACAGGTAGCGCGAAGGCCACGGCGAGGCTTGCAGCAGCGATGGATAACAGCGTATTGCGGCAGCGCATGGCGGTTTCCTCCTCTTGGGGACCGAACGGATAACTTATACTGGCGTTTGTCATTATGCCCAGAATCCTGTTGACGCACTCGCCGGCGACACTCGCCAACTACTACGGCGAGCGGGCTCTCGCGGGCTTGCGTGCACTTGGCGAAGTGGTCCTGAATCCTGCCGATACGCCGCACGAAGGCGAAGCCCTGATTGCGGCCGCCCGCGATTGCGACCTGATCGTCTCGTACCGCCAATCACCCGGACCTGCAGCGCTGTTCGAGCGCCTGCCAAAGCTCGTGGCGTTTCTGCGCTGTGCGATCGACATCCGCAATGTGGACGTGGCGGCGGCGAGCAAGGCCGGTGTGCTGGTGACGCAGGCAAGCGCGGGATTCGTCACTTCCGTCACCGAGCTGGTGGTCGGTTTCATGGTCGATCTGTCGCGCCGCGTCACCCAGCACGCGTCTTCCTATCATTCAAGCATCATTCCGCAAGCTGTGATGGGTCGGGAGTTGCGCGGCAGCACGCTCGGGGTGATCGGCTATGGAGCGATCGGCCGGGAACTCGTCCGCGTCGCCCACGCCCTTGGGATGCGCGTGCTGATCAATGATCCCTTTGTGAAGGATGTCGAGCAGACCCCGATCGATGAACTGCTCGCGCAAAGCGACTACGTCGTGCCGCTCGCGGTGGCCAATGCCGCGACAGAAAACCTCATCGGCGAAAATGAATTCCAGAAAATGAAACACGGGGCGTTTTTCATCAACGTCTCGCGCGGCAACCTGGTCGATGAAGCGGCGCTCGTGCGTGCACTCGACTCAGGCAGGATCGCCGGCTGCGCGATCGATGTCGGCCGCGCGCCGGATCAAATGCCGACACCAGCGCTCGCCGCACGCGCCGATGTCATCGCGACACCGCACACGGCGGGGCTCACGTTGCCGGCGATCGAACACCAATCAATGGAGACGGTCGCGCAGGCTGCTGAAATCCTCAAGGGACGTGCACCGAAAGGCGGGGTGAATGCGGAGGGGTGGACACGAAGGGCGTTGCTCGCGAAGTGATGCCATCTGGATAGCACGAGCGGCCGGCGCACTGCCCCCTACGCGTTCACCGAACAGGGCGTGGCGATGTTCTCCTCGGTGCTCGACAGTCCGCGCGCCATCGCCGTCAACAACGAGATCATGCACAACGAGGTCATGCGCGCGTTCGTGCGCATGCGCGAGTTCATCGCCGCCAACGAAGAACTCGCCAAGAAGCTCGACGCGCTGGAGCGCAAAGTCGGCTCGCACGATCAGGCGATCGCCGGCATCCTCGCTCACATCCGCCAGCTCATGGCACCGCCGGACACCAATAGCAGCCGATCGGCTTCGTCACGCCCAAAGAGAAGTAGCTGCTAGAACGGACGACCGACGGACCGATGCAGAGCGAGGGGCACGTGCGATTTGTTGTTTCACTTCGACCCCGATTTCCCTTAACCCCGATTTTTTGTTATCCCTTCCATTTTTTTGATTCCATTTATTCCTGGAGGGGCAAGCCGGTCACCTCGATGACCTTGGCCCACTTGGCGACTTCGCTCTTGTAGAAGGCCTCGAATTTCTCCGGCGTCGAGGAGAGCGTCGCGAAGCCCAGTTTGACCAAGCGGTCCTTGACCTGCGGCGTTTCGATAGCCTGAGCGGCCGCCGCCGCCAACTTGTCGACGATGGGACGCGGGGCCCCGGCCCTGACCGAGAGCCCGAGCCACAGCTGCGTTTCAAAGCCGGGGAGCACCGCCTCGGCGACGGTCGGCAGTTCCGGGAAGGCCGGGTCCCGCTTCGCCCCGGTCGTCGACAGCGCCCGCAACTTTCCCTCTCGCACGGCCCCGATGACCGGCGCGATGCTCGCGAACATGATCTTGACCTGGCCGGACAGGAGGTCAGCCATGGCGGGACCGCCGCCACGATAGTGCACCGCCGTCATCTTGGTGCCAGCCATCATGTCGAACAACGCATGAGACAAGTGCGTCGATGAACCGATGCCGGCGGTTGCATAGAACATCTCCTCCGGCTTGGCCTTTGCGTGGGCGATGAACTCGGCCATGTTCTTCGCCGGCAGCGACGGGTGTACGACAAGCACATTGTTGGTCTCGGCGAGCGGTGCGATCGCCGTGAAATGTGTGCCGACCTTGTACTGCATGTTCCTGAACAGGGTCTCGTTGCTCGCATTGATCGTAGACAGTATCATTAGCGTATAACCGTCCGCCTCCAACCGCGCCACGTAGTCGGTCGCGATGTTCCCGCTGGCGCCGGGCCGGTTCTCGATCAACATTGGCTGGCCGAGGATCTCACCCATCCTTTGCCCGACCACGCGGGCAATGGTGTCGGCCGGGCCGCCAGAGGCGAGGCCGACCACGAGGCGGATCGGCTTGTCGGGGTAGCCCGCTTGGGCCAACGCCACATCAGGTAAGGCGCCACCCAACACGATGGCCGTTGCCAGTGCAGCCGCATGCCATACGCGCCGGCGCGTAGACCAACCGAGACTCGCGCGTTCGCTCAACATAACGTCTCCCTTTGTCATTTCGACAGGAGGCGTGCAGCACTCCGGCGGCGTAGGCAAGCGTGGCCGAGAATGCCGAATGGCGGCCGTCGATGGCCGTTCCGCGACGATCTGCATGGCGTGCTCCCGCAGTTGGTTTCGCCACGATGATAATGGCCTTTGCGGTAGACACGCCAGGTGTTTGCGGATGTCAATCCAACTTGCAGGGCCATCTGCGAATAACGGAAGCAATGAATGGATTCGTTCGCCGTGAGTTCATTGCATTTGGCGAGGAAATTGCGCTTCCGATATCGGGGTCAGAGCGAAATTCCCTTCAATTCCTTACCTCACTCCGACCCCGAATCCCATTTCGCTGACGAACGGGATCCCCACGTGACGCGTTGCGTCCCTGCCCGGATGATCAGGTAAACACCGTCAGGAACTTCTCGTTGAGTTTGCGATCGTGATAGAAAATCGCCTTGCCCAACTCGTCGTCCGTCCAGGTGAGCACAGGCTTGTCGGGGTAGTAGATGTATCCACCCGAGAACACTTCGTTGCGGTTTCCTGACGGATCGAAAAAATAGATCGTCTCGCCGCGCGTAATGCCGTGCCGCGTCGGACCGATGTCGAGCGGTACTTTCTTCTTCGAAATGATGTCGGCCGCTTTCAGCACCTCGCCCCAGTTGTCGAGGAGGAAGGAAGCGTGATGGAACTTGCCCTTCACCGGTTGGCGGATAAAGGCGACGTCGTGCGGCTTGGTCGAGCAGGTCAGGAACGCACCGATCATCAGTTTCTCCGGGCCGGCGATGACTTGCTCGGTGATGCCGAATCCGAGTGTTTCGGTGAACAGCTTCACCGTGCCGTCCAAATCGTCACCGTACAAGAGACAATGATCGAATCGCGACGGCGCCATACCGCGCAGGCCATCGGGCCAGGCGTCCGGATTGGTCGTGGGCATACCGTTACCAACTTTTTCCTTTTCCGCATAGAGCTCCATCGCATGCCCCGTGGGGATGGTGAAGCGGAAGCGCTCACCGGTCTTTGGGTGTTCACCGGCCGGAATCCATTTGGTGTGGGTCACTAGCGCCGATTTCTCCAGATCGCCGGCGAGCTTCTTCAGTGAAGCGGGTGAGTCGACCCGCCAGCCCATGTAGTCCATGCCCGGTTCGTCGGCCTTGCGCAATACGACGCTGTGATGGTCGTGCTCGTCCCAGGCTTTGAGAAAGACGCGTCCCCCTTGATCGCGCGCCGTTTCGAGCAGGCCGATAACTTCGGTGTAATGCTTGACTGCCGCATCCATGTCGAGCACGCGGATCGCGACGTGTCCTGGACGCAGAACGCCATTGAGTGCCATGGTTGAATCCTCCTTGGAAGATGAAGAGCGACTTCTGAACCTACCAGCAAAGCGAACGCCGAGCTTTTCCACATTTCGGGTGGCTTTGTCGTGTTCCCATTCGAATCGAATGCTCATTTCGGAAGGCTACGCTCGATGGATGCACTTTGCTCTGATCAGGGCGTCGGAGCCGATACGGGACGTACTGGGTCGCGGCGACTCATCAAACAAGTCAGCGTCAATCATCTTGCCGACAGAACAACGCCAACCCCTTTCACGCTGAGAACGGGATGATTGCGCGCCGCTGCCCGCCGCGTATTAGGCCTGGCGTAACATGGAACCATAGCGACAGGAGACCGCAATGAAGAAGACGTTGTTCTTGATCGGTCTCGTACTTGTCTGCGCGCATCCGGTCTACGCGCAAGGACAGATCTTTCCCACGAAGTCGGTGCGCGTGATCGTGCCCTACACGGCGGGCGGATCCTCCGACATCCTCGCGCGCCTGCTCAGCGCATCGCTGAAAGATCCATGGGGCCAGTCGCCGATCGTCGAGAACAAAGCCGGCGCAAGCGGCATGCTCGGCAACGATTTCGTCGCGAAAGCCACCGCCGATGGACACACCCTGGTCATGACCGATCTTGGCACCCTAACGATCGGACCCTCCATCGTGAAGAACATGCTGTTCGATCTGCACAAGGATCTCGCCCCGGTCACCACGATCTCGTTCTCGCCCGACCTGGTCGTCGCGAGTCCGAAGCTACCAGTGCGCACCTTGAAGAAGCTGATCGATTACTCGAAGGCGAATCCGGACAAGCTCAACGTCGCGACCGCCGGCATGGGCAGCAATCCGCACCTCGCGGCACTGCAATTCGCGACGGCACTTGGACTCAAGTGGACATTCATCCCCAGCAAGGGCGGCGCGCAGGCGTTGCAGGACGTTGCCGGTGGCCACGCCGATCTGCTGTTCAACAGCATGCTCGCCACCGCACCGCATGTGAAGAGCGGCAACGTTCGGCTGATCGCGGTGACCAGCGCAAATCGGGTCGGCGCCTACCCCGATGCGCCGGCAGTGAGCGAACTCGTCCCTGACTTCACGGCGGGCAGTTGGCAGGGCGTTCTGACCACCGGCGGCACGCCGCGTGAAACCGTCGCCAAGATCAATGCCGACATCGTGAAGGTGCTGAATACGCCGGAGATGAAAGAGAAGATCATCGGCTTCGGCGCCGAGGTGATCGCCAATTCACCTGAACAAATGGATGCGTTCCTGCGTGCCGACCGGGAACGCTGGGCCAAGGTGATCAGAGATAGCGGGCTGAAAATCGAACAATGAGAAGGACTACACATTCAGCGCGTCCCCGTCGTTGATCGCGCTACCAGGACTCAGCCCTGTTGCCCCTTCCAACAATCCAGTATCTCGGATCCGGTCGCTGACCATACGCCTTTGTGGCGCGTGATATAGGCAAGGGCCTCTTCCAACGCCCCGATTCGATACGGCTGCCCGGTGATCCACGGATGCAGCGAGATCGCCATGATGCGACCACCCTGCGTATTCGCTTCGTTCACCAGCACGTCGAACTGATCGCACACCTGCCGGCAGAATTCGTCTTCCGAGTGACGATTCTGGACAAGGATCGTGTAGTCGTCGATGTCGATCGGATGGGGCATGGCGTGCAAGGTACCCGTACTCGTCCGCATTGCAAACGGCATGTCGTCGTTCACCCAGTCGCACAGGTAGTCGATGCCGGCTGCGGCGACGATGTCCGGCGTCGCGTGCGATTCGGATTTTGCGGGTGAAAGCCATCCGCGAATCGGCTGCCCGGATACCCTACGAAGAATATCGAGTGATGTCGCCACGAGCTTCTCTTCGTCTTGCTGCGCAAGACCCTCGTAGTGCAGGTGATCCATATCGAGGCCGTTCGCGATGATCTCGCAACCTGCCGCGACGCAGTCTTTGATCAGCGAGGGGTAACGCGCGGCCACCGCGGCATTCACCGCCATCGACGCACGCACGCCGCATTTTTCGAACGCCTTCATGAGCCGATAGATGCCTACGCGATTTCCATAGTCGCGCAGCGTGTAATGGCGCAGGTCCGGATAGGCGGTGACCATGCCACCCGGCGCCTTGAACGGCCTGCCCTTCATATCGAGTGGAAACCATTCCAGCGCCGGGATCACCCACAACGCGATCTTCGCGCCATTGGGCCAGACCACCGGTTTTCGCCGCGGCAGGATCGACCAGTCATAACGCTCGTGGTCCATGCCATAGCGGCGCAGCGGATACTTCAGATAATCGGCCGGCATGCTCATAACGGCGCCTCCCCGACCGGCAGTGATGCTTTCGCGAATTCGTCGTGATAGTGATCGAGAAAGTGTCTGGCTATTTCGCGCCCGGTCGCCAGCCACACGTTGTCGTGGCGCGTGATGTAGCGCAGTGCCTCCTCGAACGGCTTGATGCGATACGGCAGCCCGATCAGATAGGGGTGCAACGGAATGCACATCACCGTTCCCGATTCCGCACCTTCTTCGTAGAGCCGATCGAACTGCCGCTTCAGCACCTGCGTGTACGCCTCGGGCGACATGTTGTAGACGTTGTAGACGATCGCATCATTCATCTCGAGCGAATACGGAATGCTCGCCAGCCGCCCTTTCTTCACTTTCACCGGGCTCGGCTGGTCGTCATGAAACAGGTCGCAGGTATAGGTGAGCCCCATCTCCGTGATGAGATCCAACGTGCGATCGGTATAGGTGAGCGCAGGCGCGAGCCAGCCATCGAGCTTTTGTCCGGAGTGCTTTTTGATCGTATCAATGGAATCCCGAATCACCTCGCGTTCCTGGTCCTCGGACAGATTGAAAAGATAGCGTGTGTTGTAGGTGCCATGTGAGTAAAGCTCCCAGCCGTGCTTGACGCACGCTTCGATCACCTCGGGATGGTGATCGCACACGGCGACATTGAGCGATACGCTGCCCCGCATGCCGCAACCGTTCATGACATCGAGCATGCGCCAGAAGCCGACGCGATTGCCGTAGTCGCGATAGGAGTAGTTGAGGACATCCGGATGCGGGCGCGCCCAGGAACCGCGGACGGGATTCTTGGGTGGATCGAGCTCGTAGAACTCGATGTTAGGCGCAACCCAGAAGGCAACACGGGCACCATTGGGCCAGCGAATGACGGGACGCTTGGTGTAGGGAAGGTAGTCGTAGAGGTGGGGGTCTGGTTTCATCTAGGTCGCTCAGAAAGTCGCTCAGAAATTAACCACGGAGGACGCGGAGTAAATGGAGGCTCAAACCTGATGAACGATCCGCTTTATTCCATCTCGCATGTGCACCACATTAAAATTTAGAAGAAGGCCAACGCGACATTTGGTCAGCTTCAAATACGTCAGCAATTGCGCCGTATGTATCGGCGCAAGACGATCGATCGCTTTGATTTCAACCACCACCGTTTCGGCGACCAACAGATCCAATCGGAACCCCGATTCTAGGCGCAACCCGTCGTACACGACCGGCACCTCCACCTGCCGGGCGACAGAAAACGGTCCCTTCCGAAGTTCGTGCTCAAGGCAAGCTTCATAGACGCTTTCAAGCAAACCAGGACCGAGCCCGGAATGCACCTTCATCGCAGCAGATATGATGGCTCCGGTAATTTCCTCGTAATCCATCAACGCATTTCCTCCCCTTCCTCCGTGTCCTCCGTGGTGAATTTCTGAGCGCGTTAGGAAGAGACGTAGGTCTTCATAAACGCCACCACCTCCCCCACTGGAATCACATCCGCATACTTCAGCGCCATGTCGTACAGGTTCGCGAAGTGCGGACTCTCGTGTTTGTCCGCCACGCACTCGATCGGTACGATCGACCGGTAGCTCCGCGACAGGCTGTCCACTACCGTTGCCCGCACGCATCCCGACGTCGAGCCGCCGGTTACGACCACCGTATCGACACCGTGGAAGTTGAAGACCGATCCAAGATTCGTCTCGAAGAACGCGCTTGCCATGCGTTTGTTGACCACGATGTCGCGCTTGAGGTCGATTCGCAGCCGGTCATCGAGCTCCGAACGCCGCGACCCCACTTTGATGTTCTGCAGCGAGTCCGGCGTATTCGTTCGCGTGCCCCAGACACCACAGTCTTCGCCTGAATCCATGTACGCGACGTACGTCCACACCACCGGGCATTTCTTCTCGCGGAAAAGCTCGGCCAACCGATTCACATGGTCGATCTGCCGCGGGTCCGTTTCATAGGCGGTCACGAACTCGCCCACGCAGGTGTAGGCCTTCTGCATGTCGATGTTGATGAGCGCCGGTTTCTTCCCGAACCCGAATCGCTTGCGGGTTGGATTCGCGCGCACTTCCTCGAAAAGCTGTCGTGCCGACTTGTTTGAAAGCTCCATGCTCGATCCTCCAATAGAATGCCTGGGAATCCGCCCGGCGGCCGGCCGGATTCCTGATGGCTGCGGCAGCGCCTCCGAATCAAAACGATCAGAAGGGCGCAAGGGCGCTGGCCCATTCTCGTTAACAAGGCAGGTAGCGCCTGCCAACAGGAATCTGCGCGGCCTGACGCGAAGATTCCCAGGAGCAATGATATGGCGCGCGTCATTCGCCTGCATCGTCATGGTGGACCGGAGGTTCTCGCGGTCGAAACCGTTCCCGACGCGCCACCGCGCGCGGGCGAGGTGCGCATCCGGCATCTGGCCATCGGCGTCAACTTCACCGACGTACACGGCCGGCGCGGTGATTACGCCGAGCTCGCGGCCGCGAAGAAGCCGGTTGGTATCGGCATCGAAGCCATGGGAACCGTCGAGGCGCTCGGCGCCGGCGTCACCCGCCTGCGGATCGGCGATCGCGTTGCCTATGCATCGCGGCCACTCGGCTCGTATTGCGACGCTCGCAACTATCCGGCGGATCTGTGCGCCAAGGTGCCTGCCGGCATTGCCGACGAAATCGTCGCCGCCTCGTTCCTGAAAGGGATGACGGTGGAATACCTCATCCGTCGCACCTATCCGGTGAAAACGGGTGACACGGTGGTGTTCCACGCGGCGGCAGGTGGGGTCGGGCTGATTGCGGGTCAATGGCTCAAAGCACTGGGTGCGCACGCGATCGGAATTGTCGGCTCACTCGAGAAGTCCGCGGTGGCTTTGAAGGCGGGCTACGCGCAGGTGTTCGTTCACGGGCGCGACGATTGGCCCGCGGAAGTTCGCAAGCGCACTGGTGGTCGTGGCGTACCGGCGGTGTTCGATTCAGTGGGTCAGGCGACCTGGGAAGGTTCGATCGCGTGTCTTGCGCCGCGCGGTCGCATGGTGTGCTTCGGCAATTCGTCAGGGATCGTGCCGCCGATCTCGATCAATATGCTGCGCGATCGGGGCAGTTTGTGGGCGACCTGGACGCGCCTTAGCGAATATACGGAGACGGTCGCGGAGCTTGAGGCATGTGCCGCGACGTTCTTCGATGCCCTTCGCGCAGGGCAAGTGCAGCCGAGTATTCACAAGACATTCCCGCTCGATGATGCGGCCGGTGCGCATCGATTGCTCGAGAGCCGGCAGACGACCGGTTCGCTGGTCTTGATTCCATGAGAGAGAACCCCACCAGAATGAAGACGCTCGCAGCATTCGTATTGGCCTTCACGTTGCTGCCGGCGATCAGTCCGGCACAAACGTATCCGTCGAAACCGATCCGATTCGTTGTGCCGTTTCCGACCGGCGGCGCGCTTGATATCGTCGCGCGCATCATGAGCCCCCGTCTTTCCGAGTTGTTAGGCCAACCGATCCTCGTCGACAACAAGCCCGGCGCAGCGGGCACCATGGGCGCCGGGGAGACAGCGCGTGCCGCGCCCGATGGCTATACGATCTTCATTGGCGAGCCGGGTGGAGTAACGATTGCGCCGTCCCTTCGCAAGGATCTTCCGTACGATCCGATCCGCGACCTGGCGCCGATCACGACGATTGCCACCATTCCGATGGTCTTCATCGCGCATCCGGGCATCGGCGTGAAGAGCCTCACCGAGCTGGTCGCACGGCCGCGCGACAAGAACGATCCGCTCAATTTCGGCACGCCGGGAACGGGCTCCGTGCAGCACCTCACCGGCGAACAGTTGCGCCTGGCATCCGGCCTTGCCCTTGCGCATGTCCCGTACAAGGGCGGCGGCCTCGCGCTGAACGACTTGATGGGCGGTCAATTGCCGTTGCTGGTGCTGACCATGCCAACGGTGATCAACCACATGAAGGCGGGCAAGATCCTGGGCCTCGCGATCCTGTCGCGATCGCGCCACGCGGCGTTCCCCGAAATGCAAACAGTCAGCGAAGCGGGCTATGCAGGCTTCGAGCAAGGAATCTGGATGGGGCTCTTCGCACCGGGCGCCACGCCACGGCCGGTCATCGCGCGGCTGCACGCGGAGATCGTGAAGACGTTGGAATCGAAAGACGTGAAAGAGAAACTGGAGGGCGGCGGGAACGAGATACGAACGACGTCGCCGGAAGAATTCGGGGCATTTATCAAGGCCGACATCGCGCGATGGGCGAAGGTGGTGAAGGAGGCGGGGGTTCCGGCGAACTAGGGCCTACCGCGTCAAACCTCAGAAATTTGACACGGAGGAAAGGAGGGGAAGGAGGAAAAGCATGAGGTCTGTCGGATATCTGGTGCGCGCGAAACGCACATTGCCAGCCTTCACTGAAATCCAATTTCCCGTCTTCCTCCTTCGCCTCCTTGTTTCCCCTCCATTCCCTCCGTGTCAAATTTCTGAGTGGCCCTGCTTTGAGTGGCTCTACGGTTTTCCGAAAGTCGCGATCCGATCCACCTTGCAGATGAACAACACCCGCTTCTCATCGATCGCCGGATCGCGCAGCCCGTAAGGTGCGGGGTTGTTCGTGTATTTGGTCCAGATCTTGTCGAGCTGTTTCGTGACGCGCTCGCCACCCTTGTCCCACTCACGCTCCTCCGAATCGACCGTGCATTTGAGTTGCACCCAGTGATACGGGTTGTCCGGATTCACGAGCAACATCGTGAGCTTCGGGTTCTTGCGGATCCATTCGCATTTCGGCCGGTGCGAAGCCGTGTTCACCAGGACCTTGTCCCCTTCATAGTCGAACCACATCGGGGTCATGCCGATGCGGCCATCCGGACCGATCAAGCCGAGAATCACCGTCACCGGGCGATCGAGCAACGCCTTGTAGATCGGATCGAGATCGGACAGTCCCTTGATCTTGGTACGTTCGCCCACCGCGAACTGGCCCTGCTGCAATCCACCCGCCACATCCTTGAATTTCGCAACGGTGATTTCGCTCATGGTGTTCTCCTGGTTCATTCACGAGCGCGTAGGTTCCTACGAAACGCGAACAAAGGTCAACAACATTCCAATCACCGCGCACGCTCCGACCAGCGAGATCACGCCAACCTTGTAGCGAAGCAGCGCGATGAACGCGGCGATGCCGATCAGCGCCGAAATCCAATCGAATGGCCCGCTGGACCCCTTCGGCCACAGCACGTGATAGGCAAAAAACAATGCGAGATTCAGGATCACGCCGACCACCGCGGCCGTGATGCCAGAAAGCGGCGCGGTGAATTTCAAATCGCCGTGCGTCGACTCCACCATCGGCCCGCCTGCCAGAATAAAAATGAACGAGGGCAAGAAGGTAAAGAACGTCACCAGCGTCGCCGCCGCCGCACCGGCCATGAAGAGCGCGTCCGGCCCGAGCAGCGCCTTGCCCCAGCCGCCCACGAAGCCGACGAAGGCGACCACCATGATGAGCGGCCCCGGCGTGGTTTCACCCAGCGCCAGGCCGTCGATCATTTGCGCGCCATTCAACCACTGGTAATGCTCGACCGCACCTTGATACACATAGGGCAAGACCGCATACGCACCGCCAAAGGTGAGCAGCGCGGCCTTGGTGAAGAACCACCCCATCTGCGTGAGGGTGCTGTCCCAACCGATGGCCAACACAAGCGCAGCCATCGCGGCGCCCCAGATTACGACCCCGGCAAGTGCGAAACCGATCAGACGCCCCCATGCAAACCGCGCGTGATCGGGCGTCGGGGTGTGATCATCGATCACCGCCGGACCGTAACTCGTTTGCTTGGTGCCATGCCCGCCACCGATCGCGAATTTGTCAGGCGCCCATCGCCCGCCAAGAAAGCCCACGAGTCCCGCGGCAAGCACGATCAGCGGGAATGGCACATCGAATACGAAGATCGCAACAAACGCCGCCGCGGCAATACCCCACAGCCACTCGTTCTTGAGCGATCGCGATCCGATGCGATGCGCCGCCGACACCACGATCGCCGTCACCGCCGGTTTGATGCCATAGAAAATTCCCGCCACCAGCGGCACATCTCCATAGGCCATATAGATCCACGACAGACCAATGAGGATGAAGAGCGACGGCAGCACGAACAGTCCGCCCGCGACGATGCCGCCCCATGTCCGATGCATGAGCCAACCGATGTAGGTGGCGAGCTGTTGCGCCTCCGGGCCGGGCAATACCATGCAATAGTTGAGCGCGTGCAGGAACCGCCGCTCGGAAATCCATCGGCGGCGCTCGACGAGTTCCTGATGCATGACGGCGATCTGCCCGGCCGGGCCACCGAAGCTGATGAAGCCGAGCTTGAGCCAGAAGTGGAAGGCGTCCGCGAATGAAACCGCCGCGGGTGGGCGCGATTCAGCCTCGGCAATGACTTGGTGTGGCGTATCGGGTGGCGTACCCGGTGGCGTACCCGGTGGCGTACCCGGTGGCGTACTCATGGGCGCATGGTCTCAGGTTGCCAGCTATGCCGTTCGCCTTGTCCCGCACGGATCCACGCGTACAAGGCGTCGTAGAGCAGCATGCCATGTTCGAGCAGGACATGGTCGTCAGCATACAAGCGCGACAGGCCGATCGACATCGCAACAAGCCCCGCCGATTGCGGCGTCAGATCGTGCCGATCGGTGTCCGCGCCACGCACGATCACGGCAAGCTGATCGAGCCCGGCATCGTGCAGATCGCACGCGCTCAGCATCGCATCGAAGCTGCAGCGCGGGCCGTCGTGTTCGATCGGCGCACCGGGAATGTCGTAGGCCACCGCATTCTCGCTCTTCGCCACGTCGAATACTTTCGCGGTGGGGACGTACAAGAAAGTGGCGGTCGGATCGATGAAGCGGCGAATCAGCCAGGGGCATGCGATGCGATCGATGCGTGGGCGTTCGCGTGTCACCCAACGTGACGGGCCCTCTCCGGGAACAGCGAAGTCGGGCCGCTTGATCATCGTCGGCGCCCCGGTCTCTTTCCAGCCGGTCACGCCGCCCGCCAGGAAACGCGCATCGAATCCGCGCTCGCGCAGACGGCGCGTCACGCCTTGGCTGACTTCATGGCCGTGCACGCAGTAGGCGATGACCAACCGATCGCGCGGCAACGACTCGGCCCAGACGTCGACCGCGTCGGGCAGCCTTCGAAGTGCGCCTGGAATCAAGCGTGCGTCATCGTCGAACGCCTTTGCCCTGCGAACGTCGACAATCGTCGGCGCACGTGGAGAACCGAGCGAAGAGAGTAAATCAGGGGTCGTCACAGAGGGAAGATCAGTGTCCATTTTCGCTCCTTCAGCGCATCGCGCCGGCGGTTACGCAGAGCTTGGACGGGACACCGTCTTCAAGATACCGGGGGTCTGCTGAACCCCGACGGCCGCAATCCTAGACCTGAATCGCAAAAACTTCAACGACTGACTGCAGCGACTGCCTGCAGCGCGGATTCCTAGAGCGGTTTCTTCAGGTACGCGCCCAGCTCGCCGATGATCCCGCGCCTGAACGCGAGCACGCAGAATACGAAGATGACGCCTTGGACGATCGTCACCCATTGGCCGGTCTCGGCGAGATAGTTCTCGAGGGTGATGATCACGAACGCGCCCACCACCGGCCCGAATATCGTGCCAAGCCCGCCGAGCAATGTCATGAGCACCACCTCACCTGACATCGACCAGTGCGCATCCGTCAGTGATGCGAGCTGGAACACGATGGCCTTCGTCGCGCCGGCCAGGCCTGCGATTGCAGCAGAGAGGACGAAGGCCAGCCATTTGTATTGATCGGTGCGATAGCCAAGCGACAAGGCGCGCTGCTCGTTTTCGCGAATGGCCTTCAACACCTGCCCGAACGGCGAGTGGATGATCCGATACACCAGAAGAAAGCCGGCCAGAAAGATCGCGAGCACGAAGAAATACATGACGAACGTGTTCTGCAGATCGACGATGCCGAACAGCTTGCCGCGCGGCACTGCCTGGATGCCATCTTCGCCATGCGTAAATGGCGCCTGCAGATAGAAGAAATACACCATCTGTGCGAGCGCCAACGTAATCATGGCGAAGTAGATCCCGAGTCGCCTGATCGCGAGCAGGCCGACGAGCGCGCCAAGCGCTGCGGCCGCGAGCGTGCCCGCGATGATCGCAACCTCGGGCGTAAGCCCCCATTCCTTCGCGGTATGCGCGCAGATGTATCCCGCGGTGCCAAGAAACATCGCATGTCCGAACGAGAGCAGTCCGCCAAAGCCGATGAGCAGGTTGAAGGCGCAGGCGAACAGCGCGAAACAAAGCGCCTTCATCAGAAACAACGGATACACCACGAACGGCGCTGCAACAAGAAGCAGCACCATGACCAGGAAAGCGATGCACTGGGTCCGTGCGTCCGCCGCGGACGGAGAACCGGTGTTGGGTGAGGCGGTGCTCGCCATGGTCGATTGTCGTCAGCGATGGCCGAACAGGCCCTGGGGCCGGATCAGCAGGACCACGGCCATGATGA
The DNA here is from genome assembly GCA_046160305.1 of Burkholderiales bacterium. GTDB lineage: Bacteria > Pseudomonadota > Gammaproteobacteria > Burkholderiales > SG8-39 > SHXR01. Next base: position 34,640 of record JBJXGX010000391.1, read on the forward strand.
TGAAGATGACCGTATTGGAAGCTTCAGGGTAGAAAACCTTGGTGAGGCCTTCGATCACGCCGAGCCCGAAGCCGGTGAGGACCGAGCCCATGATCGATCCCATCCCGCCGATCACGACGACCGCAAATACGACGATGATGAGATCACCGCCCATCAACGGGTTCACCTGATAGATCGGTGCCGCGAAGACCCCTGCAAGTCCGGCCAGACCCACGCCGAAGCCATAAGTGAGTGTGATCATCCGGGGCACATTGATGCCGAACGCTTGCACGAGCGCCGGGTTCTCGGTGGCCGCACGGAGATAGGCGCCGAGCTTGGTGCGTTCGATCACGAACCATGTAGCGAAGCACACGACGATCGACGCCACCACCACCCAGGCACGGTAGTTGGGGAGGAACATGAAGCCGAGGTTGCGGCCGCCGGTAAGCGCTTCGGGCGCCTGGTAAGGCATCCCTGACGAACCGAACTCGTGACGAAAGAGCCCCTGGATGATCAATGCCAGGCCGAAGGTGAGCAGCAACCCATACAGGTGGTCGAGCTTGTAGAGCCGCTGCAGCATCGTGCGCTCGATGAGAATGCCGAACGCCCCGACCGCGACCGGCGTGATCGCGAGCGCCCACCAGTATCCGAGCCCCAGTTTGTTCAGCAGGAACCACGCACAGAACGCCCCCATCATGTACTGCGCGCCGTGGGTGAAGTTGATGATGTTGAGGAGCCCGAAGATCACCGCGAGGCCAAGTGAAAGCAGCGCATAGAACGAGCCGTTGATGAGTCCGATCAGCAACTGTCCGAATAGCGCCTGCGGTGGAATACCGAAGATCGAGTCCATGGCGGATCAACTACCCCACGCCAAGAGCGCGGGGTATGTCATGGAAAGACGGCGGCCACGAAACACCTGGACTTACCCGCGCCGACTGACCGCAGGGGATCGCACGATGAAACGGCTACTTCTTTACTGACGGCTACTTCTTTGCCACCAGCGGACAATCACCCTGATCCATCGGGCGAAACGCCTGGTCGGCCGGGATGGTGGCCCGGGTCTTGTAGTAGTCCCACGGTCCTTTCGATTCGGCCGGCTTCTTCACCTCGAAGAGGAATGCCGGATGAATCTTGCGACCGTCGGCGCGGATCGTTCCTTTGCCAAAGAGCGGATCGTCGGTCGGCGTCTCCTTCATCTTCGCGATGATCTTGGTGCCGTCGTCACCTTTCAGTGCCTCGATGGCCTTCAGGTAATGCAGCACGCCCGAGTAGACACCAGCGTGGATCATCGTCGGGTGAATGTTCTTGTTGAGCGCCGCGAAGCGTTTTGCAAACGCGCGCGACTGCTCGTTCTGGTCCCAGTAGAACGTCTCGGTGAAGATCAGGCCTTGCGCCTTGTCGAGTCCCAATCCGTGGATGTCGGTGAGGAACACCAGCAGGCCGGCGAGATTCTGGCCCCCTTTGACGATGCCGAATTCAGCCGCCTGTTTGATCGCGTTGGTCGTATCGCCACCGGCGTTCGCGAGACCGATGATCTTCGCCTTGGACGCTTGCGCCTGCAGCAGGAACGACGAGAAATCCTGCGTATTCAGCGGATGGCGGACCCTCCCGAGAATCTTGCCGCCCATCTTGCTTACCACCGCCTCGGTGTCGCGCTCGAGTGCATGGCCGAACGCATAGTCGGCCGTGAGGAAGTACCACGAATCCCCGCCCGTCTTCATGATCGCGTTCGCCGTGCCGTTGGCGAGCATCCAGGTGTCGTAGGTCCAGTGCACCGTGTTCGGGGAACAGGCCTTGCCGGTGAGGTCGGCGGTCGCCGCGCCCGACACGATGAATGCCTTGCCCTTCTCGCGTGTGATCTGGTTGACCGCGAGCGCGACGGCGGAGTTTGGCGCGTCGACGATCACATCCACGCCTTCCGCGTCATACCACTTGCGCGCGATCTGCGAGCCGACATCGGCCTTGTTCTGGTGGTCGGCGAATATGATCTCGACCTTGATCCCTTTCTTCTCGGCGCCGAAATCCTCGGCTGCCATGCGCGCCGCGACCACCGATCCCTGGCCGGTCAGATCGGCATAGAGGCTCGACTGGTCGTTGAGGAGTCCGATCTTGACGACGTTGCCTGAAATCTGGCCGTTCGTGGCGCCGGCCGCGAGCGACAGGGCGATTGCGATGGCGAGAGTGGTCCGCTTCAGCATTTTCTTGCTCCTTGGTTGAGACGTCATATTCCGCGACACGCGAAGACAATGTACCGGTCATACGCCGAGAAACGTATGCAACGTGTCCTGCTTTGATTCGAGCTCGCGCGCCGAGAACGATTCGGCGATCTTGCCGTTCTCCATGATGTAGTGGCGATCGGCGAGTGGCGCGGCGAAGCGAAAGTTCTGCTCCACCAGGACGATCGTGAAGCCACGCTCCTTGAGTTCGCGGATCACTCGGCCAAGCGTCTGCTTGATGACTGGCGCGAGACCTTCGGTGATCTCATCAAGGAGCAACAGCTCCGCACCCGTTCTGAGTATGCGCGCCATCGCGAGCATTTGCTGCTCGCCACCCGAAAGGCGCGTCCCCTGGCTGGTCGCTCGCCTCTCCTTCAGATTCGGAAACATTTTGTAGATCTCGTCGATCGAGAGTCCACCCTTGCCGGTCGCGGGCGGCAACAGGAGATTCTCTTCGGCCGAGAGGCTCGCGAAGATTCCCCGCTCTTCCGGACAGTAGCCGATGCCAAGGTGGGCGATCCTATGGGTCGGGGCATCGATCACTTCGACTCCGTTGACCTTGATCGACCCGGTTCGCTTGCCGACCAGCCCGAGGATCGACTTCAACGTCGTCGTCCGACCGGCGCCATTGCGACCGAGCAAGGTGACGACCTCGCCGCGATTCACGGTGAGCTCGACACCATGCAGGATGTGCGATTCGCCGTACCACGCATGAAGGTCGCTGATTCGGAGCGCCTCGTGGTCACGCGACACGGGCGCTTCCCGGCTCACTCATGGGCTGTTCCCATGTAAGCTTCCATGACCTCCGGATTGCGTGAGACCTCCGCATACGGTCCTTCTGCGAGAATCGCACCCCGCTGCAGGACGGTAATGCGATCCGAGATGTCAGCGACCACACTCATGTTGTGCTCGACCATCAAAACGGTCCGGCCCTGCGCCACCTTCTTGATGAGTTGCGTGACCCGGCCGACGTCTTCATGACCCATCCCTTGGGTCGGTTCGTCGAGCAGCATCAGCACGGGGTCCATGGCGAGCGTCGTCGCGATCTCAAGCGCGCGTTTGCGTCCATAGGGCAGGTCGACGGCGATCGCGTTCTCGAAATCCGCAAGGCCGACGCCCTCGAGCAATTCGAGAGCCCGTTGGTCGAGCGCGCTTAACACTTTCTCGGACCGCCAGAAGTCGAACGAATTGCCGCGTTTGCGCTGGAGCGCAATCCGCACGTTTTCAAGAACGGTAAGGTGGGGAAACACGGCGGAGATCTGGAACGAGCGCACCAGACCGATGCGCGCGATCGTGGCGGGATTGAATCCGGTGATGTCGCGGCCGTCATAGAGAATCTGCCCGCGTGTCGGGACGATGAAGTGCGTGAGGAGATTGAAGCAGGTGGTCTTGCCCGCACCGTTCGGGCCGATCAGCGCATGAATGCTCCCCCGGCGGACCTTGAGGTCGACGTCATTGACAGCGACAAACCCCTCGAATTCTTTGGTGAGCCCGCGCGTCTCGAGAACAATGTCGTCTGTCATGGTTGCCGGCGGAGGGTTACGTTGAACCTTTCCGCACGGATGCGGAAAGCTGGAGATATCACTCGAACGCCAACGCCTCAACTCATGGCATCAGCACGGTGTCCCGCCAGCCGCCGATCGCGTTCACGTCCCGAACGCGGCCATTCTGGTCGAACATCACGATGTAGCGGGCCCCAGCGGTTATACATGTACGTCCAATCCGCCGCACCAAGGTTGGCATTCGCGTGCGCGGGAGGATGACCCAATGTGATCACGACCTGGTCCTTCGTCATGCCCCGCGCGATTTTTCCCGAGGCGATCGCGCTTTGTACCGGTAGAGAGAAGGTCTTGACCAAAGCGGTGGGATCCTCCGCGACAAGAACCTTCTTCAACCACTGATCGATGGGCTCGGCGCGCGCACCGAACTCGTTGCTGAGGCGAAAGCGCTTGCCGTCGATCTCGACATTCGCCACCCCTCGACTCGATCCCAGAAGCTTTACCGGCGTCCCGGCCGGAATGACGCGGCCCACCAGGAAGCCGCCGTCGCTCAGCCAATCCGTCTCGGTGCGAACATTGCAGCAGAGGTAGAGCGGCTGTGTGCTTGCCGGCACTTGCGAGGACGCGGGCGGCGCCTGGTCCGGACCGGATCGACACGCCGCGATAGCGATTACCGCAACCAACGCAGCGCCCAGCCGAATCAACGATGCTTGTCCCATGGTCGCCTCCAATCGCACCCCTATGCCGTCGCCTGGATCTGTTTGTACGTTCCGGCGCCAAGTATCTGATCGGCGAGACGCTCGGCATTGGGGGCGAGCATCTTGTTGCCTTCGGCCGGATCGAGCGCGATCAATGAATCCTTGCCGTGGATCTCCTGCCACTTCTTCCGCTCGTCTTCCAGCTTCTGCTTGAGCGGCGGATACCAGATCTTCGGTTCGAGTTCCACCATCAGATCGCGCATCATCTTCTGTTGCGCGGGCTTGAAGCGCTGCCATACGCGCTGGGCAATGACGACCTTGTCGAAGCCAAGACCGAATTCGTTCGTGACCCAATACTTGCCGACCTCATGGAACTTGCCGGTCAATAGCAAAGTGTTCAGGTTGACTTGTCCATCCACGACACCCTGCTGCAGCGCCCCGTAGGCCTCGCCATAGGCCATCGGAACGGCGTTTGCCCCGATGGCCTTCACGCTTTCCACGATCCCCTCCAGCGGGCCAACGCGGATCTTCTTGTTCTTGAGTTCTGCCCAGCTTGCCACCTTGTCTCGCAAATGAAGACCGAAGGAACCCGCCCGACCCAAGCCGAGCAGTTGCACCTTGTGCTTCGCCTCGATCGTCTGCACGAGCCTGGCATGCAGGGGGCCATTCACCACGCGCGCGGCATGATCGAAATCGCGAAACAGGTTGGCGGTGTAAAAGAGATCGAATTCCCGCAAGCCGGTATAGGCGCCGTGCCAACCATCGAGCGTACCAAGCGAGACCCCGTTCAGGAGCACCTGTTCGTTGCCGGCCAGGGTGCCCCAGAACGTCTCGGCGACGATCTCGCCGTTGGTGCGCGTCTTCACTTCTTCCCAGAACTGCCCCATCACGACGTTGGCGTGGTACTGGGCGTTGCTTGCGTTCGCGTAGCGGATCTTTACCTGCGCCTTCGCGGGTTTCGAGAGCCCAAGCTGGGAGACGATCGCAGCCGACCCCAACCCTTTCAACACGGTGCGCCGGGTAGTCTGCATGGCAACTTCCTTCGCTGAGTAGTAAGAAACCGCGAACCTTTAACCAGATTCAGGGGCGCCCGAACACGAATTGCGGGATGGTGAGCGTCAACGCGGGAATATACGTGATCAGGATCAGAACCGCGACCAGCGCCCAGAAATACGGAACCGCCGCCTTGAAGATGCGCATGATGTCCACACCGCTGATCGCCGACAGCACGAAAAGATTCAATCCGATGGGCGGTGTGATCATGCCGATCATGAGATTCAGAACCATCACCAACGCAAACTGCACTTCGCTCACGCCCATCTTGGCGAACAGCGGAAACAGGATCGGCGCCAGGATGAACATGACCGGCACGATCTCCATGAACATGCCAAGCACCAGCATCAGCACATTCGCCAATCCGAGCAGCACGTACACGTTGCTGGAGAGGCCGAGCAGTCCGGCCGTCAGATATTCCCCAAGACGCTCCTGCACCGCGAGCCATGCGAAGATCTGCGAGGTGGCGATCGTCAACATCACCACTGAAGATGCGAGCGCCGTACGGCCCGCCGCTTCGAAGATATCGGCCATCGACGTATTGCGATAGACGAATACGCCCAAGACCACCGTGTAGAGCACCGCGATGGCCGCGGCTTCGGTGGCGGTCGCGATGCCCCCCACGATGCTGCCGACGATGATCACCGGCGCCAGGAGCGGCAGGAAGCCGTCTTTCAGGGCTGCGATTCTTGCCGGCGCGGTCGCGCGCGGTTCGCGTGGATAGTCTCGCGCACGGCAGATCCACCACGTAACGGCAAACATGAACACGAACATCAGCACGCCGGGCACGATGCCGGCGAGGAACAGTTGGCCGACCGAAAGATTCATGATCGAAGCGATCAGCAGCAGGGGTATGGACGGCGGAATGATCGGCCCGACGGTGGCCGCCGCCGCGATGACCCCGCTTGCGAAGGCGGGCGGAAATTTCCGCTTGGTCATCTCAGGCACCAGCACCGTGCCGGTCGCCGCCGCGTCCGCCATCGCGGAACCCGAAATACCTGACATCAGAAAATTCGTAACGACGCCAACGTTGGCCAGACCGCCGTGAAGGTGGCCGACGATGGCGCTCGCAAACCGCACGAGTCGCTGCGTAACGCCGGACACATTCATCAATTCACCGGCGAAAATGAACAGCGGGATCGCCACGAGAATGAAGGCGTCAAGGCCAACCGTCATCTGCTGGGAGAACAGCACGAACTCGGTGGGATTGGGCCCGAATTGCGACATCGCAAGATAGACGAAGCAGGCAAAGCCGATTGCCCAGGCGATCTCCATCCCAAGCAGACTGAATACGAGCAGGACGACCAGCATCGTGATGAGCAGCACGGTCAACCTTTCCGCGGATAACCCCGACGATAATCGTCGATCGCGTGGATCACCTGCCG
>JBJXGX010000392.1:0-5584 GCA_046160305.1 Burkholderiales bacterium
GGAGGCCGCATGATGCGGGTCCCAGGCGCGGACAACGCATCAACGGTCCTCCAGCGTCTTGCAGCAACGGAATCCCAAATGGTAGTTCGCATGGCTGCGCTCATCCATGACCCGGCTCCCGTGCCAGTACGGGGCGCGCCACCGGCACCAGTCTTCGTGCGCGCGATACGCATCGAAGATAAACCAGCTCCCCTTCATCTCGGTAACGCCTAACGTCTGACTCCCGCGACTCGCCATCTGGCTCTCGCTGAGCGGCAGATTCATGTGCTCGGCCGCATTGCCGTGTAGATCATAGACACCGAGCGGACTGCGACACCCGGGAAAACTCCCCGCCGGGTAGGTGTTCGAACCGCACTGCGTCCAGCCCCCGCCCACACACCCCGCCGTCTTCTGTGTGCCGGTGCCGCACACGCCGCTTTGATACGTCGGCCCGTAGCTCCAGGACTTGTCTCCTTCGCGCACCCGATTGTGCGCGGCACGCATGCGACTCACCGCACTGTCCGGCGTCACGCCCTTCGACAAATCGAAGCGGTAATCGGGGGGCTCGAGCCTTCCGGCGCACGCCCCCTCCCACTCATGCGCATCACAAAGGCGCTTTCCCATCGCCTTGCAGATCAGCGCCGCTTCATTGGCACGGACCCATACGACCGGGTACGCGCAGGGAATGTTTGGGAATTCGAACTGATCGATGCAGGTCTTGGCGGCTTCGGGCATATCGACCGCCGAATCGTAGAGCGGTGCCATGTGCCTGGCGCCGCAGATCTTCTCGAATGGTGAACCGGCTGGGCTTACTGCGGGCTGGGGAAATTTGGCGCGACATTGCTCACGCGTCAGCGGGTGGACCGATATGGCCGGATTGCCCTGCCCTGCAAAGCGGGAGCGCGTGAAGATCGCCTGGATGCCCTGCGCCTGGCGCTCGGTGAGTCCATGAACATCTTGCAGCTCGCGCAGCAGTTGGGCAGTCTGCTCGGCCAGCGACACGGCGTGCACCGCACCGGACCATGCGATCGCGACCGCAACGCGGAACCAGAACGGCATCATCGTGGCTGCTCGCGCCGAACGATGTAGAAGAAATCGCGGTTGTCCGGAAAGCCCAGAAATCGCGGCACCATGCGTCCGCCCGCCCGCTTGTCGAGCTGGGACATTCCCTCGTTGAGGTGCTGGACCGAGACCTCGGTGCCGTGGCGGACGTAGAGCGCAAGATATGTGTGCTCGAGTGCGTTCATGTCGAGGTGCATCGCAGTGCGACATCCATAGGCTTGAAACACGCGCGCCATCGCGGATGGGGTTGCACTCGAGAAGTAGCCATACACGAGGAACCGCGTGGAGGATGTCTCGACTAGGCAGGCGCCCGCGCGGAGCGAACGAAGCTTTCCCTCGACGGAGCCTGACCAGTTGCCGGGCCCCCAGCGTGCGATCAGCGTCCCTGGCGTGGAGATCCCGGTCGACTCATCGTGCGCGATGAGGGGCACGCCATTCTGCCGCGCATGCTTCACCTTCGACACGAATGCGTCGTCGTCCCCGGACCATGTCTTCATCCTGACCGCGCCGCTATCGAGCACGTACATCGTCGCAAGTCCCGGCACGAGCCTCGCGAACACGGTGCCTTGCTCGATGAAACCGTAATGACTGCCGCGATTCATTCGCGCCAACTCACCGTACCGAAAGGCACCATGATCGCGTTTGAACCCGCCGGTAAACGTCGCGACCGTGCGCGCCACCGCCGCGGGGCTCACCATGCCGTTCGCGACCAGCGGCGCGATGGTTTCGATGCCATCGGGCCCGCGCGGGTTCGATGTGCGCACTTCGGGCAGCGCATGGGAGGACCAGCCGATGCTCGGATGCGCGGTCCCCAACGCGAACCCCACCTCATACGCGGTCAGATCGAACGCAACGAGAATGGCGAGTGCGTCCATCTCAACCGCATCGAGCGCGCTCACCAAATGGCGGTGGCCGCTCATGATTTCGCCGGCGATCGCCTTCGGCTGGATGACGCTCGCGAAAGCGCCCGCGAGCCCGTTGACCGGGTACCATTGCCCGAGGACGAGCCCTCCAGGCCGCGCGCCCAGATCAATAGCAAGTCCGGTCGGCACGACCGCCTCGCGGCGGAATGCCGTATTCAGCGTTGCCGGGCGAGGCGCATCAGCATTTTCCGGCGGGACTGCCGCGCGCGCGTCTCCAGCCTCGCCTTTCTCAAGGTACGCATCACGAAAGAACTGCTGGCGCACGAAGCCGATGATCTTTTCACCACCCCAGACGTAGGTCCGCAAGAAATCGGTGACCAGCTCAAGCCCCGTGAACCGGCCTGCGACAGGATTTCGCAGGTACAAGCGCCCCTCACAAAGCGGCGCATAGGGCAGGCCTGCGCGTATCGCCTGATCCAATGCCGACGGAGTCCCCGACCAAAGGCGACAGAACACATCGGTGCCGCCGGACAGTCGGCGCAGAATGAGCCCACCAGCACCCGCCAGTTCGATGTGTTGCGATCGCGGCTCGGGATTCTCTAGGTGAAAGGTCACCGGCGCATCGCCCCAGTCCAACCTCAACAGGTACCAGGCATTGACCGCGGGATTGAGCTCGATGAGCGTGGCGGTGCCGCGACGCCCGCCGGCGCCTTGCACAGGCACGCTTGATTCGCGTCTGAACCGCTGCAGATCGATGATCGTCTTCGCGGCATCTGCTGCGGCCTCGGATTGACCTCGCGGCACGGTCAGCGCATCGGCACCCGGATCATGAGCCGCACCGATACAGACCAGCGCGGGTAGCAGCATCCCAACGAGCAAACCCGGACGCAGCCGCGATCTCATAGGGAAACCAACAGCGCCAGGAACATCGCGACCCCTTGCACCTGACTGAGCCGATCGCATAGGGCGAATGCCACCGGATCGCTCCGAATGCGTCCGCCGTGCGCCGCGATCCATAGGTAACCGGTCCATTGGATGAGCAAGACACAGAACAGCCAGATAAATTCTTTCCGGGGCGCGTGATGGTGCTCGACGGCGGTATAGACGGCGAGCACGACCATCGCGGCCAAGCCGCAGGCAACACCCAACGTGATGACCAGAGCGCTCTGCTCGGACTTGTATCCTCGGACGCTTCGGATCGACCCAATGTGCGCACGCGTCGCCACCAGCTCCGCGTAGCGCTTGAGAAGCGCGAGACTGAAGAACAGGAGGAGAGACACGGTGAGCAGCGATGCGGAAGCCGAAATCTCCACCGCCGCCGCACCTGCCGCGACACGCAATGCATAACCGATGGCAAGCACCAACCCATCGAGAAAGGGCACGTCCTTCAGCACCAGGTTATAGGCCAGCATCGTCAAGCAATAGAGCGCCAATGCGCCGAGGACGCCGGGCGGAAGCTGCGACGCGATTGCACCGGCCCCGACAAGAAGCAATGGGATCAGACCCGCACCGTGCGCGATGGGGATCTGCCCCGATGCGAACGGCCGGTTCTTCTTGTAAGGATGCCGCCGATCGCTCGAAAGATCCATCAGGTCGTTCATCAGATAGATACTCGACGCAGACAGACTGAACGCGATGAATGCCAGCATTGCGTCCGCCAGCAACGTCACGTCGTGCACTTGATGGGCAGCCGCCAGCGGCACGAAGACCAGGACATTCTTCAGCCAATGGTGCGCGCGCAGGGCGTGCAGGTAGTCAAGCACACCGACGGCCCGGCCCGCGAAAACCCGATCGATCTCGGTGTTCTTCGCGACCTCGTTCACAAGGCCGGGCGGCGGATCAACGACGATGGCCTTTCGCGCCGATCCCCAGGACGGGAGATCGGCGCGATCGCTGCCGACAAAGTCGTAGCCGCGCTCGCCGAATCGGCCCACGAGCACGTCTCGTTTGCGACGGCCCGAGAGATCGATCATGCCATCGCTGGCGAACACGATATCAAACAGTCCGATCTGATCGGCCACTTTTCGCGCGACAATCTCGTCGGCATCCGCGGCAAGCACGAGCGCTCGCCCCTTTTTCTTCTCCGATGCGAGATAAGCCAGCAGCGGCTGGTTATACGGAAGGACTGCGATATCAGGGACCACCTGCTTCGCGAGCTGATGTCTCAGCCGGGTTGGGTTCGTTGCCAACGCGCTTGAAAGCCCGAACAACTGCGACGGACTCTTCTTCATCAACACGAAGACGGATTCAAGAAAGATGTCCGCGCGAACCAGCGTTCCTTCCAGGTTGACGACCAGCGGCACGCGATCCGCGCTTACCACGATGACGTTTTCGGATGGGTCAATGGTCACGGGGTTCGCTCAGAAAAAATGCTTCGCGACGGACAGAATCCCCCGCTTCCATGGAACCCTGTGTGACACACCCCAATGCCCGCGCACTGCGTCCCGATGCGCGACATACCACTCGTAGTTGCGGATCAGTGCGGCGCGGCTCGAGAACACTGGTGCGAATCCGATCCTCGTGGCGATCCGGTCGATCGACACGTAACTCTCTTTCGCCACTGTCCGATAGACCCACGGGTAGAGCGGCGATAGGCCCAGGCGATCGAGGAGCGCAAGCAACGGGACCGTCGGCCACGCCGGCAGCGCGATCACCCTCTTGCCGTGACCGGCTCGATCGAGCACGGCTTGCACGTTCTCGCGCATGGTGCCGAATTCCGCGGCGCCGACATTGAACGTATCGTTGACGACATCATTGGGACCGGCTACGCACAGTTCGATGGCGCGGCAAAGGTCTTCCACATCGAGCAACTGGTATCGGTTGCCCCCTGAGCCGAGCACCGGAAAGCCCCTTCCTTCGTACGCCCAGTCATAGAGCAGCTCGAAGACACCTAATCGTTCCGGTCCGACAAAGGTCTTTGGCCGCAGCACCGGAATGCACAAACCGCGGTCACGAAACGCCTCGCACAGTTGCTCGGCCTTGATCTTGGCCGAGCCATAGGGACCGACACCGACCAGGCGTTCACTCTCGTGGATCGGACAGTGTGCGGGAATGCCATAGACCGCGGTGGAGGATATGAACACGAAGCGCGCAACCCCATGGGCGATCGCGCTATCGAGCAGGATGCGGGTACCCTCCTCGCCCGTCGAGAGGATGTCGGCGGGATCACTCAGGGGCAATGCCGCAGCACAATGCACAACGGTGGCGACGTCGGCCATCGCCCGATCGACAACGTTCCGATCGCGAATGTCGCCCCGAATGATGTCGACTCGTTCGCGCTCCGGATAATCGAACGCGGCGATATCGAGCGATCGCACGTCGCGCCCGCGGGACAGCAGATGGCGACAGAGATTGATGCCCAAGAAACCGGCACCGCCCGTCACGAGAAAAAGCGTTGGATTCATGCGTCTCCACGTATCGCGACGATGGGACCGATCTCCCTGGGCACGGCCGCGATACGTACCTCCTCGACATCCTCACCGCCTACTGGCCATTCTTGGCCGACGCTCTTCGTACCCGCAACCACCACTACCGGATCGCGATTTTCTTCCCACCGGAACCGGGCTTCTTCGGCAATCGCAGATCGAGGACCCCCTCGTGATACGTAGCGACTGCCTTGTTCGCATCGACGTCGGCATCCAGGAAGATGCGACGCGATTGCGTGCCGCGAAAGCGCTCGC
>JBJXGX010000393.1:0-71242 GCA_046160305.1 Burkholderiales bacterium
ATGTCGGACGGCACGCTCATCAAAGCCGAAGAATATCTTGCCCGGTACCCGAAGATTCCCGGAGTCAAACTGCCGGTTAGAGGCACGAGCCGTCTGCCGCGCTACGACTACGGCCCGGAATTTGATACCAAAGGTATCGTCGGCAACTTTCCCCCCGTGCCAGTGCCCGGCCAGGAGTACCCGTTGAGCGTGTCTTCCATCGATGCGGATGGCAACAACGTCGCCGGCGTGCGTTTTCCCGACGTCGATGTTCCACTTGGAACCTACAACGGATGGTCGCTGCGCAAGCCGGGCTTCGCCGAAGGCGCGGAATTCTGGAACACCGGCAGCTTCGTGCCCTTCGCGCGCACGCGCGCCGAACGTGAAGCGACCGGTGATCCGCGTGCCTCGATCGAGGAGCGCTACGCGAGCCATGAAGACTATGTCCGGAAGGTCGAGCGCGCGTGTGAGGGACTGGTCAAGCGGCGCCTGCTGCTGAAAGAGGACGCGAGCCTGCTGGTCGAGCGGGCAAGAAGCCGCAATCCGCTCGATCCGGCGGTGCCGCTTGGGCCATTGGTGCCGGTACTGGTCGCGCCGGGCGGTTGATTGCCGATGCCGATGCACTGGCAAATCCGTGCCGATGCATCGGCAGTTCCGCTCACCCGACGGAGTCTGTCATTCGTCCAGACCGTAGTGGATGCGCCGATACGGCACGCTCGGCACGGTGCGCGATATCCTGAGATCGATCATCATCGGGCCGGGTTTTTTCATCCACTCCGCGGTACCGGCCAGCAGTTCATCGACGGTTTTCGCGAGGCGCCCCCGCCCGCCCATCGCAGTCGCGACCGCGCCAAGGTCGGGCGTCGTGACCATCGCGGTCGTGGCGTCCATTTTGTGTGCATCGAGCTTGTAGTACTCCGCGCCCAATGCTTCGTTGTTCATGATCACGACCAGCAGCGGCATGTTGTAGCGGACCGCCGTCTCGAACTCCGCGAGATGCATCATCACGCTCGCATCACCATCGCAAAGCACCATCGGCTTGTTGCCGGTCGCGACGACCGCACCGATCGCGGCGGGCAGCATCTGTCCGATGCATCCGAAGAAGTGGCCGGCCTGCACGAGCGAACGCCGGCGCGTCATCAAAAGGCTTGCGAAGCCCGCCGTCATTCCACTGCCTGACAAGAAGCCGATTTCCGGCGGAATCAGTTTGTCCAGGGCGATGCAGGCTTCGCGCGGATCGACGGTTCCCCGATCGATCTTGAAGTCGGTGCGGTCCGCATTGTGGCCGACCAGTTTGGCTTTCACCTCCGGTGTGCGATAACCGTTCGATTTGACTGCGCGTCCGGCGAGCAGCTTTTCGAGTTCTTCGACGCCTATGCGGGCGTCCGCTTGCACGTAACAATCGGCCCCGCGGCCGCCACTCATCATGACATGCGGCTTGGCATCGATCTGCACGTAGCGCGCATTGGGATAGAGATAGCCGTGCTCGGTCGTGTAGCGGTTCAAACTTGCGCCGACGCCGATCACGCAGTCGGCTTCTTCGAACAGCTTCATCGCCGGACGCGAGGCATAGGTGCCGGAGATCCCGGCGTGAAATTCGGATTCACTCAAGAATGTTTTCACCATCAGCGTGGTGGCGATCAGCGCGCCAATGCGATCGCCCAGCTTCAACACGGCCTCGCCCGCGCCCGACCATTGCGCGCCGCGGCCGACGATGATCACCGGCCTCTTGCTGCCCGCGATGATTTCGGCGGCTCGTCCCAGGGCCTGCGGGTTCGGATGCGCCACACCAGGCGAGAACAACGTGGAGGACGGTTTGTACTGCTCGTCGTCGTCCTCGAAGTTCATTTGTTGAATGTCCATCGGCGCGCTCAACATGATTGGGCGGCTCTCGAGCTTGGCCAGATAAAACGCCTTGCGCACGGCGTCGTCCGTGCCGTCGGGTGTGGCCAGACGCACGAAACCGGTTTCACATGCGGCGGCGAAGCGCCCCTGGTCAAAACGCTGAATGTACTCATCGTCGTTCGTCGGGGACTCGCCGACAAATGCGACCAATGGCGATTCCGCGCGGCTCGCCGTGACGAGCGCACTTGCGAGTTGCGTGACGCCGGGGCCGCACGTGGCCGTGGCGACGCCCGGGGTATGCGTTATGCGCGCCCAGCCGTCGGCCATCCCGAGCCCGGCACCTTCATGGCGGACTTCATGCACCTTGACACCAAGCTTATGCAGCTCGGAGATCCAATACATATTGCCATCACCCATCATGCCGAAAGTAGCCGTCACGCCTTCCGCCTTGAACGCCTGCGCCAACCGCTGGTACACCTTCATTTTTGCGAGCCTTCCATTAAGAGATGATTCACGTTGTCATCGTTATTACGCGGATGCCTCGCCCGGCACTGGCCCCGCGTAACGCGCAGCAAGCTGCTCGGAGAATTCGCGCGTCATGCGCTTGACCACCATCGAAGCACCCGCCTCCACCACCAGGGCAAGCCGGCCGGATATTTCAACCTGGGCATCGATCAGGATCGTCGTACCTCGGGCCTCGATCCGCTCGATCACTTTGAACGTCATGGTCGCGCGTACGCGTGTTCCGCCCTGATTATCCTTGCCTCGCGCGGTCACATGCCCGACCTTCGCCGCGGCATCCAGTTCCAGCGCGACCCTCGTATGAAAAGTCACCTTGGCGGGTCCGAACTTGACAGTGAGACTCCCATCGAACGATCCGTCCTCGTGCTGATCGCCGAGCGTTGCCCCGGGCACGCAATTAACCACGGCGTGCGGGTCCGTCAACAACTCCCATACGGTCTCTGGCGCCGATGGCACCTCAACGCGTTCGCGTACTTCGATCATGATGAGTATAGATGTATAGATTCGTTCATCGCGCGTTCTTTGCAGTTGACAAAGAAACCGGGCCGGGCATTTGGTCGATGACGGTACGCCGGGAACGCCGCACGGTCAATCTGAAAATTGGGGTCAGGTCTTGACTTTTGCTCTTCTGTGCCCCTGCGCGTGCGACGGAATATTCCAGCAAGTCCCGGGCAGAAAGCGAGACCCAACGATTCCCTCGTGACCCTCGCCTCGGAGTCGGCGCGATTTGATACCGATTATCGCCACGGAGTTCGAACTCTATCGTCGAATGGGGCACGAGCTTACCCAAACCGATTCCCGCTTGACGCTCAGCGGATCTTCGGCGTAGAAACGATACTCGTCAGTCGTGCGCTGCCAACCAGGTGAGGGGGATGTCGCGATGAGGGTCGCAGTCAAGTTGTCATTTGCGGGCGCAGCATTTTTATTGATGGCCTCCGTCGCTGCACAAGAGAAATCGCTTGCCCAGAAATATCTCGATGGCGAAGCGAAGCTCGCCACGCCATTCAACCACGACGGTGGGCCGGTCACGATCCGCTATTCGACATTCCTCGGCAAAGCCGGAACCGCCCCCGCGCTCCTGGAAAAACTCATCGACCGCCTAAAGCAGGATACCGCCGGCAAGATCATCCTGCAGCCGTACTGGTCGAACTCGCTCACGGACGCGCAGACTGGCGCTTTCGAAGCCGTCGCATCTGGGCTCACCGACATGAGCACCTGCTACACACAGCTCAATCCGGGCGGATTCGACCTCCATTTCGGCGTGCAGCTTCCGACCTTGTTCACCGAGTCCTCCGTGGGCACACTCGTCTTCAGCGAAGTGTACGTACGATACCTCAAGGAAACGTATGAGAAGCGTGGCGTACTGTTGGGACGCCTCGGGCTTACGCCGCCGCAGCAGTTGTTGTCGAAGGAGCCGCTTAGGACTTTTGAAGATTTCAAGGGCAAGCGGGCATGGTCGGTCGGCAAGGTGGCCAACTCTGCTGTCGCCTCACTCGGACTTGCGCCCACCTCGCTCAAGATCTCCGAACTCTATCCAGGCTTTCAGTCCGGCGTGATCGCGGTGGCGCCGATGCACGATGCCGGCGCACCGCTCTTTCGACTGACCGACATCGCCAAGTTCCGCACCGTGGTCAATCTTTGGACCAACCCGAACGAGCACTGCATCAATCGCGCCTTCTGGAGTAAGTTGCCCGACGGCGTCAAGCGTTATCTCTACCACTGGTTCCAGGTGTGGACGCAAGTTGAATCGCAGCTCTATTTCGACGCGGAGGCGCTGCGGGCGCGCGCGTTCATGCAATCGAATGGTATCGAATCGATCGAGCTTTCGGAGGCCGACAAGGGCAAGGTCAACGCGGCCTACCGGAAGGTGATCGACGATTGGGTCAACGAGCAGGAGACCGCCAAGCGGCCTGGCCGCAAAATGTTCGAGGACATGCGCACGTTGAAGACGAAGTACGAGGCGATGTCACGCGAAGATCGGATGAAGGCGGTGCTCACGGCCCCAGTCAAGGGCATCATCACCGGCATGTAGCCGCCTGCTAAATCCAGAACGCCGGGTAATTACCCGCCTCGGGGAGTGAAGTGCTCGATCGCATTGCCGATTGGATCTTCCGGTTTGGATCGATCGCGCTGCTCGCGGCGATGATCGGCCTCATCTGCATCGACACCGCGCTTCGCGGACTGTTCAGCCAGGGCTTCATTTGGGGGTTGGACGCGGTCGGCCTGTTGCTTCTTTGCTTCTTCTTCATACTGCTTCCGCATTCGGCCAACGACGATCTTCATGTGCGCATGGACGTGTTCTACGGCAAGTTCGCGCCCGTCCTGCGTCGCAGCGTCGATCTCATCGCATTGTTCGGTGCCTTCGTGTTCGCCGCGCTCATCGGCTGGCGGGCGCTTTCCGGTGTGCCCTACATGATGGAGACAAGTGTCGGCTCTTCCACCATCTCGATCCCGCACTGGCCGTTTTCAATTCTGATCGGCCTCTGCTGCGCGCTGTTCTGCATTCTCGTTGCGCGCGATTTCTTGCGTCGAGCGATTCGCTCCGCCGCAATCGAGCGACCCGACAATGGATAACGCGGTCGTCGGCTACATCGCCTTTGCAGTACTGATCTCTTTCATCTGTCTCGGGGTACCGATTGCCTGGGCTATCACCCTCGTGGCCGCGGGCGGCATGGTGTACCTGAGCGGGCTCGAGCAGGCGAGCGTCCAATTTTTCACAACCGCCTTCAACTCCGGCAGCGAGTTCCTGTTCGCATCGATCCCGCTGTTCATCCTGATGGGGCAGATCGTCAGCCAAGCGCGTATCGGCGAGGACCTCTATGACTGCTTTCATAAGTGGTTCGGCCGATTGCCCGGCGGCCTGGCAGTGACTTCGGTGATGTCGTGCGCCGCGTTCGGTGCCGTGACCGGAGTGAGCTCCGCCGCGGTCGGCACGATGGCGCGAATGGTCATGCCCGAGATGAAGCGCTACGGCTACGACATGAGGCTTGCTACCGGCAGCCTCGCGACCGCAGCCACCATTGCGATCATGATTCCACCGAGTCTGCTCATGGTCCTTTATGGTTTATGGACCGAGACATCGATCGGCAAGCTCTTCATCGGCGGCATCGTGCCAGGCATCCTGATGGCGCTCATGTTCTCGGCGTATATCATGATTCGCTGCGCAATCAACCCGTCTCTTGGGCCCGTGGGGAAGCGCTACCCATTGCGCGAACGCGTGGCATCGCTCGTGAAGCTTGTCCCGATCGTCGTGATCTTCGTGATCGTCATCGGCGGCATGTACTCCGGAATCTTTACGCCGGGCGAGGCGGCAGGTGCCGGATCAGGCGGCGTACTGGTCGTGGCGCTCGTCATGCGCCGCTTGACCTGGCGGGCGTTCGTCGAGGCAGCCATCGACACGGCAAAGCTCTCCATCATGATCTTCGCGATTCTCGTGTCGGCGACTGTGCTGTCGCGGTTTTTCGTGGCGACACAGGTGACCACCAGTGTCATAGAAGCCATGGGCGACTCGGGACTGAACCGCTACACGATCTTTGCGATGATTGTCGTGATGTACCTGGTGCTGGGTTGCATCCTGGATGCGTTCGGCATGATCCTGCTCACGCTTCCCTTTGTGTTCCCGATCGTGGTGAAGCTCGGCTTCGACCCGGTGTGGTTCGGCATCATGCTCACTTTGCTTACGGAAATCGCGCTCGTCACTCCACCTGTCGGAATCAACGTCTACATTCTATCGAAGATCGTGCCTGACGTGCCCATGGGAACCATCTTCGCGGGTGTGACACCGTTCGTGACGCTCGCGATCCTGCTGGTCATTCTGATGACGGTGTTCCCCGACATCGCGCTTTGGCTGCCAAATCGGATGCGGTAAGGATCACGTCACGGCAGCGGGTAACCGGTTTTGTCATGCGGATTGATATCACCCCAGAACCGCCATTGGACTTCGCGCTTGGCGAAGGTCGCCTCGCCTGCGTCCACGACGTTCGCACGGACAAATCCTGCCCTTCGGCACGACCTGGGCCATGACGCGGGCGCGGCGCTGGGCCGCCTTTCGTCCTGACGATCAACCCGCGGCCGGAGGTAGCCCCATCAACTTCAACGCGTTACGGAAATAGATGCCGTCCCGGGTCGAGCTGGCCATCGGCAGCTCGTCGACCATGCGAAGGTTCTCGCGCAGGAACCACATGCCCTGCTCCGGGCCATACGGATAGTCGGTGGCAAACACAACCTGGTCAGGACCGAAGAAATCGAGGCCGCATGCGAGCGCCGTGGTTGAGCCACCCAGCACGGAATCGGCATAGAAGCGCTTGAAGTAGTCGATCGGTCGCAAGCCCTTCGCTGCCATGCGTGCGCGAATCGCCTTTTCGCGCGCGTTCTCGGTACGCTCGCCGAGTTCGTCAAATATCGGGCCGATGCGACCGGCGAGCATCGGAATCGTCGCGCCGCAGTGGTGCGTGATCACGCGCAGCTTCGGCAGCCGATCGAACATTTCGGCGAACACCAGCCTGGCCATCGCAACCGCGGATTCGTGCGGCCAACCGAGAACGACCCATATGTCGAAATCGGAGATCGTCTCGCCCGGGTAGTCCGGAATCGTCTGCGGCTTGAAGGGATGCATCCACACCGGCAAGTCGTACCGATTCGCGATCCGCTCGAAGATCGGAAAGAACGCCGCTTCATCGAGCGGGCGGCCGTTCACGTTGGTAAGCACCTGGATGCCACGTGCACCGAGCTGCCCGACCGCACGATCCATTTCGGCGAGGGACGCATCGACATTGTTCATCGGCAGCGATGCAACGAAAGCGGGGAAGCGCTCAGGCCAGCGGTCACGAATCGCCGCCATGCCGTCGTTGGCAAGCCGAGCGAATTCCGGAGACTGGTCGGCGCTTGCCACCAGCTCCGGTGTGGGTTGGCCCAGCGCGACGACCTGCTGCACATCCGGGTAACGAGCGAGTGCGGCGAGGCGGGCCTCCATGTCCCACAGCGGCTTGATCTTGCGCGCGTAACGGATCAACGGCAAACCCGGATCGGCCCGCTCGATCGCATCGATGTAGGCCGGCGGCAGAAAGTGATTGAAGATATCGAGGCGCATCGTTCAGTTCCAATTGGTCGGTGAAGCGGGTCGTTGGCACCACGCAGGGACGCGATAGGTTCGAGTTATCGTCAGAATTATACGCAGGCACACTTGCGGCCGGACACATCGCGGCCGGACACATCGCGGCCGGACACATCGGCGAAGGTAGAGGCGGAGGCCGCGATCAACATGGGCACCAAGCTAGGCATTGTCCGTACGCCAATCACGGCTCTTATCGTCAAGGGAATTACGACGATCGTCGTGCGCGCGAATCCTACAACCTACCCTCTTGCTATGTCGATTGTTTGGTGTATCGATTTTCAGGGCGAGGCACGCCCAGATTCTCGCGCAGCGTCCGACCTTCATATTCCCGCCGGAACAGCCCCCTGCGCTGCAACTCCGGTACGACGAGATCGACGAATTCGCTGATCGAGCCGGGTACGATCTGCGGCAAGAGGTTGAAACCGTCGGCGGCTCCATTCTTGAACCAATGCTCCAGCTGATCGGCGACATGCGTCGGCGTACCTTTCAGGAGCCAATGGCTTCGTGCTGCGGCCATGCGCATCGCGACCTGCCTTAGCGTCAAGTTCTCGCGGCGCGCCAGGCGCGCGAGCGCCGGGGGCGTGCTCATGCGTGCGGTATTTCCTTCGAGGTCGGGAAAGGGGCCATCAAGGTCGTATTGCGAAAGATCGAGGCCCCCTACCCGCTCGTACAACAGCGAGAACGCCATTGAGGGATTAAGCAACGATTGCAGTGCTTCGAACTTCTCGTCGGCTTCGGCGGCGCTCTTACCCACGAAGAGCGCCACCCCGGGCATCACCTTCAGCGCATCAGGCGTTCGGCCGAATTTCGCGAGCCGAGCTTTCACGTCCGCATAGAAAGCCTTTGCAGTCTCGAAAGACGCTTGGGAGGAGAAGACGACGTCGGCAACCCGCGCGGTCAGCTCGCGTGCCGGCTCGGAAGCGCCCGCCTGAATGATGACTGGCCGCCCCTGCGGCGAGCGCGACACCGAAAGCGGCCCCTTCACCGAATAGTATTTACCAATGTGGTTGAGGGCATGGAGCTTCGACACATCAAGGTAGCGGCCCGATACCTTGTCTCGCAGAACCGCATCATCCTCAAAACTGTCCCATAAACCAAGGCAAACATCGGCGAATTCCTCCGCCATCTCGTACCGGTCGGGATGTGCGACGTGCGTCTGCAGGTTGAAGTGCAACGCGTCGTCGCGAACGCCCCCGGTAACAAGATTCCAGCCACACCGCCCACCGCTCATATGGTCGATCGAAGCCAGAATGCGCGCGACGTTGTAGGGTTGGTTGTAGGTGGTGGCGCATGTCGCGACCAGGCCAAGGTGCTCGGTCATCGGAGATAGCGCGGCCAGTACGGTCATCGGCTCGAACTTGTCCACGAGCGAAGCCTGGGCCAGGGTTTCCGGGTTGTCCGTCATCGGCATGCCGATCGTGTCGGCAATGAACAGCATGTCGAGCCGGCCACGCTCCATGATTCTCGCGAACTCAATCCATCGTTTGAGATTGAGCCCGCCATCGGCGTAGGCTTCCGGATGACGCCATCCCGCGGAGTGGTAGTTCGAATCGCCATGCATGAAGACTGCGAGCTTCATTTGACGTGGCTGGCCGCCTGTGCTGCTCACATCTCGCTCCTCAATTGCAAATAGCTACGCGCATCTTACTACCCACATTCGCCGATGCGGCATTGATGTAATCTGCGCAGGCGCATCGAATCGGGACAAACCTATTGAAGGATTCGGCATGACCACAAGCGTAACAACGAAACTCGGCCGGCGTGAATTCCTGCTTGCCGGCGGATCCCTCCTCGCCGGTATCGCGCTGTCGCCCGGTGCGCGCAGCGCTGAGCCAGGCTTGAAGATCGGCGTCGTCGGATCCGGTCGCGTTGGCGGCGCTCTCGGTGCGATTTGGCTCAAGGCGGGGCATGAAGTCATGTTCTCTTCGCTTGATCTTGAACAGGACAAGGCATTGGCTGCGCGGCATGGCGGCAAGGCGCGCGCCGGAACGACCAGGGAGGCGGCAGCCTTCGGCGAGGTGCTCCTCATCTCGGTGCCTTATGCCGCACTCCCGAAGGTGGGCAAAGATCTGGCGGACTTGATCAAGGGAAAGGTCGTGGTCGATACATGCAATCCCATCCTGTCCCGCGATGGCGCGACAGCGACCTGGGCCCGGGACAAGGGCGCCGGTCTTGCTTCGGCGGAACTGCTGCCGGGCGCGCGCCTCGTGCGTGCGTTCAATGCCGTGGGCGCCGCGAGGTTGCCCGAGATCGCGAACATCAAGGAGAAGATCGGCATGCCGATAGCGGGCGACGATGCCGCGGCCCTCGCGGTGGCGTCGCGTCTGGTGCGAGAAGTCGGTTTCGAGCCGGTCGTGGTCGGGCCGCTCGCAATGGGAAAATACCTGATTCCCGGAACCCCGCTCGCAGGCGAGCAGGCACCCGATAAACTCCGGCAAATCGCGGCCACGCTCAAGTGACTCGTTCGTGCGGGCAGGCGCCAAGATTCGAACTATTCGACAGCCACCTCATGCAATGACCACCGCAAGCGAGCAACGCCGACCCATCGCATCCATCGCGGACAACGCGCCGGACGCACTGTCGCTCACGCTCCGCGCGCTGGCGTTCGCAGCCTGGAAGCATCGGGATCAGCGGCGCAAAGACAGCAACGCATCGCCCTATATCAATCACCCGATCGCATTGGCGACTGTGTTGCGCATCGAGGGCAATGTGCGGGACGCCACCGTCATCGCCGCGGCGCTCCTCCACGACACGATCGAGGATACTGAAACCACTTGGCAGGAGCTGCGCGGTGCATTCGGCGAGGATATCGCCGAGATCGTGCTCGAGGTCACCGACACCAAGTGGCTCGATTCGGCCACGCGCAAACGGCTTCAGGTGCAGAAAGCCTTGGCATCGTCCAAGCGCGCCAAGCTCGTCAAGCTTGCGGACAAGATCTGCAATCTGCGGGACCTCCTCGCCGCCCCGCCGGCGAAGTGGTCGCTCGAACGCAGGCAGAAATATTTCGACTGGGCCAAGGAGGTCGTGGATCGGATCCGCGGCGTGCATCCGGATCTGGAGCGACGCTTCGACGACGTGTTCGCGCAACGACCGGGCTGACCAAGGTACGAGTGCCATCCGTTGCGAATAAGCGATCGCGGCACGTGGCGTGCTGAATGGCCCGCCGGACAGCGCGGCGTGGATAATCGAGCGTTACAAACTTTGATGCCATCACAACGACCATGATCAAGACGAGCGTACTCATTGCGGGCGGAGGACCGGCGGGGCTCGTGCTCGCCATTGAACTCGGCCGGCGCGGCATCGCGTGCATTCTTGCGGAGGAAGATGCAGGGCCGCCCATGTTTCCAAAGGCCAATGCAACAACCTCGCGCACGATGGAACATTATCGGCGCCTTGGCTTTGCCGCCGAAATCCGCGCACTTGGCATGACCGAGGACTACCCTCAGGACATTGCGTACTTCACGCGCTTTACGACGCACGAGCTCGCGCGCGTGCGCGGTCGCACGAGGCGCGAGGCGGCCCAGGCACGTGAGGGCGCGTATTCACGGTGGCCCTCACCGGAACCGCTGCATCGTACGCAACAGATGTACATCGAACCTGTGTTGCAACGTCAGGTTGAACGATGCCCGAGCGTCACAGCGCGATTTGGATGGCGCCTCGTTGCATTCACGAGCATGGCCGCGGGCGTGAAAGCATCCATTGAAAATGTTGCAAGCGGCCAGCGCGAGGAAGTGTCCGCCGACTACCTGTGCGGTTGCGACGGTCCACGATCGGTGGTTCGCACGACGCTTGGCATCCAGTACCAGGGGTGGGCCGGCGAGGAGCGTGATTTTCTCGGGGGCAAGATGCTCGCGACCTACTTTCGCTCGCCCGCCTTCTACGACATCGTGCCCCATGACAAATCGTGGCAATACTGGGCGACGAATCGCACCCGGCGCGGCACCACCACCGCGATCGACGGCAAGGGACTGTTTGTCGCCATGGTCCAATTGCCGCGCGGACACGAACCGACCGAAGCATATGGTCGTGAATCGCTTGCATTGACGACCGGCCGCGAGTTTCCCCTGGAGATCATCGCCTGCGAGCCGTGGACAGCCGGCTTGACGCTCGTCGCCGAGCGTTATGCAGACGAGTATCGGCGCGTATTCCTGGTCGGAGACTCCGCGCACCTTTTCACGCCAACAGGGGGCCAGGGTTACAACACGGCGGTGGACGATGCCGCCAACCTCGGCTGGAAACTCGCCGCCATGTGTAATGGCTGGGGCGGCCCTACCCTGCTCAGCACATACCACTCGGAACGCCGCCCGATCGGCGAGCGCAATACGCGCTTCGCCCGCGCAATGGCGGATTCGATCGGTCGAATGGTGATCCCATTCGAAATCGAAGACGAATCGTCCGCGGGTCAAGCTGCGCGCGAACGACTTGGTGCGCAGCTTCTTCACCATTGCAACGTGGAATTCGATATCCCCGGGATCCACTTCGGCATGTTCTACGACAGCTCGCCGATCATTTCGAGCGACGGCACACCCGCACCGAAAGATGATTGGGATCTGTACACACCCAACGCCACGCCTGGCGCGCGGGCACCGCATCTATGGGTCGACGACGGGGTTTCGATCTTTGATCGATTCGGGCACGGATTTACCCTGGTGCGGATGGGAAAGAATCCGCCGGAAGGGCGTGCGTATGCGGATGCGGCGGCTACGCTTGGCGTACCCCTTAGCGTAATCGACGTGCCAGGCGAGGAGGCGCGCGATCTTTACCGCGCGGATCTTGCGCTGATCCGTCCAGATCATCATGTGGCGTGGCGAGGAAATGCAGTGGGGGACGCGCGCGCGACGCTTGCGAGAGTCACTGGTCGAGGATAGTCCGGCGGGGAAGTCGCGTGACCAGATGACGGACAGCCTGATCTGATGCGAGATCCCGTTTTTGAACGCCACGCCATTCGTGAGCATCACACGAATTGGTCGGCTGTCGCGCCGGCGTGCATCCAAATCGCGAGCTGGCGTGTAGTATTTAGCCGCAGAGTGCGGGTCGCATTGATGCCCCGCCGGAGAGATCGTGATCGCCGAGAATACCGAGCCGCCGTTTGACTACGAGTCCGCGCTTCAGCGTTGCGCCCGGGGCGACCGCTACGCCCTGCGGGCAATTTACGAGCGCGAATGTCGGTGGCTGATGGCCGTGGCGATGCGCATGGTCCGACGCCGCGAAGTGGCGGAGGAAGTGCTGAACGATGCTTTCCTGCAGATATGGACCAAGGCAGGCACGTACAATCCCGGACTTGGATCAGCGCGCGGCTGGATCTACACCGTTGTGCGCCATCGCGCACTCAACGTATTACGGAGCGCGCAGAGCACTCCTGAGCGTGACGACGAGCATTTTGAAGAACTCCTCGAAGCCCACGTGGTGTGGCAGGGCGAGGACCACTCTGCCGACCATCGCGCACTTGC
Source organism: Burkholderiales bacterium (assembly GCA_046160305.1). Classification (GTDB taxonomy): domain Bacteria; phylum Pseudomonadota; class Gammaproteobacteria; order Burkholderiales; family SG8-39; genus SHXR01. Next base: position 12,910 of record JBJXGX010000393.1, read on the forward strand.
CCAGTGCCTTGAAAGGCTGGACAAGCAGTCGCGGCAGTCCATCCTGCTTGGGTTCTTTGACGGCTATTCCCACGAGGAGGTCGCCGCGCGCATGGGCGCCCCACTCGGCACCGTCAAATCTTGGATACGGCGCGGGTTGTTGGCATTGAAAGCGTGCCTATCATGATTCCCGACAATCCTGACGAACGCTCGGCCATCGCCGCCGAGTACGTGCTTGGCACGCTTGGCGCCGAGGACCGATCCGAATTCGAGCGCGAACTTGGCCGCGATTTCGCCTTGCAGCAGGCCGTTTATGACTGGCAGGACAAGTTGCTGCCGATGACGCGGATGCTAAAACCGGTTGATCCTCCCCCCGATCTTTGGGCACGCATCGAGCATGGCCTCGCCACCCGCGCAAGGAGAGCAGCGCGGCCCGGCTGGTGGGAAAACATTTCCTTGTGGCGGTTCGGCGCTGCCGTTGCCGCCGCCATAGCCGTCGTCCTGGCCGTACGCCCGCCAACGCCACTTGTCGCACCGAACCCAGGCGTGGCACGTTATCTCGCGATTCTCGAGGACCCCGACAAGAAAGTCGGATGGATCGTGGAGGCGGCGGCAGGCGGAAAGTTGCGGCTGGTGCCGCTCGTATCGACGACCGTAGCGCCGCAAAAGGCGCTTCAGTTCTGGACGAAAACGCAGACAGCGTCCGGGCCGACCTCGCTTGGCCTGGTTTCACCGGATCGTGTGACCGAGATCGATACCGCGCGCTTGCCGGCGCTCGAACGCGATCAACTCTTCGAGCTCACGCTGGAGCCGGAAACCGGATCGCCAATCGATCGCCCCACCGGCCCGATCCTGTTTGTCGGCAGAACCGTTCCGTTCAATTGACCGCGCAATTCATTTTTTTTACCCCGACTGCATCTGGGTTCGTTCGCGCCGTGTAGTGCAGGTTGAGACGTTGCAACGCGGTGTCCCTCCTCAACTACTCAGCGAAAGGACTCAAAAATGATCAAACACGTATCGCTTTCATGCCTGCTGGCAGCAGCCGGTGCAGCCGTCGCAGCCACGGACAATTCCTCGTTGCCGGAACCCGTACGTGTCCCAGCCGGGCACGTCGTCAAACTCGAAACGCTCGGCATTGGTGAACTCACCTATGAATGCCGTGAAAAGCAAGGTGCTGGCGGCGAGTTCGGATGGACCTTCGTAGCGCCGGTCGCGACGCTATTCGATATGCAGAAAAGAACCGTGGGCACGTACTACGGTGGTCCGACGTGGGAAGCGATGGACGGATCGAAGGTCACCGGTAAGCAGATTGCGATCGCACCGTCTGACACGCCCAAGAGCATTCCGTTGCAGCTCGTCAAGGCGGACCCCGCCATGGGCCGCGGCGCCATGACGGGCGTGACGTTCATCCAACGGTTAGAGACGAAGAATGGCGTTGCGCCTGCCAGCAACTGCGATGCGTCCACGAAAGGTATGAAGCAGCAGGTGTCGTACGAAGCGAAATACGTCTTCTATGGCCAAAACTAGAAAGGCAACGTAAGCCGGCGCTGAGCTGTTTCAGCTTCGGCCTGAAGTCGTGACCGCAAGCGAACGCCTTCGGCGCGATCCGCGAAATCGTGTGCGCAGTGGATCGCGTCGATTCAAGTGCGCGCGGAACGGAAACCAGATCAATCGGCACAGCACTCGATCGGGCTGCCGCCACCCAAACCACTATCCTCAAGAAAGAGAGCAATCATGTCCATTCGTATGCAAGCGCCGCGGTTCAGTCGCACCGCAAGTGCGGTCGCCACGGCCATCAGTGCCATTTTGACCGTTACGGTTGAAGCATCCAGCCATCGCGAAGCACCCTTCATCACGCGCCACCCGAAAGTCGACGGTACCGATTTCTATATGTTCCGCAGCTATGAGCCGGGACGTGAGAACTTCGTAACGATCATCGCGAACTACATTCCATTGCAGGACGCTTATGGCGGACCGAATTACTTCACGTTCGATTCCGACGCGCTGTATTCGATTCACATCGACAATAACGGTGACAACAACGAAGACCTCACCTTCCAGTTCCGCTTCAATAACGCGCTGAAGGACATTCAGATTCCGGTCGGTGGCAAGAACGTTTCGATTCCGCTCACGAACGTCGGTGCGATCGCAGAGGTGAATCCGGGTACGCTCAATGTTCGGGAAACGTTCACGGTCGACGTCGTGCGAGGAGATCGACGCCGCGGTCAAAGCGGCAAGATCACGAACGCGCAAGGCGGTGCGGCGACCTTTGACAAGCCGGTCGACAATATCGGGAACAAGTCCCTCCCCGATTATGCAGCGTATGCAGCGAAGCATCTCTACAACATCAACATTCCAGGCTGCGGTACCGCCGGCAGAATGTTCGTCGGTCAACGGAAGGAATCGTTCCAAGTCAATCTTGGCGAAATCTTCGACCTTGTGAACATTCCGGTCGCCAAGGTGGTTGGCCCGCGAAACGGCACGCAAAGCGCGACCGCCGACAAAAACATCAGCACGATCGCGCTCGAAGTGCCGATAAGTTGCCTCGTCGATGGCAGCGAGCCGGTAGTCGGTGGCTGGACGACCGCGAGCCTGCGTCAAGGCCGATTGCTGAACCCGTCGCCTCGCAGCGACACGACATCTGCATCGCTCGAAGGTGGTCCATGGGTGCAGGTTTCACGCCTGGGTCATCCCCTCATCAACGAACTCATCATCGGCCTCAAGGACAAAGACAAGTTCAACGCCAGCCGTCCGAGGGACGATGGGCAATTCGCCGATTACGTGACCAACCCCACGTTGCCCGCGCTCCTTGAAATTCTGTACGCGAGTGCTGGCGTGAAGGCACCCACGCAGTTTCCGCGCACCGACTTGGTGACGGTGTTTCTCACCGGCGTGCCGGGCGTCAACAAACCGGCCGGCAATCCGCTCTCCGAGATGCTGCGCCTCAATACCTCGCTCCCGGTGACGCCGCGCCAAAGTCAGAACAGTCTCGGCGCCGCGGCATGCTTCGTGGGCGGTGTACTGACCCCGACCGCACCGGGCTGCGACGTGGCGGGTTTCCCCAACGGACGCCGGCCTGGCGATGACGTCGTCGATATCGAGTTGCGTGTGGCGATGGGATTCTTGTTGCCGGCAGCCGTGGCGCCCAGCGGCAACCTACCCCTCACCGATGGCGCGCTCGTCGAAGCCGCACAGTTCGACAATGCGTTTCCGTACCTGACCACGCCGATTCCGGGCAGCCCCAACGGCCGCAACGGCATCCCGGCAAATCCATAAGGGAGTTGGATCATGAATCGATCGAATGGTGTGATTGCGACTGCCGCGCTCGCCTGCGTGCTTGTCGCCTGCGGTGGAGGTGGTGGTGACGATGGCGGTAGCGGTGGAGCCGCCGGCGGCAATACCGGCACCACTCCGACGGGAAATGCGTTTGTCGCCATAGTCCAGGAAGTCATCGATACGCCGAATGCCAGTGGCGCCGATCCCCGGAGCACGGGGGGAGTTGCGGCAGCGTCCGATGAAGCAGAGGAGCCCCAAGCCGTTCGGATCAATTGAGGGCAAGCTCCTGTCGCAGGGTCCGCAGGCGATTCGTCCGCGGGCCTTGTATCTCTACCTCGTATTTTTTGATTCCGGCCTTCGATCCCATCAAACCATGACAGTACGATCAACACGACATGGGTCGTTCGCGATCCGCGCCACCATGACATTCGCCACCGCGCTCGGTATCGCCATGGCTACCCAAGCCCACGAGACGTGGATCCTTCCAGCGAAGGGCGGAATGGAAAAGCCGGGCAATGCGACGCTACTCGTAACGAGCGGCATATCGTTTCCGCAACCGGAAACAGCCGTCGATCCGAAATCGGTGAGTCGATCCGGTCTATGTATTCGCGACCAGAAATGTCACGAGCTCGAACCGTTCAACATCTTCGGGCCTGCGCTCGCGCTCCGCGCGAACGTTGATCGCCCTGGCAGTGCCACGGCTTGGCTTGAGCTCTCGCCACACGAAATCGAATTGACGCAGGCACAAATCGAAGCGTACTTCGACGAGATCCATGCTGATCAAGCCCTCCGCGATGCATGGGCCGCTGAGCAACCCAAGGCGTGGCGCGAGCGCTATGTGAAGTTCGCGAAGACAGTGATACGCGTCGGCGCGCCGGATCCGACCGATGTTGCATGGTCGAAGCCGATAGGCGGTGCGCTCGAAATCGTCCCGGAAAACAACCCTACTTTGTTGGGCCCGGGCGATACATTGACCGTGCGCGTTCTCAAGCAGGGCGTTCCGCTTCCACGTTTGATGTTGGCCATGCAAGTGGACGGTGGCCGCGATTGGCAGCGGACGGATGTAGACGGCCGCGCAAGGTTCAAATTGAAGGGTCGAGGACCTTGGCTGATCCACGGAACCGAACTGCTGCGGACTTACGGTGAAGGAATCGATTGGGAAAGCTGGTTCACGACGCTCACGATTGCCCCAAATTTCTGACCTAATGGGGATCGCGCTACGTGTTACCCAAAAAAGTACCCAAAAGCGGCTTACACGACTTAGAGTCCTTTCGTTGCAATCGCGTGCATATCCGCAATACGCCAACCAACCGGGATGCTTGCCCCTTCGCGTAATGCCACGGGCGCCTGCCCGGCGATGCGGACGCGGAAGATTCGCCCCGATACCGTGCCGATCGCAAGGATGCTCTCGCCGTAGTTGATCAAGGTCTCGACAGCCATCGTGGCAGTCGTGTCCGCGCCGGCAAGATCACCCGCGCGAACGCGCTCCGGGCGGAGCAGAATGTCGATCGCGGCGCCCGTTGCGAAGCGCTGCTCGCCCGATAGGGCCACACGGCCCAGCCCCTCGACATCGGCGCAGAGCGGATCCTGGCTCGCAACGATACCTGATAGAAAATTGCTGTCCCCAATGAATTCGCCGACAAAGCGCGTCGCGGGCCGGTGGTAGACATCGAGCGGAGCCGCGACCTGCTCGATGCGCCCGGCATTGAACACCGCGATACGGTCGGACATCGTCATCGCCTCGGTTTGATCATGCGTCACATAGATCATGGTGATCCCGACATCGCGATGGATACGCTTGATCTCCACCTGCATCTGCTCGCGCAGATTCTTGTCGAGCGCACCGAGCGGTTCATCGAGCAGCAGCACGTCCGGGCGAAACACCAGGCCGCGGGCGAGTGCGACGCGTTGTTGTTGACCGCCCGAGAGCTCGCGCGGATGCCGCTGACTGAATGCAGTCAACCCCACCAACGCGAGTACGTCGGCGACGCGCCGGCGGAGCTCATCGCCCGCGATGCCGCGCATGCGCAACGGAAACGCGACGTTCTTCTCGATCGTCATATGCGGGAACAACGCGTAGCTCTGGAACACCATGCCGATGTTGCGTTGCCATGGCTTGAGCGCAACGAGATCGCGCCCGTCGAGCAGAATCGAGCCGCTGTTCGGAGCCTCGAACCCCGCGACCATCATCAGGGTGGTCGTCTTGCCCGAACCGCTCGGACCTAGGAGCGTGATGAATTCGCCGCGCGCGATGTCGAGCGAGACGTCATCGACCGCGTTCGTCGCACCGTCATACGACTTCACCACGCTTGCGAGGCGCAGGTACGCCTCTGCCGGCATCCGCGTCATTCCTTGAACTGATCACCACGCCATTTCAACGCAGCCCCCAGCCCCTTCTCGCGAGTGATCTCTTGAAATTTGCTGCCGATCTCGGTCTTCGCCGCATAGAGTGGTGAGACGATATCCAGCCCCGCGTTGAGCGCATTGCGGAAACCGGCCGCATCCGCCCCGCGATTGATGGACAACTTGGTTCCAACCAGGGCCTCCGGCGAGATCAAGGCGAGCCGCTTGGCATACTTGAGCGCGGCCTGCGGCAATTCGGCAAGCGGCACGACGCGATTCACCATCCCAAGATCGAGCGCGGCCTTCGCGTCGATCATGTCGCCGAAATAGAGCAGCTCACGCGCCCGCTTGTAGCCGATGATCCAGGGCATCACGATCGCAGGGCCGGTATCCGAGAAGCGGACCTCCGGTTCCCCGAACAACGCATTGTCCGCGGCGATCGTGAGGTCGCAGAGCATCGCAAGCTCGCAACCACCGCCGAGCGCATGACCTTGGACTGCCGCGATGACCGGCTTCTTCATGTCCCAGGGCGTCATCTCGAAGCTGAGGCATTCGCGCAGGTACGCATGCCAGCGAAGCGCGTCGTGCCGCCCTTTCTCCTTCTCCGGATCAGTGCCGCCGATGTCGTAGCCGACGCAAAAACTGCGTCCGTTGGCACGCAGCAGGACGACGCTGGTATCGGGATCTTCGTCCGCGCGGTGGAACGCATCGACCGCGGCGAGCCGCAGATCCTTGTTGATCGCATTGAGCTTTGCAGGACGATTCAATGTAACGATGCCGACGCGCGCATCGGTTTCATACAGTACGAGGGCTTCGGTCATGGACTCCACTTTCGATCAATGGCGCGGCACGATAAGCGCATCCACGATCCGGCAGCCGCGGCCCGCCGGCAGGACGATGATGGGATTGAGATCTATTTCGGCGATGTGCTCGCGTTCGGCGTGCGCGAACGCGGCGAATGCTTCGATGCACTCGACCAGCGCATCGATATCGTAGGCGGTGCGCGTGCGTGCTCCGGCAAGGAGCCGCGCGGTCTTCGTGCGCTCGATCATCGCGCGCGCATCACCGACACGAAGCGGCAGCGGGCGGAGCGAGAAATCGTCCAGCAGCTCGATGGCGATACCGCCCATCCCGAAAGCAAGCATGAGGCCGAAATCCGGATCGCGCGTCACGCCGGCGAAGACCTCGATGCCACCTGACACCATCTCCTGAACCAGAATCCCGGCGAGCACTGCGGCGACATCATGTTGCCGTGCGTGCTCCGCGAGCGTGTTCCACGCATTGCGTACTTCCGATTCGTCACGAAGACCGACGCACACCAGCCCGAGATCCGACTTGTGTGGAATAGCATCGGACACGGCCTTCAATACGATCGGAAACCCGATCGCGCCGGCCGCACGCTGCGCTTCCTCGACGTCCTGCGTCAATTGCTCGCGCGTCACCGGCATCCCTTGCGCGGCCAGCAAGCGCTTGGCATCCGCTTCATGGATCGACGCACGCGGCGCGCCGGCGACCAAAGTGGCAATGCCACCGCCTACAACGGTCCGCGAAGCCGCGTAGGGCGGCAACGGCGCGGCCCACTTCCCGACCTGCGCGACGGCACCAAGGCCTTGACGCGATCCACCGATCGCAACCAGACCGTGTTCGCGCAAGAAGTCGATTTGCGTGACCTGCATGATCCCGGGCCGCATGCCCATGACGAAATGCGGTTTCCGACTCTTGGCCGCGGCGTCCACCGCGAACCGCGCGTAATCGATCGCACGTTCCGGCCGCCCCATCGGATTGAGATCGAACGCATCGGTACAAAGCACCACGTTGTCGCAGAGCGGATTGGCATCGAGCATCGACAGCGCATGCGGGAAATTCGTCCGGAAATCACCGTTACCCCATGCATCGAGTGGATTGCCGTCCCCCACGAGCGGGCCCACGACGCGCTCGGTTGCAGCGAAGATATCGGCCGGCAGCGGCGGCAGATCGATTCCGCAGTTTTCCGCGACATCGAGAATGAGCTCGGCTTGCCCGCCGGAAGCCGTAATGACCGCGATGCGCGGACCGCTTGGCAACACCTTGCTCTGGCAGACGGCGAGCACTTCGGTGAACGCATCAAGGTCGTCGACTTCGATTGCGCGATGCGAGCGGACGATCTCAGAGAACACGCGTGACTCGCCCGCCAGTCCGCCGGTATGGCTGGTGACCGCACGTTGCGTACGCGCTGATCGGCCGACCTTCAGGACCACGACGGGTTTGCCGGCATCGGCGGCGCGATCGAGCGCAGCGACGAAGCGCTCGGGGTTGCGCACGGATTCGATGAAGAGGCCGATGACCTTGGTCGCGGGTTCATCGATCAGCACGTCGAGATAGTCAACGAGCGTCACCACCGCTTCGTTACCCGACGAAATGACGTGGCTGTAGCCGAAGCGGCGCAGGTCGGCGAGCATGCCGATGCAGACCGATCCGCTTTGCGAGATGAGCCCCACACTGCCGTTCAGGCGCGCGGCCTCGCGCACCTCCTGCATATAGGTCGTGGTGCGATTGACCGGATTGAGGATGCCCATGCAATTGGGGCCGTTGAGTGCGATGCCCGCCTCGCGGCAGATCGACACCACCGCCTCTTGCAGTGCTTTGCCCGCCTCGCCCCGCTCGGCGAATCCACCGTCGTAGATCACCGCACCCCGCGCGCCCTTCTTGGCTACGCGTTCGAGATTCTCGCGGACCCGCGCGAACGACACGCAGAAGGCGACGACATCGGGTGGCCCTGGCAACTCATCGACCGACGCATAGCACCGCCGCCCGAAGAGTTCTGGATACTTCGGATTGATCGGCAGAACTTCGCCCTTGAATCCCATGCGATCCAGCGATTCGATGAGCGCACGTCCGATGGACGCGCGATCCGAGGCGCCTAATATGGCAATCGACCGCGGCGCGAGCAGTGCGCTAAGTGACATGGTGCGAGCGATTCCTGATGAGTAACGATACGACGACGCCAACGAGAACACCGACGGTGAGGAGCGTCGAGATCACCGCGATCACCGGGTCGGATTCGAGCCGGATGCTCTCGAACATTTTCTTGGGCAAGGTCGATCCGTCGCGACCGGCGATGAAAATCGCGATCACCGCCTCGTTGAATGAAGTAAGGAATGCGAACAGTGCCGCCACCAGGATGCCGGGTCGCAGCACCGGCAACGTTACATGCCAGAACGTACGCAACGGGTTGGCGCCCGAACTCATCGCAGCCCGCTCGAGGTTGCGATCGAATCCTTTCAGTGCCGCGGTCATCACCAGAAACACGACGGGAACCGCGAGGGCCGTGTGCGCGATCACCACGCCAAGCGCGGTCCCCCGCATCTGCAGCGCGCTCAGATAGCCGTAGTATCCAAGACCGCTCACGACATGCGGCACGACCAGCGGCAGCATGATGAGGAGATTGACGCCACCCCGCCCCCTGAATCGATGGCGTACATAGGCGAACGCGGCGGGCAGCACGATCAGCAAGGTGAGGATCGTCGTGCCGGCCGCGACGATGAAACTGTTCAGCGTGGGTTCGAGCCAATCCGCATCGGTGGCGAACTTGCGGTAGTACCCGAGGCCGTAACCGGGCGGGGGAAATTCGAACGAGATGGCGGTCGAGAACGACATCGGGACCACGATCAGGATCGGTGCAAGCAGGAACAACCCTGCAATCACCGCAAGCACCGCGACCGGCGCGCCGCTCATCCCCATAGCCGATCCAATCCGGCGATGCGGTTGTAGAGCGCAAGCAGCGCGAGGGTCACGACCAGCAGCACCGTCGCGAGTGCGGCGGCGAAATCCCATGCGAGCAGCTCTTCGACCTGTTGCGTGATGAGCTGCGAGATCATCATGTCCTGCGGCGTACCAAGCAGGATCGGTGTCACATAGAATCCGAGGCACAACGTGAAGACCAGCACCGAACCGTTCACCACCCCGGGCAAGCTGAGCGGCAGGAAGATCTCGAGGAATGCCCGATGCGGCGGGGCCCCCAGGCTATGCGCGGCACGCAAATGCGTCGAATCGATCCGGCGCATCACGCCATAGAGTGCCATCACCATGAAGGGCAACAGAATGTGCACCATCCCAAGCGTGGAGGCGAATGAAGTAAAGAGTAGCTGCGGCGGTGCCCCCACATCGAACAGCGCGGCGAGCGCAACGAGCACACCTTTGTTGCCGAGCATCACGAGCCAGGCGTAGGTACGAACGACGAATCCGGTCCAGAAGCTCATGGCGACGATCGCGAACAGTACGAGGGCGAGCGTGCCCTTGCGGGTCGCCATAACGTAAGCGAGCGGATAGCCGAGCGCCAGACACCAGAGCGTTACGACGAACGCGGTCGTAAACGTGTTGAGCAGGACCTTGAGGTAGACCGGCACCGTCAGCAGGCGATGAAAATGGCCGAACGGTGCATTGGCGCCGGTCACGCTCAGGGCCAGCATGTAGAGAACCGGCGCGATGAAACACACGATCAGGAACAGAACCGCCGGTGCGAGCATCGCACGGACGGCCCAGCTTCCCTCGGGGGGCGCGACTACGGAACCTGCCATCGCGATTCAGACGCGGCAAGACCACGGGGAATCGCCATCCCAAGCGGTAAACCCTGCCCTCCGTTCGCCCTGAGCGTGTCGAACGGGCGGACGCGGAAACCGCTTACGACTCGGCGCACAGGTGAAGCGGTCGAACTTGCGCGCGCATCCTTCGACAAGCGCAGGACGAACGGGCAACGATGTCCGGCGACCACAATCGATCACCGTGGCAAGACGATGGGGAATCGCATAGTCAAGTCGCGAGCCACTGCGTGAAGCGCTCCTGGATCTTCGCCGCGTTGTTCGCGAACCATTCCGGATCCGGGGTAATGGCCACTTTGGCATTGTCCGGGTGCGTAGGCATCTGGGTGGCGAACGCGGGGTTGACGAACTGGAAGGCGGCCGGATTCGACGGCCCGTAGAACAACCGATTGCAGAATTCGGCCTGCGGTTTGGGCTGCACGGCATGCTGGATGAACTGCCAGGCTGCATCACGATTCGGCGCGCCCTTGGCAACACACCACATCGTCGTATGAATGGTCGCTCCCTCCCAAACCACTTCGACCGGCACACCTTGCTGCTTCAACTCGCTCGCTCGCGCATTCCACATCGCCATCATGTGCACTTCGCCATCGCGCAAGAGCTGCTGCGACTGATTGCCTTGCGTCCACCACACCTTGATGTGTTTCTTGATCTGATCGAGCTTGCGAAAGCCACGATCGATATCGAGCGGGAAAATCTTGTCCGCCGGAACGCCATCGGCCGCAAGCGCGAAGACCACCGCACGGACCGGATTGTTGATCATTGAGCGCGGTCCGGGAAACTTCTCGACATTCCAGAAATCGGCCCAGTTCCGCGGGCCACCGCCGGGAAACTTGTCGGCGCGATACGCGAGATTGGTGCCAAGCGCGCACGCGGCGACGCCGTTGGCGAATGTCGCGTTCGCGAACAGCTTGTCCTTTTGCAGGATCTTCCAGTCGATCGGCTCGATCAGCCCTTCGCGCTCGGCGCGCAGCAATTCGCCTTGCTCGATCGTGGTGATGTCCCATTCGTAGGATTTCGATTGGACTTGCGCCTTGAGTTTGGCGTAGGACACGGGTGCGACCGTGCGAACACGCACGCCGGTCTGCTCCGTGAAGGTCTTGAAGTAGGCGGCGTCTTCCGCAGCCGTCCAACTGCCGCCCCAGGTGTTGACGTAAAGCGTCTTTGCCTGCGCGTGTGCAAAGCGGAGCAAGCCTGGGGCCGTGACGGCGGCCGCACCAACGCCTGCCAATGCCTTGACTACGCGGCGACGCGATGCGTCGGGTAAGGGGCGGATATACGTCATGCGTCTCCTCCTTTGGTTCTCGAATCCGTGACGGGTATCGCGGATTATGCCGTACGGAGCGAGATCGGCATTCTGCGCCATCGCCTCGACCTCGGGCTCGTCAATCAAGGGCGCAGGCGAATCCGCGATCGCGCTACTTCAGCGGCATGACCAGGTTCGGCAACCAGATCGTGATCGGCGGGAATGCGGTGACGAGCCATATTGAGCACTGTCCGCACTGCGGCGGTTCGCCCTACCCTAGGAGCGGAATGGCGGACATTGCTCCGTGCTGTGCGTAGGAGACCCGCTGCGACTTTTCGAATTCGTCGAGGCAAGCCGCATACCCGTACGCTTATCGCCAGTTCGCAATTCTCCAGCCGTCAACGCACTAGGCCTTTTCCGAAAGCGTGCGCATCCAATCTAGCGCCTCACGAATGTCAAGATGCAGGCTTGCGTACGCTTTGCGCAGGAGGTTTTCGGGAAGTGCCCAGTCCCACTTCTCACGCTGCAAGTTACTCACGTCGGCGAGCAACAACTCGAGTGGAGGAGGTTCGTCCACGCCTGCGTCAACAAGTGCATCTAGAACATCATCGTTCGTGTGCTCGCCTTTCTGCACCTCAACCCCTGGTCCGGCTGGCGTAGCAACGAAGCCTCGCCGGATTAACACGCAGGCGAGCGCCTCATTTGCGGCGTCGCCTAGCCATGTCAGTAGCAACAATTCCCTACCCTGGTCAATAGCGAACTCCTGTGAGAGGTTGCGAGCCGAATAATTTGATCGCCCCTCATCGAGGAATCGCCGCGCGACCTCATCTAAGTACGGCGGGATTCGGTTCGATTCGAGTAGTTGTCGCATTCGTTGTCGCACACGTGTGTGGGTCCGCCCAGCGCCTCCGAAGAAAAGTGGCGGCACCCCGCCTCTGGCGCGCACCACGTAGATGGTTTTCTGTGGCTCGTCAATCTGTTCAACACGCCAAGTCTTGCCTGCAAAGAGAATTCGTTGATCAACGGACAACATCTGGGACACCGGCAGGGTTCCGAGAGGCCGCCCGCCGCTAACGATCCGGAACTCTTCGTCAGCGGCGAACGCCGCGTAAAAAGTGTAGTGGTTGACGAACTTCTCGCCAACGCGGCCATGTAGCAATGCCCCCGACGAGTCCTGCATCAGCAATTCCTTGTGGCCCAGGTGCCGGACCAGCTCGACGAACTCATCCTTGGCCAATCCTGCGAATGGCGTACCGGGACCACACAGCAGTGCGTAAAGATGCCCTATGGTCGCACCGCCATTCTGGGCGACGAACGACAACATCTGCTGCACCAGTGTCGAGAGGTGGGCTCCGCGCGACATCGGCGGTTCAAACCATCCCTCAAGGAGAAGCGAAATCATCGCGGTCATCCGTACCGTACCCAGACGGAGCTCTGTATCGATGGATGGCCTTCCGCCGATGGCATCTTCGATACAGTAGCTGCGCAGAATGGCGGGCTCTCCTTTTCGGCGACCCGACCGGCCGAGTCGCTGCCTCAGACTCGCCACGGAGGGCGGCGGACCAATCTGAGCGACGCTCTTGACCGCGCCGATGTCGATGCCAAGTTCGAGCGTATTGGTACAAACGGCGGTCGCAGGGAACTCCTTCTGCTTCAGCGCCGCTTCGGTCTCGGCACGAATCTCCTTCGACAGGCTTCCATGATGCGGCCAAAACTCCTTCGGGACCTGTTGGGTTTCGCACATCGTGTTCAGCAGGTGCGTGTACCGCTCGACCTCGCGGCGCGAGTTCGGAAAGACGAGGTTGTTTGAGCCACGTAGGCCCTTATACAAATGCGTTGCAATCTGCGCAGGGGTGATGGGGTCGGATTCCTCGTCTTCGTCGCTCTGATCTTCGAGACGAACCACGAGTGGCTCCTCGTACCCTTTGACCAAAATCTTCAGCTCATTGCCCGACGACTTCGAGTCGACCACTGCTACCGCGGCGCCCATGCCTGGCCGAAGGAAGTCCGCAGCAAGGCTCATGTCTCCGAGCGTGGCGGACAGCCCGATGCGGGGCACCGAGCGACCGATGACCCGCTCGATCCGGTGCATCAGCGATTGAAGTTGCTTGCCGCGCTCAGCGCCGATGAACGCGTGCAGTTCGTCCACCACAAAGAACGTCAACCGTTCGAACACTGCCCCGACGGAAGTTCCACGATTACACAGCATTGCCTCCAGCGATTCCGGCGTGATGAGCAGCACGCCTCGCCGCTCTGTGAGAAACCGCGTTTTCATCGATGCGGAAATGTCACCGTGCCAGGGCCACACCGAGATTTCGAGTTGCTCGCAGAGTCGGTCCAGGCGACCAAACTGGTCGTTGATGAGAGCCTTGAGCGGGCTGATGTACACGATAAGACCGGGTGGGTCAGTCTGCAGTAAGTTAGTCAGGGCCGGGAAAAACGCGGCCTCGGTTTTCCCCGCTGCCGTAGCCGCAGCAACGATGACGTCTCGGTCTGCCTTGACAATGAGAGGAATTGCCATCTCCTGGGCATCGCGTAACACCTCCCAGCCTTCGGCCCAGATGAAGCGCTGGATTCGCTCATCGAGCAGGGCGAAGGAGCTGGACGGTTGAGAATCCATCACGGAGCCTACTTGCGCTTTCTGTTGCGCCGCTGGGATTGAACGCGAATCTTCTCCAACCTTTTCTTTTTTCCGTGTCCCTTGCCGTGCGCCAACGCTTGATCCCGGGGGAAGCGCGGCACTCCCCCCGGCGCTGCGGGGAACTCTTGGTCAGATAGTCCCGTGATGACCATGTCCGGGCCCATGATTTCCAGCTCGGCTCGCATTCGCTCCAGTTCGTTCTTTGTGGCGTCGTCCCAAATTCGTTGTTCCCATACCAAGAGATCTTCGGAACTCCCAAGATACGTCTTGTTGGGGTGGTCGACAGCAAGGCCAACGAAAATGCTGCTTTCCGGTGCCGTTAGCTTCGCGATGCGGCAGTAAGCGTGCAACAACGCCACGCGATGCTGCCGATACTCCTCATAGGATTCGTCGTCGCGTTTGGGCACCGCGAGAAACAGGTACGCAGGGTCCGGCGCCCCAGGGGTTCGGGCTATGCGCGCAACTCGGCCTCCGGCGCGGGCCTTGCCAAGGGCGCCTGCGAGGGCATTCGTTAGGATTCGGCGCCGAAACCTAGGCTCAGCCGCCAAGTAGCGTAAGGCGCGCTCCACGTCGACCGCGTCAGTGGTAATACCCAGCGAATTGACAGCAGGGTCTCCGATGCGGATAAAGCGATTAACGATCTCATCCCAAAAGTAGCTCTGCTTGTCCGCGGCCTTCTTGCGCCTATACTCAACGCTCGCCCTAAGACCGCCGTAATGCGACCCATCGAACACGATCGTGTCCGGGGGTGGTTCGCCCGCCTTGATCACAACGAAACAATGGTTGCCTTCGTCCGTCATATTTCGCAGGTAGGCGGCCACGAGTTCCTCTTCGCCGGGAGCGTAAACGACGCGGCCTGGGACACTCAGGAAACTATCGCGCTCAACCAGGTCGCGTACGAAGTCTGGCGTCGTGTCCAGCTCTTCCATGATGACCTCGAGCGACGCTTCGTCAAATACATGCACCAAGCCCTTCGCCGGATCAGGCAGCCCGACCATAAATGGGCTGTCAAGATGTCGCTCCCCGATAATCTCCGTTGACACTATCATTGACCCTATGCCACCACCGAAAATGGCCTTGGATGCCTCACGGGTCCCTCGCGTCACCGCTACCAAATGGTATCGCGCGTTGTCGGCGTCAGGCACCGACACCGGCAGAGGTCTCGAGCAGTTCGCGTCGAGGAAAACTCTTGACGGGAAACGCTGTAGCCAGCTTCTCGCTCCGTACAGTTGTCGCAGTGACTCTTGCACCGCACCCCTGTACCAGCGCTTCCATGCAACTTCGAGTGGCTTGTGGGTCTGAAACTGGACGTGTTTGTCGGAGAAGATGATTACATCGTTCCCGAACACCACCAGCGCGTCGCACAACTCCTTCGCGCTCCCCTTGCCACTTCGCAAGTCCTTGTCGGTATGGAGATTTGCATGGGCCCAAAGTCGCAGGAACGACTTGCGGCAGAGTGTCGTGAGCAGTCGCTCGGATTCGTTTACACCATCGGAGCTCGCAATGTCGAATACCACGGATTCCGCATTGGATGCCATTCGCGGCGCCCTGGACTACATCTTGAATGACGCGAAATCGTCGCCCTCGCCCGCATCGACGACCCGGTCGCTTGCGCCGCCGTTGTCGGCCGCAACATCAACGCCACCCAACAAGTTTTGCCACGCCGATCCGGGGTTTTGCTCCATCACTGCCAGAAGATTAATGAATGACGTAATGATCGTTCGCGGCGTGCGGAAGTAGGTGTCGCCGATGCGCTTCGAGCAATGCTCCATAAAGCTAAAAATACCCTGGTCCGGGAGCAGGTGCTTCCCCGCATCGCCGAAGGCGTACACGTGCCGAATCTTCTGCAACAGGACGTAGAAGTCCTCCGGTGTCAGGCTGGAGAGTCGAACGACGGGGCCGCTGAAGTCGACCAGGCCACCTGTAGCGAACGTGTTTTGCCCAAGTCGGCTCTGTAGCGCCGGATAGCTGTAGAGGCCGCGGCGCGGATCGAGGAGGAACTCCGGTGTGCCACCGAGCACGAAGCCCAGCCCAACAGCCGTGCCTTGCAGCGAGTCGTTAAGGATCCGCAGAATCTGCTCGTAGTTCGCATTGCGAGCCTGGGTGTTCGCGAGCTTGTACAGGTTGACTAGCTCGTCCAGGCCGACTAGCAGACCCGCGAACCCGGCTAGGCGAACGAATCGGGCCATCAACTTCAACTGGTCGTACACCGCGGCATCGTCGACGATGCCGCGCACGCCAAGCGCTTGCTTGGCGTCAGTTTTGGTGGAGAATTCGCCGCGCAACCATCGCACAGCATCGGACTTCAGCTGTTCATTACCTGCCTCGTATCCACGGCAGTACGCCGCAATGACATCCGCGAAGTCATAGCCGTTGACCAGTTCAGTCAGTTGATCCAGCTTCTGCCGCAGGACCACCTCAGTGGATTGCCCCGATGCCTTAGCTTCCGTCTTCGCCATTGCAATGAACTTCTCGACGATGCCACCGATAGCGCCCCCATCGGGCTTAGTACGCGTTGACATACTTCGCATTAACTCCGCGTAGAGCGAACGCGCTTGTCCACCGCTCGCGTGCAACCGACGGTCGGGATTCAGATCCGCACTGGCGACGACGAGCTTCTTCTCCATCGCTACCGCGCGAACCAGGTTCAGGAAGAATGTCTTACCGGCACCGTACTCGCCAATGACGACGCGGAAACTGGATCCGCCGTCAGCGAGTCGGCCGATGTCCCCAACCAACGTCTCGATTTCGCGTGTGCGTCCTACCTGCACAAGATGTTGACCAACGCGCGGCACGACCCCTGCTCGCAGGGACTGGATAACCGCGTCGCGATCCTTCGATCGAATCGTTGTCATGCTTCAATTTTCTCCAGAATTTCGGCGTTGACCGTCATCGGGTCATCGCCTTCAACAAACGCAATGTCGTGCGCATCGAGCGAGGATTCGTTGATGCGCTCCAAGGCCCCGTCCAGCATCAGCTCAAGGTCCGCTGCGACATCAAGCAACTCCTCGCGGCTCCACTGTGGGCGCGAAAGCAGCATGCGGGCGAGCGCCGTGTGAGGTTCGTCCAAACCGAGGATGCCCTTGGGTCCGTCGGGATACTCCGCCTCGACCTCAGATTTCGACACTGCGGGAGCGGCCAAATCATCCTCCTTGAAAATTTCCGCCAGCAACGCCGATACTTTCTCGGTGTCGTTCTGCAACGCGGCGATGCGCGCCGGATCGAGCTTGAAACCTGTCTCCTCTACCTTGCCGACCGTCGCAGGAGTGGGCTTTCTACCCGACGCTGCTGCGTGAACATCAGCGAAGACCTTCTTAGAATCGACACCGAGGGCTCTGTAGACCTTCTCAAGTGTCTTGACTTCGGCCGGCGTCACTGTGCCGTCGGATTGAGCAACGGTAGCCATGAAAGAGGCGATAGTCTCCCTTGCCGCGGTGTCAAGCGGCTCCAGCTTCTTTTTAATGATAGTCAACGACACTGGCGTTGCCATCAGCAGCCGCAGTTGTGCGAGAAGACGACGAGTGTGGTTGGGCGTGAGATGCGTCCATGATTGAACTTGCTCGCGCAAGTGCACCAATTCTTTCGGGCCGAATTTTCCGTCTGCCGTCGCCACAGCCGAGGCCAATTGAAGCGTCAGCGCAGCAGCTTGATACGCCGGCGTCGCGCGAGATGTGACCTCCGCCGGAGGCACGGCAAATAGAACCACCTTCTCGTCTGGCTTGGGTAGCTTCGCCCCGGCAAGAACGTCAGGCTCGATGCCGATATTCAAGGACTCCAAGGCACGGGCGAGGGCCAGGGTCTTCTCCTTTGTCAGCGTTGATCGCGCTTCAAGGGACGCCAGAAGTTCCTGGAAGGACATCGCGACCATCCCCCCTCCCATTCGGACTTTGAGTGCCTGCAGGGATCTCTGCGCGCTTTCAGGCCACAACGTTGCCGGTAGCTGTAGCAGGCCCTCCAGGGCCGTCGTGGCGTCTGTATTCCTTCCGACGAAGCGGCTGTACGGCTCAAGCTCCTTCGTCGCGGCTTCGACGATGTGCTGAAGCTTCTTGATAGGTGCCATGAGCACCGTGACGTCCGGCGTATCGCCAAACGTCAGCCGGAGCTCTTCGGTGCCGCGAAAGCCCGCCGATGCCGGACGATAGACGAATTTGAGCTTGCTACGATTTCGTGGAAGAGTGATTCCGGCACCAAATACCTCGACGTACTTTTGAGTGAACAGCTTTTCGAACTGCTCACCACAACGAATCGCCGGCGTACGCATCAAGGTGTTTGGATCGAGCTTGACCCATGCCAACGCTAAATGGGCTGGCACCGGGACACCTTGTACTGCGGCCTGCCCGAGCGCCAGCCGGATATACAGCGGGAGCTCGAAGGTTTTGGGGAAATCCGGAATCGGCTTTTCGTACAGCTTGAGCGGATGTACCGCCAACGAGACCCAATCGAGCAGCTCACTTGCATACCGACGGAACGAGTTCGACTTGTCTCCATAGATGCGCAGGAGGCGGCGATTCTCCTCGGCGATGGCAGGCCAGTCAGCCTGCGCAGCGCGATCTTTTGCCGCATCAATGATTGCCCGACGTTCGAGCCCGTAGAAAAAAATGAAAACGTAGCCTATATCGGCTTCGGGATCCTTCCGTCCATCTGCCAGCCAATTCAAGTACGCGCGGCGGGCGCTGGACGAAATCTCGGAATAGCTAGGCCAATAGCCAAACTGACGTTCGGCGTAGTCACCGTGAGATGCAACGGACTTCGAGGGGTCGATGAGGCAAGGGTCATTGGTGCCGAGCGCGGTCTTGAGTGAGGTGCCAACGTAGATCATGCCGCCTGGAATAGTCACGCCGGAAACACTAACGGGCTGCCCGGCAGGAATCCAAGCCGCAGCACCAAATCCTTTTGGTGCTGTCGGCAACCTAAAATCCGAGGTCGTGGGTGCCGATGCCATCGCCGCGCTCACCGGTGTGTCGTCTTCGACGAACCGGCGTGCCGGAACAGCGGCATTGCCACGGTTCGATCGCGACCGCGCCGCGCGCGGCGCATCATTGGACACCAGTCTAACTGGCTCCTGAACGCTCTTCTGCCCGTCCAAGGAGCCTTGCGACTTTTTAAGCTGAGCGTAGACATAGAACGCGACGCCGATGACAGTGAGCACGACGACGCCAATCCAAACCTCTCTTGGAATCGCGGCGAGCAGCGCAAGCAAGCCGACGATCCCTCCGACGATGACCCTTCCGGCGCTTGATGTCTTTCTTCTGGCCATTGCGCTTACTTTCTCGCCTAGTTCACAGGGTGAACAACACCAGAACATGGTACCGCTCAGAATACCCACATGAACAATCGCTCCCGCCAATTACCCGGCGGCCTGGGAGATGTGATCTCAGTCTTGATTGTTACGAAGGTGTTTCACCATCTATCAGCGATTGAATACACCACGCAAAGTCTTCGCGTTAGACCATAGCATCGCAGGGGCATACATTTTGGGTAAGGCGTCACCACGAGCGGCTATGCCGCCTCCTTCAATGCCATAGTCGCGCGAATCCCGACAGCACCGAGCATGTTCACCAGCGCATCTAAACTGAACATGTCGATCTTGTCGCGCAAAACATCGTGTAAGCGAGGCTGCGTAACGCCGAGGCGCTTTGCGGCCTCGTGCTGAGTCAATTCACTCGATACGGCAAAGCGCTCAATGCGCGTCATCAATTCCGAGCGAAGGAGCAGGATCTGCGCTTCTTCGCGAAGGAAGCCCAGATCCTCAAATACGTTCGCAGCGACCTTTGTCATCTTCAGCTTCGCAATCATTGCTGGTTCCTTGCGTTCAAAAGTTGGCGGAACCGTAACCGCGCAAGATCGATGTCTTTGGATGCCGCCGTAATTATCCTCCCAGCAAATCCGGGGATGATTACACCGTTACTTGCAAATGGTGGACCAACCGCCTGCCGGCGCGACGCGGTTGCGCGCGAGCAAAGGTGCAATGGCGGGACAAGGCAAACCCTGACCCTATCCAGCGGTGCGACGAACTCTCCTCACCCGGCCGCGGCCAACACCCTCACCTTCGGCCACGGATCGGGCTCCAGCTTCTCGAAGGGCGCCTTGTCCGCCGGTGTCATCCGATCGAGCAGCTCCTTCTTCACCGACGGCCGCTCCCGCATGCGTGCATACCACTGCGCAATACGCGGCCGATCCTCGATGAATCCTCTCAGCTTCAGAAGATCGAGCCGCAGCAGATACGGAATCACCGCGGCGTCGGCAAGCGAGAACGCGTTTCCGGCGAGCCAGGGTCCGAGCTCGAGCGCGTGGTCCATCATCTTGAGAAGCTTGCCATGATGGCCGACGGCGTCGCGCACATACTTCGACTCGAGGCCATTCAGCGCGACATCGCGCTTGTACTCGGTGCGCTGGGTGAGCGGCGATTTCGCCAGGCGCGCAATGATCTGTTCACTGGTGAGGCCGGCAAACCACGGCCGGAACGCCGTCGCGAAGGTGAGGATCATGCATGAATTGTGCAGATACTCGTCGATCAACTTGTTGAACTGGCGGACCGACGCCCGTTGGTGCAGATCGGTTGGCATGAGTGGCGGCCGCGGGAACGCCTCGTCGAGGTAGTACAGAATCACCGCCGATTCGATCACAGCGCGCCCGTCATGCACGAGGGTCGGAACAACGCCATTTGGATTGAGCTTCATGTACTCGGCGGTGAACTGGTCACCCTGCAATGTCATCAGGTGTTCCTGATAGTCGAGGCCCTTTTCGGCCAACACAATGCGCACCTTTTGTGCACAGACGGAATTGACGCTGTGATAGAGCTCGAGCATGGGAGTCACCTTCGTGCGGGGCATCATTCGCGACGATGTTACGCCGGATCGAATTGCGAGGGTGGCCGGTGCGCCTGGGCGACGGATGACGTCGATCAAGATCCAACGGTGCCCGCAACGCTCAGTCGCAAGTGTTACGTTGGCGACCCGGTCCTTCGCAATCGACAATTCATTATTTTCAAGGAGGAAACAACATGGACCGTCTTCAGGCAATGACAACCTTCGTCGCCGTCGTAGACAGCGGCGGATTTGCCAGCGCCGCGCGGAAGCTGAGTCTCTCGCCACCGGTCGTCACGCGAGCAGTGGGAGAACTGGAAGCGCGGCTCGGATTACGGCTACTGACGCGCACGACCCGTTTCGTTCGTGTGACCGAAGCTGGAGCGCGCTATGCCGACGACTGCCGTCGTATTCTTGCCGAGATCGACGAGGCCGAGACCGCCGCGACCGGCGCACACGCGACACCACGCGGCACGCTGACGATCACTGCACCGGTACTGTTCGGCCACCTGTACGTGACGCCGATTCTTGTTATCTACTTGCAGCGATACAAGGATGTGGATGCGAAGTGCGAATTCCTCGACCGTGTCGTCAATATCGTCGCGGAAGGGATCGACATTGCGGTACGCATCGGCGAGCTGCCGGACTCATCACTTCAGGCAACCCATGTCGGGCGCGTGCGTCGCGTTGTTGTTGCGTCGCCTGCTTACCTGAAGGCGCATGGCGTACCGAGGCGCCCGGACGAACTTGTTGAGCACACCATCATTGCCGCCTCCGGTGTGACGCCGAACCCGGAATGGCGGTTCATAGACGGTGGCAAACCGGTCATACAGCGGCTGCACGCGCGCATGCGAACAACGACCAATGACTCGGCGATCTCGGCCACGGTCGCCGGCCTTGGTATTACGCGACTGCTGAATTACCAAGTGGCCGCACAGATTCGGGGCGGCCAACTCAAGATCATGCTCGAGGATTTTGAGACCGTGCCGCTTCCGGTGCATGTCGTCCATCACGAAGGCCGCCGTGCAACACAGAAAGTGCGTGGCTTCATCGAATTGGCGATCGAGACATTGCGCGCCGACCCTGCACTCGAATAACCTCTCCTATCGGCTTGCCGCGCTCGCATCGGGGCGCAACAGTGTCGCGCCAAGCAATCCTGCTTTCACGTAGATGAGCGCCCCCTCCGAGCCCGTATACGGCGCATGGCGGCTCCAGCGCGGGTTGCGCAACCACGTACCAGCGGGATACGCGCCCTGCTCGTCGCGGAACAGGCCTTCGAGCACCAGGATTTCCTCGCCGCCGGGATGCGAGTGCGCATCGAATCGCGTATTGGGCGCCCAACGTACGAGCGCGGTACTGATGCCGTCGAACTCGTGCAGAGGCAATACGGACAGTCCCGGCACGAGCCCGGGATGCCAGTCCGCTTCATGCGTTCGAATCCGCACGGACCGGGTGTCTCCATGGGTGAACTGCCACAGTTTCACGAACAGCGTGCAGCCGTCACGCGAGTACGGTGTGTGCGAAGTACCCGGCGGATTGCGAATGTAGCTTCCTGCCGCGTAGTCCCCTTCCTCGTCGGAGAAGATGCCCTCCAGCACGAAGAACTCTTCGCCGCCGTCGTGGGTGTGGCGGCTGAAACGTGACCCCGCATCGTAACGCACGATGCTCGTCGCACGTGCGACTTCGCCACCGACGCGGTCCAACATGTGTCGTTGAACGCCGGGCAGCGGCGATGGCACCCAGGTCGTCGCATCGGGCGCCTTGACGACCACACGCAAATCGAAGTCGGCATTCAGGAGGGTAACGTTCATCGATGCACCTATGCAGATCGGTCAGAGCTCGAGATTAATCCGTTCGCCGCCGTCCCGCGCAGGATACGCCAAGCGCGCGATGAGCACGTCGCAGTCGGCGGACTCCGCTAGCTCGTCGTGTTCAGGTACCCGCTAGCAGGTTAGCTTCGACTGCTTTGAGCTTGGCTTCGAGCGATGCGATGCGCGCGTCACGCTCGGCCAGCGAGCGCTCGACATCTTCAGCGTCGAACCGAAGTGGAATGTGCTGCGGACAATTCCAGTCGAAACCTTCGACGGTGATGACAAAGACACGCTGGGGCCTGGCACGATAGTCTGGCGCAATCAACGTTTCCGCATGCGGGTGCTCCGGCGTGAGGGCTTCTATCGCCAAGCGGCCAAGTATCTTCAGTCGCACGCGACGCGAATAGTCGACGAGGATCAGCGCAACCCGGTCATTGTTCGCGGCGTTACCAACGCTGATGAGTTGTCGATTCCCGGCGAAGTCGGCAAACGCCAATGTCTTTTCGTCGAGCACCTTGAGGAATCCCTTTGGACCGCCGCGGTGTTGAATGTACGGCCAACCGGTTTCAGATACCGTTGCGAGGTAGAAACTGGGTTGTCCGGCGATGAACTCGACTTCGGTGTCGCCCAACCGGTCATTACGCACCACATTCCCGGTCTCGAAACTGCGCGCATAGTTTGCGCGACTGCCATCGACGACCTGTGCTGCTTTGACCGCGGGCGTGAACGTGATGTTCGCAAATGCGTGGGACATGGCGACCTCCATCGTGACGCAGCGCCCGATTGACCGCTGCGATGGCGCGACTCTGACCGAACCGGTTCTAAAGGGGAATCCGCGGCGGACCCAATTCAGTCTTTCGTATCCGGGAATGATCGCCTGTGTGAACGCAAGTGAGCCTTTGCCAATGCTCTGTCAAACTCCACACCCATTGTCAATTCGATTGCCAAAGGCTCAAGATGGTGGCGCAATTTAGCTTACGAGCGTTGACGCGGGTGGCGCTTGGGGCCGTGCTCGGGGCCGTCGCGGTCGTGGCCCACGCGCAATTCCCTGCAAAGCCGATTCGCGTGATCGTCCCCTATGGGGCGGGCGGATCGGATCAGCAGGTCCGCGCGCTCGCGCCGTCGATGGTGCGGCTCCTCGGGCAGCAGTTGCTGATTGAGAATCGCGAGGGCGGTGGCGGCACGGTCGGCGCCACCGCGGTCAAGAATGCAGCACCCGATGGCTACACCCTGCTCTACACCGGTAGCGGCGTATTCACCTCGGTCATTCATCTGCGCAAGGATGCCCCATATACCGCCGATGATTTCGTGCCGATTGGCAACGTGATCGGTACTCCGTTCGTCATGGCGGCACGCGGCGATGCGCCATTCAAGACCCTCGCGGAGTTGGTCACGTACGCGAAAGCAAATCCAGGGAAGGTGAATTTCGGGTCGGCCGGGACCGGGACCACGACCCATCTTTGCGGCGAGGCATTCCAGAGCGCCGCCGGTGTACAGTTCACGCATGTGCCGTTTCAAGGTATCGGGCCTGCGGTGCGATCGATCCTCGGCGGCAACGTCGATATCGTCATCGGACTCCCCGGTCCGATCCTGCCGCAAGTGCGCGGCGGTAAGCTCATCACGCTCGCCACCACCGGTCCCTCTCGAATGGAATTCGCTCCGGACCATCCGACTTGGCGCGAGTCCGGGTTCGATGCCGTCGAAATCTCCAGATTCGGCTTCTTCGCACCGCGAGGCACGCCCGATTCGATCGTGGCAAAGCTTGTCTCCGCCGTCGCCGAGGCTGTCAAAGCACCGGAGTTCGTCGATGCGACGCGGAACACCTTCAACAGTGTCGCCTACCTCCCGCCTGCCGAGCTTCGACGCGTGCTGGAAGACGAGAGTCGGGTGAATCGCAGACTGATCCGCGATCTGAAGCTGGTCGAGTAGCGTCCGGCTTCTTTGCCGAGCTTCGCCGCCGCCGTTCAGCATCCCGCGATGCATTTTCCTTTGCCGTCGAACTCCATCGTTCGTCCGCTGATGGCCAGGTGCGATACAGGCTTCAACTGTTTGATCAAGGCGGCGGTGCGGGAAGTGGGCCGCAGCTTGCCACCTTCAGTCACCGCCTCGTTCGGGTGGGTGAGGATGACCGACGCCGGTCGAAACAGCTCATTCATCGCGTAGGCGCCAGACAGGATCGTGCCCGCGCTGGGGCCCTGATTCAGAACCGCGAGGTTCGCCTTGTGAAACTCGTTCACGACGGTCTTCATCTCGGTATGTATGCCGGTATCGCCCGAGAGGTACGCGGTGAGCCCGTTGGTGAACTTCACGACGTAGCCGGTCGGCGGTCCGAGCACGATGCTCGTGTCGTCCGGTGCGAGATTCGCCCGCTGCGCCTCCGATAGCAGGGAGAGCGGCACGTTGTTCGCGTGCGAAGCAAAGACGATCGTGATCTCCACACCCTGCGCTGCGTTGGCTGCCTTGGCGATGAATGTGCCGCCGAGGTGCGTGTTGGAGCGGCACGATGTCGCAACCGGAACGGTCGTGACCCCATCCGCTTGAGGACACACCGCCACTGGTTTGCCGCGGATATTCGCTACCTTGCGGCCGATGAACGTACCCATGTCACTGGTCATCGCGAGCGCGGCATTCTTCGCTGCGGCGATTTCCGCGGTTGTCGAATTGGGCGTTGCCGGTACCCTTTCCGAGTTGGCGCATTGGCCCGCCCCGACCGCCTTCAGCTTCTGGTCGCCAATGTGGTCACCATGCGCATGACTAAGCAGCACGACGTGGATTTCGCCAAGCCGCGCATCGTCCGCACCGGTCACCGTCTGGCCGGCGTCGTAGAGGATGCGTACACCGGAGGGGTCTTCAAACAGGGTCGCGCGATCGTTCGCGCAAAGCTCGCCCGGGTGCGAGCCCACCGGCGTGACTTTCACGTTCTGCGCGATCGCCGGACCAGTCGTCAGGGCGAATGCAAGTGTTGCCCCCAAGTATGCGGATCTCATGTTGTGCTCCTCTCTTGTGTCGTGACACGGCTGTTAGCCTAAATGAACTGATATAAAGTCGCAGCATGATCAGCATGAAAGGCCGGGCAACCCATGAACGTCTATCTGATCCATCACGCCGAGGCGCTCGCGATCGAGCAGGACCCGGTGCGCCCTCTCAGTCCGAACGGACGCGATCAAGCCGACCGGCTCGGCACGCGTCTTCGTGCGGTTGGCGTCGCGCCGGTGCGCATCCTGCACAGCGACAAGCAGTGGACGATTGAAACAGCCCAACGCATCGCCGCGAAGCTGGGTGTGGAGAGTAAAACCGCGAAGGCCGCCTACCCGATCAACACCGGCGATCCGGTTGCACCCTTTGTGGCAGAAATTGCGGCAACGAAGGGAGATATCATGATGTGCGGTCATGTCGATTTCTTGCTGCGGGCTGCCTCGCAGCTCGTGTGCGGCGACGAAACACGGAAAGTGGTCGAGTTCAAGCCTGGCAACGGCACCGTTGTCTGTCTCGAGGGCGAAGCCCGCAACTGGGTCATCACCTACATGTGGCGCCAGGATCACGTTCCGGGGCAACCACGATGAGCGAACTTTTCACCGGCGTGGCGCGCCACTATGGTGAGGCCGGTATCGGTGAGCGCATCCTCGCGGCGCTCGCGGGCGAAGGCGTAGACATTGAGAATCTGACGACGGCCTCACTCGCCACGATCGATCAGTTCCACACCCGCGGCCTGAGCGCGACCCGTGAGCAGGCCGAAGCGGTCGCGCCCTCCCCTACGATGCATGTGCTCGATGTCGGTTGCGGCGTCGGTGGCCCGGCCCGGTTTCTTGCCGAGACCTATGGCTGTCGCGTGACCGGCATCGATCTCACCACCGAATACGTCGACGTCGCGCAAATGTTGTCCAGCCGCTGCAGGCTCGATCATCTCACCAGTTTTCGGCAGGCCAACGCGCTCGATCTGCCGTTCATGGAGGCGACCTTCGATCTCGCCTGGTGTCAGAACGTCTCCATGAACATACCCGACAAGTACGCACTCTACGCCGAGATTCATCGGGTATTGAAACCGGGCGGAAAATTCGCGGCCGTGGAAATCATTGCAGGCGAGCGCGGCGATCCGGTGTTTCCCCTGCCATGGGCGCGTGAACCGTCGATCAGCTTCGTTGCTTCCGCACATGCAATGCAATCGGCACTCGAACGCGCCGGTTTTCGAATCGTGACGTGGCGCGATACGACAAGCGATGCCGTTGCAATTTCCCGGAACCCGGCGGAACAGACGCGCCGCGGCAAGCTCGGCGTCGGGCTGGTGGCAGGCACCGATTTCAGCGCACGGTCGGCGAACCTCGCACGGTGTCTTGCGGAGGGGCGATTCCTGAGCGTTCTGCTGGTGGCCGAACGGCCTTCGCAATAGCGCTACCCGGGCCGGCCGGTTACGCCGCCTCCGACCGGTGCATCGGCGCTGCCGCCAACGCGACGCCTCCGCCACTTGCGGCCGTCGCCTCGCCGTGCCGCGTCAGAACAAAACCTTCATAGCCACGCGCCACGACCTCTTCGCACTTGCGGCGGTAGTTAGCCATGCCACCGATATACGGCATGAACACGCGCGGCTTGCCGGGGATGTTCGAGCCGGTGTACCAGGAATCGACGGCTGCAAAAAGCGTCGCGCTCGCCACGTCGTTGACATGGGCCACCCATTTCGCCTCCGCCTCGCGATCCGCCTCGATCCGTGCAAGACCGCGGGCGCGCAGATGCTTGAGGCATTCGGTGATCCAATCAACATGCTGCTCGATCGATACGGTCATCTGCCCCTTGACGCTCGGACTGCCGGGGCCTGTGACGATGAAGAGGTTCGGGAAGCCGGCCACCATCAATCCAAGATAGGTGAGCGGACCCGCGGACCATTTGTCCGCGAGCGTGGCGCCACCATGCGCGCGGATGTCGATCTCTCGCAGCGCACCGGTCATCGCGTCGAATCCGGTCGCGAACGCGATGGCGTCCAATTCATACTCGGACTTGGTCGTGCGGATGCCTTTCTCGGTGATCTCGACAATCGGCGCGCTTTTCACATCGACCAGCGTGACGTTCTCGCGATTGAAGGTCTCGTAGTAATCGGTATCCACGCATAGCCGCTTCGCACCGATCGGGTAATCCTTTGGCGCCAGCAACTCGGCGACGACCGGATCCTTGACGATCGATCGCACCTGGTCGCGCACAAACTCGGCGAGCGTGTCGTTCGAGGCCTGGTTGGTGAGCAGATCGTTGTAGGCGAAGAGAAATGCAAAGGGGCCGCCTTCATTCCACTTGGCCTCGTAGTGCGCGCGGCGCTGCTCGGGTGTGGCATCGAGCGCGCTCATGGGATAAGGGGCCAAGCCCGCCACACCGTAGCCGCTATAGTGCGCACCGAGCCGGCGCTCGACGTAGGTCGCTTTGTGCTCGCGCTCGACCTCGGGATCGAGGGGGCCATTGCGAGCCGGTACGCTGTAGTTGGCAGTGCGCTGGAACACATGCAGGCGCTTTGCCTGAGAGGCGATAACCGGGACCATCTGAATCCCTGACGAACCGGTACCGATTACGCCAACGCGTTGGCCGCTGAAGTCCACGGGTTCAGTGGGCCAACGTCCGGAGTGATACCAACGGCCCTGGAAGCGATCGAGCCCCTTGAATCCGGGCACGGCCGGCGTCGAGAGGTTGCCGGTGGCCATTACACAGAAGGGGGCGGTAACGACGTCCCCATGCTCGGTCGTCAAGGTCCACGCGTTTGCGCCGGGATCGAAGGATGCCGCCCGAACCCGGGTGTTGAATTGAATATCGCGGCGCAGGTCGAAACGGTCAGCGACGTGATCCAGGTACTTTTGGATTTCGGCTTGCGTGCCGTAGCGCTCGGGCCAGGACCATTCTTGCTGGAGATCGTCTGAGAAGGAATAGGAGTACTCGAGGCTGTCGACGTCGCAACGAGCACCCGGATACCGGTTCCAGAACCATGTTCCGCCGACACCGCTGCCCGCCTCGAAGACGCGCGCTTTCAGTCCAAGCCCCCGCAACCGATGCAACATGTAAAGACCCGAGAGGCCCGCGCCGACGACGATCGCGTCGTAGTGCTGGGGCAGCAGGCCCGTCGAGGCGGTCGAGACGGTTGAATTGGGCATGGCATGCGTTCCGTTGAAATTCATGGGGCATTATGAAGTAGGCGATGGCCCCATGGCAATCCGATCGCCCGGTCGTGGCGCTCGCCGGCGGATCAAGTCGGGTCGCGCTGTGTCCCACATTGAGCTGTTCGTGGCCTAAACTGCCCCCGTTGGCGGCACGGTCCGGTGCCGGCGGTGGCATTCAAGGAGCGAATCATGAAAAACGTAGGGCAGATGCTGGAAGAGAAGGGGCACACGTTGCTTTCGATCTCACCCGACGCAACCGTATTCGAAGCCTTGCAATGCATGGCGAACGCGAACGTCGGTGCGCTGGTGGTTCTGGACGGCGAGAAGCTGGCCGGGATCTTTTCCGAGCGAGACTACGCCCGCAAGGTCATTCTGGTCGGCAAGTCCTCCAAAGAAACACGGGTGCGCGAGATCATGACCGACAAGGTACTCTGTGTAAGCCCGGAACGGACCGTGGAGCAGTGTATGGCGCTCATGACCGCAAAACGCATCCGCCACTTGCCGGTGCTCGATCACAAGAAGGTGGTCGGCGTCATCTCCATCGGTGATGTGGTCAAGGAAATGATCTCTGAACAGCAGTTCATCATCTCGCAGCTGGAGAGCTACATTCATCAGTAGGAAGGCGGGTGTCGTCGGGCACTTCATAGGAGCGCACCGAGGATTCCAGGGTCCGACTCTGATTATTCAGGACGGTCAGGGCGGCGGCAGCAATCGCTTCTGTTGAAATGCTCGGATAGCATTTCTGAACATCACCTCGGTGTCGATCACCTCGGTGAAGCCGGCCTGCATCAGCTTGATCGTCGAGGAGAACGCTGGCGCACCGGGAACAGATCGGCGGTATCCCATCTGATAATCGGCATACTCGAACGACAAGCCCACGAGTCTCTTCAAATCCGGCTCGACAAGGCGATGGCGGGCGACGATTGCATCCCAATGCGCCTGTCGCGGCGCGATCTCATTTTCGAGGCTCATTGGCTTGTCGCTGCCCGGCTGCATGCCGAGCGCGCCGGCGATGGCCGGCCAGACGTCTCGCCAAGTGAAGACATCGCCGTTCGCGACGTTGAATGTTTCGTTGCGCGCGCCTTCCGCCTCGCTTGCCCAGACTATGGCACGAGCCAGCACGTCCGCATCAATCGCCTGCGCCATGCGCTCCGGTCCACCGGGAAAGTGCAACGGCTCACCGTCAGCCTTCAGCATCGCACCATACGCACCGATCGCCGGAATGAGATTCATCGCGCTGCCGGTGGAAAAACCCAGGATCAATACGGGCCTGAAGATCGAGAACACCCATGACTGCCGCCGCTGCCGCTCCCGGAGATAGTCCTCCTGGTTCCAGTAGAAATTCGGGATGTCGCGCGCCTCCGATCGGTCCTCGCGGGCCGGAATCTTCATCGGGCGCACATGAACGCCATAGGCCTTGGTGCCCTGAAGCAGCGACACGTGGCGCAGCCCTTTCGCTGAATCAAGTAGAGGATCCATCAGATTGCGCAACATGCGATCGTTGCGAGCGATCTGCTCGGCTTCCCGCCATCCGGCGACGAGCCCAGGTGCCTCGTAAAGAGCGGCGTAGATGACGTGCGTGACGTGCCCCATGGCCCCGAATATTCTTTGACACGATTCGCGGTCGTTGAGATCGGTCGCAACAAACGTCGCGCCGAACGTCTCGTCTGGGCGGCGGCGCGAGACGGCGATCACCTCGCAATCCCGCATGCTCGCGAAATTCTTCATGGCGGCATAGCCGACGAGACCTGTAGCGCCAGCTATGAGGACGGTCTTCGTCATCGAAATGAAGGTCCCATCGCAGCGATTTGCCGTGCGGCGGCCAGCGTCTGAGATAGATAGTCGCGCGGAACAACCACGACGCCGTCGCCGTCACCCAGCAGCACGTCATCGATGCAATCACCGATATCTCCGTTCGGCGTACGGGCATCGGGCGTTCCACACGGCACGAACTGAACCGTGAAGACGCGTCCGCACAACGTCGTACCTGCCAAAGAAAGGCTCCGCAGCCCCGTGCATTGGCCCTTCACGCCGAGGCGATCGAGCGCATCGCTCACGACGGAAGTCGGCAACAATGCGAATTCCTTGGCGTATTCCTTAACAGGTTCCGACGACACGGTGTTCTCCCGGGCGCTGCGCCGCGATTTCTTAACGGCGCGCGTTGGCAAACAGGGCGTACCACGCGGCGACAATGGCGTCCTTCTCCGAGCTTGGCAACGGACCCTTGGCCACCGCCGCGATGGCCTCTTGCAGATGCGAAAGCTCGGAGAATCCGGCTACGGTGGTCGATATACGTGGACCGGTGATGTTGAATCGATAGGCGATCGCCGCCATTGCCTGCGTCGAATCGATGCCAAGCCGCTTCACGAGTTTGGACGCGGGTTCGACTTCGCGCCGGTATTCGTCGGCATTGCGCGTGAATCCGCCCCCAGCATCAGGATATCGACGTGATTCGTTCGCAAGCGCCGTAGCGACTGATCGATCGATTCGATGACCTTTTTCGCAAGGCGATGCCGATCCGCCGGCATGATCTCGACCTTCGTGGTGATCAGCACTTCGCCGCGCCGGCCTTTCAACGCGCGCCCAAGGTTTTCTTCCGCGCGGCCGCGACCATAATCCGGTGACGTATCGAA
This sequence comes from Burkholderiales bacterium, assembly GCA_046160305.1. Taxonomy (GTDB): domain Bacteria; phylum Pseudomonadota; class Gammaproteobacteria; order Burkholderiales; family SG8-39; genus SHXR01. The sequence goes on from JBJXGX010000393.1 coordinate 44,350, forward strand.
GTAGTTCATGCCGGCGGCAATGGCCGCTGCGACGGCGTTACGCTGGTCCGCGGAACTACCAAGCACCATCAATCCGGCGTTGTCGCCGGTGCCAAAACCCAGTGCCGACGCCTGAAGTCCGGTCGTTCCAATCGGTCGGCGTGCGATCGATCCCGTCAACGAACTCATTGAGCGGACTGCCAGCGCACCTCGCCGGGTCGATAGAGCTCGGTCCAGTCCTTGACTACCGGCAACAGCCCATCGCGCGCGAGCAATCCCTTGTAATCGATCGTGTGCGCGAAACCTGGGACGGCCGCGCCTTCTCCTCTGGCTGCAATCAGCAGCAGGCGCCGAAAATGCACGATCGCCCGGTCAGCGGGGCCGAGGTGCTCCTTGGTGCGATCGACGATGCGCCCCATGCTCTCCTGCACTACGATGTCCTGCTGATTGACGCCCTTGATTCCAGTATGCGATCGGCCTGTGGCCATGGCCGCGCGGTCCTGACCCCATTGCATTGCCGCAGACGCGAGCAGGAAATTCTGATCGTCCTTGTCTTGGCCGGGGACAAGGCCTGACCAGCCGATGAGACCCGCTTCATCAAGCGGCTCACGCGTCGAATAGCGGATGTAGAAGAAATGCGTATGCCCCTCGTCGATCGGCACGAAAATCTGCAGATCGCCAAGCGTTGCCGACGACGGGAAAGTCACGTAGGAAGGGAACGCGAACGCGGACGTTCGGATGTAGGCCGTGGTCTCAGGGTCAACGAGCGGCGTGCGAATCGCGGCGTAGACAAAGCCATAGTCGGTGTCGCGAAGCTGGATGCGCGGATGTTTGTCCACCGACGGCCGCACGAATCGCAACGCCGCGCCCGCCCCGACCGGCGAACTGGTCGATGTGGTCTTGCCGCTGACGATCTCATCGGAATGCAGATGCGAGGAATGCGAGGAATCGATGGCGCCTTCCAGCGACTGCACCCAGTTTGCGCGGGCGTAGACATCGGCGATGACAACCTGATTTGCCGGCAGGTGCATCCACGGCATGTCGGGAAAGGGCGCACGCTCGCGCTCGACCTCGCACACATTGATCCACAAGAGGCCACCCGCCTCGCGCATGCGGGGTGCACGCACGCGCACCCGTGGGCGCCCGCCCGTCGCTGATTCGTTCGGTGCCTCCTTCACTTCACCATCCGACCCGATCAGCCAGCCGTGGTAGATGCAGCGCAGCCCCTGTTCTTCAACCCTGGCGAGCGTAAGCGAACATTGCCGGTGCGGACATAGCTCTTCGAGTGCGACCAATTCATCGCCGCGGCGTGCGATCACGAAATCTTCGCCGAGCACCCTGACCTTGCGCGTGCATCGATCGTCAAGTTCGGACGAGCGCCCAACCGGGTACCAGTAGCGCGACAAGGGCTCGTGTAACGGCGCACCAGGGCTGACACCGGTCAGCGCGCGGTTTTCATCATGGGTCATGGTAGCGGCTTCATGCAGTCAACCCCATCATTCCACTTTCGCACCGCTGGCACGGATGACCTCGCTCCAGCGTTCGCGCTCTTCCTTCATGAACTGCGCCATCTCTTGCGGCCCACCGCCCATCGCAAACATACTCAATTCCCGATGGTGGGGGCGTCCGGCCATTCCGGACTGCGCTTGGCGCCACCATACACAAGCAACCGGAGCTTACCGGCGCGAATTTGCGGGATCCCGGTGGCAAGCTCGCCGAACATGACTTCGCCCTCCCCGACCGCGAGGCCCCGCGGTGGTCGTGACGATGATCGGCGCCCTCGCATCGGGATCGAAGTTGAGCTTGCCGTACAGACTCTTGGCATGTGGGAATGATCGGTTAAAGCTTGGGTCGTGGCAAGCGTGGCGGGCGTTGGTCCCGTGCCCCACCCGTCCACGTACCGACCGGGCGGAGTGATGTGAAGCGCAACCCGCTCATCAGGCACGGTAATAGTATGTCGGCGCATGCTTCACGTCGTCGCATGATTCATGTCGGCGCATGATTCATGTCGGCGCATGATTCATGTCGGCGCATGCTTCATGTCGTCGCATGATTCATGTCGTCGCATGATTCGTCGCGCCCATCCTCGCCTGCCGAGAGTAGGCCGAACAGAGCTGCCGTCCAACGCATCCTATACGAGGAAGAGACCCATGAAGAGAGCCGCACTCACATTGGCTACACTCGCATGCATCGCACAAAGCGTGCCGATCGCGACTGCCCAGGAGACCATCCGCATCGGCGAGCGATCACCGTACCTCATCCGCACGTTCTTCGCGATTCCGCAACTGTGCCGGCCGATGGCGCCCTACGCCATCAAGAACAATCTCAAGCGCATCTTCGTGGTGGTCGCCGACTTTGCGCCCGGCCATGAATGCGAGAAGGTCTTCGGCACGGCCTTCATCCAGGCGCAGGGCACGATCCTCGGCAATTTGCGTATCCCGCTCAAGAACCCGGAATTCGCCGGATACATGCAACGCATTCGCGACGCGAAGCCGGAAGCCTTGTTGGGCATCGTGCCGCATGAATTCCAATGGCGACAGGACATCATCGGCCGGTCCTTTTGGTCTGGCTGAATCGAGCTGCCACGCATTGCACACCATGGATCACGCCCACTACCGCTATGACCCGGTCTCATCTCGACCATGACAGCTGGCTTGGCGGTGCGTCGCTCGCAGCTATCCGCGCGGTGGATGGCGTCTGGTGGGCGCAACCGGGCGAGATCACCGGCGCGTTCGCTTCGGCACACCCGCGCTTCACGCCGCCCGCATGAACCCCGCGTCCTGACGCGCTCGAAACAAGGCGTTCGCTTCACGATGGGCGGCAAACGCTTCGTAGGTCGCGGGATGCTCGAGGCGCTTTTCCGGCACGAAGTGGCCGTAGCGATCTTCGCCCCGCACGAGCAGCGCGGTCGGTCGTGGCGCACCGAGCGGTTTCACATGCGCCGGGATGTAGCTGATGCCCAATCCGAGGCGCCGATCGTCGGTATTGTTCGGGCCGGATGAGTGCACGAGAAAAGTGTGATGCAGCGACATCTCGCCGGCCACAAGCGGCATGAAGGTACCGCTCGCCCGGTCGAACCGGTCGCTGATCCCCTGACCACGCTTGATCAGATTGCCCGGCGCGGGCTTGTCATCATGGGCAATCGGCCCAAGGCGATGCGTGCCGGCCAATACCTGCATGCAACCGGCTTCCACCGATGCATCGGACAGTGCCACCCACGCAGTGACTTGCTCCGGTGGATCCAGAAAGAAATACGCGCCATCCTGATGCCAGCGCACGAATGCCGCCTGGCGCGTGTCCTTGATCCACATCGTTGCGTGGTAGGCGAGGATGTCCGGACCGATCAAATCCTCCACGGCATCGAGCACCAACGGGTGGTGCACGATCGCGTCCGCCCACTTGAAGAGCAGATACGACTTCGATTTTTCAGGGAAATCGAGTGTATGTCCGGAGACGAGTTCGTAGGCTTCGAGTTCCCGCCGGAAGGCGGTGTATTCGTCCGGGTTCAACACTTGCGCCGGTGAGCAGAAGCCTTCCTCCCGATACCGGCGAACTTGTGTTTCGGTAAGCAGTTTCGGCATGGTGTGTGCCCTTTCAATCAGCCGACCATGATGTCCATGGTGCCCATGACGCCTGGCTCGGCAACTGTCGCCTCCGTTGATGCTACACCGGCGTGGGCGCGACCGACCAGCCGCATTCTTTTATACTCACGCGCATCGGTGCAATTCACAAGCGCTCGAGCGTGGCGCGTTGCACCGAATCCAACCGTCAAGAATCCATCGAGGAGACCCGCACCATGGCCCAATCCAGATTCACTCGCCGCCAATTCGTCCAGGCAACCGGCGCGGCGGTCGGCGCGTTCGGTGTACCGACCTTGCTCCGCGCGCAAGCGCGACCGATCAAGGTGGGCCTGGTCAACCCGATGAGCGGCTTTGTCGCATACAGCGGTGCGCAGTGCAGGCTCGGTGAGCTCGCAGCAATCGAAGAGATCAATGCGAGCGGTGGGATCAAAGCGCTCGGTGGTGCAAAGCTCGAAGCCGTGCTGGGCGACACGCAGTCGCGACCGGAAGTGGGCGTCTCAGTGGTGGAAAAAATGAATGAGGAAGGTGTTGCGGCGTACGTAGGCTGCTTTCAGAGCCCGGTCGCGCTCCCGGCCACACAGGCTGCGGCGAAGTACAACACGCCGTTCGTGATCGATGTCGGGGCATCCGACCTGATCGTCAATCGCGGTCTGAAGAACGTATTCCGCCTGAAGCCGGGCTTCGGCAAGTGCGTCGAGGACGCCATCGTCGCGCTCGGCGATATCAACAAGGCTGCGAACGGCATCGCCAAGACAGCGGTGCTCGTCCATGAAGAGTCGGAGTTCGGCACCGGTACCGCGAAGCTGCTCGCCGGCAAGCTGCCATCGATCAACATCCAGGTAGCCGAAGTCATGAAGCATGCGAATCCGACACGCGATTTTGCGAACGTCGCGTTGAAGATCAGGGGCTTGAAGCCTGACCTCGTGATCATGAGCAACTACCAGAACGAGTATGTGCTGCTCGCCCGAACTCTGCATCAGCAGAAGGTGGATCTCGCAGGAATGTTCTCGGTGCTGGGCGGCGGCTTCAACTACAAGTTCGTGAAGGAGCTGCCCGAGGTCGCCCAATACATGATGGACTTCAATCACTGGTTCAATCCGAAGAGCCAGCGCGCGCTCGACATGAAAAAGCGTATCGAAGCGAAAGGCGATCTCTTCACATTCGAGGTCTACCTCGGCTACAACGCGATCATGTTCCTCGCTGATTCGCTCGAGCGTGCCAAATCAGCCGGCAAGGAAGCGCTGATCGCCGCGATGGAATCGAGCACTTATGCGAACGATATCGTGCCGTATGGTCCGACGAAGTTCGTGAACGGACAGAACCAGGGCGCGCAGGCCGCGCTCCTGCAGGCGACCAAGAGCGACATTGATGTCGTCCACCCATCTCAGTTCGCAAACGCCAAAGCGATTTTCCCGAAGCCGAAATTCGGTTAGGAGCCCGTGTGGGTGCAGATGTAACCACCGAGACACCTAGGCATCAAGATTTCGTCGAAGCGCTGGTGGAACTGAACGCGCTGGCACGCACATAGGGACCATGCTTCAAAGAAATTCGATGGTCCATCCTGCTCACCCGGTGTCTCGATGCCTGGGTGGTTCAGGACTCTCGCCCGGAGTCTTGGCGCTTTGTCCTTCTGAGGCGTAACCCGCTCGTGGACCTCTCGATCCTCACTGCGGCGCTCCTCAATGGATTGCTGCTTGGCGGCATCTATACGCTCGTCGCCGTTGGCCTCACGCTCATCTATGGCGTGCTGCATATCATCAATTTCGCGCACGGCAGCCTGCTCATGATCGCGATGTACGCGGTGTACTTCATGCTCATGACATGGAAGATCGACCCGTACGCATCGCTTCCGATCATGGTGCTTGGCATGTTCGGGTTCGGGTACTGCCTGTACCGCTGGGTCGTCGGTCGCTTCAGTCACGGCAAAGACGAAAACATTCTGCTTATCACGCTCGGTCTCTCGATCGTCATCGAGAATCTCGCGCTGGCTATATTCAAGGGCGACTCGCTCACGATCACGGTGCCCTACTCCGACATGATGGTCGAGCTCGGGCCCGCGCTCGTGCCCGTCCCCAAGATCGTGTCCTTCGTTGCCGCGATGATCCTCTGCGGCATTCTCGCGCTCGTGATGCGCAAGACCGATATGGGTCGCGCCATCCGTGCAGTCGCCAAGGAGCGACACGGCGCACAGCTCGTGGGCATCAATGTCGAGAAAATGTTCGCGGTCTCCTACGGCATCGGGCTTGCCTGCCTTGGGGCAGCCGCCTCGCTCCTCATGCCGATGTTCTATGTGAGCCCGAGCGTCGGGAACGTGTTCGTGATCGTCGCTTTCACGATCGTCGTACTGGGCGGCATGGGTAGCTTTCTCGGTGCGATGGTCGGCGGCTTGATCATCGGCGTCACTGAATCGCTGGGCGGGCTCTACCTCGGTGAAGCGCTCGGTCAGATCGGCATTTCACTCATTTTCATCCTGATTCTGCTCTTCAAACCGACGGGGCTTTTCGGGAGCGGCAAGTGAACGGCGTAACGCGCTGGTGGCCGCATCTGGCGCTGCTGGCGGTTGCGGCGATCTATCCGTTCGTATTCAAGAGCAACTTCGCCGTCAACTTCGGCGTGCTCGTGTTGATGTCGGCCTATCTTGGGCAGAGCTGGAACATCTCGGGCGGCTTTGCCGGCCAGCTCTCGTTCGGCCATGTCGCGTTCTTCGGCACGGGCGCCTACGCGGCAACGATCTTTCAGCTCAAGCTCGGCTTCAACCCTTGGCTTGGACTGCCGATCGCCGCGATCGCGGGCGGGCTCGTCGGCTGGATGATCGGCGTTTTGTCGTTTCGCGCCGGATTGAAGGGATCGTACTTCGCACTGATCACCCTCGCGTTTGCCGAAGTTTTCCGGATCCTGTCAAATTCGGTTCCGTTCACCGGAGCCGGGCTTGGTCTTCTGATTCCGCTCAAGCAAACGCCATCGCAGTTCCAGTTCGCAGAGCGGATCGGTTTTTATTTCGTGGTGCTCGCGCTTTGCGTGCTTTCCGTTGCGGTTGCGAGCTGGCTCAGCCGTTCACGGTTCGGTGCGCGCCTTGCGGCGATCCGGGAGAACGAAGATGCCGCTCGCGCACTCGGAATCGACACCTACCGCGAGAAGGTGCGCGTAATGATCCTGTCGGGTGCACTCTGCGGCATCGGCGGGTGCTTCTACGCCCAGTACTATCTCTACATCGATCCCACCATTTCATACAGCGTCGAAAAATCCGTCGAGATGCTGCTCGTCACCATTATCGGCGGCGCGGGCACCGTCTACGGACCCCTGATCGGAGCATTCCTCCTCACCGCGGTGGGCGAGATCACGCGTGCGCTCACGAACGTGCAAGGCCTCTCCCTCGTGGTCTATGGCGTGCTCCTGATCGTCATTATCGCGTTCCTGCCGAACGGCCTCATCGAGCTGTTCCGGCGCACCCCCACAAAGCGGATGCGATGATGCTCGAAGTGCGCGCGCTCACAAAAATATTCGGCGGCCTGCGCGCGGTCGATGCCGCGAGCCTCGACGTGCCGCAGGGTTCGATCGTCGCGTTGATCGGTCCCAATGGCGCCGGCAAGACGACACTGTTCGCATCGGTGACCGGGTTCGAGCGTCCCGATAACGGTTCGGTGCGCTACTCCGGCGAAGACATCACCGGCATGGCACCGCACGAGATCTGCGCGCGCGGCATGGTGCGCACATTCCAGATCACCCAGCCGTTCGCGAAGCTGTCGGTGCGCGAGAACATCATGGTCGGCGCGTACCTGCGCACGGCCGATCGCAAGGAGGCAAGGCATCGCGCCGAGTCCATCAGCGATCTCGTCGGTATGAAAGGCATACTCGATCAGACTGCGGCGGGTCTCACGGTTGCCGGCCGAAAACGCCTGGAACTTGCGCGCGCACTCGCAACGCAGCCCAAGCTCTTGCTGCTCGATGAAGTGATGGCCGGACTCAATCCCACCGAAGTGACCGAGATCGTGGCGGTTGTGCGCGGCATTCGCGACGCCGGTGTCACGGTGTTCCTGATCGAACATGTGATGCAAGCCGTGATGAGTCTGTCCGAGCGCGTGTATGTGTTGTCGTACGGCAAGATCATCGCGGGTGGCACACCGCACGAAGTGGCAGGCAACCCACTGGTGGTCGAAGCGTATCTTGGGCGCGGCGCGGCCGACCGGATGCTGGGGAAAGCGCATGCTTGAAGTGCGCGCATTGCGGGCCGGATATGGCGAGGTCGAAGTGCTTCGCGGCATCGACCTTGACGTCGGAGCGAAAGAGATCGTCGCGGTACTGGGCTCGAACGGCGCGGGCAAGTCGACGCTCAACAACAACCTCTCCGGAATCTACAAGCCTTTTGGCGGCACGATCCGGTTTGACGGCGCCGATATCACTGGCGCCCATTCGACGACAATCCTCGAGCGCGGACTCGTCCAGGTACCCGAGGGCCGGCGCGTCTTTCCGAACCTCTCGGTACGCGAAAACATCGAGCTTGGCAGCTATCGGCGCGGACGGGCGAATCGCGCCAAGAATCTGGACAGAGTAATCGGCATCTTCCCGCGCCTCAAAGAGCGCTTCGGACAGCTCGCCGGCACGCTCTCCGGTGGGGAGCAGCAAATGCTTGCGATCGGGCGCGGCTTGATGTCCGAGCCGCGATTGATGATTCTCGACGAGCCATCCCTTGGCCTATCGCCGCTCTTGGTCGAGCAGATGTTCGATCTCGTGAAGACCCTGCATGCCGAGGGCTTGGCCATTCTCCTCATGGAACAGAACGTCGTGCAGTCGCTCGATGCTGCGCATCGTGCATACATCATCGAGAACGGCGTGGTGGTGATGTCAGGCGCGGCGCACGAGCTCGCGCAGAATCCTGAGTTGAGGCGCCGTTATCTCGGTATCTGATTCACCCGCGGGCAAGTGGCGCGATCAGGATCGCCGTGTGCATGATCCACTAACCGGCCAACCAGCCCCCATCCACTGGCAGGTGCACGCCCGTCGTCCAGCTTGCTTCATCGCTCGCAAGATAAAGGACGCCTGCGGCGATCTCGTCCGGCCGCCCGAGGCGTCCCATTGGGTGTCGCGCAGTGAGTATCGCTCGGCGTGCACCCGGGTCCGTGGCACGTTCCATCGATCGATCAAGCAACGGGGTTGTCGTCGCGCCGGGCAGCACGGCATTGCAGCGGATGCCGTAACCGGCGTAGTCGAGCGCGATCGAGCGCGTCATGCTGAGGATCGCGCCCTTCGTCGCGATGTAGGCGCAATTGTTGAGGCCGCCCGCGACCGCAAGCTGTGAGGCGACAGTGACGATCGCCCCGCTCCGTTGACCCATCATGCCGGGCAGCACTGCCTTGCACCAAAGCCACGTGCCTTTGACATTCACCGCAAACACATTGTCCCAGTCGGCGCCGAGAACCTCGTGCGCGGGCTTGCCGGGTGAGTAGCCCGCGGCAGTAACGAGGATGTCGATGCGTCCAAAGCGTGTAGCGGTCTCGCTCGCCGCGTGTTGCACACCTTGCTCGTCCGTGACATCTCCAGAAATGATATGCACGCGATCACCAGCGCCTAGCGCTGCGGCAGTGTCGCGCAGCGTTGGTTCATCGCGGTCGACGAGCGCAACGGACGCCCCTTCGCGCAGGAACAGTTCGGCAGTGGCGCGCCCGATTCCCGACGCACCGCCGGTGATGACGGCAATCTTGTTGACGAGTCGCATGACCGAGAAGGCTACCCGTGTCACCCGTCAATCGCAACTTGCCCGTGCAGCTTCTCCGAATTGTCAGGTGCACACGAATCTATCCGTGGCTTCAGCGATCGTCGTCGTCCTCGTCCGACTTCCGGCTTGGGAACACGCACTCGAAATTCGCCGCGTCATTCGAGTTGCCGATGCCTGTCCATCGGGCCTCACGTGGATAATGGCACAGCGGACGCGTGCGAACCGTCTTGTCCGGCAGCGTCTGCGACGCGACGATATGATCCGGCGCGAGGCCCTGCTCCACCCACGTCACAAGCGGCGCGAGGCGGTCCCAATCTTTCAAGCCGCCGCCGATGGCGCCGCAGTGATCCATTCCTGGGACCGGGAAGAAGCGTATGAATTTCTCGGTCTCGTGTCGCGAGCCGTTTTCATCGAGCACAGCCTCGTAATACTCGAGGGTCCGCTGCGGTGGAATGAGCCCGTCGCTCCAACCGTGATAGAGAATGAATTTTCCGCCCCGCTCGCGGAAGTCCGAGAGATCCGGATCGACCGCGTCGAGAATGCGCGCCATCAAACGGCCCTGCTGCGGATCGGTGTCGAAGTTGAAGTCGTACCAGTTGTAGCCGGGCGGCGGACCAGGGTCGTTCTGGAAGAACAGGTAGTTCATGAAGCTGAACGTGAATCCGCCCTGGAAATTGAGGGGGGGTATCAGCCAGATCGGCCAACCCGCCTCGGATCCCACCGGCTTCCCGGGATAGAGCGAGCGACCCGACGATGTGCGCGGCCCGTCGTAGACGTTCTGTACCGCCTTCACTTGCGCCTCGGACAGGCATGTTGCCGGATCGGCCCCGCGCGAGCAGGCGTGTTCGGCGGCTTTGAACTTGCACGCAAGCGGATTGGAGATCAGGCCGTCCTTCACACCGTCGATCGCATCACACTTCGCGAGCGCCGCGGCATTGAGTGCCCCGGCCTGCGCCGGCGAGATCGTGCCCAGCACAGAATTTCCTTTCCCTTTGTCGGGCAGGAATTGGCGCAAGCTCCAGTTCTGCTCGATCGCAAGCCGAGTGAGATTGTGGGCCGGCGCGCCGCCGACGATCCCATCGAATGCCGCGGGGTCACGTTGCGCTGCCATCAGGGCCTGCCGTCCGCCCGTCGAGCAACCTTCGAAGTACGAGTACTCGATGCGACGGTCGTAGTAGGACTGAATAATTCGCTTCGCGACCCGCGTGGTCTGCTCGGCCGCGCGGTACCCGTAGTCGATCTCGGCCGCACGATTGTTGAAGGCCCAGCTCGCATCATTCGCAGCGGGGGTCGCATGACCCGAATCGCTGTTCGCGGCCGCGTATCCCTGGGCCAAACGATTGAGCGGCAGGGCCACTGAGCCATCGAAACCGCCGTCGCCAGCCATCAGAAAACGACCATTCCAATTGTTGGTTGGCAGGCCAACCGCGAATCGGATATTGCTGGGCGCCGGCCCGATTACACCGGTGACCTCGCAGTATTCGACACCAGCCGTAGACTTGAGATTTGCGTTCGTGAGTGTCGTGTGACTCGGCACGGACAGCGTGGGCAGGATCGACGGCGCGCAGGCCGGCAACACCGCGTGCGCACCGTTTGCATAGAGCGCCGCACCGGCCAAGGCAACGGAACGGATGAACGAGCGAAGCACGAACGATTCCGCTACTCGAGGATCGATCATGGTAGGTTTCTCCTCCGAAGTTATTCGAATCGGCAACCCGCATTGTCGGAAAGTGGCGGGCACCTCGGTTTCATCGCTTTATACGCCCGACAGCAAGAAACCGTCAACAAGCGGCGTTTCGTGCCTCCGGCACGCACGATGACATGCCTACATCGCCACGCTGAATCCTCACCACGCGATTGGGCGCGGCAGCGTTCGCGTTCGCCTGCGTACGCATGCCCGAACAACAGGATCAATAAGGGGCACATGGACCCCGCTGCTAAACTGACTGCTCGAGTTGACCAGGAGCAGCGTATGCATTGGACAGGAAAAATTCCGCCGGTGCTGTTCTTATGCGGCGCAGCCGCGATCGCGACGGCACAGGCTTGGCCCGCGAAGCCGCTGCGGCTGCTGATTCCCTTCGCACCGGGCGGCGGCGCCGATGTCGCGGGGCGGCTGCTCGCGCAGGAATTGACCGAATCGCTCAAACAACCGGTCATCGTCGAGAATCGCGCCGGCGCCGGCGGCACGATCGCTCCCGATCTCGTGGCGAAGTCGCCCGCGGACGGCTACAGCATCGTGCTGGCGCACGTCGGCGGCATCTCGATTGCGCCCTCCCTCTATAAGAAGCTCCCCTACGATCCGGAAAAGGACCTCGCGCCGGTCACCTTGGTGGTGAACGCCTTGAGCGTGCTGGTCGTCAATCCCGCACTGCCGGTGAAGAGCGTCGGCGAACTCATCACCTACGCTCGGGGCAACCCGGACAATTTGTCGTACGGCTCCGCTGGCGCCGGGACCGACACGCACCTCGCCGCCGAGCTCTTCAAGTCGATGACCGGCACGCGGATGGTGCATGTTCCCTACAAGGGGGGCGCACCGGCGTTGCTTGATTTGATCGCAGGGCGTGTACAGCTCAGCTTCGCGTCGGTGGCGACTACGATCAGCGCGATCCAGGGCGAGAAACTGCGCGCACTCGCCATGACGGGAACGAAACGTTACGAGCTGCTGCCGAACCTACCGACGATCGCCGAAGCGGGTGTGCCGGGCTACGAGATCAACAACTGGTACGGCCTATTCGTTCCGGCAGGCACGCCCGTAGACGTGATTCAGCGCCTGAACGCCGATACGATCAAGGCGGTGCAAAGGCCCGAGGTGCGCGCCAGACTCATTTCCGCGGGGATGGAGCCGAGCTGGAATACACCCGAGCAATTCGCCGCGTACATCAAATCGGAGAACGTGAAGTGGAGCAAGATCGTGCGCGACTCGGGTGCGACGGCCGATTAGGTGGGGTCGGTGATGAATGGCGCGGACCAAAGCCAATTGAGCGATTCGGGTCGGAGGTCGTGGCTCGGGGGTCAGGTCTCGATACGCTTTGATTCCTCTAACCATTATCGCCCCGGCTCGCCCGAAAGCTGCCAGTGGTAACCGAGCCGCGGAAAATGCACCATCAGGCGGCCCAATCGATCGTCGTCGCGTGTGAGCGCGATCGCCTCCGCTGTCGCCCGCACGACAGTACCGATTGTCGCATCGGGCGCGTGTCCCTCGGTACCGATCGTGATGATCGCGCCCGCAGCGGGCGGCAACGGCAACCCCGTGGGGTGTAGTGCTGCATCCGGCGCGGACACCCGCGCCACGTCGAGCGCCTTGGCCGCTTCGAGCTCGATCCGCATGCCGTGACCGATCGCTTTGACCCTTGCGGTCCAGGCGCAGAGCGACGCAAGCCCGTCCAGAACATCCGTCGCGCGGCCCTCGAACGCGTGCAGCCACCAGATCCGCTGATACACCGCGAAATCGGCGAGCCCAGGCTGTTTGCCAAGCAGGAACGGGCGATGGTCGGCGAGAAGCTCGTCGAGCCATGTCAGCATGATCCGGCATTGTTCGCGATGGTGGGGAATCGCGGCCGCCATCTCCGCGGCGTTCGGTGGCGGATGTCCGCGCATCGCAGCGCGGTCGGCGTGGAAGGCCGCACCGAGCCGATCGTCGTTGACGAAGGTCACATAGCGGGCGGTCGGCCACATCAGCACACGCTCGGCCCAAGTGCACCAGATTTCCGTTTCGGCGCGCCGCCCTCCCGGGAAAATTGTCGGCTCCGGTTGGAGCCGCTCGAGGGTCGCCGCGATGAGATTCGTATCGCAGAAGATGTCCGCCCCGATCTGCAGCACGGGAATCCGACGGTAGCCGCCTGAGAGCGGGATGAGGTGCGGCTTTGGCAGGACCATCGGCTGGATCACCGATCGCCACGACATCTGTTTCAGGCCGAAGATGAGGCGCACCTTCTCCGAATAGGGCGAGATATCGTAGTGATGCAGGATTGGTTCCACTCGCGCACCCGTTCGGTGTGAATCAGGCCGCGACGATAGCAAGAAAATACCGGCATCACGCGGCGGGTCCACATCAACAATGCACCGGACGCCGCTCTCCCGGCGATCCGTTCAATGTCGACCCGTTCAATGTCGACCCGTTTAATTGACCGGTCGATGCGCCGGGCGTATCGTCGGCACAGATGGGGAACGGCCGCATAGTCATTGCAACAACGGAGCAAGGAATGAACGATCCTGTCTCGCCCGCTACGCTCAAGGTCTACATCGATTACAAGAGTCCGTACGCCTATCTCGCCAAGGACCTCATCTACGACCTCGAGAAGAAGATCTCCATCAAGATCGACTGGTTGCCATACAACCTCGATTTTGCGGACAAGTACGCCGGGGTCTCCAGCGTCGATGCCAGCGGAGCAGTCGTAATCAATCGGAGCGCGCATCAATGGCGGCGCACGAAGTATGAGTACATGAATTGCCGCCGCGAGGCCAATCTGCGCAGTCCGCGACTGATCATTCGCGGCACGCGGAAGATCTGGGATTCGTCACTTGCCGCGATCGGTCTGCTGTACGCCAAGCAACAGGGCGTGTTCCGCGCCTACAACGACCGGATATTCGAGCGCTTCTGGAAACGCGAGCTCGATATCGAGGATCGCAATGTCCTCGCGGCCATTTTGGCGGAGTGCGGCGCCGATGCGGCTGCCTTCCCGGCGTTCCTGGATGGCGAGGGCCGGCAGCTTCACGGACGCATCCAACACGAAGCGGACGCGGCGGGCGTATTCGGTGTGCCGAGTTTCCTCTTCGACGACGGTGATCTCTATTGGGGTCGCGAGCACCTGCCGCGAATCGTCGAGCTGTGTGCCGAGCGAGCGGCGGCGTGAGCCGATAGCGCATTGCATATGAAGGGACCCGCCATGCATTGGATCCGGATATTGATCGTTCTCGCGTTTGGCCTATTCGCGGCCGGCGCGATGGCCCAAAGCTATCCGAGCAAACCGATCCGTTGGATCCTTGGCTTCCCACCTGGCGGAAGTGGTGATGTGCTGTGTCGAATGTTAGGTGCCAAATTATCGGAAGTACTGGAGCAGCCGGTCGTCGTCGAGAATCGCAGCGGCGCCGCCGGCAATATCGGCATGGAACTCGCGGCGAAATCACCGCCCGATGGCCATACCATCGCATTCGTCTACTCCGGGACGCACTCGATCAATCCCAGTCTCTACAGCAAGATGCCGTTCGCGGAAAGCGACTTCGCGCCGGTGATCTGGCTGTCATCGGTGCCACTGGTGCTCGTCGTGCCGGCATCGCAACCGGTCATGACGGTGAAGGAGTTGATTGCCCTTGCCAAGGCGAAGCCGGGCCAGCTTGGTTTCGGCTCCGCCGGTAGCGGTGCGATCAATCATCTCGCCGGCGAGTTGTTCAGTTCCATGGCCGGTACGCAGCTCATCCATGTGCCTTACCGCGGTGGTGGACCGGCCACGGCGGCACTGCTCGGTGGAGAAATTGCGATGATATTCAGCGAACCCGCTTCGATCGTGCAGCACATCAAGGCCGGCAAACTGCGCGCCATCGCGGTCACCAGCGGCAGGCGGGGGCTATTGATGCCCGAATTGCCGACTGCCGCGGAAGCCGGCGTTCCTGACTACGATGTAACGGCGTGGAACGGGGTGCACGTTCCGGCCGGGACGCCCCCGGCGATCATCAAGCGGCTCAACACCGAGTTCAACAAGATCATCACCGCGCCGGAAATGCGCGCTCGCATGATCGCCAGTGGGTTCGAGCCGGTCGGCGGCGAGCCGGAGCACCTGAGCGAGCTGATCCGCACCGAAACCACGAAATGGGCCAAGGTGGTCAAAGCGACCGGCATGAAGGTCGACTAACGAAAACATCGCCTGCCGGCATCTGTCCATAATGCAGCGGAGCGGCGCTTAGCCGCGCGGCGTATTGCGGCGTATTGCGGCGCAGGGCGGGCCGGCGGATCAGTACGACATCAACAACCCTCACCTGTTTGATTCCCTATGTCCACCCCTTCTCCAAAACTCTCCGGCAGGCTCGCGCTCGTCACCGGCGCATCGTCAGGCATTGGACGCGCCACGGCCGTGGCCCTTGCGCGCGAGGGCGCAACAGTCATGGCCAACGGCCGGCGGGCGACCGAACTCGCGGCGCTCGCGGACGAGTGCGCATCGTTCGCCGGACGCATCCAACCCATCGCGGGCGATCTCGCCGACACTGCATTCGTGTTGCGTCTTGCCGAGAGTGCCGCGGAAGCCGACATTCTCTGCACCAACGCCGGCGCGGTCACCTATGCGCCGTTTCTCGAGATCACGACCGAACAGATCGAGACGATGTTCCGCGTGAACGTACTCTCCACCATTCACCTTGCACAGGCGATCGCCCGCTCGATGGCCGCCCGCAGGCGCGGACACATCGTGATGATGACGTCGATCGCCGCACGCGAGATCTACACATTCGGATCGGTCTACGCCGCATCCAAGCACGCCCTCAGTGCGATCGCGCAATCGATGCGACTTGAGCTCCGATCGGCGCGTGTGCGCGTCACCGAAGTGCGCACCGGCACGGTGTCCACGCCGATGAACGCGACCTACACACATCCGGCTGTGGTCGCGGCGCGCAGCAAGCGCACGGTCACGCCCCTCACCGCAGAAGAAGTCGCCGACGCCGTCCTCGGTGCGCTCACTGCCGGAGCGAACGTCTCGACCGATCTGATCGAGATGCGCCCGCTTGGCGGCTGACAGGCGCGCGAATCAGGCGCCCCGTGGCTCAGGAGGCGAATTCATCCGCCTTGCACCGCAGCCGCCGTTGCCTCGGAAGGTGTCGGGACGATCGTCAGCAATGGCGACATCCTTCTGCATGAGAAAGTCGAAATACCTCTCAGCCTTGGAGATCGCGCGCGCTCAAATCTTCTCGATCTTGGCGTCGTCGATCACCTTCTTCCACTTCGCGATCTCGGCTTTCACATAGGCGGCAAAGTCGGCGGACGAGTTGCCCTCCGCTTCCACGCCGAGCTCAAGCAGCCGCGCCTTGATTTCGGGCGTGTTCACGATCGTCGCGATTTCCTTTTGCAGCACGTCGACGATCGGTCTTGGCGTTCCGGTCGGTAGGAATACGCCTGTCATCGTTTCGCCTTCCTGGCCCAGGATGCCGAATTCCTCAAGAGTCGGCGTGTCCGGCAGCGACGGCGAGCGCCGCTTGGCGGTGACGGCGAGCGCGCGCAGCTTGCCCTCTTTGATGAGATTCACATAATTGCCGAGCGCGCCGCAGCCGATCGGCGTGTGGCCGCCGAGCAACGATTGGATCATTGGACCACCGCCCCCAAATGGCACCGTGACGAAATCAAGACCGAGCGCAAGCTTCAATTGTTCGATTGCAAGCGACGGTGTCGTGCCGGCGCCCGGTGACCCGACGCTGTGTTTGCCGGGTTCGCGTTTGATCAGGTCGACCAGCTCCCGCATCGTTTTCGCCGGGAAATTCGCACTGACGATCCACGAATTCGGCGAACCGCCAGCCTTGGTGACCGGGATGAAGTCCTTCTCAGCGTCGAACGGAATCTTGTTGTAGAGACTCGGATTGACGACGATGCTCGACGACGAGAACAGGATCGTGTAACCGTCGGCGGGCGCTTTGGCGGCGTTTGACATGCCGATATTGCCGCCCGCGCCGGCTTGATTCTCGATGATGAACTGTTGTCCCAATCGCTCGGATAGCCTCTGCGCGATAAGCCGCCCGGCGATGTCGGTCACACCGCCGGGCGCGAACGGCACGATGATCTTCACCGGCTTATTGGGATACGGCTGTGCAAGCGCGCTGGCCGCGGCAAGGATGGCCGCGCAAAGTGCGGTGAGGCGAATGAACGTTGTCATCGTTGGTGCTCCACAAGTTGGCAGCAATCGGCTCCGCGCCTATTCGGCCTTGATCTTGGCCTCGCGCACGACGCGGTTCCATTGAGCGAGGTCGGCCTTCATGATGCTCGCGAATTCCTCTGGCGTGGCAGTGGTCGGCTCGAAGAAAAGTTGGCCCAGGCGCTCCCGAATCTCGGGCTGATTGACCGCATGCGTGATCTCGGCGTTCAAGCGCTGGATAATTTCCTTCGGCGTACCCGCCGGAGCAAGCACCCCGTACCAGGGGAATGCCTCGAAGTTAGGGAAACCCGATTCGGAGATCGTGGGCAACGCCGGGGTGCCCGGCAGGCGCTGCGACGTGGCCACAGCGATCAGTTTTACCTTGCCGCTCTTGGCATGGGCCAACGTGTTGCCGATCATGTTGAAGAAAATCGGGACCTGGCCGGACATGACGTCGATCAGCGCCGGCACGCAACCGCGATAACCAATGTGCGTCAGGTCGAGCCCCGCGTTGAGCTTGAGCAGTTCGCCCGCAAGATGCAGCGGCGTACCCACGCCGCAGCTCGAGTACGAGAGCTTGCCTGGATTCGCGCGGACGTATCCGACGAGTTCCTGCACCGTGTTCACCGGCACGCCCGGATGCACGCCAAGAACCATCGCGGTACGCCCCATCACACCAACCGGGACGAGATCGCGCAGGACATCGTAGGTTGCGGTGCCGGCAAAAGCGACCAGACTCGCCTGCGTGGTCAACTGATCGTTGGTCATGAGCAGGGTGTAGCCGTCGGGCGCCGCCTTGACCACGAGATCGGCGGCGATCGCACCACCCGAACCGCCGCGATTGTCCGGCACCAGGGGCTGGCCGAGCCGCTCGCCCAGCCGCGGCGCGAACAATCGCCCGATGATATCGGTGCCACCACCCGGCGCGGCCGCGACGATCAGCCGGATCGGTTTGTTGGGATAAGTCTGCGCCTGACCATGCGCCGACGCGGATACACCGAGTCCTGCGGATAAGATCAGAGGTAGCCACTTCATTTGCCGGTCTCCCGATTAGCGATCCTGCGAAGCCTCAAGGTTGCGTAATGATCGATGCACGCTTTTCGAGCGGTTCGATCGGCGGCATGTCACCAACGCTCGAGCACTCTACGCCATCAGCCGGTCAACACAGCCGCCGGAATCTTCCGCTCGCGGCGCTCGAATTCGGAGACGAATTCCCAGGTCATCCGGCTCGCATCCGGACCGCGCGGATCGTTGAATGGAAACTCGCCGTCCCCGCCGCTCCAGCCATGGCCCAGGCCCTCCACCAGCAGTCTTCGCAGGACGAGCGTTCCACCCTGGCGGTAATCACGAACCTCATAGGCATAACGAATCTCGCCTGCCTCGCTATGCGTGACCTTCGGTACCGCGGTATCGCCAACATCGCCAAGCCGGGCAATCGCCGTGAACTGCTCGACCAGCTGATCGGCATTCACCGGATTGACCGTCGCATCCGCGCTCCCGTGGATGACCATCGCCGGAACGAATGCGAAATCCTTCTGCGCGACGACCTGTTGCGCCGTGCCACGGGGAGAGGCCGTCGAGCCGTACCTCATGGACCGCATCGCTTCCGTAACCGATTCGGCCGCCCGATACATCAAACCTGAATGGACGGCACAAGCGGCAAAAAGATGTCCGTAACAA
Source organism: Burkholderiales bacterium (assembly GCA_046160305.1). GTDB lineage: Bacteria > Pseudomonadota > Gammaproteobacteria > Burkholderiales > SG8-39 > SHXR01. Next base: position 63,132 of record JBJXGX010000393.1, read on the forward strand.
CACGCCAGGATGCTGGCCATCGCGCCGCCGGCCGAAATCCCTGCGACATACACGCGGCCCGGATCGAGCGCAAAGGCGACGGTCACTTCGCGCACCATTCCAGCGATCAGCGCCGCTTCCCCGTCGCCCCTTTGCGCGGAATGATCGAACCAGTTCCAGCACCGATACGCGTTGGCCAGCAATCGTTGCTGCGGGTATAGCACGACGAAACCTTCGCGATCGGCGAGCAGGTTCATGCGCGTGCCACTCGCGAATGTCTTGGGATCCTGCTTGCACCCATGGAGCATCACCAGCAGCGGCATTTTTTCCGTGGCCGCGTATCGGCCGGGAATGTACAGACTGTAAGACCGCGTTGACTGCGGGAGTGGGAAGAAGGGAAACCCGCTGTGCGGCACGGCGTAGCTGCCCTCCACCCAACGACCCGATCGGCGCCCGGTAAAGCGAAGAATGATTCGACGGGCAACGGCAACAAGACTACCGAGCCGGCGCTTGGCAGATTGAAACATGTAACCTCGTCGGTAAGAAGTGGGGTCAGTGAAGAGCGGATTCTGCACCGCACGGCCGGTTTGCCGCTGCGTATGCGCTCACCGAGGCATGCGAGCCGGCTTGTCGAACCGAGAGCCAGCCTGAACATGGACGATCTCTCCAACCTGTTTGAATTGAATCGCCGGTGGGCGCAAACAATGCGCACGCAGGATCCGGAGTTCTTCAACAAGGTGTCCAAACAGCAGGCACCGGAATATCTTTGGATCGGCTGTTCCGACAGCCGGGTGCCCGCCAATACCGTGGCCGGATTGCTGTCCGGAGAAGTGTTCGTGCACCGTAACGTTGCCAATGTCGTGGTCCATAGCGACATGAACTGCCTGTCGGTATTGCAGTTCGCGGCGGACATGCTGCGCGTGCGCCATATCATCGTGTGCGGGCATTACGGCTGCAAAGGCGAGTTCATCGGGCTGCTCAAGCAACTTTACGCGCACTACCCCGAGGAGGCCATCATCCGCGTGGCGCTGGACAATCACTCCGCCCACATCTTGAAGGAGACCATGGCCTATCTCGCTGTGGTGTTTCGCTGGAACAAGTTCGACCTCGGTGTGGCTTAATACGTAGCTGTTTTAATGGAACGAACTACTAGTATGGGTGCAAGCACCGCCAATACTCTTCTTCTCCGAGCACGGCGGATACGCCCCGAATCTATCCGTAATCGATCGGATCGCGCACCAGTGCCGTGCGCGGATGCACCGCCCTGCACTGCCGCCGCGCCACGTTCCAGCCGACGTACGCCTAGAAGTGGTGTGGCACAAAGATTGCGTTGGTCCGATCGCGGACCGTTGCCGCCAGTTCAGTCCCCGTTACACCGACCCGAATCGGCCGCACGGTCGCGCACCAATTCCAGACCGCGATGCGATATCAGGACTGCATGCGAAGAACCCTGGCCCATGGCGTAGCGTGTTCAGAAGATATCGCCAAGGTCGTGCAGTTCGCAGACCTTCGCGCCCTCCTGGCGCGGGTGTGCAGGCAGAATAGTGCCCGTTCGCTCCCGATCGAGGTCATGTCGAAGATGCCGGCAAGACCAGCCACCGTCGATGCCCTTGCCGCGCCCTAGAGGAAGAGAGTCGCCATGGAACGAGAAGCACTTCTGCTGCACGGCGGTCGCATCCAGGCCGATCCTGCAGAGCGGCCGATTCATGCCGGTCTGCTGATCGGATCCGATGGCCGAATTGCCCGTGTGGTCCATGCGGGTGAGCCCAAACCAGAGGTTAGGACGATCGACCTCGCCGGCAAGCTGATCGTACCCGGCTTGATCGATGCGCACCAGCATTTGGACAAGTCGCGTACCCTCGATGATGTGGACAATCCGGCCGGCACCCTTGATGGCGCGGTGGCCGCGTCGAGCGCCTACGCGAAGCACATGACCCGGGACACGATTCTGCCGCGCGCCGAACGCACGCTGCGTGCTTGCGTGGCGCACGGCACCGTCGCGATTCGTTCGCATGCAAATATCGACGCGGCCTTGGGGCTCCGCTCGGTCGAGGCCCTGATCGAGCTGCGCGAGCGCTGGCAGGACCGGCTCCGGCTGCAGGTGGTTGCGTTTCTCTCCAGTTCCGCGCCGAACGATCCGCGCGCCGTTGGATGGCTCGACGCCTGCCTTGCCAGCGGGGCGGATGTGATCGGCGGAACACCAGCGCGCGCGCACGATCCGAATGCCTTTCTCGATCTTTTGTTCGCAGCGGCGGAGCGCACGGGCCGCCCGATCGATCTGCATCTGGATGAGCATCTTGATCCTGGCGCTGTCCACTTTGACGCCGTGATTGAACGCACCCGCGCGCTCGGCCTGCAGGGTCGCGTGGTGGCAAGCCACTGCTGCGCGCTATCCGCGCTTGAGTCCGGCGAGGCGCATCGAATCATTGACGGGTTCGCGGCAGCGGGCATCGGCGTCATCACCTTACCCGCGGCAAATCTGTTTCTGCAAGGGCGCGATAACGATCGACTCACACCCCGCGGGCTCACACGCGTCAATACGCTGGCCGCTGCCGGTGTGACCGTCGCCTGCGCCTCCGACAATATCCGCGATCCATTCGTGCCGACCGGTTCGGGTGATCTGCTCGAGATCGCCCGCTGGACCCTCTTGGCCGGACATCTGGGAACGCGAGAGCTGCCACGCGCGTTCAACATGGCAACGGTCAACCCGGCGCGCCTGCTCGGTATCGATGCCGACTATGGGATTCGCGCCGGCGCGCGCGCCGATCTGCTCATCACCGATGCCGAGGACGCCGCGGATCTTGTCGCAGGCGGCGCGTTGTCGCGGATCGTACTCTTTGGCGGACAGGTGGTCGCCGGCGCCCTGTAGGGCATGCCGCATGCACGTGCGTGCCTACGCGCCCTCCTCCTTTCCTTCTCCAGCCGAGGACCGACGAGCCGGACAACGGACCGGTTCATCGTGGCGGTGCCTAGTACGGGTGTAATCCCCGCCAATCCGCGCCCGCACGAAGCACGCCCGATACACCGCGGATCTTGCCGTAGTCGATCGCATCAGGCGCAGGCGAGCCAACGCTCGGACCGCCTGCAAACGGTTCGACCGCATCGAGGAGCTGACGGCGCAGTCGAACGAGCGCACCGTCCCCTGAATTCAGGAACTCGCGCGTTCGATTGACGATCGGTTTCTGGCTCGTGATGATCACGAGATCCTCGGTGGTGAGATGCTGCGGGAAACCCGTGAAGTGCCCGCGGCGCATGAGCTCGCGATCTTGCCCCCAACTGTTCTCCGGCCCACCGGGTACCGCAGGCGGCCAGTCGGCCGCATCGTTGAAGATGGTCATCGCGTCTTTCTCCAGCGGCGCGTCGAGCCGGTAGCGAACCGTCCAATAGGTCGAGTGCTCGTTATCGATGGGCACGGAAAAAAAGACCGCGCTCCCCTGGTAGAGCTCACGTGGCGCGATCACGCCATACCACGGCAAGACAAACGAATTGACGCGCACATAGCTTGTTCCGTCGGCGAGCGCGCGGATTCCGGCGTATCGAAAACCGTAGGGTCGATTCTCGATCGCGTAGACCGGTGCCTGATTCTTTGCCGCCAAGGACAGCGCGCGCATATTCGCCACATGACTTTGATGCAAGACACCGGCATGCGCCGAATCCATCGTCGTCTCGACACCTTGCACCCAATTGAACTGCCCAACCTGCTTGTGCACGATGTATTGCTCATCGGACAGCCCGATGAATTCAAATGCTGGAAACGCCGGCTGCGACCCACCGCTACCCAGCCACACCCAGACGATGCCGCCCGCCTCGCGCACGGGAAAGTGCCGGAGCGGAACGCTCTTGCAGAACTCGCTCACCTGCTCGACCTGGGTCGGGACTTCCAACACTTCGCCGTCGACGCGGAATTTCCAACCGTGATAAAGACAGCGCAATGCGTTGTCTTCATTGCGCGCGAGCGCGAGCGATGCGCCGCGATGCGGACACGCCTCGTCGAAGAAACCGACCCGGCAATCGGTTGCGCGAAACGCCACGAAGTCTTCGCCTAGCAAACGAACCCGCAACGGCGCGCCATCGGCGATAAGTTTTGCCGAGAGCGCGGCAGGGATCCAGTGGCGCTCCCGCAGCATCGCACCCATCGGCGCTTCGCCCTCGACGAGCGTCAACCGATCGTTGTCGGCCTTGGTCATTGCCATGGATGAATCCTTGAATTGACTGCGCAACGTCGACTATTCGAGCTTCGCGCCGGAGACTTTCACCGCCTCCGCCCAGCGTTCGATCTCGACACCGATCATGGCGGCGAACGCTTCGGGTGAACTGCCCGCCGTTACGAGTGCAAAACGCGCCATCGCTTCAATCAACGCCGGATCCGCCAGCGCCTTGAGAATGGCGCCGTTGAGCAACACGACGATGTCACGCGGCGTGCCCGCCGGCGCGAGGATCCCATTCCATAGTCCCATCTCGAACTGCGGCACGCCCGCTTCGACTGCGTTCGGTACATCCGGCATCACAGCAAGCCGCTGCGGGCTTGCGATCACCAGCGCGCGCAATTTACCCGCGCGAATATTCGGCGCGAGTGGTGCCACCGCATCGAACATCACCTGGATGCGGCCGGCGACAAGATCCGCCTGCGCAGGTCCTGATCCCTTGTACGGCACATGGACCAGTTCCACCTGCGCGAGGGTCTTGAAGAGTTCCGCCGCGAGATGGGGCACGGTACCGCTCCCCGCGGAGGCGTAATTGATCGAATTCGGCTGCGCCTTCGCAAGGGCAATAAACTCGCGCAGGTTCTGCGCCGGGACGCTCGCATTGATCGCCATCAGGATTGGTCCGCGCGCCACCATGCTGATCGGCGCGAACGAACGATGCGGATCGTACGGGAGGCTCTTTGAGAGTGTGGGCAGGATGCTGAAGGTGGAGGTCGTGCCATAGATAAGCGTGTAGCCGTCCGGCGCGGCCTTCGCACCCGCCTCGGTGCCCGGGACACCACTCGCCCCGGCGCGCGTTTCCACCACCACCTGTTGGCCGATCACGTCGCCCAGCTTTTGCGCGATCAGGCGCCCCGCCGCATCGGTCGGCCCGCCCGGCGGAAACGGCATGATGAGTCGCACCGGTTTGGACGGATAGCCTTGCGCCTCGACCATCGACGCACTCAGCATGCCCGCGACCGTGGCGAGCAAAGCCAGACACGGCCTGCCAAACTGTTTGAGTTTGCGAATCTTCAGAATCTTCAGCATCGGAGTCTTCAACATCTTCAGGATCTTCAATTGGCGCCTCGAACAGTGTCGATGATTTGCAGCGGATCGGGTGGCACGTTCGCGCCGCGCCATGCCACATGGCCATCCGGACGCACCAGCACGAGCGGTCGTTCATAGAGCGTGAAGACGTGCGGCTCCGGAAGATTGACGACCTCCATCGGAACACGGCGCTCGGCGGCGGCGCGCAGTAACGCTTCAACCTGCGGTGGGTTCGATCCCAGACGGAGCAACACGAACGTCCGGCCGAACAAATCAAGCGTCGAGCGACCATCCGCGAGAACGGCATGCGGCGCACGCGCACCGGGCCGCGCCGTTGGCGTGTAGGTCATCGTGGGATACGGCGGAGCCGGCGTTCCGTCCGGAATGCAAAGCGGCGATGGCTCGTAGCGATAACCCAGCACGATGCCTTCATTCTTGTATTCGCGATCGAACTCATGCAGGACGAAATGGCGTTGCAATTGCGCACGCGCCGCATCCCCGTCGACACCCGGCTCGCAGAGCGCCGGGAGTGCCGGCACATTAAGAAATTTCGCGAACGTGAAGGTGGCTTCGTCGACGTTGCGCACCGCGACCGGCCGGCGTTCGGTCTGGTAGCTGTCAAGAATCCGCGCCGGCGCCCAACCGTCCCGCACGCCTTGGATCTTCCAGGCGAGATCGACCGCATCCTGAATACCGGTGTTCATGCCGAACCCGCCGGTGGGCGTCTGGTTGTGCAACGCATCGCCACAGAGAAACACTCGCCCGCGCCGGAATTCATTCGCGACGCGTTGCTGGCGCAGCCATGGCAGTGTGCCCACGATGTTGAACGGCACCGTATCGCCGATCGCCTCACGAACGTATCGCGCGCCATCGAACGCATCGAGATCGGTATCTTCGGGCATCTGCGAGAGCCAGAGGCGCCACAGGTTGCGCCCATCGATCGCGGAGAGCGTGCCCCACATCCCTTGCGGTCCGAAGAGCCAGCTCATCACCGACGGCCGCTCACCCTGCCGGAACACCTCGTCGCACTCGAAGTAGACGTTGATCTCGAAGCTGAGTTGTGGCGAACCCTCCATGGTGATGCCAAGCGCTTCGCGCACGCCGCTTTTCGCGCCATCGCAGGCGACCAGATAATCGGCAGCGACGGTCCGCTGTTGCCCGCTCTCACGATCGGTAATGCGCGCAATCACGACCTCGCCCCGATCCTCGAAATGATCGAGGCTCGTGCGATAAAGCAGGCGGTTCGTCGAACGGCTCGTTGCATGCTCGCGAAGAATGGGATCGAACCAGGTCTGCGGGCAACGCTGGAAATGCTCCGGTGTCGTGGCAGACGGTTTGCGCTCGGCATCCGAACCGAAATCGATCACATGCAGTGGTGTGCTCCGCAGATTGGTCACGTATTGCATGCGCCGTGGGTAGTCGCGCGGCCAACCCGCGTTGCGCACCCGATCGGCAAGACCCCAGCGGCGGCAAAACTCCATTGTGCGCGCGTTCACCCCGTTCATCTTCGGCAGCGGAATCGATCCGTCACGCCGCTCGACGAGCATGCACGGAATGCCGCGCCATGCAAGGTCGATCGCGAGCGACAGCCCAACCGGACCGCCGCCGACAATCAATACCGGCACATGCTCTTGGGAGGATGTCGCCACGGCGTTCCCTAGTCGATCGCGGTGTGCACGAGATTGCTGATGATCTCCAGGCGCTCGCTATGCCACGGATCGGGGATTCGGCAGTTCGAGAGGTACGCGAACGACACGCCCGAATCGGGATCACCCCAACAATAGGAATTGCCGGCGCCGCCATGCCCGAAGGTGTTGGGCGAGGCGAGGCTGCCCAGGCCCCGAATCGATTCGGTCGTCCCGCGCTGATGTGTCCCAAGCCCGCGGTGCATCGGCATACCCATGAACTGATCGAACGTCTCGCCGGTTACGTTGCGCGTGACGTATTGAATCAGGCGCGGCGAGAACAGGCGCACACCGTTCACGCGCCCTCCCCCAAGCATCATTTGATATAGCGCCACGCAAGCGCGCGCGGTCGTGAAGCCGCCACTCGATGGAATGCCCGCGGCACGATAGGCGGGCGTATTCTCCAGTGCAAGCGGGGTGAGCGCGCCATCAGGCGTCGGGACATACATGGTCGCGGCTCGCGGCTGGACCGCATCGGGAACGCCGATGAAGAGATCGTCCGCGATACCGAGGGGTTCGGTGATGCGTTTGCGCAGAAATTCGCGATAGTCGGTCCCGGTGAGCGCTTCGATGAGCGTCGCCGCGGTCCAGTGCGCGGAGCGCTGGTGATACACGAGTCGCGACCCGGGTGTCCATTCCAGCGTGAAGGCGCACACCCGCTCGCGCATGAGGGCGTGATCGGTCCAGGCCGATGACGGCACATCCTGGGTCGGGAAACCGGCACGGTGGCTGAGCAGTTGACTGATCGTAATCTCGCCTTTGCCGTGTTGCGCGAACTCCGGGATGTGCTTCGCGATGCGATCGGTAAACGACAGTGCGCCATCTTCAACGAGCGCCCAGATGCCGGCCGCGGTGATCACCTTCGTATTGGAGAACATCAGAAACAATGTGTCATCGCACAGAGCACGCTCGGGCGCGAGCGCGGCACGACCGAACGACTTCAGCATCGCAAGCTTGCCGTGTCGCGCGAGCGCGAATTGCGCACCCGGATAGCGGCCCGCGGCGATATGGGCGTTGATGATTTGTTCGAGACGTGCGAGCGCCGGACGATGAAAGCCAAGTGATTCGGCGCTGGCGGGTTCGAGGGGATAGGCGCTCATCGCGTCCGGGTCCTTGGGTTAGCCTGACTGCCATGGAGCCTGATTGCCAGGCGATATTCGCCCGAGCTTATCGCAATCAGTCTGCGCCAGCCGCTCGGGTCGATCGCACGAAG
>JBJXGX010000394.1:0-7101 GCA_046160305.1 Burkholderiales bacterium
TGCCATAGCGTGCGCCACGGAAAAAGCGGGACACCGGGAATTCGTCGGTGAAGCCGTAGCCGCCATGCACCTGGACCGCCTCGCTCGTGACGCGGATCGCCATCTCGTTGCAATACATCTTCGCGATAGCTGCCTCGTGCGGATCGGGAAACGGATTGGCGGTCATGCAGGCGCGATAGAGCAGGCTTCGCCCGGCCTCGATATCTCGATACATCTCGGCGAGTTTCCATCGCATTCCTTGAAATTCCGAGATCGAGCGGCCGAACGCGGTGCGATCGCGTGCATACTTGATCGCCTCTTGAAACGCGCCCTCGGCCAGACCTAGCGAGATACTCGGGTTCAGACATCGCTGCGTGTTGAATGCACTGAGCAGCTTGCGGAATCCGCCCTCCTGCAGGATCACGCTCTCCAGCGGGACCTCGCAATTCTCGAAGCGGATCTCGGCGAGGTTCTCCCCGCCCATCGTGTGGAAGCGGCCATTGACGATGAAGCCCGGCGTGTCGCGTTCGATCAGCACGCAGCCGATGCCGTCGCGCCCCGGCTGGCTGTTGATCCTTGTGAAGACGATGAACACCTGCGCTTCGTCGACCCGGCTGATCAGCGTCTTCACACCGTTCACGCGCGCGCCGTCGGCGGTCAAGGTCGTGTTGGTCCGATAGTTCGCGACATCGGTGCCGGCGTGCGGCTCGGTCATGCAGATCGCCAGCATGTACTCGCCGCTGCAGATCTTCGGCAGTACGCGGCGCTTGAATTGCTCGGGTGCATAGGTCGCGAGGATGCGCGACTGCACGCCGACTTCACCCAGCACGGCCATCGCCGTGACATAGCACTCCTTCGCGATCTCCTCCAGCACAAGCGCCGTGTCGAACACGCTCTGATCGGTGCCGCCATATTCTTCCGGTACCGCCATGCCGAGCACGCCCAACTTAGCGAGCACCTGCATGTTTTCCCAGGGGAATGTACCGTCCATGTATTGCATCGCACGCCCCCGAAACTGCGCTCGTGCGACATCACGGATGGTTTGCACCATGGCTCTTTGCTCGGCGGAAAGTTCGAATTTCATGAGGTCGTCAGGGATCGTTAAGGGAGAGATGAAAGAGGGCGGCGCTCACGCGCGCCGAGCAGCGACGTTACGCGCAGCTTCGCAACCGTCCCGTATCGCGTCCTGGGCGGTGCCGCCGCAACCCGCACGGACCGCACCGGCGGCATAGACCCCCGGCATGCTGGAGAGAAGCAGGGCATTGGTTCGCACGCGACTGCTTGCGTCAAGGATAACTTCGGCGGGCAGGAAAGCGGTATTCGGGATGAGGCCGATGTAGGCAAACACGCCGGCACATGGTAGATGCGTTGTGGCGCCGGCCTGTCGCAGGCGCACGCCTTCGACTGCGGCATTGCCTTCGATCGCATCGACCTCCGCGTTCCAATGGATCCGGACCTTCGAAGACGCGCGGATGCGTGCGACAAGATCGTCGCGCCCGCGAAACTGGTCGCGCCGGTGAACGAGATGCACCCGCGAGCAATGCTCCGCGAGTGCCAGGGCTTCCTGAAGCGCCGAGTCGCCGCCACCGACCACCACGACCTCCTTGCCGTGATAGAGCGGGCCATCGCAATCGGCGCATTGCGAGACGCCGCGACCAGTAAATTCGGCCTCACCCGGTACGCCAAGTGGACGGATATGTGCGCCGGAGGCGATGATCACTTGCGCTGCGGAATACTCTGTTTGCTCCGTTTGGAGTGAGAGGCCTGTTGCGCCGCGTCGCAGCGCCACCACGCGATCGTCGATGTGCTCTGCGCCTGCTTCGATACAAGCCTCGAAGAGCGCGGCGGCGACATCGGCGCCCATCGCGGATGGCTCACTGCCGTCGATGACAGGCGCGGGGTCGAGCGTGTTGATGTTGGTGATCAGTCCACCGAAGAGCGAGGCTTCGATCGTCGCGGTTTTCATTCCGGCGCGCGACGCATCGCGAGCGGCAGTCAACCCTGCGACGCCTTCACCGATGACGATCAAATCGTAGTGCGGGGCTGCCATTACGTCTTCTCCGTTTTTCGGTTGATCGGACTGACCCTGCGTGCCGCTTCACTCGGCTCTCAACCCGGTGGCTTTCGCGAGCCTGGCCCACTTCTCGATTTCCGCGCGCAGAAAGGCGGCAAATTCGTCCGGCGTGCTGCCGACGGTCTGCGTCCCTTGCGCGCGTAGCGAGGCGACCACCTCGGGCGCGCGGGCGATGCGCGCGAGCCCCGTGCTCCAGCGCGTGATGATCGGCTGCGGTGTTCCGGCTGGTGCGAGCACGCCATACCAGGCGGTGACCTCGTACCCTGCAACGCCCGATTCGATCATGGTGGGTAAGTCGGGCGCGCCAGGCGAGCGCGTTGAACCGGTCGTGGCCAGCGCTCTGAGGCGACCGGACTTCACCATCTCCTGCGTCGCGGTCATCGTCGTGAACACCATGTTCAGATGACCGCCGGCCAAGTCGGCGAGCGCGGGTCCACCGCCTTTGTATGGGATATGGTCAATCTCCACATTCGCGAGCTGCTTGAAAAGCTCGCCGGCAACATGATTCGCAGTGCCGATGCCGCCCGACCCGTAGTTCAACCGCTTCCCCGGTGCTTTGGCGAGCGCAATCAACTCTTGGACCGACTGCGCAGCGAACGCCGGATGCACCGCGAGCATGAGCGGCACGGTGGCGAAGAGCGAGACGGGCGCGAAGTCTTTCTGGATGTCGAATCGCAGCTTCGGGAAGAGCGCCGCGTTCACGCTATTGGAAATCGACGCGAAGAGCAGCGTGTGGCCGTCCGGCGCCGCGCGGGCGGCGAGCTCGGTGCCGATATTGGCCGCACCGCCGGCACGATTCTCGACCAGGACTTGCACGCCGAGGACCTCGCCCATGCGCTGTGAAATGTGGCGCGAGATAATGTCGGTGGCACCGCCGGGTGCGAAGGGCACGATCAAGCGCACCGGCCGCTCGGGATAATCGGCGGCCACGGCCGTGGTTGCAACCAACGCAATCGCCGCGAGGAGGCTTCGCAGGCGAGCGCTCATTGCGATGTGCCGATGATGTTGGATTGCATCAACGCATCGATCTCGGTAGCGTCCATGCCAAGCAGCGACCCGAGGACGGTTCGCGTGTCCGCACCGAGGCGGGGTGCCGGCGTCCATGGTTCGGCCGCCCACTGTGCCGCCTTGATGGGACAGCTCGCGACACCGACCGGGCGGCCGGGTTGCGCGAGCGAGCGGATCGCGTGGTTGTGCATCACCTGTTCGGTTTGCACGGCGTCGTGCAGCTCGAGGACCGGACTGTTGGGAACATCGGCGGCGTCGAGCACCGCACACCATTCATCGCGCGGGCGTGTGGCGAAGATGCGCTCCAGCTCGCCGATCAGCACTGCGCGATTGGCCAAGCGCGCCGGATTGCTGGCGAAGCGCGGATCGCTGATCCACTCCTCGCGATGAAGAGCGCGGCACAGGTTGCGCCAGAACGCGCGCGTGAAGGCGCCGACCATGACGTACTCACCGTCCGCGCAGACGAAAGCCTGATACGGGACGATCTGCGCATGGCCGCGGCCGAGCCGCTTGACTTTCTGCCCAAGCGTGGTCACCGACGGGATGTAGTTGCACATCATGTTGAGGGACGCATCGAGCATAGCGATCTCGATATGCTGGCCCTCGGGGAAGCGCTCGCGCGCGTGCAGCGCGGCGAGGATGCCGGCCAGACCGAACAGGCCACTCGAGAAATCGGCGATCGGGGCGCCGATGCGGACGGGTCCGCCGCCGACCTCGCCGGTGATGCCCATGAGGCCCGACACGCTTTGCATGATGATGTCGTTCGCCGGGCGTGCGGCCCATGGCCCGGTGGCGCCGAACGCCGAGATCGAGCAGTAGATCAATCCCCGGCGTAGCTCCCGCAGCGACTCGAAGCCAAGCCCCAGCCGATCCATCACTTGCGGGCGAAAATTCTCGACTACGATGTCCGAACACGCCGCGAGACGCCGCGCGAGTGCGGCACCCTCAGCGGTCGCGAGATCGATGACGATGCCCTGCTTGTTGCGGTTGAGGCTCACGTAATAGTCGGATTGTCGCGGCCCGAGGTCCGGCACTGGTACGCCCATCGAGCGGCTGCCATCGCCATGGCCCGGCTTCTCGATCTTGATGATCTCGGCGCCGAGATCGCCAAGGAGCATCGTCGTAAAGGGCGCCGCGGCCGCGTGGCTGAAATCCAGAACGCGGATGCCGTCGAGCGGTCGACCGGCGTGGCCTCCTTGTCCGCTCGTGGCGTCGACGGCCATGCAGGTTAGATCTTTCCGTCGGCTTGATGGTCGATCGGGAAGGGCGGCAGCGGGGCGCCGCGCGAAGGCAATGCGACGATGGCATAGCCTGGCATGATGTCTTCGCCGCGCTGATTGATGCCGTGCGTCTCGCACTGGACGTAACCGATGCCGGTCTTGCGACCGCGCCACTTTTCGGTGACCTGTCCGCTGGCCCACACCGTGTCGCCGAGGAAATTCATGCCGCGATACTTCGCGAATACTTCTGCGACCCAGCCATCGTCGCCGGCCCAGTTGGTCATGAGATGGGTCGCCCACGCACCGCGCTGCGAGCCGTAGTCGTAGGGCGCGGGCATGCCGATCTCGGCGGCCATGTACGAATCCCAGTGGACGCGCTCCACTGCCTGCGGAATGCCGGTCTCGGGATCCTTCACCGCGATCTTCGGTGACTGGCGGCGGTACGCGAGCCAGTACTGGCCGCTCCGAACATGTGGGGAGCCCACGCCCATCATCCAGGCAATCATGTCGGCGACGGTGAGCGGACCGCGCACGATCGGCTTCACCGGTTCACCGATGGCGACATCCTCCCAGTAGCGGGGTGTTGCGCCGCGTACCTCTTCAGCGGCGGCATCGGCATCGATGCGCGCGATTTCGGCGTCGCTGTACTTTGCCTTGGGTATCGACATGTACTTGCCGATATCCTTGCCGGCCTTGCGCTCCGAACGGACCGCGGACATCACGCAGGTCGCGATGAGCTCGTTCCGCTGGTTGTAGTACTTGAGTTCGCGCCGCTGCATCATCGAGCGGCCCGCGTAGGTGCCGGTCCGCTCGTCGAGCGCGGTCATCTCTTTGGTCGCATGCACTTCGTCGCCATCGAGCAACGGCCGCTGGTAGGTCCAGTGATCGCTCGCGTGCAGGCCGTGCACGCCGGGCAGGCCTTCGCCCCGGCGCATATCCCAGCTTCCCCAGGTGACTGCGTAGAGGAGGGCGGGTGGGGCGACGTTACGCCCGAATCGGCTGCTCTTCGCGTGCGAAGGATCGATCCACAACGCATTCATGTCGCCGATCGCGCGCGCGGCGTGCCGGATGCTGTCGGCGTTCACATAGCGGACGAACGGTTCCTCGATCGGATAGACCTGATGCAAGCGGCGGCGGACCTGCTCGACCGCTTCGTCGGTGATCCGACCATAGACTTGTTCCTGGACAGGCATGATGCGCACGAGTTTCGAATGGGTAACCCCGCACGTTACCTGCAATGCGCTAACCGTACAACTTCGCCGTGTCCTGGTGAAGCGCGATCGCCTCAGGCCGCGAAGACAATACGCTCGATCACGCTCTTCGACATCCCGCCAAAGCTGGGGATCACCATGGAGTGCAGCCCCGGGCCGCCGGCTACCAGGATGAGGATCTGCTTCGGGTCATCGAGATACGGGATCTCGGTGATCTCGGGACCGAGGTTGGTCGGCGGCCGGCGAATGCGATACCAGGCACGCAAGCCGGAACCCCAGCGATTGAATTCAAACCGCAGGCGCCGATGCAGCGCCTGGCGCACGTCTTCCTTGCTCATGCCATGGGAGGCGAGGATGGTCGCATGCTCGGGTCCCAGCACGACCATCATCTCGCCACCGAGGCCGGCGTTGTTGTTGCCGGTCGTGTTCATCGTGTCGGCGATGGTCATGATGAGCTCGTCGGGCGTGCGGCTCGCGTGATCCTGCACATTGTGCGGCGCCTCACCGGCATGGACGAGCACCGTGCTGTCCTCGCGACGCATGCCATGTTCGACGTGATACGGTTCCCACGGGTTGCGCTCTTCGTTCTCCCCGGCGCAGTAGGTGAACTTGCTGGGTGACCCGAAGGTCGCCATGTCGGTCCGCCCCGGCAGACCCTGGCCGATGTTCATCAACACCAACCGCACGGCGCGGCCGATGGTCGCATTCGCCCGTGTGCCCTGACCGAATACGTTACTGCCGCAATTGATATCCAGACGTTCGCGCACCGGCCCGTTCACGAAGATCAACGGCGCGGCGGGATGGGTCGTGCCTTGGACACCCGCGAGGTTGAACTCGGGCCGCGCAATCGCCCGCAGCGCGGCGAGCACCACGGGCATGTAATCGGGCCGGCATCCTGCCATCGCCGCGTTGATCGCGACCTTCTCGACCGTCGCCACGACTTGGCTGGGTGCGATGGCGGCCACCTCTGCGAGCGGCGCGAGGCCGCTCGCGGCGACGAACGCAGCGACCAACTCGGGCGTGGGGGCGATGATCGGCAGGCCATCGGTCCATCCGCGATCGAGGAAATACGCCTGCAGGTCGGTGGAGGATGCGCTGACCTCGATCGCGCTCGCACTGGTGGTCATCGCGCTTCTGCCGTCGCGGTGGTAGCGAGCAGTGCCTTCACGACCTCCGGAAGGACTTGATCAGCGAGGGTCTCGATCTCCGCCGCGGTGCGCGTCATCATCGGATGGACCAGCACCACGAGCGCGAGATCGGGCGCGCCCAACGACTCACGCCGGCGCAGCGCGAGCGTGCGAAACGGCGGCGTATAGAACGTCACCGCGGGGATGCCTAGCATCTCCAGATCAAAGGCGTCATGGACACTCCACGACGTACAGGACCCTCAGTCGCCAAGGGCGGTCAGCGCGAGATTTGGCTTCCATTTGACCAGCTCGGCAATTGCGGCGGCACCGGTCTCTCCCGCGTGACGCTTGCGCCAGGTGCGCACTTCAGCCGCGCCATGCTCGCGCTGGAGGCGCCGGCCGACCGCCTCGAGAAACTCGCGGGCATTGACCTTGGTGTTGTCGAGCAACGCGATGCGGGCACCCTGGAAGCTCGCGAGGCG
>JBJXGX010000395.1:0-12096 GCA_046160305.1 Burkholderiales bacterium
GTCTTGAAAGGTCTGTCATGGGCACGATTTCGGTCAAGCTTCCGCCGCAGCTCGAGGCAAAACTCGATGCATCGGTTGCCAAGCGCCGCACCACTCGCTCGCGATATCTACGCAGCATCATCGAAGCGCATCTTGAGGCGACCAGCGACCCTATGCGCTCGTCCGCGCTTGCGCGCGCGGGAAGGCTCGTGGGGTGTCTCGGCCCCGCGCCGGCGGATCTTTCAACCAATGCGAAATACCTCAAAGGTTACGGAGCCTGATGGACAGAGCGTGTCAATACCGCCCCAACGCCTTCAACACCACCGCCGGTGTCATGGGTTGCTCCGTCACGCGCGCCCCCAGTGGTCGTAACGCATCATTGACCGCGCACATCACCGCGCCGGGTGCGGCGCCCGTGCCGGATTCGCCCGCTCCCTTTGCGCCAAGCTCCGTGATCGTCGTTGGGGTCTGCACATGCGCCACGTCGATGTCCGGCATCTCGCCTGCCATCGGCGTGAGGTAGTCGACCATCGTGCCGTTCTGGAGCTGACCGGCTGCATCGTAGATGCAGTGCTCATACATTCCGCCGCCGATGCCTTGCACACAGCCGCCCCGCACCTGTTCGTCGGCAAGATTGGGATTGATGATGCGCCCGCAATCCTCGACGATCCAGTGTTTGAGCAGCTTGATGAATCCGGTGTCGGTATCGACTTCGACATACGAGCCGTGAATGCCGTTGGTGAAGATGTAGAGATTGCCCACCATGCGGTAATGGCGGGTCACCATGATTTCCGGCTGGATGTCAGGCGGCAGCTCACCCACCTGAAAGTGCGCGATGCGTCCGATCTCGGCCAAGGTCACCCGAACAATTTTCGTGGCGGCATCGACCACATTGCCCTCGAACACATCGAGCGTCGCCGGATCGGCTTTCAGGAGCGCGCCGGCAATCCGCAGAATCTCTTTGCGTAGCGCGCGGCCGGCCTGCCATGTGGCCTCGCCACCGATGGCCGTGGCGCGCGACGCATACGTGCCACCCCCATAGGGCGTGGATTCGGTGTCGCCGGAGATAACGCGCACCCGATCGAGCGGCACGCCGATCGCATCCGCTGCGATCTGACCGATCACCGTGTTGACGCCCTGGCCTTGCTCGCTCACGCCGACCGCGCAGATGATCGCGCCCGACGGTTCGAGCTTCACCATCGTCGCATCCTGCGAAGCGATCGGGGCGCCGCCGATGCCATAGTAACCGTCGGGCCCGGGCGCCGTACCCTTGATGAACGCGGCGATGCCGATGCCTCGGTAGATCCCTTTCTTGCGGAGCGCCGCCTGCTCGGTGCGCAGCGCGTCGTAATGCATGCGTACCACGAGTTTCTCGATGCATGCCTCATGCGAGAGGTCTTGCACGCGCACACCCGAGGCGGTTACGCGCGGATAGGAATCGTCGCGCATGACATTGCGACGCCGGATCGCCACCGGATCGAGCCCGGTGGCGGCGGCCGCCATATCCATCATTGCCTCGCCGACCGCGATACCGATCGGATGCCCGACCGCACGGTACTGCGATGTCGGCACCTTGTTGAGATACACCACGCGCGCGCGTGCCCGATAGTTCTGGTGCGCGTAGGGGCCGCCGGTGATGTTGAGAATCTGGTTCGCTTCGAAGGCACTGGTGCGCGGATACTGCGAATACGCACCGACCCCCGAGAGATCATCGATCTCCATTGCCTCCAGGATGCCGTCTTTGCTGACCGCGATGCGCGCCTTCACCCAGTTTTCGCGGGCGTGAATGTCCGAGACGAACGATTCCATGCGATCGGCCACGAACTTGACGGGGCGGCCCAACTCGATTGCCATCGCCACCGTGGCAAGCTCATCGCCGAAGGTATGGATCTTCAATCCGAATGATCCGCCGACATCGGGCGCGATCACGCGCAGCTTGTGTTCCGGCACACCGAGCAGCCGCGCAAACACCGTCTGGATCATGTGCGGCACCTGGCTGCTCGTATAGAGCGTGAGCAGTTCGCTCGCCGGATCGTAATCGGCCAGCATGCCGCGCGGCTCCAGACTCACCGCCGTGTGACGGCCGAACCGGAACGTTTCCTCCAGCACATGATCGGCCTTGGCGAATGCGGCGTCGACATCGCCCGAAGCGATCACTTTCTCGAACATCAGATTGTCGCCAAGCTCGGCGTGGAGTACCGGCGATGTGGCATCGAGCGCCGTTTCCTTCTCGATGACAACCGGCAGCTCTTCCCATTCGACCTCGATCAGCTCGGCGGCATCTTCTGCCTGGGCGCGCGTGCCCGCGACAACAATCGCGACCGGCTCACCATGCCAACAGGCGCGATCGACGGCCATCGCATGCTGCGGCGTCACCTTCATGCCGACAAAGCACGACAGGAATCCAACCATCGGCTTGCAGCGTTTGGCGACGTCCGCACCCGTCGCGATTTTCACGACGCCGGGTTGCAACGCCGCCTTCGATACATCGATCCGCAAAATTCTCGCGTGGGCATGCGGGCTGCGAAAGAAGGCGGCATGCAGCATGCGGGGCAGCGCAATGTCGTCGGTGTACTTGCCGCGCCCTGCCACCGCGCGCGGCGCGCCGGGCCGCGGGACGCTACGACCGATGTAGCTGTTCGGGCGCTCGAAAAGCGACGGCTCGGTCTTGCCGGGTGCCTCGCGCACTTCCACACTTCTTACGTCGTGCAACGCGTCGGTGCTGTTCATAGCGTGATGGTCCCCTCAACCTCGTAGTGTCCGGCGCTGATCGAGGGTGGCCTCGATGGCATCGACAATGGCGTGATACCCCGTGCAGCGGCAATAGTTTCCCGAGAGCGCTTCGCGAATCTGCTCGCGGCTCGTGGGTTTCAAGTCTTTCAGCAACACCGTCGCGGTGACCAGCATGCCCGGCGTGCAATAGCCGCATTGCAACGCGTTCCGCTCGACGAACGCCGCCTGCAGGTCAGCGATCTGCCCCGATTCGGTCAGCCCCTCGATCGTGATGACTTTGCCGCCGTCAGCCTGCACGGCGAGCATCAGGCATCCCCGCACGACCACGCCATCGACCAGTACCGAGCAGGCGCCGCACACGCCGTGTTCGCATCCGAGGTGCGAACCGGTGAGGCTAAGTTCGGTCCTGAGAAAATCGACGAGGTGCTGGCGGACCGGAACCGTGCGCGTGACCCGCTCACCATTGACGGTGAGGCTGATTTGTAGAACGTCTTCCTCGCTCATTTTGCCCGCGCCCTTTCCAATGCAGTGGTCAACGCACGACGGGTGAGCACGCGTTGCAGATGAAGCAACATCGCCGGCTCCGCTTCGAGGCTTTTCATTGGCGCAAGGTCGGTCGCGAGCGCGGCACATGCCGCATCAATGTTTCCCTCGGACCATGGTCTTGCCTTGAGCGCGGCAATCGCGCGCCGTGCCAGGGTGGGCTTGCCTTCGCTGCCGAAGTAGACGAGTCGCGCCTCGGCGATGACATCACGATCGAAACGCGCACAGCATGCGATGCCGGCCATCGCAAAATCACCATGCCGCCGGCTGAGTTCCATGAACACCGGGACAGTGTCGGCGCGCTGTGATGGGATCAACACTTCCACGACCATCTCGTTCGGCGCGCGCGCGGTTTCGTAGAGTCCGACAAAATAATCATCGGCCGGAATGCTGCGCCGACCCTTCACGCTTTCCACAACAATCGTGGCTTGCAGCGCCAACGCACAGGCCGGCATCTCCGCGGCAGGATCGGCCAAGGCGATGCTGCCACCGAAGGTTCCGCGGTTGCGCACCGCTGGATGCGCGACATGCGGCATCGCCTCGGCAATGAGCGCAAGATGCGCCGCGATGATCGGCGAATCGAGCACTTCGACATGACGGGCCAGCGCGCCGATGCGCACGATGCCGTTTGCGATTGATATGCCTTTCAGCGTGTCGAGCCGGTTGATATCGATCAACAATGCGGGCTGCGAGAGCCGCATGTTGAGGGTCGGCATCAAGCTCTGGCCGCCGGCGAGAATGCGCGCATCGCTGCCATGCCGGTCGATCAATGCGAGAACCTGTTCGACGCTTTCCGCGCGAACGTATGAGAACTTGGGCGCCTTCACGGCGACTCCTTTGAAAATGGGGTATCGGGATTGTCGGTCGGATTTTGATCAAGCGCCACGCGCCATCTTCTGGAAGAGAGTCGTGGCATGGCGAAAATACCCGATCACGGATTCGCACCGCCCGGCGACAGCAAGCTCTGGAATAGCCGGTGCTCAGCGCGTCGCCGACTGCACCATATCCCAGAACTGCCTGGGCGTGCGGATAGGCATTTCATCAACCGAGCCCAACGCCAGGACGCGAACGTCGCCGGTGACGAATACATCGGCCGCGGCCGCGCGAGCCTCCCCAAGCACTCGGGCGTCGTCGATCTCGACGTTCGCAATGACATGCGCGGCTCCAGAGACGATTGTGGCGACCTGAGCGCCGACATACTGGACGATGTCTTTGCATTGCGACGCCGGGAGCCTTATCTTGCTTCGCAGTGCCTTTTCCAGCTCGCGCAAGACGTTGGTACCGCAGACAAGTTCATGCTCGCCGATGACCAGCTCGAACAGGTCTGCGCAAAGCCCCCTGGTGGCGAATGCGGCAACGAGGACATTCGTATCCAAGAAGACCTTCACGACAGTGCGCGAAAGACGTCCTCGTCGGTTACCAGTCCCTGCGCCTCGGCAAACGGCAACACTTTTTTTCGAAGCGCCCGAAAGCGCGCAACTGCAAGCTGCCGCGCCAACGCCTCGCGAGCGATCTCGCTCTTGGTGCGGCCTGTGGTGCGGGCATATCTATCCAGATCCTTCTCCAATTGAGGGTCTAATCGAATCGTCAGTGTGCTCATGGTTTCATTCTTCCGCAATCCAAAGACTGTAATACACTGTCTTACGAGTCTATCATTCCCGAGTTGTGTTTGGCCGTCCGGCCGTCATTCGAAAAGCCCCGGCAGCCACGGCGATTCGAGGCCGATGTGACCGGCATCGCGCACGCCCGCTGCCAATCCAAACGCGGTGACGAAGAACGTCAGCGTTTCGTCGCCGGCCGGACCGTCGAGCTTTAGCCTGTCGCCATCGCGCAGGGCGGCCATGCCCGATTCGAGCATGAGGGAGCCAAGTCGATGCTGACCGCTGTCCTGTATGATTTATTTCGATCACTCCGATTTTGATCTGCTTGCCATAGGACCATGCTGATGACTGTCGCTGCACCGCTCCGCTATTCGCTCTTCTCGGTCAATGACCATCACCCGGGGCTTGCGCGCACCGTCCCGCAACTCTACGAACAGGTGATGCGCAATTGCGAGTTGGCGGAACGGCAGGGCTACGACACGTTCTTTTGCGCCGAGCACCATTTTCACGAGTACGGTGTCGTGCCCGATCCGGCGGTGCTGCTCTCCGCGCTGGCGCAACGCACCAGCCGCATCCGTCTTGGCACCGCCATTTCCATCCTTACATTCCACGATCCGCGGCGCATCGCCGAAACGTACGCGATGCTCGACATGATGAGTGGCGGGCGACTGGTCTTCGGGGTCGGCTCGGGCTACCTCGGTCACGAATTCGTCGGGTACGATCGCGATCCGAAAGAAAAGCGCGACCGCTTC
This sequence comes from Burkholderiales bacterium, assembly GCA_046160305.1. Lineage (GTDB taxonomy): Bacteria > Pseudomonadota > Gammaproteobacteria > Burkholderiales > SG8-39 > SHXR01. The sequence goes on from JBJXGX010000395.1 coordinate 5,609, forward strand.
AATGAGAATCTGGACTTGGTGAAGCGCCTGATGGCAGGCGAGACGCTGTCCTACAAGGGACAATTTTCCAAGAGCGAGAAGGTGACGCTCAACGTGCGGCCACACGAGGGACGCTTGCCCCCTATTCATGTCGCGGCGCTCGCGCGCGATGGGGTGTATCACGTCGGCAAGCAGGGCAATCGCATTTTCACCGTCCCATATGCCTGCTGCAAGAACTTTGCCGACATCGGCAACCTGGTCATCGAATACCGCAGAGGGCGAGCCGATGCAGGGCTCCTGCCGGACGATGACGATCATATCGTCACACTGCACACTTACGTCGCACGTACGGACGAGGAGGCGAGGGCGCAATGCAAGACGGCCTATGACCGCTATGTCGATACGCGTCTCTACGCGGCGAAGCATGTGTATGAAGACATCATGGCCAACGGCATCTGCCTGTTCGGTTCGGTCGAGACCGTGATCGACAAGGTCTGCCAGTTGTACGACATGGGTGTGCGCCATCTCGCGACGCTACAGAACTTCGGAGCGTTGCAGACCGAGCTGGTGGAGCGCTCGATGGGGTTGTTCGCCGATGAAGTGATGCCGGCGGTGGCCAAGCGTCTCGGCACCACGGCGCTCGCCGCCTGAGCGTTGGTCAACGCGGTACCGGCGTGACGATCGCGCCTTCTCCGGAGCAAACGAATGCCTAGCGCATCGATCATCCAAACCCGCGGCATCAATCTGGACATCATCGACCAGGGATCCGGGCAACCAGTGGTGTTCCTGCATCCCGGTGAAGGTCTCGATCGCTGTGGTCCGTTTCTCGAGGGTCTCGGGGCGCTCGGACGACTCATCGCGCCGTACCACCCGGGATTCGGGCGCACCGAACTTCCATTGGAGTTCAAGACCGTCAATGATCTCGCCTATTTCTATCTCGATCTGTTCGATCAACTGGACCTGCAAGACACGCTGTTGATCGGTGCCGAACTGGGCGGTTGGATTGCCGCGGAGATTGCGGTGCGAAACACTCGGCATCTGTCCCGGCTCGTGCTGATCGACACCGTGGGCGCACGCTTTGCCAAGGATGAAACTGAAGTCGAGATCGAGGACATCTTCACGATGTTGCCCGCCGAGGTCGAGGGTCGCAGCTACCGCGAACCGGCCAAGTGGAAAAGGGACCATGCAGCGCTCTCAGACGATGCGCTGCAGATCATCGCGCGCAACCGCGAGTCGTTCTGTCTGTTCGGATGGGCACCCTACATGCACAACCCGGCGCTGCGCCGCTGGCTGCATCGCATCGACCGGCCTACGTTGGTGCTGTGGGGAGAGCACGACGGCCTGGTATCCGCCCACTACGGCCGCGCCTTCGCTGCCGCGATTCCGGGGGCATTGTTCGCTACCATCAAGGAAGCTGCGCACTTTCCCCATATCGAGCAGCCGCATGACACGCTTGCCGCCATTCGAACGTTCGTCGCCAAACAGCAGAGGAGAGGCGCATGAAGGTGTGGCATTTCACCGAGCAGCCGTATTACCCTATCTGGGATAGGACGACGGCGCAGCTCAAGAACACCTTGCCCAACAAACACGTCGATCCGAATGTGGCCGCCGACCTGCTCAATCGCTATCTCGATGAATGGGAATTGTGCGATGAATTGGGCATCAACATTCTCATCAACGAGCATCACTCGACCGCGACGTGCATGTCCTCTTCATGCACATTGCCGCTGGCCGCACTGGCCCGCGCGACGAAGAAAGTGCGGCTCATGTCGCTTGGCATTCCGATCGCCAATCGCGCAGACCCGGTACGGGTCGCCGAAGAAGTGGCGATCATCGACTGCTACTCGCGCGGCCGCTTCGAGATGGGCTTCGTGCGCGGGATCGACTACGACGTGTTCCCCGCCAACTCGCCGCCCGTCACGCAGACCCGTCGCTTCGCCGAAGCCTTCCGACTGATACTCAAGGCGCTCACCTACCATGAAGCGCCGTTCTCATGGCAGGGTGAGTTTTTCAACTATCGCAGTGTGAACGTCTGGCCGCGATCCGTGCAGCAACCGCACCCGCCGGTATGGATGGTGGCACTTGGACCCGGAGCCGGTGGCTGGATCGCCGAGCAACGCTCAAAGGTGGGGACCTTCCTTACCGGGCGCAATTCCAAGCAGCTCTATGACGTCTACCGGCGCAAGTGGCTGGAGCTGGGCTGGGGCATGCCCTCACCCGACCAGTTCGGGTATATGGCCATCGTTGCGGTGTCGGACAAGGAAGAAGAAGCGAAACAGCGCGCTTACCAGATCGCAGGATATCTGCGCACCCAGACGCGCCTCGATGTGCAATTCCAGAATCCACCGGGATACATCCCGTCGCAGTTCTACGCGAAGAAATTACGGCTGGAGTCGACGAAGGGCTATGTCCCCATGTACTCGGTGCCAAGAGGCGACGGATCGAGCGTCGGCATTCATGGCGCCACGATCGACGATCTCATCGATGCGCATGTTGTATTTGCCGGCACGCCGGACCAGGTGTTCGCACAGATCAAGGCGTACAACACCTATGTGGGCGGCTGTGGCCACCTGCTCATGATGGGACAAGGCGGCGACCTGAGCCATGCAGACACCGTGGCATCGCTGAAGCTGTTTTCCCGCGAAGTGTTGCCACGCCTGGCGGAGCTTTCGGTCGATGGATACGAGGTGCCCCCCGCGCAGATCGCGGCGTAAAGCCTTCGTGACCGACGGGATCGTCGACGCACGGAACTCAACCAAAGGAGGAACACCATGCCACACCAAGCACGCGCTTTCGGCACGCTCTGCATCGCACTGTTGTTGATGCTTCCCGGGATCACCGCGGCGCAGGATTATCCGAATCGGCCAGTCAGATTGATTGTGCCGTTCGCGCCGGGCGGAACGACGGATTCAGTGGGCCGACTCGTCGCCGCGAGCCTCAGCACGCGGTTGGGACAACAGGTGGTGGTGGAGAATCGCCCGGGAGCGGGATCACAGATCGGCCTGGAGTACGTCGCACGCGTTCCGGCGGACGGGTACACGTTGATCCTTGGTGCCTCCGACGGGCTGGTGATCCTGCCGGTCATGAAAAAGAAGGCGCCTTACGATGCGCTCAATGATTTCACCCCGGTGGCCATCGTTGGCGCCGCGCCGCTTTCCTATACCGTCTTCGCGAAATTTCCGGCGAATTCCCTGGCGGAACTGATCGCCTACGCGAAAGCGAAACCGGGCGGCATACGCTACGGCTCCGCAGGCGTGGGCACCACTTTGCATCTGGGCATCGAGTTGTTGCAGGCGCTCACCGGTACGGAGATGGTGCATGTCCCGTACAAGGGCGGTGCGCCCATGATGGCCGATATCGTCGCGGGCCAAATTGAACTGGTGCTGACCTCCGCCGATTTCGCCAAGAAGTTCGCCGATTCCGGTCATCTGAGGGTGCTGGCGCAGGCTGATACACGGCGCCATGCATTGCTTCCCAACGCACCGACCACCACCGAAGTGGGCCAGCCCGAATTGCAGGCGGTCAGTTGGTTCGGCGTGTTCGGTCCGGCCGGCCTGCCGAAACCGATCGTCGATCGGGTCGCGAAGGAGCTCTCGACGGTTCTCCAGGATCCGGTCCTCGGCGAGCGCATGACCCTGGTTGGCGCGAATGTCCGCTATGTGCCACCGGAGGGCATCGCAAAACTCATCACGGATGACACCGCGAAATGGGGCCGCGTCGTACGCGATGCAAAAATTCCGCTGCAGGACTGAGGTTTCTGTTGGCGGAACTGGCCGTTCGAAATCATCATTGACTGGAGACATCGGATGGGCAGCAACAAGCATTGGGTCGGCACCTGGACCGCGTCGCCCGCGCAAAGCGATGCTGGTTTCGGTTTCAGCAATCACACCGTGCGGATGCATCCGCGCGTCAGTATCGGTGGCGACACTTTACGAGTAAGAGTATCGAATGCCTACGGGAACGGCCCACTTGCAATCGGCGCCGCCTATGTCGGGATCCGGGACAAGGGTCCTTCAATCGTGCCGGGCTCGGAGCGCAGGCTCGCCTTTGGCGGATCAGGAACGGCGACGATTGCGGCGGGCGCGCTCGTCGTCAGCGACTCGATCGAGATTAAAGTGGAGCCGCTCGCCGACCTCGCGGTCTCACTCTATCTGCCCGGCGTGATCCCGCCCAACTTCCAGATCACCGGCCGCTATGCACGGCAGACCCACTACATTTCGCCCCCGGGCAATTTCGCCGCGGCCATTACGATGCCGGTCGGCAAGATCACCGACGAATGGTTTTTCCTAAGCGGCGTTGATGTGCTCGCATCGCCTGAAACCGGCGGCGTCGTTGCGCTCGGCGACTCGCTCACCGATGCGAACATCTCTACACACGATGCGTATGCCCGCTGGCCTGATCAACTCGCGAGGCGATTGATTGCACGGCACGGCGGCCGGCCTATGGCGGTAATGAACCAGGGACTTGGCGGCAACCGGATCCTGCACGATCTGCGCGGCGACAGCGGTTTGCGGCGGTTCGATCGCGACGTGCTCGCACAGCCTGGCGTGACGCACGCGATCGTCATGCTCGGCACCAACGATTTGCGCAACCGCAACGCGAAACCCGAGGAGGAAGTCACCGGCGAACAGCTAATCGCCGGACTCAACCAGATGGCCTTGCGAGCCGAGGCGCGCGGCATCAAATTGTTCGCCGCCACCCTTACACCATTCGGCAACGAGACCTTCATGCTCGGCGCCTGGAACCCCGTGCGCGAGGCGCATCGCGTCACGGTCAACCATTGGATTCGCAACAACCGCGCGCTCGATGGCGTCGTCGATTTCGACAAGGCATTGCGCGATCCGGAGCGTCCGACCCAGATGCTGCCGATCTACGATTGCGGGGACGGACTGCATCCGAGCGATCTCGGCTATTGCAAGATGGGCGATGCCATCGACCTCGCGCTATTCGATTAAGCGCGCACCAGCGCTCACGCGTGTGCAGGACCCATCATTGCACCGGTGAGGTAGTTGTAGAGATTCGCCACGTTCAATTTCATCACCATGGGCGACATGCCGTCCTGGCCGATATCCATCGGATAGCGATCGGTCATCGCGGTGAGACGCATAACCGCCTCATCGCGCGTCATGCCGTGGTCGATCGCCTCTTTCACATACGACTTCCACTCGAGAATAAACGCGCCCTGCTCCTTGAGGTATTCCTTGCCGCATACCGCACCATGTCCGGGCACGAAAATCTCTTCCTTCAGATTGCGCAATGCGTCGAGGGCCGTCAGCCACAGATCCGGATTGGCCTCCTGCAGCCACGTCTGCACTTTGTGGAATACATTGTCGCTCGTGAACACCACGCCTTCTTCCTTGACACAGATCGCCGCCTGATACGCGGTATGTCCCGGCATATGGATCATCTCGAAGGTGTGATCGCCCACATGGATTGTCATGCCGTTCTTGAAGGTGATGATTGGCGCATTCGGGCGATAACCCACGAGCAAGCCAGGCTCCTCCGGCCCGAAGGTGGACACCCGCGCCACATGGGCTGGCAGGTCCGTGGCGAGGATGCGCGTGCGTACGCCCTCGTGCGCGATGACAGGCGCGTCGAAGTACGCGTTGCCGGTCCAGTGGTCGCCGTGCGGTTCGGTGTTGATGATGTAGCGGAGCTTCCCGCGTTTGGCGATCTCGGCCTGCAGTCTCACCGCGTCGCTCGGCTTGTGCGGCGTGTCGATGAGAACGATCCCATCGGAGGTGGTCACGAAACCGTGATTGCAGCCGCGGATCTCTGTTTCGATGAATACGTTCTTCGTTAGCTGGTGCATGGCTGCCTCCTATGGTTGGAATGGGTGCGTCCACTTTGCGGCCACCGGAATGGGCCATCGCAAGCGGCCCGGTCGCGCTATTCGAGTCCTTTCGATTTCGCCAGCGCTCGCAGTTCATCCACTTCTTTCTTGGCCTTCTGGCCCGCGATCTCCCATAGCCCATCGGACCAGGCCTGCTTGAGTTTCGCTTTCGACGCATCGTTCATCTGCAAGATCGTCAAGCCCTTCGCGAGCAGTTCCTTTTCCTCGTCGGCGATGAGCTTAGTCAGATCCACCAACCATTTATCGGAGGCTTTCCTGCCCTCATCGACGAGAATCTTCCTGTCGGCTTCCGGCAACTTGTTCCATGCCGCGAGGTTCATCAGGATCGGCAGCGTGCCGAAACCGAAAGCTGGACGCAGGATGTACTTCGACACCTCGTAGAAGCGTGTGCCGACGATGCCATTAGTCGTGAAAGCAAAGCCGTCGATCACGCCTTTGTCGAGCCCGGTGTAGATTTCGGCAGGCGGCATCGTCACGGTCGAGGCCCCGAGCATCTTGATGACATTCGCGTACGTCGCGTTGCCGCGGATCTTGCGGCCGGCGAGATCGCCATTCGCGGTGAGCGGTTGGCGCAAGATGATCTGATAACCACCATCGGGGCCCATCGGCATGGCGATAATCTTCAAGCCGAGCTTCTGATAGTAGGTGTCCACCA
>JBJXGX010000396.1:0-36533 GCA_046160305.1 Burkholderiales bacterium
GACACGATATGGCAACTGGCACAGTCAAATGGTTCAACGACGCGAAGGGCTTTGGCTTCATCACCCCCGATGGTGGCGGCGAAGATCTTTTCGCGCATTTCTCGGCCATCCAAGGTCAAGGCTTCAAGACCCTAGCTGAGAATCAGAAGGTGTCTTTCGACATCACGACTGGCCCGAAAGGCAAGCAGGCTTCGAACATCAAGCCTGTCGCCTAGTAGGCGCGGTACCAAGCAAAAAGCCCGGTTCGCCGGGCTTTTTGCTTTCTGCAGCATTCAAACGACGATGCAAACCTATCGGGTCATCACGGGCCTGGGCGGCGAGGCATCGAACGGCAACAGCAAGCCTCGATTCGAAGCCGGTCGTGGCGCCGCGATGCGAATCCGCTCGACGTCGACTTGGCGGCCAGACCGAACCGCTCCAATCGCACTGACCTCCGAGTCGGAGCGCAGACTGCCACGATCGCCACCATCGAATCGGGTCGTCCCGCTGATCCGGACGCGCAATCCTGCGACCGAGATCCCGGATCCGTCATTGGCCAGATAGCCTTGCAACGACACACGCACGGTCCGATCGAGAATCGCGCCGAGCGGATCGATCACCACGTCCTCGACAACCAGCTCACGTCCGGTCCACCGGCCGGTTATCCGCACTTCCTTTTCATCCATGCCGGCGCTCACGGCAACGCCGTCGCTGAATCTCAACCGCACGCCGGCAAGCACGGGTGTGCGCTCGGTCTCCAACACGAGACGCCCGTTCGCGACGCTGGGTTCGGACGCGGGGGCGAGATCTATTCGCGTGCCATCGATCTCTCCGCGAGCGTCGCGGAGTCCGCTCACGCGAAGGACGTCCCCCAACTTCAACGATTCGAGCAGCGCTCCGCCGGGCGCACTTCGCGCACTTGTCCGCAGCACCACCCGCCGCCCCATCACACTCAGTTCCGAGCCGGCGATATCGACATCGGTCACAGGACCGATGACCTCGTGGGAAACCATGACGCGGGCGGCTTTGAGCGTACCGCCCACCAACGAGGCTGCGATCACCGCCACCTGGCCGATTGCAAGCGCGCCCAGCGTGGCAACCTTTCCATCCATTGACACGGCGGTTTGCCCATCCGTCTGGATCGACAGACCGTTGATGCAAAGCGTCGAAGCATCCGTGATGACACCGACGATCACCGCCTCTCGCCCACCGGATGCGCCGCTGACGCCAAGACTCGCATCCGGACGGTCAGCGCAGTTTGCAACGGCGGATTCGCCGGTCACCGATAGCGCGGCGACCGACAATCCGACCAGGATTCGAACAACCGCATGCCGTTTCATGACCGTTAGCTTCCATTTCCCGACTTGATTCGCTGGTCGACCGATTATCGCGGGAGATCGGCCGTTCCCGACCGGCAAATTGACTCGACAACCGTTCAGACCGTACGATGATCGCACGCTTGAATCAATTCCCACACCCCACGCCGACACCCACGCCTGAATACACGCCGATGCGCGCCATGACGACTCATCAAGCCACATCCGGCGATCGTCGGGTCGGGTTCTGCGCTTCCCCGTTCACCGAGCGGCGGTGACATCGCGGCCATTAAGCGGTGCGCCCCGGATCAACTGGCAACGTTCGTAGAGCAACGCTTCGGTCACGCGCACCACGCGCACGGCATGTATTCGGAAGGAGGTATGACGTTCATGAACAAGGCTCGCATGATTGCCTGCGCCGGCTGCCTGGCATTGGTCGCAGGATGCGCATCGATAGGCGACGTTCCCGCATGGGAAAAAGGTCACCTCGCCAAGCGCTCGATGTCGTTCGACATGGACCCGCTCGATGACCGCTTCACCCAACACATCTACAACAGCAAGGAAAACGCTTCCGGCGGCTACGGCGTAGGCGGGGGTGGCTGCGGCTGCAATTGACGCCGACGCGAATAGCTCATGAAAAAAATAAAATCTTCAAAGCGGGCGGGTCGCGCGAGCGAGGCAGGCGCGCTTCTGACGGCGGCCCTTGCGTTGCCCGGGTTAGGCATCGGCGGCGCGCAGGCCGGCAATGCGCCCGAGGAAGGCGTCATCGGATTCAAGTACCTCTACTACGAGGACTACCAGCCAAGCACGCGGCGAATGAAAATCCTGGCGCCGTCGGTGCATGCCTCGAAAACCATTGGCGGTGACTGGGTGGTGCAGGGCCAATATGTGATCGACTCGGTTTCCGGCGCATCGCCAGCGGTTCACAGCTCAGTGTCGGGCGCATCGAAAATCCAGGACACGCGCCGCGCGGGCGACGTGAAGCTCACGCGCTATTTCGATCGGAGCGCGCTTGGCGTGTCAATCGCCGCCTCGAAGGAAGACGATTACCGTTCACGCGCGCTTGGTCTTGACTACCGGATCTTCTCTGAGAACAAGAATACGACCTACGCGTTCGGCATCGGCGGATCCTCGGATGACATCCAGGCCACCAACGAAGCGACGAAACGCGGCTCGAAATCGACTCGTGAAGGTCTGGTGGGCATTACCCAGGTGCTCTCCGCGACCGATATTGTCCAATCCAACATCACCTACACACAGGGGAATGGTTACTTCAACGACCCCTATAAGACGCTCGACCAGCGCCCTCGTGATCGCAGGCAACTTGCCTGGCTGATTCGTTGGAACCATCATTTCACCGGTTCCAATGCGACACTGCGAACTTCGTATCGGTACTATCAGGATTCGTGGGGCGTAAAAAGCTCCGCGGTGGCAGGCGAATGGGTACAACCGATTGGTCGTGGGCTCAGCGTGGTGCCAAACCTGCGCTACGCATCGCAAAGCGCCTCGACGTTCTATCGTGATCCACCGTTCCCGAACGGATACACCGCCACGGGTTTCTACTCCGCCGATCAGCGCCTTTCCGCATTCGGCGCAATCACAACGGGACTCAAGGTCATCATGGACTTCCCGGGCGGATGGAGCGTCGATCTCAAGGCCGAATACTACGAGCAGCGAGGCGCGTGGCGAATTTTCGGGGAGGGCAGCCCCGGACTGGAGCCTTTCAAGGCCCAGATGTATCAGCTTGGCGTGAGCACGAAGTTCTGATCGGCTAAGCAGCGCGCTCGCATTCGCGGACGGATCGAACGCTTCCTCATGATGGCGCGAGGGACGGCGGTTTGCTGTTCGGCGGTTCGATCGTGCCAATCGCGCCGATACTACCGATCGGCATCGCACGATGCGCGATCCATGAAATCCGCAAGCGTGCGATCATCAACGTTCCTGCCCCCGCCGGGCCCCGACACAAGGCGGCATCGGCACGAGTCAGCATCAATTTTCGCCTGATGTCTGCGTAGCAGCGCGGATGGATGCGTGCATGACTCACGATTCCGCGGTTCATGGACAGACAATGAAGAAGACCGATCTCGAGAAGAGTAAAGCGAAGCAAATCGTTTCAAGCATGCATCACACCGGCATTCCGGATCGGTACGGCCACGGCTCAGGCACGGCACTCGACAAGCGTGAACAGCGCAAGCGCGACCAGGCCGCCGGCCTGGTTCCATTCGCGTGCAAGCTGGATGGCGAGTTGGTGAAGCAACTGCACGCGGCATCGGATCAACGGAAACTTCCGATGAACGATCTGGTTGCCGAGATGCTCCGCAAAGCGCTCGGCACCGTCTGATCCAAGGCACGCGCGCCGCGGAATCGCCTGCGGGATATGGTTCGCCGGCGGTCCCCCTGCAGACCTGACTATTCGGTCACGCGCACGCGTCGCATTATTCGGTCACGCGCGCACGCGTGGCCTTGATCTGACCGCGCTTCACCTTCGAATCGACGCGCTTCTTCTTCGCGGACCGGGACGGCTTGGTCGGCCTGCGTGTGCGCGGAACAAATGCCGCCTGCTCGATCAGCACCCGCAAGCGGGCGAGCGCATCTGCGCGGTTCTTCTCCAGACTGCGAAAGCTCTGTGCCTTGATCACGACGATGCCATCGTCACTGATGCGCTGGTCGCTCGTTGCAAGCAGGCGTGTCTTGATCGCATCGGGGAGGGACGACGCCTGCACATTGAATCGCAAATGCACCGCGTTCGAGACCTTGTTGACGTTCTGCCCGCCGGCGCCCTGGGCCCGGATGGCAATCAGCTCGACTTCCTCTTCGCGAAGAAGGTCCGCCGTCGCGGATGTCACCATCAATGTTCGGTCGTATCAACGGGACAAGGCAGGACGGCTACAAGGATCGATTGAACCACAAGAGCGACAGCAGCCCCGCGATTGCCGCGAATAGCGCGGCGGCCGCGCCGAAAAATCCGGTGATCTCGGTGTGCCTTTTCTCAAGCACAAGCTTGGCGGTCAGCGCTTGGTAGACCTTCTTCAGATCAGCGGCGGTCCCGGCGTAGAAGTACTCGCCTTTGGTGATTTCGGCGATGGCCTTCAGCGTTTCCTCATCGAGCCGCACATAGGCCGACCAGCCGCCGAAGCCGATGACGCCGCCTTCGAGGGTGCCAAAGCCCACTGTGTAGACACGCACGCCGCGATCGGCGACCATCTTGGCGACTTCGAGGGGGTCCGGTCCGGTCGTTCGCCGGCCATCGCTCAGGAGAATAATGGCGCCGGAAGAATACGAACCCGGTGGAACCGGCTTGAACGGCTGCTGCTCCGTTTTCTTGCCGCCATCGAGGGGGGCGGACCGCGCGGCACCTGCTCGCGACGAGGGGTTGCCGAATACCCAGGATTCGAGATCAATGCCGGAATTCGGAAAAAGGGTGGCAAGTGCGACGATCAGACCGCTGCCGGTCGCGGTCGCACGCTGCAACTGGAAACGGTCAATCGCGGCAATCAGGTCCTCCTTGCTGCGTGTGGGGGTCTGCACCACAGTGGCCGTGCCGGCAAACGTGACGATTCCGATCTTCAAATTCGGCGGCTGTTCCTCGACGAACGCTTTCGCCGCGACCTGCGCCGCGGAAATCCTGTTCGGCTCGACGTCGGTCGCGCGCATGCTAAGCGAGACATCCATGGCCATCACGATGGTCTGCTGCTGGGACGGCAGCATGATCAGTGCGTTCGGACGCGCAATGCCGAAAATCGCGATGATCATGGCGATGAGAAACAGCGCGGGGGGAACATGCCGGCGAATGCGCTGGGCCGGACCCATGGCCTCTTTGATGAGCCCCAGACTCGCGAAGCGCAACGCGCCTTTCTTGCGCCGGCGCAGCAGCCAGATATAGCCGACGACAAGAAGCGGCACCGCCAGCAATAGCCAAAGCATCTCAGGCCAATCGAATTTCATGCGGGCCCTTCCAGAATCGTCCTCGACCGTCGATTCCGTGTACCGGCGCCAGAGACGCGAGGCGCCACACGATGTCGACCAGGTTCGTCCCTATGGCCGCGACTTTAGCACCAACTTTTGCATGCGTCTGCCACTTGCAGGCGGACGGCGCGACCATGCGCTACGATTGGCCGTCGACGAGGCATCCGGTCGATGCCGGCAAATGCGTCTGCGTTGCCAGAAACGGGAGGAGAAGAACGATGATCAATCGCCGGGTTCTTGTATTTCTTGCATGCGCAGCGGCGCTTTGTCCTACCGCCTTGACCGCACAAGCGTATCCGGCGAAGCCGCTTCGGATCGTCATTCCGTTCGCGCCGGGCGGCAGCTCGGACGCCAACGCGCGTATCATCAGCGAGCGCCTCGCGGAGCGGCTCGGGCAGCCCGTTATCATCGACTCGAAGCCCGGCGCCAATACCATCATCGGCACTGATCACGTCGCCAAGAGCGCGCCGGACGGGTACACCGTCTTGCTGACCTCGACCGCGTACGTCGTGAACCCGGTGCTTTACGCAAAACTGCCGTACGACCCGCTGAAAGATCTCACGCCCGTCACGATCATTTCCTTCACGCCACAGGCGATCGTCGCGCATCCGGATTTTCCAGCCAAGACGACCAAGGCGCTGATCGCGCTGGCCAAGGCCCAACCCGGCAAGATCAGCATCGGGTCGGCCGACAGCAGCTCGATGCTGACGGGGCATCTCTTTTGCATGCTCGCCGGCGTCGACATGCAAAGCGTCAATTACAAGGGCGCCGGCCCGTTGATGATCGATGTCGTCGGCGGTCATGTGTCGGTCGGGATCTCTGGCATCAGCTCCGTACAAGGTCAAGTTCGTGCCGGGCGTGCGCACCTGATCGGCGTTGCGGCAACCACGCCTTCAACCATTTTCCCGAATGGGCCGGCCATCGCCCAATCCGATCTCCCCGCGTTCGATGTGCTCGCCTGGTTCGGTGTGTTTGCACCAAGCAGTACGCCCAAGGAAATCCTGCAGCGACTTCACAAGGATCTGGTCGCGGTCTTGCAGAACGCGGACGTTCGTCAGCGTCTGCTCGATATCGGCGCGGAGCCCGGCGGCCAAACGCCCGAGGAATTCGATGCGCGCATACGCAAGGAAATCGCAATATGGGCCAACGTCGTGAAGACCACGGGAATCAAGCCGCAGTAGATTGGCGCTCGGTCGGCACGATGCAACACCGCATTGCCCTTTCAGTCCGCCCTCAGCCGATGGACGCCGCGGCAGCGCAATACTAGCCCTGCGAGGCGCCACGGCGCGCAGCCGCCTTGCCCAGCGCTGATTGTTCCCAGATCTCAGGATTCACGAGATTCACCGGTCGCTCGCCACGCAGGATGCGTAACACTTCCTGCGCGGTGCCTTCGCTCGTACGCCGATTCGCTTCCTGCGTGAGCCCGGCGGCATGCGGTGTCAGGAGAACATTGTCGAGCGACAGAAATGGGTGATCGCGACGAAGCGGCTGTTCAGAAAATACATCAATGACCGCACCGGCGATCCAGCGTTCACGTAACGCACGCGCAAGTGCGCTCTCGTCGGTTACCGCGCCACGCGCCGCATTGACCAGAATGGCGCTGGGTTTCATCAGACGAAGACGCCGTTCATCGAGCAAGTGTTTCGTCTCGGCGGTCAGCGGACAGTTGAGCGAAACGAAATCGCTCCGTGTCAACAGCGAATCGATGTCCACCGGCTCGATGAACGCAGGCAGCTCGGCACTTCGGCGTCGATAGCCGAGCACTCGCATACGAAAACCATGATGGCAGATCTCCGCCAGGCGAACACCGATTGCTCCTGCACCGATGATTCCAATCGTGCGCCCGAACAGCTCGATCGTCTTGCCGGCGTAGCGCCGGCCGTCGACCCAGCCTTTGTCGCGAAGCTCGGTATGCATCGGTACGAATTGCCGCGCCAATGCGAGAATTCCCCCGATGCAGTACTCGGCGACCGTATCGGTATTGGTGCCCGGCACATTGGCGACCGGAATCGCCTGCGCGCTCGCCGCCGCCATCGGGATCAGATCGACGCCGGTCCCGTGGCGCACGATCGCGCGCAAGCGATGCGGGCGATCGAACAGATCGGTCGGAAGTTGCGTTCGCACGATGAGCACGTCTGCCTCACCGATCATCCGCTTCAGCGTGTCCGCGCTGCCATCGGGCGGCGCGATCAACTCGGCAACGGGCGCAAGCAGACGTTCGCCGGCCGGATCCAAGGCAAGGGTCGACAAGACTATCGGGCGCGCCATGGTTCAGCCTACCCGGTAGCGATCGAGAATGGTTCGATCGATTTGCATACGGCAGATGCGCCATAGCAATCACCCCCACCGGTGATGCCCTCGTCGGTCTTGATTTCAACGACGAGCGCGCCTTTGGTCTTGCTGACCCACCCGCGCGAAGAGGTGAACGGCTCGTCGACATTGACCGAACGTTGATGCGTGATGACATCGGTGATTTTCATACGCAGCGATTTGGCGGCTGTCTATACAATGCATTCAACGCCCAGGGGCACCCTTGAACATCACGCAGCGAACCACTTACCGGATCGGCCTCATCTCCGACACGCATGGCCTGCTTCGACCGGCCGCCGTATCCTACTTGCATGGCAGCGACTTCATCGTTCATGCGGGGGACATCGGCGATCCCGAGATTATCAGGCAATTGGCCGCGATCGCACCGGTGACTGCCGTTCGCGGTAACAATGATCGCGGCATGTGGGCCGAGAAGATTCCAGAGGACAATGTGCTCGACATAGGCAGCACGGTCCTCTATGTGCTGCATGACCTCGCGCAACTCTCGATCGACCCCGCCGCCGCAGGGTTTCGGATCGTTGTCGCTGGACATTCGCACCGTCCGTCCCAAGAGACCCGGAACGGCGTCTTGTACCTGAATCCTGGTTCAGCAGGACCGCGGCGATTTCGCCTGCCGATTTCGGTAGGAAGCGTCCACGTCACGCGCGATGCGGTATTGCCCGAGCTGGTCGAGCTTCCCGATGGAAGGGGATCAACATAGCGGCGCGCCATGCTCGAGTGGAAATTCCAACGCTCGAGCAAGTGGATGTCTTCGCTGCCACGGGCGCGAGCGTCACGCTGATCGACGCCGGGATTGCGTTGCTAGCGACGAACAATCGATGTCGCGATGACCTTGAAGTACGGCCATACCCAATAGAGAAACCAGAGCGGACCGGCATGCCGGCGGGTGAGCACTCGCCAGGAGTCGATCGGCATTCCCTTGGGATGCGCGATTTTCCTCAATCGTTGGATCAGCGGAACGCGTGCATCTTCAAACGTTCCCTTGGGTGAATTGGTCGAACACGTACCAGCGAATCCGGGCATCACAAAGATCCCGAAGCCCGCCTTACGCGCACGCAGACCGTAATCAACATCACCCATGGAGTGTTTGAAGCGCGGATCCAGATTGCCGATTGCCAGGGCAACGGCAGCGGGAATCAAAACGCAGTTCCCCCACATGCTCTCGCACTCGATGGCACGATCACCGGGCTCGATCATCCTGAAAGTCAGCGGCCGCCACGACGCCGCACGAACGACACCGCCATAGGTGAGTTCGAGCGTGCCGGGATCCTGGGTCGAACCGACCACGATGGCATCGGCGCCTCGACGCAGTTTTGCCTGGCGCCACGTGTCAAAAAGGCGCATCAACGTATCGGGGTAGAGATTGGTGTCGTCGTTCAACCATAGGTAGGCATCGTAGCCGCCTTGCATCGCACGCTCGAACGCCTTGTGCATACCGCCATTCCAGAACCACGAACCGTCCCCGGAAATAATCTGCGCATCAGGATATCGAGCCAGTACGGCCGCAGCCGTACCGTCCGTGCTACCGTCATCTGCGAGGATCACATGGATGGAGTGATCTTTCGAAAGCGCGTTGGCCATGAGCGCGGCAAGGCACGCCAATGTCTTTTCACGCCGATTGAAGCATGCCATCAAGACGGCAATCTTCATCATTGCGCCCGCAATACGCGTTCGCGGGCCGCAAGCGGCACACCATCCCGATCAAACCGGGCAACGGTTGATCGAGCCGGATCAGTTCGCGATCGGCGAGCAACCATGCCGATGCTGATCGCCAAGCCGATTAGGATCGCCTGCTCATATGAGAGGCGATATGCGACGGTGTACGCGAGTTGTGTGATTAGCATCACGCAAAGCAACCGCGGGGGAAGATCTCCGGAGGCCCCGTCGACACCCTTGCCGAGTGTTCTCTTCATCGTGACGAAATAGATTGCAAGCCACAGGAACAACCCAATCAACCCGGCGCGCAACAGCGTCTGAAGATAGAAATTGTGTGGGTCGTACGTCGCCTTCCATCGCGCATTGGGTACTTCATAGCGTTCGTACCCGGCGCCGAACGGCTTGCCGAGGATGTAGTCGGTTGGGCGCATCTGCAGAAGGAGCTGATTCCATCCGTATATCCTTCCGCCGGCGGTTCCGCGCTCGAGATCAGCGCCGGTCACCACCGATGTCCGAACGCTGTACACCAGCTTGTCCAATGTGCCGTAGGCGATCAGGCCTGCCGCAGGGACCCCGACGAGCACCGCGCCGATCACGGCTGCCTTGGTCAGCATGATTCTGACCCGGCCGGGCATCAGTATGTAGAAGCCCGCGATGCCGGCCAGCGCTGCGATCCAAACAGATCGATGCTGCATGAACAACACAATGGCAAGGAGGGCGAGCACGGCCAACCACGTCCATCGGCTCGCCGACCGAATAGTGCTTCGATACGCAAGAATCATGAAGGTCTGGGCGATGAATAGCGTCGCGCCCGACGGAAGCACCCGATACTCGGCGACCTCGCCGGTACCTCTCCATGAGTTTACGATGGGAAGATTCATCCATTCCGCCGCCCATCGAAAACACGCAAGGACGACGAGAAGGGAACTGCAGATGAGCCATCCGTTCACGATGCTCTTGATGCGCGCCTCATCATAGGTAAAGGTCCAGAAGTAGAGGCCTGCGACCCAGATATAGAAGTAATTGCGGAATTCGGTTCCCGCGGATCGTCCAAACTGGGAAATGCCCAGCAGGAACGATATGAGGATGGCAACACCGAATAAGAGCCAGAGGATCGATCGGCCGGGCACTTCTTTCGCGAACACCAGGCGGGCGAGCGCAACAGGGGCGAGCAGCCCAAAGACGATATCGCCGGGGTAGAGAAAAATGCCTAACTTGAAGCCGGGGAACTCGACATAGACGACTTCCATGAAGTACGTCGCGAGCACCACCGCCAAGGCGACTTCCATTCGGTCGTAGGCAAGACGAAGAATGAATGGGAGGGCGACGGCCAACAAGACCGCGGCGGGAACGCCGATTGCAAGCGCGAGGAAAGTATCCAAGCTTCGCTCCAAGAAAGAAACACGTCGCCCCGGCGTGCGCGGGCGCGGGGCCATCCCTCATCGCCGCAGCGCGCACGCTACGAGATCCAGTGTCAGTTCGGTATTGTCCTCCAGGCCCGCGACCAAACAACTGTCAAATCGTTTGAGTACATCGCGTACCGCTCAAGGCACCAGCACCACCGGATTCCATGCACCGTCGATTGTCGCGCGTTCGGGCAAAGCCGAGTTCCGGCCGGATGATGCTAATCGGGAAGGAAATCGCATTCGGTCAGCGGTCAGACAATCCCCGTAACGCCATGACAAAACTTCGTGACCCGCAGGGTTTCCACACCAACGTGTAAAGCGCTATGGGCGGGTAGGCGCCACCTTCAAGATTCGCGACTCGCACCACGGCTGAAATCGCGTCGGAAGTCGACGCACCAGATTCAAGAGGATGTCGGAGAGCTCCGATGGGATCACGGCCCTCGCCAATACGACGATCACGGCCGGACACAATAACGCACCGACGATGATCGCAGTCGCCAAGCGAGCGATCGGCGGGACGCCGATCCGCAAGAGCCACACATTGGTGACGTACAACACCGCCGCGACAAGGATTCCAACCAATAAACCGCCAAGGAGCATTGATAACGACTCTCGAACCGACGAGCCCACGATTTGTGCAGCGCAAGCAGTCACCCACACGGCGCGAATCAGGTAGGCGGCGAATACACCCCACGCCATCGCAACAGCAGTGAACCCCGACGCGAAGCCGAGAATTACCACCATGATCGCCACCATCGAGAAGGACACGCGAATTTCGCGAGCGATGTTGCCGCTGCCCCAGAGAACCGGGCCGCCGACAGCCTGGAGCGCCTGCAGCGGCATCGCGAGCGCCAACGGCACGAGTATCGGTGCGGCCGCGAGCCATGCCGATCCATACAGGGCCTCGATCACCGTTGGTGCGAGCACGCCTAGTCCGATGAACATCGGCATGGTGACGAGCGCGACCATCCAGACCAACGCAAGATAGGCCTTGCGCATGATCTTCGGATCGTCCCGTGATCGCGCAATGAACGGTTGCAGGACCTGCTGCAACGAGAACACGATGTGATTGACCGGCGTGCGCACGAGGTTATACGCGATCGAATAGGCGCCAAGTGTCGTCGTGCCAAATGACCGGCCGACCATCGCGCTATCGATATTCTCGATCGACCAGTTCGCCAGGTTCGCGACGGTTGCGCGCAGGCCGAACGCTGTGAGGGGCGCGTTCCCGGATCGTAGGGTTGGCCGCAGGTCATGGGGCGCTCGCGCAAACTGGATGACCGATGCGACGAATGTCTGGGAAATCCACGCGGCAACCAGGCTCCACTCGCCGGCGCCCATCCATGCGCATGTAATCCCGACGAGAAAATAGCCGATCAAATAGCTGGTCAAATGCGCGATTTGAACCGACTTGATGTCGAATCGGCGCTTGAGCAATCCAAGCGACACCGTCCCGAGCACCTGGAAGACCAGTGCAAGCGTCATCCAGCGCAATACCGGCGCGACGCGCGGATTCTCGAACAGGATCGCGATCAGATCAGCGCTCGCCAGAATAATCGCCGACACAACCAGCGTCGACAGGATCGCGCGCGAATACGCGCATCGGATATCCTGCGATTCGAATCTGTCGGCTTGGACGATCGCGACGCTCAGCCCCATTTCGGCGAAAATTCCCGCGATCAATATGACCAGTACGGCTGCGGCCACGACGCCAAAAGCCTCGGGTCCGAGCAGGCGCGTAAGGGCAATCTGGGCAACCAGCTGCAGTACGATCCGAAGGGATATCCCGAGGTATCCCCACTTGATTGCCCCGATCGTGCGATTGACCAAGCCGCTCTTGCCGGAGGACTGATCTGAATCCATCGTGCGGTCAATCTTCGACAAATCTGCGAATGGGAACGTCGCAAGCGCCAAGCGACGTCATTACATGGGCCCCTGGGATGCGCGCCGGGGGGATCACGCGATCACGCACCACGATCCCGGGCAGCCGGCTGCGCCGCCCCCCGCTTTCATGAGGGCCGGCAGCGCGGCAATCACGCCAGATCTACCCACCCGGTTTGGGATAGATTTGCGCGCCTCCTGGGAGAATGCGGCCACGCCCTCCCGAAGATTCACCCTGACCATGCCCGGTTGATTGAAGAACACCCAACACCGGAAGCTGAAAGAGCTCGACAATGTCGGTCGTACCGCGAACACGGCGATCGAGCGCTTCGCGGATCGCAGCAAGAGCGACGCCGCCGAGCACGCCAACGAATATGGCAAGCACGAGATTCAGGAACACCTTTGGGCTCGACGGGTCGAGCGGCACCACCGCATTATTGAGAATCGTCGCATTGGTCTGCGTGACTTTGCTCTCGAGGCTCGTCTGGCCGAAACGCTGCAGCAATGCGTCGTACTCTTTCTTTGCATTGTCCACGTCGTGAATCAGTAGCGACGCCTCATCGCGCGCCACCCGCATCGACATGACCTTGGTACGTTGGGCTTCATACGCGGCCCGGGTCGTTTCCTCGCGTTGCCGATTGACCCGACTGGTTGCGCCGACGGTTCCCGCGACCTGCTGCGTTTCAATCGCAACGCGCTCGCGCAACGACTTCACCTCCTCTTCGCTGCGCTGATACTGCGGATGGTTCGGACCGAATTGCGACCCCATCTCCCGCAGCTTTGCTTCGGCTTTGGCGAGATCACCGCGCATTGCCTGAACCGATGGGCTCGCAATCACTTCAGAGAGTGAGCCGACCTGAAGCTGCTTTGAGTCGGACTCGTTGGCGGTCGCTTGAATGACGGTCAATTGGGTCGAGAGCTCGGCGAGGCGCGCGTTCTCGACGTCGAGCCGCTCGTCTGTCGCAACCATCCCTTTCCTGCGCTGATGCTCGGAGAGCTTCGTTTGCGCCCGCTCGAGTTTTTCCCGAACGACTTTCGTGCGCTCGTCGTAGAACGTCGCGGACTTTCGCGCCGGCTCGACCTTGAGCGCAAGATCGGTCTCCAGATACGACTTCGCGAACGCATTGGCGACGCTGGCTGCCGTCGCGCGATCGGCATCGGAAAAAGTAATTGAGATCACCGTGCTGTCGCGCGAGGGGCCGATATCGAGTTTCTTGCGAATCGCGTCGAGCAGCCAATCCTCGAAGGGCAGGTTGCGCGAGCGACTCGCCTGCCACTTCTCGCGGAAGACTTGATTTTCTTCCAGCTTCAGATTGCTGATGACGTTTCGCGTCGAACGTTCACCTGAAATGATTTCGGCCTGGGTCTTCAAGTAGGCCTGCAGCGTTTCGGGGAGAAGCGCCTGACCGAGCGCAACCCCACCGAGCGGGTCATTCAACTTGACATCGATCAGCAGGGTCGCCGTTGCCGTGTAGGTCTTGGGCAGCATGAGCGTCACACCCATTATGACGACGATCGCTGCCGCCACGAACAAGAGGATTGTGACGCGCCGGAACAGAAGGATCGAAAGGTAATGATGGACGGTCATGGAATCTCTCGAATTGAATTTGCAATGAGATAGCAATGGGATGGAACAGGGTATTGATTCGGTTCGCGTTAGAACAGTCGTTCCCGCACCTGCAGAATGTCATCGGGGAAAATTGCTTCGTTCGGATTTGCGTCTCGCGTGACGAGTGTGCCACTGGCATCCCGTCTGGTGATGCGCAATCCTCGATCCGTACCCCTTGGGGTCGGTCCGCCACCCACTGCAAGCGCCTGCATGACATTCATGGTTCGTTCGACACGATACTGCCCCGGTCGCTGCGCCTCCCCGTAGATATAGAAAACCGGCGCACGCGGGACATAGACGATATCCCCATTCTTGACCAGAACATCTTTCGATCCGTCTCCGGAGAGCATCAGAGCGGGGATGTCGACGTCGATCTTCCTTTCCTTGCCTGCATCATCGCGCGTAATCAAGGAGACGACGTCGGCGGCTGTCGGCATTGGGCCACCGGCAATCGCGAGCACTTCCGTGACGCGGCTTCCGGACTGCTCCATCGGGTATTTACCAGGCTTGGCGACCTGCCCAAGGACAGAGACTTGCAGGCTGCGAAACTGGACGATGCCCACCGTTACATAAGGTTGCTTCAGGAAGTTGCCATCGCGAAGGCGCTTGGCAATGAGCGCACCGACGCTGGAGGTCGTGAGGCCCGACACGTTCATCTCGCCCACGAGCGGATAGTTGATCGTGCCGCCCTCGGATACGCGCGACTCCAAGGATAAGTCGGGGCTTTGAAACACGCGGACACTGATGATGTCGCCAGGTCCGAGCGCATAGTCCCGCACCTGGGCGCCTGCAATCCCTGCGAACCCGATAGCCGAAACCAGCAACACGAAGACATTCAAAATGCGATTACGCATGGGTGACTTTCATTTTCCGTGACGATTAGAACTGTCCTGATAATTACGGGGATGCGATCGCACATCACGTCGCCACGCGCATAAAGCGACGCGTAACTGCGCGGCTGACAATCGAATTCGGATGGCTCAGGCCCTTTTGACCTTGGATTATCGACCCATCCAATCGCGATCCACGAAACGCCACGCCAAAATCAAGCGGCTAATTGCACATAGAACCGTCACTTAGACGATTTGGTGACATCATTATCCATTCGGGATGCCTCAGGCGAATCAGCACGAAGGTCCCATGACAAACGCGAACACGGTGGCGACAAACGGCAATTTTCGTTACACCAATGTTGCAGAGCGCTGCACCACCCGTCAGCTACCGCAGCGAAACAGTCAGTGGGTCGTAGCAATACAGCCACTCCGCCCGCTCTTTCGCGACGTTCTTGCTTGCAAAGGCCCGTTTCATCTCGTCCGGATCGACGATGTGATAGAGCCCGCCATGCGCCGTCGATTCCGTGACAACCCGCGCCGTTCGATCGACCCGATTGCGCTGATAAAGATCAAGCGCGTCCGACACGGCATCACTGCCCTCGAGTGCACGCGCAAGCACAGCGGCATCTTCAATCGCCATCACCGCCCCCTGTGCAAGAAACGGCAACGTCGGATGGGCCGCGTCACCAAGCAACGTCGCCCGCCGCGTACTCCAGTTGTAGATCGGTTGGCGATTGTTGAGTGCCCATCGATAGCACTCGTTTCGATCAGCGGCATCGAGAATGCTCTGGATCGTGGGATGCCAGCCGGCGTACTCGGCTTTCAATTCTTCCCAGGGTCGCCGCTGTGTCCACGAATCATCTTCCCAGGCGTCACGCTCGGGGCAACCGACGAAATTGAGCACCCGACCCGAACATAACCAATAGAGCACGGTATGGTTTTTGGGACCGCACCAGACGGCCCCGACCAGATCCATCGTGTTTGCCGGCAATCTTTCGCGCGGTACCGTCAAGCGCCACGCGACATAACCCGTGTAGGTGACCTTGGTTTCGCCGACGATTTGGGCGCGTACCGCCGACTTGATTCCGTCAGCGCCGATCAGGACATCCCCGGTTGCCGTGGAGCCGTCGCCGAAATTCACCGTTACGCCGTGCGCCGATTCCGCGAAGCCGAGGACCTTGCTGTTGAGTTTGACGCAGCCGGGATCAAGCGAGAGCACCTTCTCAGCCAGGATCCGGTGCAGATCAGCGCGATGCAAGTGATAGTACGGCGTGCCATGATCGCGCTCGTGTGCCTGCGCAAACGGAATCTTGTGGAGCAGCTCGCCGGTATCGAACCTGCGGAACTCATAGTCCTTCGGCTTCACGGCGACTTCTTCGATAGCGTCCTTCAGCCCAAGGTCATAGAGCACTTTGACGCCGTTGGCACTTTGCTGAATGCCGGCCCCGATCTCGCCAAGTTGCGGTGCCTGTTCGAATACCTGCACATCGAACCCCTTGCGAAGCAGGCATGCCGCGGCCGTCAAGCCACCGATTCCCGCGCCGGCGATCAGTATTTTTCTCTTAGCCACCATCAACCTTCAATCAAATCCTTAGGGCATCCACAATTTCGGCAAAGCCCAATGGGCCAACCCCAATGGGCCAACCCCAATGGGCCAACCCCAATGGGCCAACCCCAGCGGGCCAACGACTGCGCCGGATGAACGAGACTTGTTTTCGAACTACGCCCGCGCAGGTGTCTGCGAGCGTACTACATGCGCTGCAGCGCTATGACCTGAAGCGTGCCCCGACCCGAATCGCGAAACCAGGAGTGCGATATCTGAAAAACATCCTGACCTTTCAAATGTGAAAATTCTCTCCAACGACTTCGGCGCGCGAATGGGCGGCATTGACAACGCCAGACCTTCATGTGAGGGTGTCCCCCGCTCGACACTATGAAGATCGGGAGTGATCAGTATGTTCTGTGATGCGCGCAAGGTCGACGACGGAAAAGCGTTGGATGCGACCGTCTGCATCATCGGTGGTGGCGCGGCGAGCATCTCGATGGCGCTCGAATTCGAGCGGCGCGGCATCGACACCATTATTCTGGAGAGCGGCGGATTCAAACCCGACGCGGAAACGATCGACCTGTACCGTGGCGAGAACGTCGGAATTCCCTATGAATTCGGCGACGGCTTTCGCAGCCGCTTTCTTGGCGGCGGCAGCAATTGTTGGGGCGGGTGGTGCCGCCCGCTCGACGCGGAGGACTTTGGGCGGCGCGATTGGGTACCCGATAGCGGCTGGCCGTTCGGCCTCGAGGAATTGACCCCCTACTACGAACGAGCCCATCCGCTCCTTCACCTGGGCCCCGTCAATTTCGAGATTGATTACTGGGTCAACGCAATCAATCGCCGCGACGTGCGCAAAATGCCACTGCCAAGCGGCGACGTCCAGGACAGCGTCTCCCAATTCAGCCTACCGGTGCGCTTCGGCAAAACGTATCGAAAAGCCCTGAAATCCGCAAGACATGTACGGGTGTTCCTCTACGCGAATGTTCTCGACATCGAAACCGACGCGACCGGGCAGACCGTTCGGCGCGTTCATGCGAAGACCTTGAGCGGTCGAAGCCTGACGGTGGACGCACGCCAATTCGTCCTCGCCACCGGCGGAATCGAGAACGCGCGGCTGCTGCTCGCCGCGAACAAAACCCACACCGCGGGCCTTGGGAACGCGAACGACCTGGTCGGCCGATTCTTCATGGAGCATCCCAGGCTTCAGCTAGGAAAAATCCGGTTGCGCGAGCCATGGCTGCGCAACAAGCTGTACGACGCCATGTTTCACTATCTGAATCGTGACGTCTCGGCCAACGGCACGCACATCGCGGCGCAAATGACCGTCTCACATGCCGTGCAAAAGCGTGAAGGTTTGCTGAACGGGCGAATCTGGTTCTGGTCGATCTTTCCTGGTGAGAACACCGCCGCCGCTGACGCCCTGATCCGGATGAAGCACCGGCTCCATGCCAAGATCGATCCGCACCACAACTTCCTTAGCGATCTCGCGACGATCGCGCGGCAGCCGCTCGATGCCGCCAACTTCATCGCCGCTCGCCAGCTTCGTCCGGTGGGCTTCCTGAAAGAACTGCACTTCGGCATGATCAAGGAGGCGCGATTCCAGATGATCTGTGAGCCGCCGCCCAACCGCGACAGTCGCATCACCTTATCGCAATCCCGTGACCGCCTCGGCATGCCCCGGGTGCGGGTCGATTGGCGGCTCGATGCACAAGTCAAACGGACATTCGACCGATCGCTCGCGATCGTCGCCAGCGAGCTTGAGAAAGCCGGCATCGCCGACGTGACACTCGACCCGCCGCTCGAAGGCCGCGACTGGCCCGCTTCGCTCGAAGGCACCTGGCATCACATGGGGACAACCCGGATGCACGACTCGCCGAAGCAAGGGGTCGTCGATCGCAATTGCCGCATGCACGGCACCCACAACATGTACATCGCGGGCAGCTCCGTATTCCCGACGGCAGGCGCGAACTTTCCGACATTCACCCTGCTCGCGCTCAGCCTGCGATTGTCCGACCATATCGCATCGGTGCTGCGCAAACCCGACGCTGTGGTCGTCCCTGCACAGGGCATCGCGACGCCCCGCCAGCCGGATAGTGAAGCGCTGCTATCCTAATATCGCTTGAGAATATTCCCGGGCCGTCGCGGAGATCGTCGTTGCGAATAGCAATCGTGGGGCCATTCACCGGCCCGTCGTTGTCCGGTCAATTCGAGTTCCAGACGAGCGCGACGCCGCTTCCACCGGGGTACCCTGGCGCGCCCTTCATGTCGGTACTCGCGCGCGCGTTGGTGGATCGCGGGCACATCGTCGCTGCGATCACAACCGACTATTCGACCCCGATCGCGGCGCTCGAACCGTTTCGAACATTTCACGCGCCGGGCCTCACCGCCTACTTCTGTCCACAGCGAACGCACTCGTTTCGAAACTCTGAAGGGATGCGTGGTCGGGCGCTGGATTTCTTTCGGTACGAACGCGAGTGCTTGAAATCGGCGATCGAGGATTTTTCTCCGGAAGTGATCCACGCGCACTGGACCTACGAATTCGTCTGGGCCGGTCTGGATAGCAACCGCCCGACAGTGGCCACCGCCCACGATTCGCCCGCCCAGGTGGTTCGCTATACGCCAAACCTGTATCGCGCCGCGCGCTACCTGATGGCTCGACGCGTCATTCCGCGATGCACGCACCTAACGGCGGTTTCTCCTGACTTGGCGGCGGATATCCAGCATTTCGCGAAAACCCCGATCGCCGTGGTGCCGAATCCGATTTCCACCTCCGTCATGGCAGCCGAAGGATGTACGGCAGATGCATTCGATAGCGGGTCGCTCATGATGGTGCTGAACGGCTGGGATAGCCTCAAGAACGGCGCCCGGGCCTTGCGAGCCTTTGCACTGGCACGCCGAACCGCGCCGGCTCTGCGTCTGGATTGTTTCGGAGCGGGATTCGAGGTGGATGGCGCTGCCCATCAATGGGCACGCAAGAACCATCTTGACGGAAACATCGGGTTCCGTGGCCCGGTCCCGCACCAAAAGATTATCGAACGCATGCGATCGAGCACCGCTCTTCTGCATCCATCCCGATGGGAATCCTGCTGCATGGCGATCGCCGAGTCGATGAGCGTGGGCTTGCCCGTTGTTGCCGGACGGCGTTCGGGCGGCGTGGCCTGGCAACTTGACGGCGGGCGGGCGGGCATGCTCACCGATGTTACGGATATCGATGACATCGCGCGCTGCATCATCGCGATAACCAGCGATCGGGCGCGCTGGCATGAGATGTCGACAGCCGCGCGATCGAGGGCGAGGCAGTTATTCTCGGTGGAATACGTCGCCGAGCAATACGTCGAGCTCTATGCCAAGGCGATCAAGGGCGAGCGAATCGCGGCGGCATGAATTTTTCGGATCCGGCAGCCGCCAGCTATCCCCACACCTGCCGGGCCACTTCGACGACCCGCGCGAGCTTGCGCTTCTGATCATCTTCGGAGATCAGATTGCCGACGACATCCGATGCGAATCCGCACTGCGGGCTGATCGCGAGCTGATCGAGCGGCACGAATTTCGCGGCCTCATCAATGCGTCGCTTCAATGCATCGACCGACTCCAGCAGGGCAACCTTCGTGCTCACCAAACCAAGCACGGCGATTTTTCCCTTCGGCAGGAATCGCAACGGCTCGAAACCGCCCGCGCGCGGACTGTCATATTCAAGGAGGAAGCGCTGATGCGGCAACTCGTTGAACAGGCGTTCCGCGATCGCATCGTACGTCCCTTCGCGATGCCACATGCTCCGCTGATTACCCCGGCAGAGGTGGATGCCGAACGTGACACCGGGAAATCCCGCGGTGATCGCCGCATTCGCCTTGATGGACCGCGTGAAGTTCCGTGCCGGGTCTTCCCCACGCGCCCGCATTGCATCGAGTGAAGGCGGGTCGACATACGCTGTGTAGCCGGGTTCGTCGATATGGATGTATCGACAACCGGCATCGACGAGCGATTGCACCAGCTTGCGCTGGATAGACACCACATCGTCCATGAACTCGTCCATGCCCGGATACACCGCCTGCGAAGCCTGGTGATCGAAACGTTGCCCGATGCGATCCGGACCAATGATGGCCACTTTGATCGGCTTTGATGTGAACGGCCGTACGCGCTGATACTCCTCGAGCGGGACATTGCGCACGAGATGGATCCGCTCCTTCACCGGGCGCCGGTGCGAAACAGGCGTGCCGGCCCCATGCAGATCCGGAATCTCCCAACGCTGATGCGGCTGCGCACCGGCGATACGCCGCTCATGCAGCGACACCGTTTCGCGCGCCGACTCGTAGCCACCGACGGCAAGACCGAAGCTGTCCTGAAAATTGAGCCGGCTGAGCTCACCATCGCTCACGACATCCAGCCCAACCGCTTCCTGCATCCGAACGGCATCGCGGACGATCGTCTCCTCGAGGCGGGCAAAGCTGCCGGTATCCGACGCGCCGCTCTCCAGACGGGCGCGCGCTTCCTTCCAGGCGGACGGTCGAAGCAGGCTCCCCACGATGTCGGTCCGTATGCTTCCAAGATCACTCAATTCGCATGCTCCATTGTTTCCCTCACGATCAAGCGGCAGAATACAGCAACGTGCTCTGCATCCATTGAACCGGACTCTCCCATGACAGCTATGACAGCGCAACCCGCCTGGAAACCGACCGCGGACATCATCCGGTCGGCGAAGATCACGCATTACATGCAGTACCTGCGCGAAACGCGTGGTCTCGATTTCAAAGACTACGATTCGGTGTGGCAATGGTCGGTCGACGATCTTCCGGCGTTCTGGGATTCGATCTGGAAGTACTACGACATTCGCGCGTACTCGCCGCCGACGCAAATACTCGGCAAACGCACGATGCCCGGCGCCGAGTGGTTTGCAGGCGCGACGCTCAACTATGTCGATCAGGTGTTCCGCCATCGCACGAGCGAACGCCCGGCCATCATCGCGGGGAACGAAGCGGGCGATTTGACGCGGCTCGCCTGGGCCGATCTTGAATCGAAGGTCGCCAACCTCGCGCACGCATTGCGGGGCATGGGCATCCAGCGTGGGGACCGGGTCGTGGCGTTCATGCCGAATATTCCCGAGACGATCATCGCCTTTCTCGCGGCGGCAAGCCTTGGCGCGACATGGTCGCTGTGCTCGCCCGACATGGGCCCGGTGAGCGTGCTCGATCGTTTCAAGCAAATTTCCCCGAAGATCATGTTCGCCGTCGACGGCTATCGGTATGGCGGCAAAGCCTTCGATCGGCGCGAGGTCGTCGGCGAGTTGCAGCGCGGCTTGCCGACGCTCGAGCGTCTGGTGCTCATCCCGAATCTCGACCCGACCGCGCGCGCCCAAGAATTCCAAAGTGCCGTCGATTGGTCGGGACTCGTTATCGGGAACGCCAAGCTCGCGGTCGAGCCTGTCCCATTCGATCATCCGCTCTGGGTTGTCTACTCGTCCGGCACGACCGGCATCCCGAAGCCCATGGTGCATGGGCACGGCGGCATCATCCTCGAACATGTGAAGGTGATGGGGATCCACAACGATCTGGGTCCTCACGATATCTATCATTGGTTTTCGAGCACGAGCTGGTTCATGTGGAACCTGCACATCGCGGGCATGCTCGTCGGCACGCCGGTGGCCATCTACGACGGCAATCCGGGTTGGCCCGATTGGGGCGCGTTGTGGCGATTCGCGGGCAAGGCGGGCGTGACCTTGTTCGGTGCGGGCGCCGCGCTCTTCATGTCGTGCTTGAAGGCGGGCATCGAGCCGAAGAAAATCGCCGACCTCGCGAAGCTGCGCGCGGTCGGATCGACCGG
This sequence comes from Burkholderiales bacterium, assembly GCA_046160305.1. Taxonomy (GTDB): domain Bacteria; phylum Pseudomonadota; class Gammaproteobacteria; order Burkholderiales; family SG8-39; genus SHXR01. The sequence goes on from JBJXGX010000396.1 coordinate 22,344, forward strand.
ATCACCACTGCCACCCGAAGGCTATCAATGGATCTACGACAATGTCGGCGCGCACGTCTGGCTCGCGCCAATGAGCGGCGGCACCGATCCGGCGACCGCGTTCATCGGCGGCATCCCGACGCTACCGGTCATTCTTGGCGAGATGCAGGTGCGGTGCCTCGGCTGCAAGGTCGCCGCGTTCGATGAAGACGGCAAAGTGATTGTCGATGAAGTCGGCGAGCTTGTCTGCACTGAACCGATGCCCTCGATGCCGCTCTATTTCTGGAACGATCCGGGCGGCAAGCGCTACCACGACAGTTACTTCGACATGTACCCGGGTGTCTGGCGCCACGGCGACTGGGTGAAATTCACCCCGCAAGGCGGCTCGGTCGTCTATGGCCGATCGGATGCCACCATCAAGCGGCACGGCATTCGCATGGGAACGGCGGAGATCTATCGCATTGTCGAAGAGATTCCCGAGATCATCGACAGTCTCGTCGTCGATCTGGAATACCTCGGCCGCGAATCGTACATGCCGCTCTTCATCGTGCCTCGCCCCGGCACGATGCTCGATGATGCCCTGCGCGCCAAAATAAAAGAACGCATCCGAACCGGACTGTCGGCACGACATGTACCGAACGATATTTTTCAGATCGACGAGGTCCCGCGCACGCTGTCAGGCAAGAAGCTCGAACTGCCGATCAAGAAGCTCCTGCTCGGACACAGCATCAACAAGGTGGCGAACCCGGATTCGATGGCGAATCCAAAGAGCCTCGCGTACTTCGAGGCGTTTGCGAAGCGGCGGGCGGAGGGTGGTGCTTAGGAAAGATCTTGAACCACCAAGGCACCAAGACACCAAGTTTCAATTGACGCCATGTCGTGGTGTGTCGCCGAGCGGTCGGCGTATGTCTTGGGACAACACTGGGCTCAGGCTTGAACCCGATGACCCATCGCGCACAACAACTACCACGAGTCCTCTTGGTGTCTTGGTGGTTCATCCTTACGAATGGCAACGCTCAAACCAACCGCGCCTCACCGATCGGCAGCTTGCGGACGGCGCGGGTGACGTCCTCAGGCGTGATCGGTGTCCGGTTGAATTCCACGCCGAACTCCGACAGCGCGTCGGACACCGCATTCGCGATCGCCACGGGCGGTGCGATCGCGCCGCCTTCGCCGAGTCCTTTCACACCAAGCGGATTGAGCGGCGATGGGGATTCCTGATGCACGACCTTGATGCGCGGCACGTCGTTCGCGTTCGGCAACAGATAATCCATCAGTGAACCGTTGAGCAGTTGCCCTTCGCGGTCGTAGGTAAATCCTTCCAGCATCGCGCCGCCAATGCCCTGCACCGCACCGCCGATGATCTGACCTTCGGCGAGAAGCGGATTGACGATCACGCCGCAGTCGTGCGCGATCGCGTAACAGTCGAGGCGTACATGTCCGATTGCAGCGTCAACCTCCACGATGACCGCATGGGCCGCATACGACCAGGTGACGGTCGATGGTTCCCAGTAATACGTTTCCTCCAGCCCGGCATCCATATCGCTTGGTCGCTGGGTGTCCGGACCGGGACGCGATGCGCGCGCAACGTCGGCGAGGGTCATGAAAACGCCGGGCACACCGACTACACCAACCTTGCCGTCGCGAAGCTCAAGATCGCCCGGGGAGCATTCGAGCACGTGGGACGCCAGCGCAAAGACCTTCTTTCGCAGGCGTTCGCTTGCAACGTGGATGGCGGCCGACAGGTTCACGGTGGAGCGGCTCGCGAGCGTCCCGAACCCCATTTGAATCACCGACGTGTCGGCAAAAGCGAGCACGACGTCATCGGGCTTGACCTGCCATTGATCGGCGGCGATCTGCGCGAAGATCGTCTCCATGCCCTGCCCTTGCGGACAGGAACCGGACGACAGATAGATCTTTCCCGATGGATCGATGCGAAGCGTTGCGCCTTCGAACGGGCCAACGCCGGTGCCCTCGGTGTACATCGCCACGCCGATGCCAAGATGCTTTCCGGCCGCACGCGCCTCACGCTGACGCGTGCGAAACGCATCGAGCCCACCCACCGCCGCCAGCGCCTGCTCCAGTGCGCGCGGGTAGTCGCCGCTGTCGTAGACGATCGGTTCGCCGTCGCGATACGGCAGACCCACTGCGTAGGGCATCTCGTGCGCGCCGATCAGATTGCGCCGGCGGACCTCGGCGGGCTCGATACCGACGGCGCGCGCGACGAGATCCATCATCCGCTCCATCACCTGCGCGGCCTCGGGCCGACCCGCGCCGCGATACGGCGCGTTCGGCACTTTGTTGGTCACGACAACGCGTGCGTCCACCGCGAAATGCTCGATCTTGTACGGGCCGGGCATGTGCGACGCGGTGTTGTACGGTATCGCGATGCCCACCGGATTCCACGCACCACAGTCCATGATCATGCGATCACGAAAAGCAAGAATGCGGCCGGTTTCATCGAACGCAATTTCAGCGTCGTGCACCTGATCGCGCGAGTGGCAGGCGCTTTGCAGATGTTCGCGCCGATCCTCGATCCACTTCACCGGCCGCCCGATACGCCGCGCGAGAAACGGCATGATCAGATCCTCCGGATAGACATGGCCCTTCGTACCGAATCCGCCTCCGACATCGAGCGCGATGCAGCGCACGCGCGCTTCGGGCAGCCCAAGCGTCAGGGCCGCTTCCCGGCGCACCCAGTGGACCACCTGCGTCGATGACCAGATCGTGATGCCATCGGTGCGGGGCTCGTGGAGGGCTGCGACGCCGCGGCACTCCATCGGCACGCCGGCGTACCGGTGATGACGGAATCGGCGCTCCAATGTGCGGGGTGCTTTCGCAAACGCACCGGCGACATCACCCTTTCTTATCGAGAATTCGGCGAGCAGGTTGGTGCCATTTTTTTCATGCAGCACGGCGCTCGCGGCTTCGAGCGCGCGCTCGACGTCGACGACAGGTGGCAGGAATTCATAGTCGATCTCGACGAGCTCGGCGGCGTCCTCGGCGAGATACGGCGACTCGGCCACGACCACCGCGATCGCCTCCCCGACGTGCCGCACCTTGTCCCACGCGAGCAGCGGCTGACGCGGATCGAAGACCTTGTGCGGCACCGTCGTTCGCCATTTGCGGGGCAACGGCAACTGCTGGTCCTGCACGGGCGGCAGTTCACGCACGAGTTCGATTCCACTCATCACGAAGTGCACACCCGGCGCCTTGGCGGCTCGTGAAAGGTCGATCGACCGGATGCGTGCATGCGCCGCCGTGCTTCGCACGAAGGCGACATGCAGCATGCCGGGCAGTTCGAGATCGTCGATGTATTGCCCCTTGCCGCGGAGCAATCGCGCATCTTCGCGCCGCAGGATGGAGCGGCCAACATAATTGGATTGCGCGGCGGCCTTCATGCAGAGTTCATTGCCTTCACTTGATGAATTGATTGGTGTAGTACTCGCCTGGTTTCTTGCCGGGCTTGATCACGCCCGCGGCCTCCATCGTCTTGATCGCCGCTTCCCAATCCTTGTCCGACTGCCATCCAAGCGGTTGGCCCTTGGTGTTCTCCGTCTCGATATGGGCTTTGTAGAGTTCGAGCTGCCCGAGCAGGACATTGCGATCGAGTTTCGCGTTCGGCCGCGCGGCGATCACCGCATCCACGCCTTCGCCTTCACGCCCGGCAAGAATATGGGTCCATGCGCGCAGAACCGTGCTCACCACTTTCTGCACGGTTTGCGGCTTGCCCGCGATCGTCTCCTCGCGCGTGAGCAGTCCAAAGCTCGGAAAAGCGATGCCGTAGTCCGCCGCGAGAATCTGCCGGGACGGTCGATTGACATTGATCACCGGCAACGCGAACGGTCCGAGGGAGGCGAGAACGTCCGACTGCCCCGATGCGTAGTTCGGAAACATCGACGTCGGGTCGACGAAGACGATGTTCACGTCGCTCCGGCTCAATCCGCCGTTCTTGAAGAACAGATCGAGGAATGGCATCCATGGGCTTGCCGTAAAGAGAACGATCTTCTTGCCGGCAAGGTCTTTCGGCGTGCGCATGTTCGATTTTTCATCAACCATCATCGAGAGATCGCCTTTGCGAAAAATGCCGGCAACGCTCTTCAAGGTCATGCCTGATTCGCGAGCGATCGCCATCGGCCCAAGACTCACCCAACCGAAATCGACCTGGCCCGCACCCACCAACTGGATGCTGTTGATGCTGCCGCGGCCGTCCTGGATGTCGACTTCCAGCCCCTGCTCCTTGAACCAGCCCTTCTGGTTCGCCAAATGCAGTGCGGAATGACTACCCGCCGGGCTGAAGTCCACGCGCAACGAAATCTTCTCCTGCGCGACGCCGAGGGTGCTTCCCATAAAGAACAGGGCGGCCATCGCCACGCCGCCCCAGCGCACGCCCAGACGATTCATTCCCAATCTCGACATTGAATTCATATCCCACCCTTTCTGTCATGCACCATGTGTCATGGCCGCCCCACGTTGCGAAATATGCCAAGGCAGGAGCAGCCGCTCGATCCAGTCCACCGCGTAGAACAATATCGTACCGAGCACACCAAGAATAAAAATCGCGACGAACATTCGCGGTGTCTGGAACATGCCTTGTGCCTGCAGGATCACCTGGCCAAGACCGGTGTTGCCCGCGACGAACTCCCCGACGATCGCGCCAACCAGTGCGAGCGAAATCGCGAGCTTCATCCCGGCAAACATCGAGGGCAGCGCCGAGGGAATGCGAATCTTCGTGAGGACGTGCCACTCCGATGCCCGCGCGCTCTTTGCGAGGTTGAGGAGGTCTGGTTCAACGGAGCGAAGACCCAATACCGTATCGATAACCGTCGCGAAGATCGCGATCGTGAGTGCGATGGCGATCTTTGGTTCGGCGCCGGTTCCCATCCAGATAACGAATAGCGGTGCGAGCGCCACCTTCGGGACGCTGTTCAGCGCGACCAGCAAGGTGTAGAGCGTTCGTTCAAGAAAGCGCGAATACACGATGCCTACCGCCGAGATGAATCCAAGCGCAAGCGCGAGGAGAAATCCGCCCAAGGTGGTGCCAAGCGTATAGCCCATCTGCTGCAAAAAATAACCCGGCTGAGTCGAGAACTCGATGAAGATGCTATGCGGGCTTGGCAGGATGAAGGGTTTCGGCTTGAGAATCAGCACACCGATTTCCCAGAGAACGAGTACACCCGCGAGCACGAGGACCACTTCGAGCGAACGGGCGTACCAGGCGGCTTTCTTCTTGGCCATACCGCTACTCGTCCTTGAGGATGCCAAGCGACAGGAACACGTCACGCAAATGCGCGGTGTACTGCGTGAATCTGGGTGTCTCGCGCACGGTCAATGCTCTGGGGCGCGGCAGATCGATGTCGATGGTCTCGATGATCCGGCCCGGATTGCGCGACATCACGGCCACCCGATCGGAAAGAAACACGGCCTCGGAGATGGCGTGGGTAATGAAGAGGACCGTCTTCCTGGTCGCGAGCCACATGCGCTGCAACTCGACATTGAGCTGATCGCGCGTCATCGCATCGAGCGCGCCGAACGGTTCGTCCATCAAGAGCATGCCCGGATCATCGACCAGTGCACGGCAAATCGAGGCGCGCTGCCGCATGCCACCGGAGAGCTCCCATGGATAGCGACCGCCATATTCTTCCAGCCCGAACAACGTCAGGAGCTCGAGCGCGCGCTTGCGCGCCTTCGCACGATCCATGCGACGAAACTCGGCAACGAGCAACACGTTATCGAGGATCGTGCGCCAGTCGACCAAGAGATCGCGCTGAAAGACGATGCCCATATCGTCGGGAATTTCGCTCACCGGCTTGCCGCGTACCGCGATCGTTCCCGCCGTAAGTCGCTCCAGTCCGGCCACGCACTTGAGTAGCGTGCTCTTACCGCACCCGCTCGGGCCGACGATGCTCACGAATTCGCCGGGCCGGACCGAAAGATCGATTTCCGTCAACGCCTGCACATCGCCCCGATCGGATTCGAAGGTCTTGCCGCCGCTCCGGATGTCGATATCGGCGGGAGCGGCGCGGATTGCTTCGGCGGCAGGCATGTCATTCGGTTTCATAGGGGAGTGCTCGAACTTTACACGAAGTGCTTCGGGGGTCCGATCCCCATCGCCCTGCAGACGTGGGTTGCCTGTGGGACATGGGATGACTTGTGGGCCATGCCTCCCTCGGGCAGACTATAGGCCACTGCCTATCCATCCGAAGGATCCGCCAATGAGCACCGTGAAACATGAACGTCCTGCCGAGATCCGCGGCCTGTCGAACGACCAGATCTTCGATCGGTACGTCAAGCATTTCGCTGACATCGCGGGCGATTGGAATGCGTTCGCGGATGCGCAGATCGACGGCCATCGGCGCGCGCAGCATCGTTTCATCGGTGCCGGCGGATCGGGCAAGCACGATGACCCCGGTGTGATTCCACCCAATCACTTCACATTGAGCGTCTTGCAGATGCCACCCGGCCAAGGCGCATCCGCCCATACGCACGAAATCGAGGAAGTGCTGTTCGTGCTCGACGGTGAGCTTACTGTGACCATTGAGGACCCAGCGGGCAGGTTCAGCTCACGCGTGCTTCGCAAGTGGGATTGCATTGCCTGTCCGGCGGGCGTCCCGCACGGATTCTTCAACACCGGCACGGTCGATACCTTCGTGCAGATCATGATTGGCGCGGGCCGCCCCGGTCCCGTTGGCTACAGCGACGACCATCTCTACGCCGCCGAAGTCGAGCGCACCGCAGCATTCGCCGCCGCCCGCGCCGCGCCAGACAAGAAAGCATTGGCCCATTGTTGAGTGTTGATGGTTGATGCGACAATCGATCGAGTGCCGTTGAATACGCCATAACGAGGAGACAAGCATGTCCGACCACCATCGCCACCTTATCCACCTGAGCGCCGCGCTCTTCGCCGTTGCGTTTCTCTGTGCAGCACCTGACGTGCGCGCCGACAAATTCTCGCTCAAGATCGCATCGGGACACGGGCCCAACTGGCACTTCATCCAGTTGGCGCAGGAGTATTTCATTCCGGAAGTGAAGAAACGCGCCAAGGCGATGGGTCATGACGTCGAGTTCGTCGAAGGGTTTGCCGGCGCGATGGTGAAGCCCACCGAAGTTCTCGAAGGGCTGCAGTCGGGCATCGTCGATATCGGCATGTATTGCGTCTGCCACGAGGCGCAGAAGCTGCCGCTTCACAACTTTCCCTCGAGTCTGCCGTTCGGTCCGGGCGATCCCGAGATTTCCCTGAAGGCGACGCGCCGCGTATACGAACAGATCCCGGAGATCAACGCGCAATACGAGAAGCGCTTCGGTCAACGCAATCTCGCATTGGTGCCGATCGAGACCTACATCATCATCGCCAATTTCCCGATCAAGGGGCCCGCCGACATCAAAGGCCGCAAGATCGGCGGCGCCGGACCCAATATGTTCTGGGTGGAGAACGCGGGTGCGCTGCCTACTATGGTGCTCGGACCGGACATCTACACGTCCTTCCAAAGCAAGCTGATCGACGGCATGCTGATCCTTTCGAGCTCGATGGACCAGTTGAAGCTCTACGACGTCGCGCCCTACATCATCAAGACCGATTTCGGTTCGGCCACGCATATCACCCTCAATATTTCCCAGCGTGCTACGGCGAAACTGCCAAAACCGCTCGTCGATGCGATCGTGCAGACCGGCAAGGACATGGAGGCGCGCGCGGGCACTTATACCAAGGAGCATGAGGCCAAGTATCTCGCCATCCTGCAGAAGAATGGCGCGAAGTTCGTCGATATCGCACCTGACCAACGCAAGGCGTGGGCGGAGCTGCTCGCCAAGGCACCCGGCGAGATCGGCGCGAAAGCCGAGAAGGAAGCCAACCTGCCGATGCGCAAGGCGCAAAAGGCGTACATCGAAGCCACCAAAGCGCTGGGGCATACCTGGCCGGTCGCGTTCAATCTCGATTGATCCGCGCACTGGGGATCGCGGGTGACCGCAAGCGTCATCCGCGAAGAATAAGGGGGAGTAATGTCCAAGCTGGTGGAGGGCCTTGATGCCCTCACGAAGGCCATGATGATCCTGGCCGCATTCTGCGCGTTCGGCTTGGCGTTCATGATTCTCGTGGACGTGACCGCACGCGCACTCAATATCAAGTTCTATGGCGTCGCCGAGTACGTGCGCAATACGATCATCGTGATCGTATTCCTGCAGTTGCCCTACGCCGTCCGCATTGCCAGCATGCTCCGGGTCGACATCTTCGTGAACGCGTTGCCGAAATCGAGCCGCGCACCGCTGATCGTTCTCGGCAATGTGCTCGGTCTGTTGTTCTTCGCGGGAATCACCACCGGTGCGCTTCCGCCTGCCTACGATGCATGGGTGAACAACGAGTTTGAAGGCGAGGGCGTGGTCCGCGTAGCGGCGTGGCCCGCGCGCTTCTCGATCGTCTACGGATGTGGTCTCGCGGCGCTGTTCTATCTCTTTCGGATCATCAACACGATGCTTGGGCGCGAGGGACCGAAGGCACCGAAGGGAGATCCTCTGTGACAACCAGACAGCGGGGCATCATCCACGACGGCACAACTGGGACAACTGGCGCAGCGACCGCATCAACCGCGGCCACCATGGTGTCGAGCCCGACATTTCCTTCGAGCCGTCGTGTCTGCGCCGGCAAGTCGCGACTGACCGAACTTCGGATGCGCTGTTCATGAGCCTTATTACTTATCTGCTGCTCGGACTATTGCTCGTACTGGTATTCGCCGGCGTCGAGATCGCCGTGTGCCTGGGCATCATCTCGTTCCTCGCGCTGTATCTCTCGACGGGCGATCTCGACATGACCATGTCGTTCCTGTCGAGCACCGCGTACGAAGCCCTGCGCGACTACGTCTTCGCGGTCATCCCGTTGTTCCTTTTGATGGGTGAATTCATCGCGCGCTCGGGGATTGCATCCGATCTGTTCTGGGCCATCGACAATGGCTTGCGACGCGTCGCCGGGCGCCTCGCGTACGCCACGATCGCGGGCAATGTCGTGTTCGGCTTCGTGACGGGCACGAGCGTCGCGTCGGCCACCACATTTACCAGCATCGCCTATCCGCAGATGAAGCGCTTCGGCTATGACCGCCCGTTCTCGCTCGGATTGATTGCCGGTAGTGCCTGCCTTGGCATGCTGATCCCGCCAAGCATCCTGATGGTCGTGTGGGGCATCCTCACGGAGCAGTCGATCGGCCATCTGTTTCTCGCCGGCATTTTTCCCGGACTGATCCTCGCGACGTGCATGGCGGTGCATGTGCTGATCGTGTATTTCGTGCGCCCGCAGTGGTTGGGCGAAGGCACCAAGCTGTCGCAGGAATCGATCAATGACAAGGAAATAGGTCGCGCGATCCTGGGCGGTCGGGAAGCCCCAACGCCCGGGCAACTCGTATTCAGCCTGATCGGCTTCTTCGCGATCATCATGGGCGCGCTTGGCGGCATCTGGCTCGGATTCTTCACGCCAACCGAAGGCGCGGGCATGGGCGCGTTGATCGCGCTCGTCATCAGTCTGTTGAAGGGCATGCGCTGGGAAGGGATCAAGGAATCGGTGCTCGCTACCGGGCGCACCGCGACGCCCCTTCTGGTGATCGTCTTCGCCGCGCAGCTCTACTCGCGCACATTGTCGATGAGCGGCATCGGCCTCACCTTGCAGACCGGCATGCTCGAATCCGGACTGCCTGACTGGGGCATCGTGCTGTTCATGATCTTCGTGTGGTTTGTGTTGGGCATGCTGATCGATTCGATCTCGATCATGCTGCTCACCGTGCCGATCTTCGCGCCCGTCGCCACCAAACTTGGGCTTGACCCGCTCGTGTTCGCGATGGTCGGCATTCTCGTGATTGAAGCGGGGCTCCTCACGCCGCCATTCGGGATCATCGTCTACGCGGTGAAGGCGGTGATCGGCGATGAAGACGTGCCGATGGGGGAAATATTCTTGGCCTCCACGCCATTCTGGGTGTATCTGCTGCTCATCAATATTCTCTTGTTCGCGTTCCCGGCGATCGCCACGTTTCTGCCGCGGTCGATGTAGCAGCGCCGTGATCCGCAGCTTGCCGATCAATCCCAGGCTGCGAGCGAGAGCGTGTTCTCCTTGACGAGGGTCCCTCGGTCGTTCGTCACCTTCACCTGTCCGCCGTCACGATCAAACACCTGGACACGAAGGCTGTGCTTGTCTTTATCGAGCTCGACGCGACAGAAGTTGTCCTCCTGCGTATAGCCCCACGAGCGATAGTTGGCCTCGACGTTCGTGCCCAGGATCGGAAACCGATCGATCTGCCCCTCGAGCGTGCTGTCGTGCACGTACGAATTAGGATCGCCGTCGGCGAACGGGAACGGCCAATAGAACGCCGACGATGTGATGTCATGGACGAACAGATGCTTCAAATCCGGCGCGCCGGCGAACTCGATGCGCGCAATGTTGGCGCAGTGAATGTCGCCCGTCAGGAACACCACGTTTTGTATTCGATTCTCGACGATATACTTGAGGATGGTGCCCCGCGTGATTGGAAAAGCCGGCCAAGAATCGCTCTTCTCCCGTCGGCGCCGATTCGCTTCGAACAGGAGCGCGCTTTCACCTTCCTGGCCCGCCGGGAGCAACGCAGGATCGATTCGCTCGTCGATTGAATTGGGGGCGAAGACACTCGCGGAGACGACGAACTTGGGAATATTGCCCCGATTCTTCTGCTGCTCGCCCAGCCAATCCAAGAGGAGGCGAAGCTGGCCGGGATAAACGGGATCGATGGACGGCCGGCCGAGCAGATGATTGTCGCGCAGGCCCTCCGCGTCATCGACGAAACGTTGCGTGCGGGTATCAAGGGCGAAGAACGGATAGCCGCCACACTCGAACTTGTAATAGAGATTGCGGCCCCAGCTCCTCGGCCCATGGCTCCATTGATAACTCATGTACGCACCGATCGCGAGGTTGAACACCTGGTGCTTACCGGAATCGCGCAATCGATCCTGAGACCAGTTGTCCTCGATCTCATGATCGTCGATGGCCATGTACGTCGGCGATTTCTTGAGCAACCTGCGAAGATTCGGCGCATTGAACGCACTGATATAGCGCTCCTGGAACTCCTCGTAGGTGTCGGCCAGAGCGATCGGCACGAACCGGTTGAGCATGTCCGCGTAGATCTGATCGCCCATCATGACGGTGAAGCGGCAGGCGCCGTCGCTCCTGTCGGGCGCGAAGTGTTCCAGCATCGGCTTGAATATCCGATCGGCCTCCTTGATCTTCCATAGAAGTCCGGGATAGCGGCAGGATCCGATCAGAAACGCAAGGGATGATGCGCTCTTCGCGGATTCGGGAAAGGTCCGAAACTTTGCCTCCGAATCCTCGGCGCGCAGGGCAAGCAGCTCATCGGCGATGTTATCGATCAAAGGGAGGCGGTCCGCAAGTTCACGGTCCGAAATGGATTCCGCATCGGGCATCGGATCATCGACGGTGATGGTCCCAAGACGCACCGTGTACTCGGTGTCGGGCTTCAGGCGAAACGGCTTGTCCTGCTTCGACTTGGGAACGGCGTCCTTCTCATGATGACCCAGCGCGACGTCGCGTCCCAGCCAAAACGTTCCCGTTCGATCGAACTCGCGGGGGAGCCGAAAGTAATAGGCCTTGTCGATCTTGCCTGCTGCATTCAGAACGCCGAGCACCCCCAGCGTGCGTCGATCCGAGTCGAGCGACGCACCCGAATCGCCCGGGTCACCCGCGCGGATCCACAACCGGCAACTGTCGTGCGTGGTATGCCCGACAATCGGGCCAAGACCCGGTGGACGTAAGCTGCTCATGACTTTTCTCCTTCGCGAGGGATTTCTTCAACGACGGCCGATCAGCATACAAGGCACTCGGCCATCTTGGCCGGCGCAGCAAACTCTCCGCCCCTGGACAAGCTCAATGAGACCGTCGCGAAACGCTGCCGAGAATATTTTGCGCCCTTTCGGACTTTTGTCCAAATCCATCGCTTCAACATTGACGCGGCTTGTCGCCGCGGAAAACCTTTATGCAGCGCTGTACTCGCGACCACGGCGCGGTCGCTTCAATGAGGCCGCGGCTTATCGCCGCGGAAAACCAATCTATGATGTGCTCACTTGATTGGAGATCAAATGCTTCAATGAGGCCGCGGCTTATCGCCGCGGAAAACATTGCCAAGCGGCTGAAAAAGGAGAAGTGACATGGATCGCTTCAATGAGGCCGCGGCTTATCGCCGCGGAAAACCAAATTAAGCGGCCGACGATGGGCGGATCCTCCGGGCTTCAATGAGGCCGCGGCTTATCGCCGCGGAAAACCTGTTGATGTCCCAATCAGCGAGACTACGGAATCTTATGCTTCAATGAGGCCGCGGCTTATCGCCGCGGAAAACTACGCGCGGCGACCCTGCGGCCGTAGGCGTCAGGATCGCTTCAATGAGGCCGCGGCTTATCGCCGCGGAAAACCATCGAGAAGCTGGCACGGTACTACGGCGAGCGCATGGCTTCAATGAGGCCGCGGCTTATCGCCGCGGAAAACCGTAGGAGAGCGCTCGCAGCTCGGCAGGAATCTTCTCGCTTCAATGAGGCCGCGGCTTATCGCCGCGGAAAACCGCCCGGCCTTGATGCCTTGTCGCTTGGGCCAAAGCAGGCAAGGTTGCGAGCGCTCCGGATTCTAGCCCGTACGAGAGCAAGCCGCTTGATCGCAGGGTACGTCGCATTCAAGAAAACTTCAAAATTTTCAAAGAGCTACCGACTTCGAGCGCTGCCTACGATCCGTCGCGGCACTTGACCGCTCGCGACGCCACGGCGCAATGGCGACTACACAATTACCGGTTCGCGCTCGACCGCCTTGAAGTCCTTCCCAAGGCTCACCACGCGTGGCGCGATGCGGTCGACGGCACCGACATCGAGTAAAACGATGTGATCCTCGCTATGGTGAATGATGCCATCGAGCAATGCAATCAGCTCAGCATGGCGGCGCCTTGAAAGCCTGCATTGGAATACCGATAGCTGCAGCCATTCGCCGTAGCCGTGCATCACCCGGAACACCCGGCGCCAGCGCTTCGGATCGCCGATGTCGTAGCTCACGATGTAGAGATGTTCGTCCATCGATCCTCCTCAGGATTTCGCCGGTCCCGCTCGCGAAATCCTAGCGCGTGACGAAGCCGGGGAAATCATCGATCTCCCCGAGAAGATGGCGCGCGAGAAGGCGCGCCTGCAACTCGAGCAGGCGCCGATACGAAAGCTTGTAGCCGAACATGGGATGCGTGATCTCGTGTTCCAGCCGGCGCTCGAACGCGGCGATGAAGCGCTTGCGCCCGTCGTCGTCGAGCAAGACACTCCCTGCAACGGACTTGAAATCGCTCGGCTTCACTTCACCGTTGTTGATCACCTGCAGCACGCTCGAATCGACAATGAGCGGCCGGAACGGCTCCATCATGTCGAGCGCGAGCGATGGCCTGCCGTAACGCGGCTGATGGTAGAAGCCGCGATACGGATCGAAGCCGACCCCGCTCAAGGTTACCGTCCAGGTGCGGGTGAGGAGCGAATAGCCGAACGACAATAATGCATTCACCGGGTCGGTGGGCGGGCGGCGATTGCGGTTGTGGAAGTCAAAATCGAATCCTCCTTCGTCGTTGCGCCGGATCATCTGTTGGAATTGACCGAAGTAGCGTGCCGCGGCATTGCCCTCGAAGCCCAGCAGCTCATCGAGTGATTTCGCGCGGCGCGCCTGATCGACATCGAACTTGAAGGCTTCCATGACGGATTCAGGCGCCTCGCCCTCCTTCCAGTTGCGCCTGAGCAGGGTGCGGCTATTCTGGATCTTCGCCACCACCAGGCTCTTGGCGATCCGCAAGCAATGCGCCGTATCGAAGCTTGCTTTGTATTGCGCGGTGCGGATCTCGACGTTCTTGTGCCCGGTGCTGACCGTGTGCCCCAAGAACCATCCACCGAAGCTGTGCCACGACACGGTGATATCGCGGCTCATCAACTCGTGTAGGCAAGGCGTAGTGACATAGACGTTGCCCATCAGCACGAGCTGCGAGACTTCACCGAGCCGCGCGGTCTTCACCTTCTGGTCATCGATCGAGATTTCCAGCGTCTCGCCGTTCTTCGCGACCTTGGCACTGCGGGCCTGCACATAGACCGGCAACGCCTCGTCGCGCAAGACCGAGATCGGCCTTGGCGGGGTGTCTTCCCGCTTCAGAAAATTCACCTCATCAGGCAGGCAGATCCCGACGAGCG
>JBJXGX010000397.1:0-32332 GCA_046160305.1 Burkholderiales bacterium
CGGGCCAGAAGATCACCATGCCCAACACGACGAACATGATCAGGTGGAACGGAATCGTCCCGATCACCACTTCGCTCAGCTTGCCGTCCCAGATGCTTTGGATGACGAACAGATTGATGCCGATCGGCGGCGAAATCTGTCCCAGTTCGACGAAGATGACGAGCACCACGCCGAACAGGATGGGGTCGATGCCGTACGTGCCGAGCACCGGAAACAGCAAGGGCACGGTGATCACGATCATGCCAAGACTCTCGATCAGACAGCCGAGGATCGTGAACAGAATGAAGAGCGCGATGTAGAACTCGAACTTGGAGAGATTGAGACCGACGATGAATTCGGTGACCTTTTCGCCGACACCGCCGAAGCTCAACGCCACCGAGAAAATATACGCGGCGAGAATGAGGAACAGGATATTGCCGGAGAAATAGATCGTCCCGTGCATCGCCCGGATCAGCTTTCGCATATTCAGATCGCCAACTGCTATCCCCAGCCCGATCGACATGATGCAACCGATCACCGCCGCCTCGGTGGTGGTGACGAATCCGAAATAGAGTCCACCCAAGGTCACGGCGATCAGCGCGAAAAACGGCGTCACATCGCCTATCGCCCGCACGATCTCCCGCAAATTGCGCGTGCCTGGTTCGCGCGGCGCGACCGATGGCACCAACTTCGCGTGGATGCCGATATAGACCATGAAGAGCGCCGTCATGATGAGCCCCGGAATGATCCCGGCGATGAAGAGTTTCGGCACCGATGTTTCGGTGAATGTGCCGTAGATGATCATCGGAAAACTCGGCGGAATGAGAATGCCGAGCGTGCCGCCGGCCGCAAGGGACCCCGCGGCGAGTGCCCGGTTGTATTTTCGTCCGATGAGCTGTGGCAACGCCACGCCGCCGATCGATGCGGCGGTGGCGATACTCGACCCGCTCACCGAGGCGAAGATCGCGCAGCCGGCGATGTTTGTTTGTAGGAGACCGCCCGGCAACCTCGCGACAAGTTTCTCGAGGCCACCATAGATACGGTTGCTCAACCCGCTGACGCTCAGGATTTCCGCCATGAACATGAAGAGCGGCACCGTGGTGAGGACGAAGCTGTTCATGCTGCCCCAGCTCACCAAGCCAAGGCTGTTCAAGGCAGGCAGGCCGCCTTGCAGCAACAAATAGACAAGCGCCGGAATGGTGATCGCAAACGGTACCGCCATCCCGGCCGTCAACAGACCGAGAAACAGAACGGTCACGACCAGAAGCTGGATCTCAGGGGACATCGCGTCTGTCGTGCACCGTCGCAAGCAGCTTCAATCGCTTCACTTCGATGATCAATGAGCGGCACAACGAAAAGCAGAGCGCGATCATGCCCAACGCCATCGGCAGCTTCGGCAGCCAAAGCGGCGTCGCGAGGTAGGACGGGGCTGTGTCGCCGAAGCGCCAGGACGACATTTCAAGACGGACGAATTGCCATGCGATGAGCGCGGATGCCGCGAGCGAGAGCACCCCGAAGACAATGTGCGACAAGGAACGCCATCGCGCGGAGAGCCGCGCTTGCACGAGCTCGACGCGGTGGAAACTGCCGTTGGCGTGACAAGAAGAGAGACTCAAAAAACAAATGACCACGAGCATGTAGCCACCGACTTCGTCCGATATCTCGAACGAGAAATTGAATAGCGAACGCGTGGCAATGTCGATGGCAACCACCCCGAGCATCACGACGAGCGCCGCCTCGCTCGCGACCTTGCAGGTCCATTCGACCGGACCTTCGGTTAGTCTGCGCGTCTCGTTTGGGGACTCCATTGCCTCGCCTGCCACAGCCATCTCCGATGCTCTAACCTGGCGATTGCCATGAGGAATCCGCGCGGTCGAGCGCAGATTCCTCGCTCGGTCGTGCGCAGGTCCCTCGCTTAGCGGCCGATTGCAGCGCGAACCTTGCCGAGCGCCTCGATGACCTCCGGTCCGCGGGATTTCGCCCATTCGGCCCAATAGGGCGTCATCGCGTCGACCGCGCGCTTGATCTCCTCTGGCTTGGCTTTGGTGAAGGTGTAACCCATGCCGGTAAGCGTCTGCACCGATTCTGCCTCTTCTTTTTGCATCGTCTCTTGATTCCAGCGTGCCGCATCGGCAGCGACCTTGCGCAGCTTGCCTTGCAGATCGGGCAAGAGCTTCTTGAAGGCGTCGGTGTTGGCGATGAAGTAGGAGTTGTTGACGTTCACGATCAACTGGTAGCCGAACTTCAGTTGATCTTTCCAGAGCACCGCGCCGACGCCGGCGGTGAAGATGCCGTCCACCACGCCCCGATCGAGCGCGGAGGGCACTTCGGGTGCGCTCATCGTGATCGAGGTGCCACCAAACCGGCGCACGAATTCACCCTGCTCGGGTTGCGCGACGCGAAGCTTCAAGCCCTTGATGTCCTCGAGCGACTCGATCTTCTTGCGGCCCCATGCGTATTGCAGCGGATAGGTATAGGAGGAAAGTACCGTCGAACCCTTTTGCCCAAACTGCTTTTCGATATAGGGCTTGAGCACCTCGTTTGTCTTGGTGAAGTCCTCATAGGACTGCACCAGCATCGGCAATCGCGGGATGCCGGCCACCGGGATATTGCCGGAGTTGAACAGGTCGTCGCCCATCTGCACGACGTTCTCACCGACCGCCTGGCTGATATTGCTCGCGTTGATCTGCAGCGTACCGGCCAGATGCAATCGAACCTTCAACTCACCGCCCGTTGCCTTGTCGATCTCTTCGGTGAACTGCCGGGCGCCGCGCGACGTGGCGAAATTGGGCGCGGACTGATGCATGTAGAAATTCCACTGCTCGGCGGCGCGCGCAGGTTCGGTGGTGCCGGACAGGAGAACGATCGCCGTTGCTATCGCGAAAGCGCCTGTATTCGATCTGGATGCGCGTCTGATCAAGGTACTCCTCCTTTGATGTGGCGGGCGAATCAACGGATGTGATCCGCGTTCAGCGTGAGTTTAAACGCGATACACGATGTCCGCGTTAATTGGGCTTGAGCCGATTCGTCGAAATCCAGGATCATCCAAAGCGCAACGGCGTCGAATTCGTGTTCGGCCCGCATGGGGTCTTGCCCCCGAATATTAAGCCTGGGGGCCGGGAATCCGCGCCAGCACGGCACGTACCGCATCGGAAGCGTTCTCAAGATCGAGGACCACTTCAGCAAGTCGATCCGCCGATTGCGGTTGTGCATCCAGCCCAAACGCGAAACACCCACGCACCTTGTCCCGCATCTCGCTATCGGTCATCGGTTCTTCGCGGCCGCCCTTGATCGAATTGCCCCGCCGCGTCACGGTACGGCCGTCTCGCATGCGTAAGTCAACCGCCACCGGTTCCATCGCGCTCTTCTCGATACCGGGATCCGCGATCACGCGGGTCCTTGCCGCAAGCGCCGCAACGGCCGCTTCGCCGATTGCCGGACGCTCATAACTGGCGAGTCCCACCTCGCCATCGATCAATGCGCGGGCGAAGCTATACGCCGCGTTGAACTGCGCATGAACTTCAGAATCGAGTGCCACATCGTAGGGCTTGCCGACCAGCTTCCAGTTCGCCTCGCTCATGCGGATCTCGATCGTTTCAATCTCGTTGATCGCGATCCCATCGTGATGCAGTTTCACGCCGAGCCCGATCGCAGCGTGACTGCAACGGCAGCCTGGGTATGGCTTGAAACTGAATTCGTCGATTCGCCAGGCGGTGCCAAGACCATCCGTCAGCAGCGCGGGGTTCACATCGCCGCGCGCATGCAGGTTGAAGAATCCGGCTTTCCCTTCCAGCGGCTCGCGCGTGCCGGTGAGTCCATCGGCCGCCAGGAACGCGCTGACCACTGCGTCCCGCGCGGCAAATCCAGGCCCAAGGCGCTTGCTGATCACACCGTCATACGCGCTCTGGATCGAGCCGCCGGCCTGATGAAACGCGATACCGAGCGCATTGCGAAGCCGTTCGGCATCGAGCTTGAGCAGGTGACCGGCCGCGAGGCTCGCGGCGAGCGAACCGAACAGCGTGGTCGGATGCCATCCTGTCGCGAGGCTGTTCACATAGGCGAGTCCAAAGCGCGCGTGCATCTCCAGACCGACCGCCATCGCAACGATGAAGTCCTTGCCGGATATTGGCCCCACATCCTCGGCCGTTGCAAGCAACGCCGGCAGCACGACACACGCACTGTGTACGCGCGACGGATCGTGGATATCGTCGAAGTCGAGCGCGTGCGCGGCAGTGCCATTGGCGAGCGCGGCCGTCGGCGGCGAATAGCGACGCTTGCCGATCAGCCCTGTCGCCGAACCGCCCACCTCCCAGCGCGCAAGTCGATCATTCAATTCGCGAATGCCCGGCGCCCGCGCCGCACCGCCAATCACGCCAAGCGCATCGAGCACGATCCGCTTGACCATGCGTACGGTCGACACCGGCAGTTGTTCGTAGCGCCACGCCGCAAGCTGCGCACCGAGCTTAAGGCTGAAGTCCGGCGGCAATGAGGACAACGCCTACTCCACTTTGATCCCGGCCGACTTCACCACGGCAGCCCAGCGCGCCATATCGTTCTTCACGAACGCGGCGAACGCCTGGGGCGACCCACTCATCGGCACGAGGCCGCTCTTCTCGAAACTCGCGACGACGTCGGGCAACCGCAACACGTCGCGACTCGCAGCATCAAGGCGCGCTTGAATGTCTTTCGGTGTCGCGGCGGGCACGAAGAGGCCATACCAGTAGTCCATCACGTAGGCCGCCAAGCCCGACTCGACGAATGTCGGCACGTCGGGCACGGCCGGTACACGCTGGGTGGAGGCCATCGCAATAGCCTTGAGTTGCCCGCCCTTCAGGAATCCGACGGCTGACGGCAAGGTCGTGAATACGAGCTGCACCTGCCCGCCGACAAGGTCCGCCACGGCAGGGCCGACGCCTTTGTACGGCACGTGCGTGAGGTCGACTTTGGCGAGATAGCGGAACAACTCAGCCGCCATATGCGCCCCGCTGCCACCGCCGGCCGAACCGTAGTTGATCTGACCGGGTCGCGCGTGCGCGAGCGCAATCAGCTCCTGCACAGTCTTGACCGGCACCGACGGATGCGCGACGAGAATCATCGGGGTCGAAGCAAGCGGTGTCACCGCCGAAAAATCGCGCCAGACGTCGTAGCCCACTTGCGGATTTACGCTCGGATTGATGCCTATTTCGGAAATGGAACCGATCATCACCGTCAGCCCGTCGGGCGGGGACTGTGCAGTGAACCGCGCACCAATCGCACCGCCCGCGCCGGGACGGTTTTCCACCAACACCGGTTGCCCGAGACGCTCGGCCAGCTTCGGAGCGATGATCCGACCGAGAATGTCGGTGCCACCCCCCGGCCCGAACGGCACCACGAGCTTGATGGCCTTCTCCGCACTCGCCTGACCGAATGCGGATGCGCCCGCCACCAATGCCGCAACGGCAAGCGCGCTTGCGGCGAGGGCTCTGGCCGACATCGTCAAGCAGCCTTGACGTGAGGCAGCGTCGCCGGGAGCGCCGGCATTTCACGCAACAAGCGGCCGAATCCGGGCACGCTCGTGTGACCACCCATTTTCTGGAGCGCCGCCCAGACCGTCACGTTGTTGGTGGTGAGCACCGGCTTGCCGACGGCCGCCTCCAGACGCTCGATGATGCTTGCGGTCCACCAGTTGCCGCACGCAAGAAACACCGCATCCGCGTCGGGCCGATCCGCCTTGCGGCCGTTTTCGATCGCCGTTTCCGGGCTGAGTCGCCCGATGTCATTGTTGCGAAGCACGCCCATGGCAATCTGGCTCACCACTTGAATCCCGTGCGCCTCGATGAACGCGCCCACGATCTTATTGGTCTCCTCGCTCCACGGCGCGGCGAGCGCCACGCGACGCACACCCATCGCAGCGAACGACGCCAGCATGGCGGTTGCCGCGGTCATTGCCGGCTTGCCGGTCGCCTCTTCCATGCGCTTGATCAACTGCGCGTCGTAGCCCTTTCCCAGGCGCGTCGAGGGGGCCGTTGCCGCAAGCACAACGATATCGACCGCCGCATCGGCGAGCTTGCGGCTTTCCTTTTCCAATTCGGCGACGATCTTGATCGTGGAGTCGGGGTCCACGCTGCTCAATGTCAGGCGGGTGACGTGCAGCGAAACGTTAGCGGGCAGCATCTGCACGAATTCCGGCTCTTGCGCGAAGTTGGAAGAGGGCACCAGGAGTCCGAGGCGCTGCGTCTTTTCTACGAATTCCATGATTTGACCTTTCATCGTTGAATGGAAGAAATTATTCGGGCTTGATGCCGGCCGCCTTCATCAGGATGGCATAGCGCTCGATATCACTTTGCACGATCGCCGCCATCTGCGCAGGCGTGTTGCCGACCGGATCGCTTTCACCGTCCCGCTCCGCGGCTTGGCGAAACTTCGGGGTGTTGATCACCTTCACGATCGCCGCATGCATGCGGGTGACGATCTCCTGCGGTGTGCGCGCCGGAAACCATACCGCGGGCGACACGCCAGCCTCGTAGTCCTTGAACGTTTCCGCCACCGCCGGCACATCCGGAAGCGCCTTCGAACGCGCAACACCACTCACCGCGATCGCACGCAGCCGGCCTGCCTTCACATGCGGGAGCGCCGAGTTGATGCCGGAGAAGAACATCTGTACATGGCCACCCAGCACATCGGCCAGCGCCGGCGCGCCACCTTTGTACGGCACATGCGTCATCTTGACGTCGGCCCGCAGTTCGAGCTGGACCCCTGCGAGATGCGCCATCCCCCCAGTGCCGAACGAGGCGTAGTTGATCTGGCCGGGCCGCTCTTTGGCAAGCCGCACGATGTCCGCGACTGTCTCACCCGCAAACGACGGGTGCACAACCAGCAGAAGCGGCACCGTGTTGATCACCGTCACCGGTGCGAAATCGTTGATCGGATGGTACGGCAGAGACTTGACTGTCGACACGTTCCCCGCATGGGCCGCGAGCGTGCTGACAAGAAACGTGTAGCCATCGGGTGCCGCCTTGGCCACGAAATCGGTCGCGATGATGCCGTTCGCGCCGCTGCGGTTTTCCACGACGATGGACTGGCCGAGCTCAGGTGTGAGCTCCTCGGCGAGCCGGCGCCCGCTGACATCGATGGCACCGCCCGCCGGATAGGGGATCACCATGCGCAGGGGCTTCACGGGCCAGGACTGCGCGTGCGTTGGACCGGCATTCAGCCCGCCAAGCGCGAGCAAAAATACGATAAGGACTTGGTTCATCCCGCGATTCTCCACCGTTTTGCCTGTTCCATCGATCGACCGATTCATCTTCGCGCTGCGCGAGCAGTGGACCTTACTTCAACGCGGCCACGAGCGGCATCACTTCCTCGGCGAATTGCCTGAGCTGGTCATCCTGCTCGGGAGGCTCACCGATGATGTCGATGACCATCGTGCGCACACCCGCGACGTGGAACTGACGCAATGTCTCGGCCACATCGGCCGGCCGGCCAAGCGCGCAATAACGACCGGCGGCCCGGCGAAAGTCCATCGCATAGCGGATCGACAGATGCTTGGTCGCGTGCTCGAGCGCTTCCTCCCGATTCTTGCCCATCCGCACAAACAGCACATGCGCGGTACCGAATTTATCCAGTGGCCGTTTCGCGGCGCCGGCAGCGAGTGCGATCTTTTCAAGCGCGCTCTGAAACATGTCCGGTGTCACGACATAGGAAATGTAACCGTCGCCTAACTCGCCGGCGCGACGCAAGGCCGAATCGGACCGGCCACCCACCCAGATGGGCGGTCCGCCCGGCTGCACCGGCGCCGGCAGCATTTGTATATCGCGGAACGAATAGAAACGGCCCTCGTGGCGCACTTTCTCACCGGTCCACAACTTGCGCAGAACCTGAATGCCTTCCGACAATCGTGCGCCGCGCTCGTGGATCGGCACGCCGACCACCTCGTAGTCGCTCGCGAACTCACCACCGATGCCGACCCCGAAGATCAAGCGGCCTTCGGTCATGCGATCGAGGGTGGCGACCTGCTTCGCCACCGCAGCGGGATGGCGCAGCGGCAACAAGTAGACGGCCGTCAACATGCCGACCTTGCGGGTCAAGGCCGCGGCGGCGGCCATCTGGATCAAGGGATCGAGCACCGGCACCGCGAAAGACAGATGATCACCCAACGTGAGCCAACTGAAGTTGTAACGCTCGGCGAGCGTGATCGTGTCAAGAGTCTGGTCAGGCGTTTCCATGCGCCCCTGAAAACCAAAAGTCAGGCCCTGGGCCAGCGGCAAGTTCATCATTGCAGGCTCATGATCGCAGACGCATTGATGAGGCCCTCATCGCGAAATCACTTTGCTACGGCGCTCTTCGCGGGCTTCGGCCAGCGCGCGGCGACCTTGGGAAGCACTTCGTCGATCAAGCGCTGTGTCTGCGCCAACACATCGTCATCGGTGCGGGCCAAGGGGCGCAGGATGAACTTCGATGCGCCCGCCTCGACATACGCAACGATGCGCTCCATGATCGCATCGGCATCGCCGAAAACGAAGTAACTCAATGGGTCCTTGCCGGTGCGCTTGCCATAGGCTGCCATCAGGCGCTCCATCCCGCTTCCATCGGCCGAACCGAAGCGAAACGGAAATGCCGCGCCGTAGTGGTCGTCGTCGATCGATCGACCGGACTCACGCGCTGCCGCCTTGATGCCATCGATGATGGGCCCCACTTCCGCAACGGTTTCCGGCCCGCCTTGCCAACCGGTTCCGAGCTGTCCGGTGCGCCGAATCGCTGCCTGCGAACCACCGCCGATCCAGATCGGCAATTCCGCCTGCACCGGGCGGGGCGAAATCGACGCGCCCTTCAAGGTCCAGTGCGCACCTTCGAAATCCACGGTGTCCTCGGTCCAGAGGCGGCGCACGATAATCAACGCTTCGTCGGTACGGCGTCCGCGGGTCTTGGTGTCGATACCGAGCGCCGACCACTCCGGCGCCATCGGACTACCGATGCCAAAGCCCGGGAGCAATCGACCACCCGAGAGCATGTCGATCGTGGCGCATTGTTTGGCCACGAGGACCGGATCGCGCAGGCCGAGCGACACGACATTCATGCCGAATTTGACGCGCCGCGTGCGCCCGGCGAGCGCACCCATCGTCACCATGCATTCGAGAATCGGATCGCGGCTGATCATGCGATCGGTCTGCCAGAGCGAATCGACGCCGCCGTCCTCGCACAGATCGACCCAGCGCCAAAAACCGGCGGCACCGGCGAACGGAAATTCCTGCAGGCCGAGGCCCACCGCAATCGTCCTATTAATAGGGGACAGACCACGTTTATCGGTCATGGCAGCCTCAGCGGGAATCCTTCTTCGACGCAGGAGCGACCTCGACCTGTCGCGGGCGCCCAGGCTTGCCGCGCTGTGCCCGCTGGCCGAGCGTCTTCTCGATCTGCTTCTTGAATCGGTCGCCGCCCAGGGCGAAGTTGCCATTCGTCGATCGACGGATGTCATTCAGCATCTCCGCTTCAAGATGCGCCTTGCACAGCGCTCGATAGGCATCGCGTCTGGCGGCGTCCGAACGCGCGATTCTCAGGTACTGCTCATGCGGTGTGACCAGCGCGTCCACCTTGCCCATGGCATTGGCGCCGTAGCTCGACCAGCGATACTCCCTCGGATGATTCACGAGTCCCGCCCGCACCGGATTGAGCTCGATGTAGCGGTAGCACGCCATTACGTAGTCTTCGGTCTGCGTGAGGCATGAACGGTAGCGCCCTTCCCAAAGCGTGCCGCTGCGCTGGTAGAGGCGATTGACGTGCTGCACATAACTCTGGCCGAGATGCTTCATCAAGAGCGAGGCACTGTCCTTCTCACCGGGCGTCAGCAGCAGGTGCACGTGGTTGGTCATCAGCACGTAGGCATGGACCGCGCATCCGAAACGCTCGGCAAGCTCTTGCAGGCGTTGCAAATAGAAGCGGTAGTCCTGCTCGGCAAGGAAACACACCGAACGATTGTTGCCGCGCTGGATGATGTGCCAAGGCACACCGGGCAGGCTCAGCCTGGCGCGCCGCGGCATGGGAGAATCTCGCCAAGGGGATAATGCATGCCACGACTCTAGCAGATAAACGTGGTCTGTCCCCTATTAAAAGAGGAGACACCATGCGCGACACGACGTCATTTGACATCATCATCATCGGTGCCGGTTCGGCGGGTTGCACGCTTGCTGGTCGGCTCACCGAAGATGCCGATACGCGCGTCCTGTTGATCGAAGCCGGCGGGTCCGACCGCGATCCGATCATCCAGGTACCGCTTGGTTGGGGAAAGATTCTCTCGGAGCGACTGCACGACTGGGGCTACTTCACCGAACCCGAACCGCATTTGAACAATCGCAAGGTCGAATGCGCGCGCGGCAAGGTGCTGGGTGGTTCCTCATCGATCAATGCAATGGCGTATGTGCGTTGCCACCCCGCCGACTACGATCGATGGGCGGCGAGCGGCCTCGAAGGCTGGTCGTATGCGGATGCCCTGCCTTACCTCAAGAAATCCGAAGATTGGCAGGAAGGCGCGAACGCAATCCGCGGTGCGGGCGGGCCACTCACGACCATTCGAAACAAGTATCCCGATCCACTGGTGAAGGCATGGTTCGAAGCGGGCAAGAGCGCCGGCTATCCCTTCACCGATGATTTCAACGGCACGCAGAACGAAGGGTTTGCGATGACGCAATCGACGATCCGTCGCGGTCGTCGATGCAGCGCCGCCGCGGCATTCCTGCATCCGGCCCTCGAACGACGCAATCTCACCTTGTGGCAGAAGACCCTCGCGCTGAAGCTTGTCATCGAGGGCGATCGGGTAGTCGGCGTGGAAGTCGCGCGCAATGGCGCGACCGAGACGGTGCGGGCGAGCCGATCGGTCATCGTCTCCGGTGGCGTGATCAATTCACCGCAACTGCTGATGCTCTCCGGTATCGGCGATCCGAACGAGCTGTCCCGCCACGGGATTACCTGCAAAGTGCCATTGCCCGGCGTGGGCAAGAATCTGCAGGACCATATTTCCTGCGGCATCGAGTTCGAGCGGAAAGGCGATGGTCCGTTTGTAGGGTACCTGCGCGCCGATCGCATCGCGCTTGCCATGGCGCAAGCGTATTTTTTCGGGACCGGATTCGCCACCGAGATGCCGGGCCCCGTGGTCGCTTTCCTGAAAAGCCGCGCGGATCTCGTGCAACCCGATATTCAGCTCCTGACGCGCTTTGTACCCCCCGAGTCGCAGCCCTGGTTTCCCGGTTTTCGCAAGCGGCCGAAAGACGCGTTCATGTGCCGGCCGGTGGTATTGCATCCAACGAGCCGGGGCGACATCAAGCTGCGCTCAGCGGATCCGCGTATGCCGGTGGCGATCCATCAGAATTTCCTGTCGACCGACGCAGACTGGAATACGTTTCGCACCGGCTTCGACATGGTGCGCAACGTCGCCAACCAGAAAGCGCTCGATCCGTTTCGCGGGCGCGAGATCAATCCCGGTGTGGACGTCAAATCGCGCGCCGACATCGATGCCTATATGCGCCGCACGGCGTGGACGGTTCACCATCCGCTTGGGACCTGCAAGATGGGTGTGGACGGCGACACCATGGCCGTCGTCGACAATCGACTTCGCGTGCGTGGCGTTGAAGGGTTGCATGTCGTTGATGCATCGGTGATCCCAGATATGCCGGGCGGCAACATCAATGCACCGATCATCATGATTGCCGAGCGCGCGGCGGATCTGATTCGCGGGCGAACGCCGCTCGCGCCCGCGCAGATTTAGCGGCCCGCAACGCTACAACAGCGCGGTCGACAACCAGGGGAAAGCGATCACCAGCAGCAATACGATCAGCATGATGCCCGCGAATGGCGCAGCGCCCGCGAAAATATCGTTCAGCGTGATCGGACTGCCGTTGCCGAGTGTCGCCTTGATGACGAACACCGCGATCCCGAACGGTGGCGTCAACAGTCCGATCTCGACGGCCAGCAGATTCACGATGCCAAACCAGATGAGATCGACATTGAATGAGATCAACGCGGGCAACACCAGCGGAATCGTGATCAACATGATCGAAGCCGAATCGAGGATCGTGCCAAGGAGCAGGACGACGATGATAAAGATCGTGAGCAGTCCGCCGAAACCCATTCCGGTCCCGACGATCAGCGATTTCAGCAGTTCCGTTACCCCTGAGATCGCGAGGAAACGCGAATAGAGTTGCGCCGCGATGATGAGGAAGCAGATCGCGGCGGTAATGCGCCCCGTCTCGACAAGCACCTTCCAGAGATCATCCCAGCCCAGCCGCCGCTTGGCCAGCGCCAACGCAAGAGCACCTGCCGCGCCGACAGCGCCCGCCTCGGTCGGCGTAAAGAGCCCGCCGTAGAGTCCGCCCAGCACGAGCAAGACGAGCAGCACGACCGGCACGAGCTTGCCCGCCATTTCCGCCCAACTCATCAGGGGACCTTCGTCGGACGTAGTGA
The DNA here is from genome assembly GCA_046160305.1 of Burkholderiales bacterium. GTDB lineage: Bacteria > Pseudomonadota > Gammaproteobacteria > Burkholderiales > SG8-39 > SHXR01. Next base: position 12,412 of record JBJXGX010000397.1, read on the forward strand.
TGTTGCCGCCGACGAATCCCGGCGTGAAACGCCCCATGACGAGAATGCCGACGATGTAGGCAAGCGACAACACGATGCCGGGAATGATGCCCGCAATGAACAGATCGCCGACGGATTTCTCGGTCAACACGCCGTAGAGGATCAACAAGAGGCTTGGCGGAATCAGCATGCCAAGCACCGACGAACCCGCGACGACACCGACCGAGAATCTCGCTGTGTAGCCGTGACGCAGCATCTCCGGTACCGCAACCTTCGTGAACACCGCGGCCGATGCGATTGAAATGCCGGTGATGGCCGCGAACACGGCGTTTGCGGCGACCGTCGCGATGCCCAGGCCGCCGCGCACCCTTCGAAAAATCTGATTGGCGACGTCGAACGTGTCCTTACCGATGTCCGCCACGCTCACCAGCAGGCCCATCAGCACGAAGAGCGGTATCACCCCGAAAATGTAGTCGGAGATCGCATCGTTCGCGGCAAGCGCAAGAAGGTTCGCGGCAATGTTGACATCGCCCCGAATGATCCAGACGCCGACAAACGAGAGGACGGTGAGCGCAACGCCGACATACATGCCGGCGTAAATGAACACCAGCATCAGTGCGACTGAGATGAGGCCGATCGCGGTTGCGTCCATCGTCTACTCGCTTGGCCCAAACGGCGGAGGCGGCGCCATTTGGCCGGTTATGACGCGAACGTCCTGCCACGCCATCAGCAGAAACTGAATAGCCATCGCGGCTGAACCAATGAGAATGATCACCTTCAACGGCCCGGTCGGAATCTGGAACACCCCGGTCGAGCCGTAGAACTCGCTGTTGGCGAATGCCGTTTGCATCAACGGCCAGGTCGTGACGAAGATGATCGCGAACACCGCCACGCCCACCATGTGGAAAGCAAGCGCCAGTCCATGCCCGGCACGCGGGCGGTGCATGAGCAACGCACCAAGCAGTACATCGGATCGCGTGAGCCCGCCCGTGCGCAGGGTCTCGGGCAGTTGCAAGAAGACGATCCCGACAATCGAGAACTGCACCATCTCGGGTACGCCAAGAATCGGCGCATTGAAGGCGCCGCGGCCGATCACGTCGGCCAGGATGAGCAACATCAGAAAGAAAATCCACGCGGTGCCGATAGCCGACAAGATCGACATCAGACGCCCGTACCACGACGTCTTCATCGTTCCCGCGCCGCTCACGCTACGCTCACGGTTTGTCTCCCCTCACCGCTCGAACGCGCGGCTATTCCTTGTCGAAATCGCGTGGGAACTTGAATCCCATATCACGCACAGCGTCCATGTACCCGGCAAGAACCTTCTTGGCATTGGGCCCGGCTTGCTTGATCCAATCCTTCGTGGGGTTAGGCACCGATTTGATGAGCTTCGCCCGCTCTGCCGCTGGAAACTCCACCACCTTGCCGCCTGCCGCAGTCCACGCCTCGTATGAAGAACTGATACGGTTGGTCTGCTCGAGGATGTAGCTCGCTTTGTACGCGTTCGCGCCTTTACGCCACGCCGCCCGCACCTCCTCGGGAAACTTGTCCCAGCGCGATTTATTCACCGAGATGGAACCCGCGAACATCGAGCCGAGATCCATCTTGTTGTAATAGGGCGCGACCTCATAGAGCTTTGCCGGTACGGCTGCGGTGATGAAGATGATACCGCCATCGTAGACGCCGGTCTTGATGTCGTTGTACCAAACATTAAGGTTACCCTGCACACCGACCGTCCCCGCGCCCTTGAACCAGGCCAAGTTCGGCCCCGCGCCACTGATCTTGCGGCCCTTTAGATCCTCCATCTTGCTGATGGGGAAGTTGGTGGTGAGGTTGTAGCTGTCGATCACGGTGCCCGCCAGGAACACGATCCCGTTTTTCGACCACTCCGCCTTGATTTCAGGTATGTCCTGAATGATGTCCGCCGCTTTCATCACCATGCTCGCGTCACTCGGCCCGAACGGCACGAAGAATGTGACGTTGTTGAGCGGCAACTTCGCATTCTGGAATACCTGCTGGACGGTACCGAAGTCGGAAATGCCTTGCTGCATTGACTCGGCTTCGCTGCCGAGCTTGGCAAGTGACCCGCCGTAGGCTTCATTCCACTGGATCTTGTACTTGCCGGTCTTGGCAAGCTCGGCGTCCACAATCGGAATGAACGACTCGCGGATGTGCTTCACCCACAGGAAGATCGGCGGATGACCAGTCGCTACCTGTATCTTGATGTTTTCCTGCGCAACGACAGGAAGAGCGCAACCTAACGATGCGGCGAGCGCAGCGAGCGCGATTCGTCCAAGCATGAGTGTCTCCTCTATTCGTATGCATTTTGGTCCGGCACCGGCAGCATACCGGTCGATTGCGACCTGTGCAATGCGTCTTCGAAGCATGCGTCTTCGATACACCACGCGGATCGCTTATTCCGCGCTCCCCCACAGATCGTTCGCAACCTTCACGCAGAGTTCGAGCTTCGCCCACTGCGCATCAGGCGTAATGAGGTTGCCGGGCACCGAACTCGCGAAGCCGCACTGTGGACTGATCGCGAGCTGATCCATCGGTGCGTGTCGCGCGGCTGCGTCGATACGTCCCCGCAGGAGGTCGGAAGATTCGAGCTCGCTCGTCTTCGTCGTGACAAGGCCCAGCACCGCGATCTTGCCCTTCGGCAAAAAACGCAGCGGCTCGAACCCGCCTGCGCGTGATGAGTCGTACTCCAGCAGGAACCGGTCGGCCTTGATCTCGTTGAAGAGCACCTCGGCCACCGGCTCATAGCCGCCGTCGGCAACCCAGCTCGACCGATGGTTGCCGCGACAGAGGTGAACGCCGATGATCATGTCATCCGGACAGCCTGCGATTGAATCGTTGATGAGCTTCGCGTACGTCAGCGTAAGCCGCGCGGGATCGTCGCCGCGCGCGCGCAGCCCCGCGGAAAGCTTCGGATCGCAGAAGAACGTGTAGTGGACCTCATCCAATTGCACATAGCGGCAACCCGCACGCGCAAGCGCCGCGATCTCGGCACGATAGGCCGCTGCCAGATCGGCAAAGAATCGATCGAGATCAGGATAGGCGGTGCGATCGATCGCATCGCGGCCACCGCGGCAATGGGCGAAGCTTGGCGATGGCAATGTGATCTTTGGAACGCGGGTCGTGACGCTCCGCAGGAATGCGAAGTCCTCGACCGTGATGTCCCGCGCATGCGCGATCGGGCCGACGGTTTCGAACACGGCCGGGGCATAGCCATCTTGCGCGCCACCTTGGAACGTCGCAAATCCCCGCGCGCGGTATTCGATGCCGGCAAGTTGCGTGAGAAAATCGATATGGAACGCCCCACGCCGATAATCACCGTCGGTAATCGCGTGCAGTCCCGCGGCCTCCTGTCGCGCAACGACGTCGCGAATGCATGAATCCTCGATGCGCCGCAGCGCCGCGGATTCGAGCGTACCGGCTGCGCGCGCCGCCCGAGCGTCAACGAGCCATCGAGGTCGGAGAATGCTGCCGATCTGATCGGCGCGCAACGTGGGCTTGTTCATCACCTCTGACCTCGGCGGGAAGCCGCGCGCAGTCGCTCGACGCGCATCGAAGCATGAGGTTACCATCGGAGCCGTCAGGGAGAACGCATTACGATGAGATCGTTGATCACACCACGCGCGTGGCCTTCAGTTCTGATGGCAGGCATGCTCGCCGCCGGCGCGGTGCTCGCGCAAAGCTATCCAACCCGACCAATCCGCCTCATCGTGCCGTTTCCGCCCGGTAATTTTTCCGATGGTGGCGCGCGGCTCGCCGCACAGCGACTCTCCGATCAACTCGGTCAGCCGGTCATCGTCGAGAATCGCCCGGGTGCCGGCGGTACCGTGGGCACGGAGTTCGTCTCCCGTGCCGCACCAGATGGCTACACTCTCGTGCTGGGCACCGCGAGCACGCTCACCGTCGCGCCGCATGTCTTCAAAGAACGCAAATACGAACCGCAGCGCGCCTTCGTGGCCATGTCAACGATCCTCACGATGCCGCTCACATTCGTCGTGCGTGCCGGGCTGCCCGTCACGACCGTGCAGGAGCTCGCAGTCTACGGGCGCGAGCGCCCCGGCATCCTCAACTTCGGTTCCGCGGGCAAAGGAACACAGGTACACCTGTCGGCTGAGCAGTTTCGGCAACTCGCAGGCGTCGAGGCAACGCATGTGCCCTTTCAAGGCGGTGCGCCCGCGCTCACCGCACTGCTTGCGGGCAACGTCGACTATGTATTCGACTTGCCCTCATCGTCTGCGGCCCATCATCGCGCGGGCAAGCTCAAGATCCTCGCGATCACCAGTCGCGCGCGATTGCCGTTGTTGCCCGATGTTCCAACCACCGCTGAAGCCGGCATGCCGGAGCTCAATGTGACGGCATGGATGGGCGTCCTCGCGCCAACGGGTGTTGCAACCGAGGTGGTCACACGGATCGATACCGCCATGCGCAACGCGCTCGCCACGAAAGAAATGATTGCCGCACTTGAAAATATGGGCGCGATGCCCCTAGCTGCCGGCCCGCAGGAATTCACCGCGTTGATCGCAAGAGAAATCGCGAGCTACGCGGATATCGTACGCCGCGCCGGCATCCAACCGGATTGATCCCGCCATGCTGATCATTGCCATCGACACCGGCGGAACCTTCACTGATCTTTCCGCCTACGACATTGCCACCGGCAAAGTCGTCTATACCAAGAGTCTCACGACCTATGATGATCTCGCCGATGGTGCGTTCGAGTGCGTAACGAAAGCGGGCGTCGACCTCTCGCAGGGAAAAATCTTCAAACACGGCACGACGCTTGTCATCAACGCGCTACTGCAAAGGGTCGGTTCGCGCTCGGCGTTGGTCTCAACCCAGGGATTTCGCGACATCCTCGAAATGGGGCGTGGGAACCGCCCTGAGCCGTTCGACCTCTACTACCGACGCCACCCACCGCTCATCGAACGGGATCTGCGCTTCGAGCTCCCGGAGCGCACGTCCGGAAAGGGTACGCCGCTGATCGAACCCGCCTATGCGGACGCCGCAGCGCTTGCAGGCACATTGCGCACCCACAAAGTCGATGCGGTCGCCGTGTCGTTCCTGAATGCCTATGCGGCGCCTGCACACGAGCGGCAAGTCGCGCAATGGCTGAAAGAACTCCTGCCCGGTGTATTCGTCACCCACGGCACGGAACTGTCCGGTGAGTGGTATGAATTCGAGCGCACTGCCACGGTGGCCGCCAACGCCTATGTCGGGCCACAGGTGTCAGGATACGTGCAACGCATCGATGAGCGACTCGAGGCGAGCGGCTTCAAGGGAAAATTTTTCCTGATGGGTTCGAACGGCGGCGTCTTGTCCGTCGACAAGGTGCGCACGGCACCGATCGCGCTGGTGGAATCCGGACCCGTCGGCGGCAGCATCGGCGCGGCGGCCTACGCGCAACGTCTTGGCATTCGCAACGCCATTGCCTTCGATATGGGCGGCACCACCGCGAAATGCGCGCTGGTGCAAGACGGCCGATTCGACGTGAAATCGGTGTACTACGTCGGCGGTTATGCGCGCGGGTTTCCGATCCGAGGCGCGGTGATCGACATCGTCGAAGTCGGCGCGGGCGGCGGCTCGATCGCCTGGCTCGATGCGCAGCAGCGGCTCTATGTCGGCCCACGCTCCGCCGGTTCAACGCCGGGTCCGGTTGCATACGGTCTGGGCGGCGCCGATCCGACGGTCACCGACGCGAACATCGTGCTCGGTCGCATCGATCCCGACGGATTTCTCGGCGGTGCGATGCCACTGGACGCCGCCGCCGCGACGCGCGCGATTCGCGAAAAGCTGGCTGAGCCGCTTGGCTATGCAGGCGAGCACGGCGTGCGGCAGATGGCCGATGGCATCATCGCCATTGCATCGGTCACGATGGCCGGAGCGATCAAGAGAATTACCCTTGAAAAAGGCCTCGATCCGCGCGACTACACGTTGTTCGCGTTTGGCGGCGGCGGGCCCTTGCATGCCTTTCAGATCGCCCGTGAGTTGCACATTCCGGAAGTATTGATCCCACCGGAGCCGGGCAACTTCTCGGCACTTGGGATGCTGCTCGCCGCATTGCGGCTCGATGAAGTCACCACCTTCGTGCGCCCGCTGGATGAACGCACGGTCGCGGATGCCAGCGCCGTATTCGATGCCATGCAGGCGCGCATCGCCAAGCGCCTGCATGCGGACGTGCCGGACGCCGTGCTGACATTCGAACGCAATGTAGAGATCCGCTATCGCGGGCAAGTGCATTCGGTGCGCACACCCTTCGATGGGATGACCGACCCGTCAGCGATCCGTGCTTCCTTCGAACGCATTTACCGCGCGCGGTATGGACATGCCGATTCGAAGAATCCGATCGAGATCGTGAGCCTCAATATCGCAGGACACGGCTCAATGGACAAGCCCGCGCTCGAATCCCTCGCGCCGAACGGTGGGGCAAACGGCAGGCCAAAGGTTCGAAAACGCGACGTTTATTTTCGCGATACCGGTACGGCGGCGGCGAAAGTGTATCGACGCGAGCAGTTGCCCACCGGCTTCAAGGCAAACGGCCCGGCGCTGATCGAGGAGTTTGGTTCGACGACCATCATCGGTCCGCGCGACCGGTTCGAGATCGGCGTACTCGGTGAGATCCGCGTACGCATTGACACCAAGGGCTAACGCGATGGATACCAGAACGATTCTGCCGAAGAAGCAGGTCCGGCGCGCGCCGGCGCAAGGCGCTGCCGGCGACAAGGCCGCCGCCGTCGATCCGATCACCGTCGAGATCGTTCGGCAATTGCTGCAGGCGATTCCCGATGAGGTCGAGACCGACCTCACGCGCACCGCGTTCAGCCCGCTCATCTACGAATACAAGGACTACGCGGTCGGCATGGTCGACGTGAAGGGCAAGCTGATCACCCAGTCACGCGGCGGAATCCCGATCTTTCTTGCGAACGTTCTGGGACTTGCCGCCCTGGACGGCCTTGCGCTCTATGGCGCCGATGGCATTCACCCGGGCGATGTCATCATATCCAATCATGCGGGGACGTTCGGCCAGCATCTCAACAACGTCATCATGTACGCCCCGGTGTTCGATCCGCATCGCGCAAGAAAGAACGCACCGCGGATCATCGCGTTCATGTGCGTGCTCGCCCACTGGACCGATATCGGCGGACGCTACGTCGGTTCCTCGGCTTCGAACGATACGACCGAACTTTTCCAGGAAGGTATTCAATTCCGGACCGTGAAGCTGCGCAGCCGCGGCGAACCGGTCGCGGAGATCTATCGAATGATCGAGTACAACACGCGCTTTCCGGAGATGGTGTTGGGAGATGTCGAGGCGCAGCTTGCCGGCTGCGTGAAAGGCGCCGCGCTCTTTGGCGATATCGCCGCGAAGTTCGGCGCCGACGCGACGCTCGAATCGATTCGCGTGATGTGGAAGCAATCGGAAGCGGCGGCGCGGGCGGCGGTCCGATCCATTCCGGATGGCATCTACTGCGCTTCGTCTTTTCTCGATAACGATGGCGTCGATCTCGATCGCACGATCCAGTGCCCGGTAACGATTCGCATCGACGGCGAGCGTTTCATCGTCGATTTCTCGGAAATTTCTCCGCAGGTTCGCGGCCCCTTCAATTCCGGTCGCGAGGGTGGCGGCGTGACGGCTGCGCGGATCGCATTCAAGTACCTCACCTCGCCGCACGACCTCACGAACGAGGGCAGTTTCGCGCCGCTCGAAGTGATCCTGCCCGACGGCAAATTTCTCAGTGCCTCCGCGACGGCCGCGATGGCGCGCTATAGCACACCCCTCGGAACGGTTATCGACACCATCATTCGCGCCATGGCCGATGCGGTGCCCGATCGCGTCGCCGGCGGCCATCATGCGTCGATGGGTTCGCATCGCTTCCAGGGCCTGCACCCGGAGTCGGGACGCCTGTTCACGCATCTCGATACCGCGCATGGCGGCTGGGGCGGATCGCGCGGTCGGGACGGGTCCGGACCGTTCAAGACCCTCGCCCACGGCGATACGCTCGATGTTCCGGTTGAAGTACAGGAAGCCCTGTACGACCTGCAAGTCGATTGGTTCGGCTTTCGCGCGGATTCAGCGGGCGCCGGCGAGTATCGCGGCGGCCTCGGACTCGACAAGGCTTACACGCTCGCCAATCCCGTCAAACTGACCCTCACGTTCGAGCGGCACGGGTGCCCGCCGTGGGGCTTGCTGGGCGGCATCGATGGCCAACCTGGTTACGTCGAGATCGAGCGCACGGGCCAACCAAAGAAGATGTACTTGAAGGCGACCGATATACCGCTTGCGGCGGGTGATCGTGTATTCATTCACACCGGCGGCGGCGGCGGTTTCGGGTCCGCACTCTCGCGTGACCCTGCGAGCGTGGCGCGGGATGTTCGACGCGGATTCGTGTCGCGCGATAAGGCGCGCACCGATTACGGCGTTGTACTCAATGCGAACGGAGATGTCGATGTTGCCGCCACGACCGAAGAGCGGGCGCGTCACCAGAAGGAGATGCGATGAAAATCGGCCGAGTCCGAACCCCAGAAGGCGGTGAGCGCTTGGGTGCAATCGTCACGAGCGACGGACGCGAACGCGTTCTCGATCTGGGCGCGGCAGCAAAAGCAAAACACGGTGCATCGCCTTTTCCGACCACGATGGCCGCTTTCATCGCGGCCGGATCACACGGACTTGCACTCGGCTACGAGTTACTCGAATGGGCGCCGCGACAAGGGACCGGCGCATGGTTTGCCGATGAAGCGATGACGGATTGGCTCACACCGGTGGCCGCCCGCAACGTGCTTTGCGCCGGCCGCAATTTCGGGCGTCACAAAGATGAAAGCCTCGGGTTCTGGTCCAAGCAGGGTGCAACCGGCATCCACTTCGAATTTCCATGCGGCTTCATCCAACTCGCGCACACACTGGTGCCGCAACGCGCGATAGTGAAGCGCCCGCCCGATGTCACCGAATTCGACTACGAGGTCGAGGTCGCCGCGATCATCGGCAAGCCCGTCGAGCGCGTTTCAGAGGCCGACGCGCTCGACTGCCTGTTCGGCTATACCGTGTTCAATGATCTCTCCGCGCGCGAGTGGCAGCGCAAAGAAATGCGCAACCAGATGATCATGCTGGGCAAGAACTTTCCGGGGTTCGGTCCGATCGGGCCGTACATCCTCACCGCCGATGAAGTGCCGGATCCCGCCAAGCTCGTCGTCGAGCTGAAGGTCAATGGCCGCAGCCTGCAAAAGGAAAGCTGTGCGGACATGATCTTTGGATTTCCAAAGCTGATTGCGTTCTGGTCCGCGATGGGTCTTGGGCCAGGCGACATCATCGCCTCCGGCACGCCTGAAGGCGTGGCGATGCATCGCAAGCCCGACCCGTTCGAGTTCTATCTGAAACCGGGCGATATCGTGCATGCGATCGTCGACCGGATCGGCACGCTCGAGACGAGGATCGCGTGAACGCTGCTGTTCCCGCATCCGCGCAGGCGTCGATATCGCTCCTCTCCATCCGCGCGCTGGAGAAGCGGTACCCGACGCAGGCCGGCGAGGAGGTCCACGCCCTCACGAAGATCGCGCTCGATCTCGCCGACGGCGAATTCGTGGCGATTCTCGGTCCATCGGGCTGCGGCAAGACGACGTTGCTCAAGATCCTTGCCGGGATCGAACGACACACCGCGGGCGAAGTGCTCTTCAAAGGTCAACCGATCACCGGCGCACAGTCAGGCGTAGGCGTCGTCTTTCAATCTCCCGTGTTGTTGCCTTGGCTCACGGTGCAGGAGAATGTCCTGCTGCCGATCCGCGTGCTGAAGCTCGACTTGGCAACCCATCGCGATAAAGCGCGCGCGCTCCTCGCGCTGGTGGGGCTTACCGGTTTTGAGAACAAGTATCCAAGTGAGTTGTCGGGTGGGATGCAGCAGCGCGCGGCAATCGTTCGCGCGTTGATCCACGATCCGGGCATTCTGCTGATGGACGAGCCCTTTGGCGCACTCGATGCGCTCACGCGCGAGCGGATGAATGCCGAGCTGCAGCGCATCTGGCTCGCCAACCGGAAGACCGTGTTCTTCATTACACACAGCGTCGCCGAAGCGGTGTTCCTCGCCGATCGAGTGCTCGTCATGTCTTCACGCCCCGGCGCGATCGTCGATGAGATTCGCGTACCGTTCGAGCGTCCGCGCGATATCGATATCACCAGCACCGCCGAATTCGGTGCATTGACCAAGCAATTGCGCCACGCGCTCGGCAGCCATGAGCGGGCGCACGATTGAAGGGGATCGATTGCCGATGAATTCGACGCGCGGTCGCCTCGGAACGATTGTGCCGATCCTTGCGAGCCTTGGCCTTGGGCTTGCCATCTGGCACATCGCGACCAGTTTCTCCGACATTCCGCGGTATGTGCTGCCCACACCGAAGGCCGTCTCGGCCGCCCTGCTCGATGGCATTTCGCAAAGTCCGTGGGTGCGTTCGAGCTTCTGGTTCCATCTTTTCGATACGCTGAAGGCAACGGTCTATGGCTTTTGCATCGGCGCCATGACGGGCCTGGTATTGGCGGCCTTGATGGCCGAATCACGGCTCATCGAAGCAGCCGCGTTACCATACGTCGTGGGACTGCAAAGCCTGCCGAAGGTCGCGATTGCTCCGCTCCTGGTGATCTGGCTCGGCTACGGCATCGAATCCAAGGTGGCGATGGCGTCAGTGCTTACATTATTTCCGGTCCTGATCAACGCGCTGCAAGGCTTCCGATCAAGCGCGCGCGAGCGCTTGGAGATGATGGCTGCATTGAAGGCGAGTCGCTGGCAAGTGTTTCGATTCATCAAGCTGCCGGGTGCGCTGCCGATGATCTTCGCCGGATTGCATATCGGGATCGTCTACGCCATGCTTGGGACGATCGTCTCCGAGTTCACCGGCGCCCAGAAAGGCATGGGCGTAATCATCACGCAGATGCAGACGGTCTCTGACACGGCCGGCGTGTTCGCCGCGCTCGTGTTGTTGGGTTGTACCGGATACGTCTTGATTTCGATCATGCGCGCGTTGCAGCGAAAGATCGTGTTCTGGGCGGAAGGAGGAGGACAAGGTGTCGGCATCTGACGAAAACACGAGACGTACCGCCATGACGATCGCTCGCGAGGAACGATCGCATCACAGCGAACGCATTACTTCCCGCACGACCGCCGGCGCCGTGTCGATCTGGCTTTTGACGCTGCTCTTCGCGGGGCCCGTGGCGGCCCAAATCGAGAAGATTCGTTTCGGCTTCGGGTTTCCCGCAGTGTCACCCATTATCATCAACTTCATCGTTCCGACCTACCTTGGCTACTACAAACAGGAAGGCCTGGAAGTCGAGTTGATCGGGTTGCCGGGCGCTCCCGCCGTGAGCGCGAACATCGAGCAGGGGCGCATCGAATTCGGTGTGGGCGTGCCATCGTTTCATCTTCCAGTCGCGGCAAAAGGCGAAATGCTCGGGCTCGTCAATTTCTACGAGTACACCTATCCATTCAAATGGTCGGTTGCAGTTCGGCCGGACGACGCTGCGCAGACGTTGCGCGATCTCAATGGAAAGCTGATCGGCGTGTCGGGCTTCGGTACGAGTGATTTTCCGGTCGGCAAGGCACTGTTTCGACTAGTCGGCATGGATCCGGATCGTGACGTGCAGTGGCTTGTGGTGGGTGAAGGAATACCGGCCGGCCAAGCCCTGATCCGTAGCGCAATCGCGGCGTTGCTCCATTTCGATACGGGCTTCGGAAGGATCGAGGCGGCGGGCATGAAGCTGCGCTATCTGCCGTTGCCGAACGATGTGCCGAAGGTAGGCGGCTTCTTCATCGCCGCCCAACGCGCCACGATCGAGAAGCGACGCAAGACAGCGATCGGCTTCGCACGTGCGGTTGCGAAGGCAAGCTGGTTTATTCTCGAGAATCCAGAGGCGGCGGCCTACATGTTTATTCAGTTGTACCCGGAAGCCGCACCGCGCGGAATGCCGCTTGCCGAGCAGATTCGCAACGTCGCCGTGCCGATCGTCAAGCGCGCGCCGCTCTACAAACCGTATGAAGCGGGAGTGAAGGAAATCGGGCGAATCTCGCGCGCCGAGTGGGACGACGAGATCACGTTCAATGGCCTGCAAGGCAAGATCGCCAACCCGCACGCGCTGTATACCAACGATTTGATCGCCGAGATCAACCAGTTCGATCGCCAGAAAATCATTGACGACGCGAAAGCCTTCAAGATTCCTAAGTAACGATACCCCCCACCTGGAGGATACCAATGAAGCGGATCGGGTTGAACACCATGCTGGTTGCCGTGCTGCTGTTGGCGTCCGGATCATCGTCGGCCCAAACCCTCGAGCGCGTCCGCTACGGATTCGCGACCACATCGATCTCTCCGATCATCGTCAGCTTTGTCGTCGCCAGTGCGCTTGGCTACTACCGCGAAGAGGGCCTGGAGGTCGAGAACCTGCCCCTTGGTTCCAACGCCGCGGTGATGGCAAGCCTCGATCAGAAACGCATCGACTTTGGCGCTGGTGTGCCGTCGTTCCAGGTACCACTCGTCGCGAAGGGTGAGCGCCTCCCGGCCATCAACTACTTCGAATACACCTATCCGTTCAAATGGGCCATGGCCGTCAAACCGGACAGCCCGGCGAAACGCATCGAGGATCTGCGTGGCACGACGATCGGCGTTTCGGGCTTTGGCATCACCGACTATCCGGTGGGCAAGGCGCTGATGCGTCTGATCAAGCTCGACCCGGAAAAGGACGTGCAATGGCTCGCCGTTGGCGAAGGTGTCACCGCAGGCCAGGCGCTCACCCGCGGGCAGATCGCGGGACTCTTCTATTTCGACACGGGCTTCGGTCAGATCGAAGCGGCCGGCATTCCCATGCGCTATCTGCCACTGCCCACCGACGTGCCCAAAGTCGGCGGGCTGTATATCTCGGCATCGCGCGAGACGCTCGAGAAACGGCGGAAGACCGCGATTGGCTTTGCGCGCGCCGTCGCCAAGGCGAATCTCTACACGCTCGAGAACCCGAACGCCGCTGCGTATCACTTTCTCCAGTTGTATCCGGAGGCAGGACCGCGCGCATCGTCGCTCGAAGATCGGATCAGGGCGGTCGCGTTACCCATCTCGAAGCGTGCACCGTTGTTCAAATCCTACGATCCCACGGTCACCGACGCCGGACGCATCTCGGTCGCCGAGTGGGAAGACGAGATCACGTTCCTCGGCCTCAAAGACAAGATCAAGGATCCGACCGTCTTCTACACGAATGAGCTCATCCCTGAGATCAACCGCTTCGACAAACAGGCGATCACGGCCGCCGCGCGAACATTCAAGGTTCCTGCGCCCTGACGAGCCCATGCCGAGGCGGTTGAACACTCACTGCGGCACCGTCCACCCCGCCATTTCAAGGGCGGCGGACGGATCCGCGGCGTTCCAGCGTGCTGCATTGAGTCGTTTGCCGGTTACACCCGCAGAAGCATCCGACGCCAACCATAGCAATGGCTCGACCATGACCTGCGGATCAAGCAGGTTGCGCTGGACCGCCTCGGGAATTCCGTCGGGAACCATGCCGGTGCGGGTCGCGCCACCGGGCAGGATCGCATTGACCGTCACGCCGGTTGCCTCCAGATCTTGCGCCCAGATGATCGTTGCCGATTCGAGCGCCGCTTTCGACGGCCCATAGGGCGAGAATCCGCGACGGCGCATCGTGTCTTGATTCATGGAAACGTTGATCACGCGGCCAAAGCGACGCGTGATCATTCCCGGCACGACCGCGCGCGCCATCAGGAACGGTCCATTGACGTTCGTGTCGATCACCATTCGCCAAGTCGCGGGATCGGTTTCCCAGAATCGCGTGGGCCGGCTCATGAAGGTCTCGGACACAAAACGCATGCCGCGTCCGGCATTGTTCACAAGGATGTCGATAGGCCCGAAGCGTTTGATCGTGGCATCGATGGCCCGCGCGCAATCGTCATCCCGGGAAACATCGGCCACCAACGGCAAAATGTTTTCGCCGCCCGCCTCGCGGGTGACCGCCGCAATTTCTTCTCGCGAGCGCGCCGACGTAATGGCCACATGCGCGCCGGCTCGCGCGAGCGCGAGAGCCATCGCGCGTCCCAAGCCGCGACCACCGCCGGTCACAATCACAACCTTACCAGTCGTGCTCATAGTTTCTCCTGATCGGTTCACGCATTTCAAATTGTGCCCTACACGCGAATCGCGGCCATCCAGTAGCGCCTGGTCAGAATCAACGCAATCATGCCCTGCAACGCCAATGCCACGGTCGCGACGCGTGGCGTCATTGCGTCGGCCATCAACCCCACATACGCGAAGCCGATCGGACCGGTCCCAATGCAAACCGATAGCACCCCCAGCAGCCGCGCGCGCATTTCGACGGGCGAATCGCGATAGATCAACGTCGCCTGCATGGCCGAGAATCCAACGCCGCTGATGCCGATCATGAGCAGTGCGAAGGCGGCTACCGATGTAACCGGCGCCGTGGCGAACGCGATCACGATCGCCAGATAAATGACGACCGCACCCACATATATTCGTCCGTACCAATGCGGGCGCCCAAACGTGCCAAGCAGGATCGCGCCGATCAGTCCCCCTGCGCCCTCGCAACTGGCAAGCAGCCCGACGCCCTCCGGTCCGAGTCGCAAATAATCGGTGCCGATGACCGGCACCATGCTCGTGACCGGCCAACCGAATACATTGAAGATCACGGTGATCGTGAGGACACCCTGCAAACGCCGATCGCGCCGCACCCACTCGAAGCCTTCCCGAATGCTTGCCATGAACGGCACGGCATGCCGGGCGGCCGAACCGTGTCGTAGCTGTATGCGAAGCGCACAGACCAGGCACACGCCATAGACGAGAACCCCGAGCAGAAATACACCCGCAATACCGAATTGGGCAAGGAGCACACCGCTCAACATTGGTCCGATGATGCGACTCGCGTTGTTCGTGCCGACATCGAGGGACATTGCGCGGCCCATCCGCTCCGGCCCGACAATGTCGCCGATCATCATCCGGCGGACCGGATTGTCGGTCGTCCAGCAGATGCCGTTGATGAAACTCGCGACGGCGAGATGCCACACTGCGAGGGCATCGAATATTGCGAGAATACCCAGTGCGAGCGTACTCACCATCGAGACGACGACCGTCAGGATGAGGACGCTGCGGCGCTCGTACCGGTCGGCCGCGGCGCCCATGATCGCGCCGAACAATCCCATCGGCAGCAGTCGAAGCATCGTCATCATGGCGACCACGAACGCCGAACCGGTCACTTGATAAGCGTACAACGCCATCGCCAGCATTTCGAACCAGCGCACGACGAACGTCAACAGGCCGACCAACCATAGCCGGCGGAACTCCGGGATCGAGAACAAGCCCGGGGTCATGCCAGGCATGGCACCGCAATGACAGGCATTCCTGGTCGAGCCGCCCCGGTGACGACGATTGCATCTCGTTTAGGGCGGATACCCAACGTAATTCTGACCTCATTCATCATGCGATTGAATAGCACATTACAGGCGGGGCGCATTACTGATGCGGCCCACCAGAAGCGGGCCACGGCCTAATCCGTTCATCCGATTGCAGATACACCATCATCGCGCAACCATTCGGGTGCACGTTACACTGAACCGGGCGTTCGTATCCTGCCAAGACGCGATATGCAGGTGGATACCGTCGCGGAGAATCAAGACCCAGGAGATCAACATGCCGCTAGTGAAGTACGGCGTCCTTGTCGGCCGAGCGGTCGGTGCCCACCGAGAGAACGGTAACGACACACCACACTATCAGGTGCAGATCCGCGCGGCCGGGACGAACTATCGGATCGCGATCAACGTCAAGTCGAGTGAATCGCCTTCCGAGTTGCTGTATCTGATCAAGGAAGATTTCGGCCATCCGATCCTTCCGCGTCTGGTCGCCCTTCAAGAGGGGTTCACTGCGGCGCCGAAGCAGGCGGGCGGGATTGCGCTCGATTTCATACGCGGCAACCTGTTCGACCGTAACGACATGCGCTTGCTGCCGCACAATCTGCCCGGCCCGGACAACGACTTGAGCGATCGTCTCGAGCACTACATCAATCGCGCGATCAACGAGCCCGATGCGCTCGTTTATGCCTTTGGCGAGCGCTGGGGGCCGGAACACGGCAAGCCGGACAAGATATTTGATTTCCAGCCGGGCAACGGGATCCACGATATCCACATGAATCAGGGCAACGTCGCTGCTTACCGCAAAGATGACGGCGTGTGGCAGGACGGCGCGGTGCTCATTCACTTTCCTTCCCGCAGCCAGTGGGTCGCGCTCTTCCTCGCGTTCCAGTCGCAAGCGTGGCACACGGACGATGTCACCGGCCATGCCATTGTCGTACCCGAGCAGCCGGACAAGACAGTGCTTATCGTCGCCGCGATGGTGAATCCAACCGGAGGCGATCCGGAAGTGGAAACAGTGGTGTTGCTCAATCCCACACCGAAGGAAATCGATCTGGCCGGCTGGGTGATTGCCGATCAACAGAAACGCAAAGGCTCGGTCGCTGGAAAGATTCCAGCCGGCGGTGTTGTCACGGTCAGAGTGAAAGCGCCGGCGCAACTCGGGAATTCCGGCGGCATAATTACCTTGCTCAATGCGCAAGGGCTTAAGGTCGACGGCGTGAGCTACACCAAAGAGCAAGCGCGGCGCGAGGGGTGGTTGGTCGTGTTCTAGGTGATCTGCACGATAGGCTCGGTGGCATCGTGTGCCACGCTACCGATCTTGACGTCGGATTACAGTGCCATCCACGACTTTCGGTCATTCAACGGTTCGCACGTGGCGACCCTGGCGGACCTACAAGCCTCGCGGCAGCGATAAATCTGACATGCATCAATGGAGAAAGACCATGACAGAGCGTTTCCAATTCGTCGAAATCGGATCCACTCCACCGCGGCAGCAGGATCTTTGGCCCTCGATCATCGTGCCACGCGGCGCTATCGAGGCCGAGGCCGGGCGCCTTGCGAGCATCGCGCTTCCCTCGACCGGCCTGCGCGCTTCATCGATTTCCCATCCCCACAACAAAGGCCCCGTCCCCGCCTTCGCGCCGGGAATCGACGTGACCCTGCATGTGGTGAAGCCGGGCGAACAGACCACGCCGATTGCGCGCAATTCGACCATCGTCGACATGTGCATTGGTGGCGAAGGCTTTGCGACGATCGGGTCCCGCTCGTTCAGTCTCAAGCAATTCGATGTGTGGAATACACCATCGCTCGAGCCCTACAGTTATTGCAATGAGGGCCGCGAGCTGTTCATTCGGTTGTCGTATTCGAACGCACCACTTCTGGAAAAGCTCGAAGTCCACTATGTCGACGAGCACCCAAAGCTCAATGCGGGCGCTGCGGCCGCGCCTGCCACCCAACCGTCAGCGCCAACGCGCGCGCGCGATCTCGCCGAGGTCATCGATCTGGGTTACGACGGCGCGCAATTGCTCGGGTACGAATACCTGATCGATATTGACACGATCGATTCAAAGGCACTGGTTTGGCATTGGGCCGACGTGGCGCCGCATCTTGAGAAGGTCTACTCGCGCGACATCAACTATAACGGCCGCCACCTCTACGTGCTCTATAACCCGGCGACCGAGCGGCGCATAGGCACGACCCACTGCTTCTTTGCGACGATCGCGAAGTATCCACCCAACAAAATCGATCAGCCGCATCGGCACATCTCCGCTGCGATCAACTATTACTTCATGGGGCATGGCAAGAGTGCGGTCATGGGCGAGCGCATGGAGTGGGAAACGGGTGATCTCCACCTGTCGGCCCCTGGCTGGGCCGTGCATAACCATGGCTCACGCGAACAAGGCTTCTGTGCATTGACGGTGCAGGATCATCCGCTGCATATCGCGATGGAATCATTGGTGTGGCAGGAGACGCTGAAGTCCGCGATTCTCAAGCTCGGTTCGGAGAAAGGCTTCGAGACGAATCTTGGAAGTCTTAGAGCTGCCTAGGCGAAGCGATCGGATGCGGCGAAGCCGTTGAAACACGGACCGCATCACAGGCTTGCTCGACCTGCGTACGAGCGATCACGGTTGAGGCACCGCAGGCAATCCGCCAACGGGTAGATGTTCCGCTTTGTTAGGCATTGCCAGAATCTCTGCAACGCGGGGTTGCGTGCCGCACTTCGCTATCGGTAGCTTGTAACCATCCGATCGAAGTCAATGATCACGAAAATCCGGCATCCATTTGAATCGGACAAACCCGACCGGTGATCGCTCACCGATAACTGGGACCAATAGTCCGCTCGTCCAATAAATTCCAATTGGCGAAGCGGCCTCACGTACCATCCCGCTCGCACCGGGCGTGGACTCTTATCTGGAGAATGACGTATGTCCAAGATCACCACATTGCTTCTCACGACCTCACTCGCGGTTGCCGGTTGCACCAGCGACGGCAGCGCAACGGGGTCCCGAGGGATGACGAATCTGGAAGCAGGCGCACTGATCGGTGCGGTTGGTGGCGCCGTGGTTGGCGCTGCTGCTTACAAGAAAGACCGGACCAAGGGCGCGATCGTCGGCGCGGTGGGTGGTGGCCTCGCGGGTGGCGCGGTCGGTGCGTATATGGATACGCAGAAGCGCGATCTCGAAAAGACTCTCGCGAACGAGATCAAGAACGGGCAGGCGAAGGTCGACAAGCTCCCTAACGACGTGGTTCGCGTCACCATGACCAGCGGGACCGCCTTTGACACCAACTCCGCCGAGATCAAGCCGGGATTCCATGGCTCGATGGACAAGATTGCCGACGTTGTGGTTCGATATGGCAAGACCACTCTGACCGTCGTCGGGCACACCGACAACGTCGGCTCCGATCAGCAGAACCAACAGCTTTCCGAGCGCCGGGCCGCATCGGTCGCCCAATATCTGGAAGGCAGGAACGTCAATGCAATGCGCCTCGCGTTGCAGGGCAAGGGCGAAGGCGCGCCGATCGCGAGCAACACGACGGAAGCGGGTCGTCAAGCCAATCGTCGGGTCGAGATCTATGTGGAGCCGGTGGTCGGCAACCAGGCGTCCGCACAGACGGGTCAACGCTAAGCCGCGTAATTCCGTACTGCCCGCTAATCGATCCGTTGATCCGGAAAAGCGAGTGGGCAGTGCGCTTGTTCATCAGGCTAACCCAGCCGAAAAACCGGCGGAAGTCGATGCCAGGCGATATCGTCCACGTATCGCGCCGGGGCCGCCTCACATCGGCAAATGGTCAGCCGCCGCCATGACCCGATCGTTCTCAGCCCCATGCGGATCGGACTGTGGCTCATTGGCGCGTTGGTCGGCGGGATTCTCGCGGGCGCGCCGCATGGTGCGCATGCAAAGGCGACCCAGTCGTCACGCGTCACCACCTATGCCGTAGCACTGATCGGCATTCCGTATCGTTTCGGTGGCGTGGTTCCGGAAAGCGGATTCGATTGCAGCGGATTCGTCGCGCACGTGTTCAGCGTAGCGCTTGACGTTACCCTCCCGCGATCATCGTACGACATGGCGCGCGCGAGCCGATCGGTCCAGCGAGCCGCCATGGTTCCGGGCGATCTCGTGTTCTACAACACGCTGGGCAAACCGTTCTCGCACGTCGGCATCTACCTCGGCAAAGGCCAATTCATCCATGCACCCAGGAAGGGCGAATTGGTCCAGCAGGCAAGCATGGATGATCCGTACTGGCGGGCCCGCTTCAACGGTGCACGCAAAGTGATGCGGGCTCATTGATTTGCTTCCACCGGGGATGCCGATTCGCCCGCGGTGCGGCCGTTAGACGGCGCGACGACGGAGATGCCGCATTGACTGCAAAACCGGTCACGTCGCATCAGCGGTGCATTGCACGACAAACACACGCCGACCGAGAACTCCAATGCGTTGTCCAGCATCGCGACGAGAGGGGAGCGTCTTCCGAACAGCGTGAACACGAGCCAAAGCGCGCAGGCAAGCATCACGGCGACAAACAGCCAGTTGTAG
>JBJXGX010000398.1:0-2560 GCA_046160305.1 Burkholderiales bacterium
CGCAGGATCCACGCTACAGCCGGGTGTATTCGAGAATCGTCAACCTAGCGCCGCGACGGGTGCGGGTGTCGATGCGAAGCGCCGATTGAGCGCCGGAACCAGACGATCGCCCAAGAACAGCGTGGCGGACCACGCGGTCGCTCGATCCATCCTGCTCGGGAGATATACTTCATCGATCCTCATGTTCATCCCTTCCCCGACGCACAGCCCATGGCGCTCGTTCGGCCGCTGCTAGGCAGCAATACCGCTGGGGCGTGGGCCATCGGCCTTGGACTCGTCGCCGTCGCGGCGGTGTGCGCCGGCACGATCTGGGCGCTCATGCAAATGCGTCACGACCATCTGCTCCTGGCCGAATCGCGGCTGCGCGATCTGAGCCTCCTGCTCGGCGAGAAAACCCGGCGCACGGTCGAGGAAGTCGACCAGATCCTGCGTCACGCCGAGCGCGACGTGCAGGTGCATCGTGATCGCGGACGAGCGCTCGCGGACACCGACCTGCATCGCGCGTTTCTTGCGCACATCGCCAGCGCGCCACTCCTGAGCGCGCTCGAGCTCATCGGCGCCAAGGGCGAGGTGGTCATCCATACGTCGCCGCAATCGTTGCCCGCCGCGCGCTACACCGATTGGGAACCGCTGATCGTCCATCGCGCCGGTTCGGTCAAGGGCCTTTACATCGCGGCGCCTGCCGGCATCGGCGCATCCGATGATGCGGTGATTTCATTTTCCCGGGCGATGCGCGATCCGCAAGGCGCGCTGTTCGGCGTGCTGAGCGCTTCGGTGCGCAGCGACCAGCTATCGCGCACCTATCGCGCCCTCGATCTTGGCGTAGGTGGCGGGGTGCGATTGATGCGCCAGGAAGGCACGCTACTCGCCGCTAGCGCCTCCTTCGTGGGCAAACCCGGCGAGAACTACGGACACACCGAAGCATTCAAGCACGGCGTGGAATCGACCGAGGGCATCGTGCTTCGCCATCGAGGCGGGCCTGATAACACCGAGCGTGTGACGTCGATGCTCGCCCTTGGCGATCCACCGCTCGTGATCGGCGTATCGATGGCAGTGGCGCACGTCCTGCACGAGTGGACCCGCCATGCGTGGCTTGTCGGTCCGCTTGCCGCCCTCACCGCCCTCTTGCTTGGCGCGATGTCGATCCTGTTGGCCCGGCAGTTCAAGGACGAAACGAATCTTCGCCGGCAGGCGGTCGAGGGTCGTGCGCGCCTGCGCGCGATCATGGACTCGGCGATGGATGCAATCATTACCGTCGATGACCGGCAACACATCGTGCTCTTCAACGATGCCGCGGAGCGCACGTTCGGGCTTTCCCGCGCGCAGGCGCTTGGCAGCCCGCTCGAGCGCCTGATCCCCGAGCGCTTCCGCGCGGCACACGGCAAACATGTCGAGCGGTTCGGTGAAACCGGCGACACCACGCGACGCATGGGAGCAAAGCTCGTCTTGTCCGGACTGCGGGCGAACGGCGAGGCGTTTCCGATCGACGCCTCGATCTCGCATGTAACCGTCGAGGAAAAGAAGTTCTTCACTGTGGTCCTGCGGGACGTCACCGAACGCGTGCGCTCCGATAACGAAATTGCGCGCAGCCACCAGGAGCTGCGAACGCTCTCCGGTGCGGCGACCGAAGCGCTGGAAACGGAGCGTAGACGTGTCGCGCGCGAACTGCACGACGAGCTCGGCCAGCAACTCACCGCGATGAAGATCGACATGATCGAGCTCGAACGCGCCCTCGCCCTCGAGCGGCCCGACCTGCAAACCCGGTGCATCCATCTGCGCGCGCTCATCGATCAGACGGTCGCCTCGACGCGACGCATCGCGGCCGATCTGCGTCCGCTCATGCTGGATGACCTCGGACTCGGTGCGGCGCTCGAGTGGTTGGTCCAGAACACCTCCACGCGAACCGGGATCGCGGTGCGGCTCACGGTCGATGAAGCGCTCGCCGAAGTGCCGGAACCGCATGCGTCGGCGATTTTTCGGATCGTGCAGGAATCGCTCACCAACATTGCGCGGCACGCCAACGCCTCCAAGGTGGATGTCGAGGTGCGGGACGACCAGGCGCATGCGCTGGTGAGCGTGCGGGACAACGGACGTGGAATCGCCGCGACCGATCAAACCAAGCAAGGCTCTTTTGGCTTGTTAGGCATCAAGGAGCGGGCACGGCTCCTTGGCGGCCAAGCGAGCATAGAAAACCATCCAGGCGGCGGCGCGGTCGTGAAGGCGCGCCTGCCGCTTGCGCCGGTTTCGCAGGAAGAGGACTAGTCTGAAGTCGCCAGCGCGCGGCGCACAGCGGCGACAAACTTCGGATCCGGCACACCGATCCGATTCGAGCGCATCACGATGCGGCCATCCGCATCGAGCAGGATCAGCACCGACGAGTGGTTGAACTCGCCATCCGCCAGCTTCCGGTATTGCACGCCAAGCAGTCCGCCCAGGCGGCGCGCCGAGGCGTCGTCGGTCCGATAGAGATGCCAACGTGATTCATCGATCGAGCGTTGCGCCACCATCTTCTTCAAATGCGCGGGCGTGTCGCGCTCATGATCGAAGCTCAGCAGATCGA
>JBJXGX010000399.1:0-13438 GCA_046160305.1 Burkholderiales bacterium
CGGAGAGGTCGTCGCTCGATTCGCCGCCCTGCGGATAGAAATGCACGCTAAAGATGTCGAGCACGCGTTTGCCGGTGCGTTCGTGCTCGCGGCGCATCTGGTCGAGCAGCCATGGCAGGTAGGGCCAGTCGCCGTTGGCTGCGCGGTCGGGTAGCGTGCCCCCCCATCCGTTCAGCGCGCCCCATTGCTGGTCGTAGCCGCTGCGATGGTAAGCGGTCCAGCCCCACTCCTCGGGCGCGAGCACGAGCGCATTCGGGTCCACTTCCTTGATCACCCTGGCGTGATCGATGATCCGATCGCGCAGGTCACGCATAGTGAGGCCGGTTGGATGGACGTCGCGGTGGTTGGCATGCCAGATGCTGGGCTCATTGTCGAGCGTGTAGTAGCGCACGCCACCCGCGCCGGTCCGTCCCCAGCGATCCACAAGGTGCTGGACCCACTCGCGCTTGAAAGCAGAATCGACCCGCACGTGGGCGTCGTTCGGATCGTTACCGGTCACGTACTTACCGCCGACCCGAATGCCGTTGCCGAAATCGGGATCGCCCTTCGGCGCGTGGCCGGTCTGCAGCCCGTATTTGCGGATCGAGAAGCTGCCAAGCGGAGTACGGTCGGGCCCGAGCTTGCCGAGCCAGTCCATCAAGGGCATCGTGATGGTCGGCTCGGCGCCTGCCGCACGCGTGTCGGCGATGAACGTGTCGACGAGCTCCCCCGGCGAAGCATCCGGCTCTCCCGAGCTCTGGTAGTACCAGTCCCGCCCGCGATTGGATGCGTTGAGCTTCCAGTTGTAGCGACTCGTCGCGTTGCCGCCGTGGCGGTTGAACGGGCTGTTCAGCTCGGCGAGCTGCGCGGTGGATGCCCAGTTGACACCGTAAATGAGAGGACTGATCGATCGACGGTCCTGCTGCACGTCCACCGTAATCACGTGCGTCGGACCCTCGGCGATCGAGAGCGGCGTACAACCGGCCATGACGATGGCGGTGGCAAGGGTGTGCAGCCGCGCCTTTGCCGCGAACGGGCGCACCGGCTGACGCAAGGCATCGCGATGACTATCCATCGCGACATTCAGTTGGGGCCATTGCGCCAGCCCTGGCGGGTACGGACGATTCATGGGGTTCTCCGTGTCATGGCTTACGTTCCGGTGCTCCGAGATTCAGGACCTTCTCCGCAGACCGCCGGCGGTCACGAACTGTCGCCCTGCGGCGCCAGGCGACGCACGACGGCAAACAGGTATCCGCTCATCACGTAGGCAAAAGTCATCGTGAAGACGATACTCGCGAGATGGCTTGCGAACATCACCGCAAGACCGATGAAGAAAACGGCGGCAACGAGCGACCAGCGGCTGCGTACGTTGATGTCCTTGCCGCTGAAGAAAAGCACATTGCTCACCATGGTGCCGCCGGCGAAAACGGCGAGCGCCGATGCGATCCACGCGAGGTTGGGGCCGGCAACGTCGTGCTCGGTGGCTGCCAGCACAAAAGTAGCCAGCAGCGCCGCGGCGGCCGGACTCGGCAGGCCCTGGAAGTACCGCTTATCGATCGTGCCGATCGTGGTATTGAACCGGGCCAGCCGGAGCGCTGCGCCGGCGCAGTAGACGAACGCCGCAATCCAACCCGCTACGCCCGTCCCCCCAAGTGCCCACTCGAACATCACGAGCGCGGGCGCCGCCCCGAACGCCACCATGTCGGCAAGCGAGTCGTACTCGGCGCCGAACGCGGTTTGCGTACCCGTCATACGCGCAACGCGCCCATCCAGGCCGTCGAGCACCATTGCGACGAGGATTGCGATCGCGGCGAGCTCGAACCGCTCGCTCACTGCCTGCACGCAGGCGAAGAAGCCCGCAAACAGCACACCGGTGGTGAACATGTTGGGAACGAGATAGGCGGCGCGCCGGGGCGGACGTGGCAGGAGTTGGGGAGCAGTCATTGGCGTTCTCCTCTTGGGGACGTAGCGGGTCGGAGCGGGCGGTACGGAGATCTGAAGGGCCGGTGATTCATTGCTTCCTCCGCGCGCGCCAAGCGCGCACGACCTCGAGATTGGCCGTGATGCGCGAATCGTGGGGCGCCAGATGCGCCGCGCGCTCGAGCAGGATCCATGCGGTGTCGATGTCGCCCTCGCGCACGCTCGCCGCGGCGTACTCGTTCAGGGCGACCGGATTCAGATGTTCGAGCGCAAGCGGCGCGGCTGGTGCGCCGACTTGGGCCGGTGCCGCACAGCCCTGCACCATCAAAGCGAACGCTGCGGCAAGGAGTGTACGCATCGCTCAATGCTCCACGGTCGGGAGGAACGGCTCGGGCGGAAACGCGACCGGCCGTGCAGCCGCGCGATCGAGTGAAAAGCGCACGTAGAACAGGGCGCGGTTCGGCTCGAAGTTACGCGAACGCTCGATCTCCAAGCGCGAACCGATGAACAGTTGGGGAGCGAGTTGATATTCCATCGCCGCCGCGAGCGTATAGCCGCGTCCGCCACCCCGACTGGCCTCGTAATTCGGGTCGATTCCGGTGGTCGCAGTACGCGCCTGTGCATCGGACTGCATCGTCCCATCCGTCGGAAAGAAGGGTGCCCCCTGCACGACCGAGCGCGAGGCGGTAACCGCGCCACGGACCGTGTAGGAAAAGCGCGCCCTGCGTTCCCCGAACGTGATCGGCAGCCCGATCGAGCGGTACGAATGCGGGCTGAAATAGCCGCCATGACCGAAAGTGAATTCGCCCGCGTTCGCGCTATAGCGCCACGCCATCGCCGTCACACCGACGCTCAGCAGGCGATCCGATGCGTTAATGATCCGCCAGTACGTGCCCGCCATGGCCTGAACGCGGTCGTTGGCGAGCACGTTGCGTCCGGTGAGCCGGTGCAGCCCGAGCGATGCCCACGCGCCTAAGGCACCGCCCTCGTCGCGCGAGAGCGCGAAGCGTGCGCCGCTCGCCTGCACGCCTCCCCAGACTGCGCCAGTGCGCGGATCGCGCGCTCCGGCATAGGACAGCACGCTGCTTGTCACCGGGCGGCTTGAGAGGTCAACGGAATACGAGAAACGCCCGAGGTCCCCGCGATGGCGCAACCCACCCATCGGACGCACCACCGCAAACCCGATCGGCGTGACGCCGAGGTCCACACGCAATTGCGGCAGCTCGTAGCCGGCGGTCAACGAAACGCCGCGATCGCTCTGCACGAAACGCCCCGTACCGCAGAGCGGCTGGCATAGCAGCACGGATCCGAAATCGCGTGCATCGCTCGCGGCGGCAAGATCGATCGCACCGGCATCCACCGATACCAGATCGGTGCGGAAGTACGTGCGACCGGTTGCATCGAGCGGCCGCTTCCATTCGAGCGGTAGCTCGCGAGCATCCATGTGGGACGTCCCCGACGAACCCGAACGGTAGCGCCAGTCAAGGCCACCGGAAACCCAGCTCGCGCGCTCATCGAGCATCGTCGCGAGCATCCGGTACGGACCGCCGACATTGCTCTCGGCCACCACGCTCGCCGAAGGAGCGGATTCGACCGTCAAGCCATCGACAGCGCTCGACCGCGGTTTAAGCGTCGCATTCGAGACGCCCTCGGCGGCCGGCTGGATGCGGGAAATCGGCTGGATCGACTGCGCCAGCCCGCGTCGCGAGTGGTTCGCGGCGAGCGACTGGCGAACCTGCGCAATGGCGATATCGGGGTGCCCGGCGCGTCGCTCGATCCTTGCCATCGTCTCGAGGGCATCGACATGTGCGGGCGCGACCGCGAGCACCGCCTGCAAATGCCGTCGGGCCGCGCCGACATCGCCGAGATCTTCGAGCGCGCCGGCGAGCGCAGCCTGGGTGTCCAGATCATCGGTGCGCTGTAAGGGGCCCGCGTGCAGGCTGCGGTCGATGCGCTGTCGTGCTTCGGCGCGCTGATCCGTGGTCACGAGCAGGTCGATCAGCGCAAGGGTGGCGTTGGTGTTTTCCGGATCGAGCGCAAGCACCTGTCGATACCGCGCAAGCGCCTCCTCATTGCGTCCGCTTGAGCGCAGCAGCCGTCCCTCCGCGAACAGCAGGCGAATCCGGGTAGGCTCACTGGCCCGGATCGTCTGCAGCGTATCGAGCGCTGCGTTGAGATCGCCCGCCCGCGAGAGCGCTTCCACCCGGGCGAGTTTCTGCGTCGTCCGCAGCTCATCAAGCGCTGCGCCTTCCTCATCCGTGAGCGAGGGACCGGCAGCAATGGCCTGCGCGACGGCCGCCGATTCCTCATGCGCGCCGATCCGCTGCAGCAATCCCGCGTAGCGCAGCCGCCAGCCCGTCGAGGCGC
Organism: Burkholderiales bacterium; assembly: GCA_046160305.1. Classification (GTDB taxonomy): domain Bacteria; phylum Pseudomonadota; class Gammaproteobacteria; order Burkholderiales; family SG8-39; genus SHXR01. The sequence continues at coordinate 4,267 of JBJXGX010000399.1, forward strand.
GCCCGCGTGCGTAAAGGGGATCGACAATGCCGCGTGCCCGCACCGCGTCTGGCAATGCGGCCCAGACCCACGCGACCGTCATGATGAGGTCGGCATCACCGCCGGCCGCCCTCTCGGCTTGCGCGAGCGTCTGCCCCGCTCCGTTCATGTTGCGACCGCGCGCGAGCACCTCGGCGCGCCGGGCCAGCGATTCGACGAGCAGGCGCCGCTGCGTGCGAATCATTGGATCGGTGCGCTCGGCCGCAGGAATCCGTTCCAGGCTCTCTAGTGCATCGCGCACTTGGCCTGCCTGGGACTGGAACAGGGCGAGCGCAAATCGCGATTCCACATCGGTCGGGAATTTGGCGACCTGGGCTAGCATTACGGCGCGGCCCCGATCGATGGCGCCCTGCCGCAGGAGAAGCCGAGCCATGTCGAATCGTAGCCAAGGATTGTCGGCATCGAAGGCGACCGCCTGCTCAAGCGCAGTCACTGCCTCGGCGATGCGATTGTCTTGGAGGTGCCGGCGGGCCTCGGCGCGAAGAAGCTCGGCCCGCACGAAACCCGCGCGATCGGCAGGCAGGGTGCGCCCGCTTGACTCGAGCGCGGCGTTGACCGTCGCGAGCAGCTTTTCGCCGCGCGCGTGCTCGGCAATGTCGATCCACGCGAGGGCCACCGTAATCAGCAGGTCAGGGTCGCCGGCGGCGACTTGCTCAGCGGCATCGAGCGAGCGCCGCGCATCGTCCCTTTGCTCGGCACGTGCGAAGTAGGCCGCTTCGGTCGCATGCAAGCGCACGCGAACGCGTCGTTCGAGCCGCCCAATGTTACCGGTGCGATCACTCTCCGCTAACTTCTCGAGGAGCGACAGCGCGCGCACCGGATCGCCCGCATTCATGTGAAACAGGGCGCTCGCGTGCACCGCTTCCACGTTGCCGGCGGACCGGGTCACGAGCGCCTCCAGCACTGCCAGTCCGCGGGCCGTTGCACCGGTACGCTCGTATAGACGCGCCAGATCGTAGTGAAGCCACGGGTCCTGCCGATCGATTTTGGTCGCGGCTTCGAGCAGCGAGATGGCTTCGGCGTTGCGCCCGGCGGTGGCGAGCCGGTCCGCTTCCTGGCGCATGAATCGTGTGCGTGCGGCCGCGATCTCCTCGGCAATGACCGCGCGCTGCGCGACGGTGAGCCTCGCCTCGACCCGATTGACCGCGTCGACCGTGCCTGCCTGCACGGCCACGGAGACCAGGGCGCGAAGCGCCCCGCCGTGGATCGGATCCAGACGCAACGCATCCCGCCAGTTCTGCTCCGCTTCGGTCGTCCGGCCAGCAGCGTGTTGTGCGCGGCCGAGCGCGACCATGGCATCCGCGCTGCGCGCATCGAGGCGCAATGCGTCTCGCGCGCGACGCTCGGCGAGCCCCCGGTCGCCCGCGGCGAGCGCTTCTTCGGAATCGTGGAGGACACCCCAGAAGCGCGCCGTCCGCGCGAGGCTGGTCCACTTCGACGCGTTGTCCTCGTCGAGCTTGAGCGCACGCTCGAACAACACCTGGGCCTCGGCGTGGCGCCCCTGACGCAAGCGCAGCAGGCCCATTCCGCCGACCACCTCCGCATCGTTCGGTCGTTGCATGAGCGAGAGGTCCAGGCTCGCCTCCGCGCGAGCGAGATCTCCCTGCTCGAGGAGCGCGAGCCCCTGCTTGCCGATCTGGTAGGCAGGATCAGCCAGCAGCCGGCGCCGGTCTTGCACTGCCTGGGTCATGGCGGCCTGCCGATCGCGCGCGCCGGTATCCCCGGGCGCCTGCTGCACATAGGCTTGCAGCCACGGTATGTTCGCAGGCGTGTCGTCCAGCCGCATGACTGCGCGTCGCCACGCGGCCTGGGCTTGGCGTGCGTACTGCGGCAGTCGAGCCATTTCGATCACCGTCTGCAGTGCGGTGAGGTTGATTGGCCGTCGCGATGCCTCATGCTCGGCCAGCACGAACCGGTACCGAAGACTCTCGGGCTGCTCCTTCACGAGCTGCGCGAGTCCCGCGCGTGCCGCCTCCCAGCCGTCGGCGGTATCACCGAGCAACTGCCAGTATTCCAAGGCGAGATCACCTCCCGGAGGCCCGGCGGGGTAGAGCGCGCGGAATGCCGCGATTGCTGCCTTGGTTTGGCCTGATCGGGCGAGCAATCGCGCCTCGCGCAATTTGTCGCGATCGGGCCCTTCGAGGCGCAACATGGTCTCGACCCGTGCGATGGCAGGATGCTTGGGACTCACCGTACGCAGTCGCGCAAGGGTCGCCGCGGCGCGTTCGGTCTGCTCGCTGCGCACCTCGATCTCGGCCAGCATTCCGAGGCCGTCGGCATTGTTGGGTTCGACCCGGAACAAGCGCTCGAGCGCCTCGCGCGCCATGTCGAGCCGGTCGCGCGCATACCATGTCCGAACGCGATCCAGCAGTACGGCGGTTTCCGCGGCCGGGGCCTGCGCATGCACGGCAAACCCCGGAACGCCAACAATGCCACTGGCGAGGACCAGTGCCCCGATGGTGCGAACCAGCTTACTCATGCCCGTGCCCGTATCACGATGAACCATCCAGGCGACGTCGGGCAAGACCGCGAAGTCCGCGCCAGATCACCAGCGCCAACAGCAGCGCGGCGATGAGTGCGGCCGCCGCGATCGGGAGCGGATGGTTTGCCGCGTGGTACCAGAACAAGGTCCACAGCGGAAGGTCGCCGACGAAGTACGTCGGGCCGACCAGATGACTCTCGACCTTCTTCGAATGCATGAACACGGTGCTGCCATGGATCGCGCGCACAAGGCCGTCGTCTTCGAGCGAATCGAGCACGATAGGGAGCGAGGCCGTCGCATCGGCGGTGACAAGCACGACGCTGCGCTTCGGCGTGACGGGCGACTCGAAGCCGATGAACGCGGCGATCGGTCCGGATGCCTCCACTTCGGTCCGCGCGGCGACCGCGGGATCGGGCGAGGTTCCGAACCCTAGCCAGTCGTATAGCGAGGTGGACGACCGGACAGGAATACTCAGTCGGCGCGCGGGTCCGTCGAGCGCTGCCGGAATGTGTGCCTTCCATAGGTCGAGCAGATTCAGGCGCGCTGCGGTGCCGATCATGAGCAGATCGGCGTCCTGGTATTGCATCGGGTCGCCTTGCGACTGCAGCCGCATCGCGCTGGCAGGCAGCCCGGTCGATTCGCCCATGCGCCCCATAAGGCCGAGAAAAACCTCGATCTCATGCCCGTCCGGCGCGGGCGGCATGATCACGATGGTCTGCGACAGATCGGCGAACCGGCTGAAGGGATATCCGGCGCTCGCAAAGTAACCAAGATGCGGCAGGGCCGCGTAGTGCGGGAATCCGGAGAAATCGATCGTCGAATCCGGATCGATCGCGCCGCCGATGTTATGCACATAGGTATCCCGGCACGCGCCGTCCTTCGGCACCGCGAATGCGAAGGCGAATTGGAGCTGGTTCTTTCCACCGAGCGCGAACGCCGGGATCATCGCGTCGCCGCGCTCGTTCTGCTCGCGGGGATCGATGATTGCCGCACGTGTTCGTGTCACGGCGCCCACCCCTTCGCCGGGTACCAGTTCGAACGAGCGCAGCAACTCGTTGTTCACCCCGACCGTGAGCCGTGACACGCCGCCCGCCTTGATCGGGACCGCGTTGTGTCGAATCCGAAAATCAATTGGCACGCCGCGACTGCGCCAGGTGAACAGATCGGGTGGCACGCGCAAGCTGATGCGAATCCAGTCCGGCGTGTGGCCACGCACCTGCAACGCCGATGCATGGGGCACCAGCTCGCCAAGCTTGGTCGGTCGATTGGAACGAACCCAGTTGGGAGCGTCGTAGGCGGCGCGCGCTCCACCGCTTTTCACTGTCCGCACACGCACCTCGGCGCCGGAAAACGCCGCTGATCCGCGGACCAGGGCTTCCACCGCGATGCTCAGGTCCGCGTCGTCGCGCCCCAGCACCAGCAAGAGCTTCGATAGGCCGTCGAGCGGATTGGTGGCGATCCGAAGGGTCGGGCCTTCTACCGGCGCATGCGCTGCCAGAAATGCCGGACGATGGGCATTGGTCGCGAACACGACGGCATGACCGCGTACGACGTCTCCGATGGTCACCGGGAATCGCGCACCGCGCCACGTGGCAAGTTGGCCGAACCATGACGCGGCAATGCCGCCGGCCCGAACCATCTCGAGCGACGAGGTGGTCGGAAAGACGAATGGCAGCTGCAGGCGATTCAGGTCCCGCGCATCGAAGAATGGTTCCGGCAACAGCGCCAGATCGCTCCGCACGGGGATCGGCCGGGTAGTGAGCTCGAGCTCGCTCGCTCCGCTCACCTCGGCCCACAGGCTGCTGTGGAGTTGGTCCTCGCAGTCGGCGGCGTAATGACCGATGAACTGGAAACGCAGCCGGTTCACATCGCCGATGAAGCGCGGATCGAGCTCGAACGCCTGTTCGCTCGACCGGGCGGCGGTCTCCTTCGTGAACTGGATGATTCCCGCCGTCTCGTCGTTCAGCAGGATGCGCAGATGCGACTGGGCAAGCAGGAGCGCCGGCGAATGGCTGTAACGCAGCCGCAGGACCGCCTTGGTGACCAGTTCGTCAGCGCGTCCTCCGAACGCAACGGTGGCGCCACCATCGGTGCCACGCAAGGAGAGCGCGTTAAGACCGCTGAGTTGCCGCAGGGTGGCACGGCGCACGCGGACCCCGCGCGACTGCGCATCGCTCGCCGTCCCCTTGTCAAGCCCCGCTGTGGATCCGGCCGCCTCGGCCGCCACCACGGATGTCGAGACGGCGGCCGACGCGAGCGTCAACGCGACCAGCGCACGGAGTATGCCGCGCGTCATGGACCCACCTTGACGTGAACGGAACGCGCCGCTCCCGCACCGCGAATGTGCAGCCCGTGGAGGTGTGTGCCTGCCGCGTAACCCGATGCGTGCGGCACATAGTGAAGCACTTCCGCTTCCGCGGACGGCGCGCGCGGAAGGAGCGTGCCAAGAATGCGGCATCCGCTGGCGACCAAACATAGCGCCGGCCGGAATGGTCCGGCAACCAGGTTGAAGGCATGACCTGCCAGCGTCCGGTACCCGTCGATGCCGGCGAAGAGCACTTCGACCAGGCTACGCAACGGCCGGTCCCGCCGACGGCCTTCCCCCCAGGTGGACCAGGCCCCCGACGTCGCGACCGAACAGTGCACCAGCGCCGCTGCCTCACTTTGCGACATCGGTGACCATTCCAGCCGCACATGGGGCGGGGTTACCGCCACCACGCGGGCAGCAAACGCGGTCCCTTGTTCGTCGTGCAGGAATGACACCTTGATGTCATTGCCAGCACGCACCTCCGGCATCAATTGGAATGCAAGAGCCGCGCCCGCGATCGATATGTCGACCGTGCGTCCCTGGAATGACGCCCCGCCTGCGGTCTGCAACCTCACCGGCACGATGATCTCGGCACGATGCCTGGCACGGCGCTGCGCGCGTTCGGCGGCAACGGCGATGGCCGCCCCGAGGATGAGCAGGTTGATCATCGTCCACGCCAAATTGAGAAGCGTGGTGCCGAATTCATCCGCCGGACCATTGCCGAGCTGCCACATGCCGAATCCGAGCGCGATCAGGTTCAGGCCCGCAAGGAACAGGAACGGGCGCGCCACACGCCAGTCGAATTGGTCGTTCTCGGTCACGCCGCCTTTTGCCGTCACATTGAACTTGCCGTAGCGCGGATTGATCAGGGCGAGCGTCGTGGGCAGCAGGATGTACCAAGCAAGCACGGTCTCATAGACTTCCGACCAGTACGATCGCCGGTGCCGACCATGGATGCGGGAATTCGTGATGCTGGCGTGAATAAGGTGAGGAAGCACATAAAGCAGCACATCGACGGCCGAGGCGTGGATGATGTAGAGATGAAAGGGCAGGAACGCGAGCGGCGCCGTCAGAAAGATGAGGCGCGGCCCGCCATTGAAGAAATGCAGCATCGCGCTGCCATAGCAAATGCGCTGCGCGAACCGCAGTCCCGGCCCGCGGAACGGATTGTCGAGACGGAAGATCTGGGCCATGCCACGCGCCCAGCGAATGCGCTGCCCGACATGGGCCGACAGGCTCTCGGCGGCAAGCCCGCCCGCCAGGGGAATGTTGATCAACGCCGTGCCATAGCCGAGGCGCTGAAGCCGGAGCGCGGTGTGGGCATCCTCGGTGACCGTCTCGACCGCAATGCCCCCCGCTTCCTCGAGCGGCCCGCGGCGGATTACTGCGCAGGACCCGCAGAAGAACGTGGCGTTCCAGAGGTCGTTGCCGTCCTGGATCAGTCCATGGAACAGCTCGCCCTCGTTCGGCATGCGCCGAAAGACGCGCAGGTTCCGCTCGAACGGATCGGGCGAGAAGAAGTGGTGCGGCGTCTGCACCAGCGCAAGACGCTCGTCGCGCAGAAACCAGCCCATCGCCGATTGGAGGAAGCCGCGCGTGGGAACGTGGTCGCAATCGAAGATGGCAATGTATTCGCCACTGGTGAGGGCGAGGGCATGATTCAGGTTGCCTGCCTTCGCATGGCGGTTGTCGGGCCGAGTAATGTATTGCACACCGACCTTCGCTGCGAACTGGCGCATCTCGTCGCGGCGCCCGTCATCCAGCAGGAAGACACGCAACTTCTCGCGCGGCCAGTCCATGGCGAGCGCGGCGATGACGGTCGGCGCGACAACCGTCAGCGGCTCGTTGTAGGTGGGAACATAAACGTCGATGGTTGGCCATTGGCCTCGATCATTCGGCAACGGCACGGGCTGGCGATTCAGCGGCCAAGCGGACTGGAAATAACCAAGTAACAGCGCCAGCCATGCGTAGATCTCGGCCGTGACCAACAACGCACCCCAGGCAAGCGCCCACGAGTCGTCCCAGTTCATCGTGTACGCGAGCCGCCACCAGAGGTAGCGCGTCGATGCAAGGACCGATATGACGACGAGAAGCAGGGTCACGCCCTTTCCTGTCACGCGCCGCACGAGCATCACAAACGCGAACAACGTGAATGCGAATAGCATCTGGCTGGTGGGTTCGAGTGGCGTGGTGACAGCGAGCAGCGCGAGGATCGCGGCGCCGGTCATGATCAGAATCCGCATCGGTCGCGAGCGCCAGAGGAAGTGGTCGACCAGCTCGTCGCCGCGCTTGTTGAACCGGACCAACATGCCATCGATGAGACGTGTTATCGGGCGGATCAATCGCTGCACCAGCGCCCAGCCCGATCGGATCGACTGGCGCACCAGGCGCGGGAACGTCGATTCGGGAACCCAGCGTCGCGACACCGGGACACCGGCGCGCTCGGCGGGCTGCCGTTTGAAGCGCACCAGTGCGAGTGCGACGAGTTGCAGGGGGATCCGGACGATGTCAACGAGCCGCAGTCGGTAGAAGTCGACTTGTGGAAACAGCCGCTCGATCGCGCGCGTCGCGGAACCCGCGGAAGGCGACCCTGGATGCAGGAACAGGGCAAACAGCTTCACCAACCACGGCGCGTCCGGGTCAATGCCGGTGCGCCGCAACGCTGCATTCACCAGCGAGCCCTGCCGGGGACCGAAAGCACGACTCATGACAGCAGCCCAATGAGCCAGACGACGACGGCGTTCGCGATCGCCAGGAACACCGCCGCGCTGCCGAGATCCTTCGCACGCCCCGCAAGCGGATGATGATCGAGCGAAATTCGGTCGACCACCGCCTCCACAGCCGAATTGAGAAGCTCGACGATGAGCACCGCGAGGACGCTCGCGATCATCAGCGCGCGCATGGCGGCGCCGACGTCGACGATGCCCGCGATTACCACCAGCGGCATCGCGATCCATAGTTCCTGCCGGAACGCGTGCTCGTGGCGATACGCCGCGAGGAGCCCAGCGCATGAGTAGCCGGCCGCACTCATAATGCGCTTCAGACCCGACGTGCTCTTGAATGGACTCGCGGCGGCGGCCGGGCCACCGCCGCGTGGAGCGTCTTCGTTCATTGCGAGCTCCTGGTTTGCACGAAGGGCGACCCGACGTATTCGCTCCAGCCGGCCTTCGGCATACGCATGAAGTACCGGTGACCGCTCTGCGCCATCACCATGCCGGCGTTCTCGGCCACGTACCGTGTCGCGGGTAGAGCGGCGACATAGTCCTGCGCCTGGAACACCGGTCGTTCGAAAGGCGACTGCTCGAGCATGCGCGCCAGGATGTGAGCGAGCGCCAGGTGGCCGGTCGGCGCATCGATCTGCACCGGGGATCCAGCCCTTTTCGAGTTCTGCCCGATCACCTTGATACCGACCGGCACCAACGTGATCGCAGGCGTCGGGATCTCACGCATCCCGGAGATCTGCATTTTGTCGCCACGAATGGCCGCCCCATGCTCGGGCACGAGCGCGATCACCATGCGCCGCCCGCTGGCTTCCATGCGCACGATGAACTGCTCCAGGTCATCAAGCACTTTCTCGAGCCGGATCTTGTAGGTGTCCCTGCTCGAGCGGCGGACGCGATCGCTGGTGAGCTGGTTACCGTCGTGAAGGCTGATCGTGTTGTAGATGGCGGCGACCCGCGCGGCCGACCTGGACTGGCGTGAGTCCGCCCAGCGGGCGAGCACCGCCGCGTCGTCGAAGATCGGCGAGCCATCGAAGCCCCGCTGTGGAATCGGCAGGCCCGAGATCGACATCGGCTTGATGCCTTGCGCGCCCTGATTGCGCACAATCCCAAGGAAATCGTCAAAGTGACCGTCGTGGTTCATGACGAGCTCGGGTTCGAACCCCGCTTGCCGGAGCGCCGGAAGGAGGTAGCAGTGCTCCTGCACGGGCGAATAGAGACCGGTGTGGTTCGATTGGCCGCAGGGTGCGCGCAGCAACCGGATGACCGCTGGCCCGCTGTACGAGGCCGCCGCGTTGAAACGCGTGAGGAGGATATCGAATCGTGCGAACAGCGGATGCTGGTCCAGCCCCGTGACCTGTAGGTCGTCCCAGGACAGTGAGCAGACGTGCAGCAACACGAGATCGAACGGCACTGCGCCGGCCGCCTGACGATTGAATCGGACTCGTCGCGTCGCCTCGGTTTCGAAATGGTTTGCGAGCTGTGTGTCCAGGTCGGTTTCCGGATCTGCCGTCGGCAGGACCACGCCGGCGGCAACCAGTTTTGCTTCGCTACCCGAGACGACCGCGGGCCGGTCTGCCGCGTGCCGGGGCGCACGCTCCGCGACCGCAAGCCCGCCGAGGA
>JBJXGX010000400.1:0-52137 GCA_046160305.1 Burkholderiales bacterium
AGGAGCAGAGCCCCTGGGACCCCTTGCATGTCGAGCGGGGCTTCAAGCGCGATGAGAGCACGGTGACGGTGTTCGGATGCGAGGCGCCGCACAACGTCAACAACCAGGCAAGCCAGAACGCCCACGACCTCGCGTTCACCATCGCCGATACAATGGCCACGCTCGGGAAGAACATGTTCTATGCGCAAGGCGAGGTGATGCTCGTCGTGTGCCCCAGCCATGCGGAGACCATCGCGAACGATGGCTGGAGCAAGCAGCACTTGAAGGAGTTCCTCTACGAGAAGGCGCGCAAACCCGTGCGACTGGTAAAGCTGGGCGGCCTCTACGGCCGCGAGGTGAAGCGGAATTTCTGGCCGCGCTGGGTCAATCGCGACGACGAGAACGAAATGGTGCCGCTCGTGCGTCGTCCGAGCGAGATCACCATCGTCGTCGCGGGGGGTGCGGGCCGGCACAGCGCCTTCCTGCCCGGCTGGGCCACGCCATCGGTGACCGTACCCGTCGAGTGATGCAGGTTCAGAGTATGTGCGCCAGCCCCGGGCAATCTTGACAAGGTCCGGGCACGGCAATCATCCTGCGGGTAGAGTGGCCGAATGTGCCCGCTTCATGACCATCACAACGCAACATAGGAGATCCGAGTGGACACCATCCTCATCGACCCGAGTGCCGAGGAAATTTCGGCGTCGCAACCCGGCGCCGAACGATTGACGCAACTCCAGGGCATGCGCATCGGCATGCTGGACAATATCAAGCACAACGCCGTCTACCTGCTCGAGGAAGTCGGCGAGCGGCTTCGTCGCGACTTCGGCTGCGAAGTCCGCATAGTGAAGAAAAAGACCTATACGAGGTTCTGCGAGCCGGCCGTCATGGCGCAGCTTGCCGACTGTAACGCGGTCGTCACTGCCATTGGGGATTGAGGCTCTTGTGTGTCGTGCAGTGTGCATGACATGGTAGAGCTGGAGATGAAGGGCATCGCAACGGCCACGCTCTGCACCGCCGGTTTCTTGAATGCAGGCGCGAAGCAGGCATCGATGCTGGGAATCCCGAACTTGCCCATCGTGAGTATTCCATTTCCCTTTGCATCACTACCCCCTGAACAAGCGCGTTTGCGTGGCGCAGAAGCCCTCGACGCGATTGTCGCTGCTCTCACGAGGAACGAAGCGTAGTGGGCCGTCCTGCCCCTGGAGACGGTAGCCGATCCACCCGCCAAGGCAGGATGAAAAGCGGCGGTCCGCTCACCGGCATCCGCGTTCTCGATTTCACGCGCGTCGTCGCGGGTCCGTACTGCACGATGCTGCTGGGCGACTTCGGCGCGGACGTGATCAAGGTCGAAGAACCGAAAGGCGGTGACGAGCTCCGCGCGCTCGGGCCGCCGTTCATGGGAACCGAGAGCGTCTTCTTCCTCAGCGTGAATCGCAACAAGCGGAGCGTCACGCTCGATCTGAAGGAAGCCGCTGCGATCAAGAAGGTCCGCGCGCTCGTGAGCAAGATCGATGTCGTGGTCGAAAATTTCCGGCCCGGCGTGATGGAGCGCCTGGGCCTTGGCTACGCCTCGCTTCGGCGGTTGAATCCGCGTCTCATCTACTGCTCGGTCTCCGCTTTCCATGCGAAGAGCCGCTATCGCGATCGCCCCGGCTACGATCTCATGATCTCGGGGGTCAGCGGCTTGCAGAGCATGACTGGAGAGCCCGGCCGTGCACCGCTCCGCCCTGGGGTGAATCTCGTCGATCTCACCGCCGGCACGAACGCGATGATGGGCATCCTGCTCGCACTGATCGCGCGTCGCTCGACCGGCCGCGGCCAGAAGGTAGATGTCTCGCTGATGGACGGGGCGTTCGCAGTGCTCGGCCAGCTCGCCGCGATCTATCTGAACACAGGCACGGTTCCAACACGACGTTCGCCCGAAGACCTGCATCCGCAGATCGTGCCGTACGGAACCTTCATGACGGCGGACGACAAATACCTGAACGTCTGCGTTCCGAACAACAAATTCTGGTCAGCGTTCTGCGAGGCCCTCGATCGCGCGGCCTGGGCCAACGATCCGCGCTTTGCCACCAACCCGGAGCGCATCGCCAACCGGGGCGAGCTGATCCCGCTCCTCGTCGCGCGCTTCCGCGAAGACACGCGCGATCGATGGATCGAGCGGTTGCATGCGCGCGACATTCCAGCCGGCCCCGTCAACACGATTGACGAGGCGATCAAGGACGGTTACCTCACCGAGGTCGGGATGCTCGAGAAGATGGCACATGCCGCATGCGGGCCGCTCGTGATGCCGGGCATTCCGATCCGCCTCTCCGACACGCCGGGCGCGGTGCGACTGCCCCCTCCGCTACTCGGCGAGCATAATGCGCTGCTCATCCCTGCCAAATCGTCCCGCGCCGCGAAACGCCCATCACGCGCCACCGCGCGCGCCGTCCGCACCCGCCGATGAAGAGAACGTCCACCGCGGCAATGCTCCCACCATCCCGTAGTTAGAAGAGCTGCCGTGATCTCAAGACCGCACCCTGCCGGCGCTTAATGCCTTGGCGGCAATTTGACGCCGAAATGGCGGGCCAGGATGCTCACCAGATTCTCGTAACACGCGCCGACGCGGACGACCTCGAGCGTTTCCAGATTAAGGATCGTCGACGAGGCCCGCCACGAGTGATACTTCATGAGCCCGTAGTCGATGATCACATCGGCAATTGCCTTGATTTCGGGCTCAATGTCCTTGCCGTCGAATTTGGTCCCGGAAAGCGACAGGTTCGCCGACGATCCGAACAGCGCGAACTGTTGTGCATGGGAAAGCCGGGTGATCTCGGCGTGAAACCCGCCTGCATTGAGCAGCATCAGCAACGTGCCTTTCCTGGTGCTGCGGGTAAGCGTGTCCGCATCGAGATTGTCGAAGATCGGATGCTCGATGCAGCAAGGGGCGACCGCGCCAAGCGGCAGATCGTAGTCTTTGGTGATGGCCTCGTAGATTTCCCAACCGCGCGTGCCGAGCCGGTACAGGTCGCACGCGATCGCGTCGTTGCCAAGCATCGCATTGAGCTTGGAGGGTACGCGCCGCTTCGTGTCGAAAATTCGCATCAGGGCATCCGGACGCCCGCCAATCAGCGAATACCCGACATCCATCGGCATGATCGCGACGCCGCCCGCCCGGATAGCATCGAATGCGCGTTGCGCGTCGGCTTTGAAATCGAGCACGGCCATCGACGTTCCTCCCTGGCGCGCTTCATTCAGCGCGGATATTGCCCTCGCGGATCACCCGCGCGTATTTGTCGAAGTCCGTCGCGAGAATCTTATCCAGTTCATCGGGCGTGGAGGTCCAGACCTCGAAGCCCTGCCCAAGCACGCGTTCCTTTACGTCCGGGTTTGCGATCGCTTTGTTGAATTCGGCATGAAGTCTTTGCACGATCTCGCGGGGCGTTCCTTTTGGCGCGAACACGCCGTACCAAAGCTCTGCTGCATAGCCCGGTACGCCGGACTCGGCAATCGTCGGAATCTCAGGCGCGACCTGCGAGCGTCGGCCCGATGCCATCCCAATCGCCACGAGCTTGCCCGCCTCGATATGCGGCTTGACGGTCCCCATCGTGAGGATCGAGAGCTGGGTCTGGCCGGCCAGCACATCGGCGAGCGCCGGGCCACCCCCTTTGTAGGGAATGTGCGTGATCGCGACGCCCGCCATGCGGTTGAACAACTCGCCCGCGATGTGATGGGGCGTGCCGTTGCCGGGCGAGCTGAAGTTGAGCTTCGACGCATCCCGTTTGGCAAGTGCGATGAGTTCCCGCACGTTTTTCACGGGCACCCCGGGATGAGCGACGAGCACCATCGGCCCGAGCGCCAGCATCGTTACCGAGGCGAAGTCCTTGATCGGATCGAATCCAAGCTTCTGATATAGGGTCGCGTTGATCGCAAGCGTGTTGGCACCGAGCAGCAAGGTGTACCCGTCGGGCGCCGCTTTGGCGACATGTTCGGATCCGATGTTGCCCCCCGCCCCGCCGCGATTCTCCACGACCACCTGCTGGCCAAGTCCCTCGGAGACTTTGGGCGCGAGCGCACGGCCCAGAATGTCGGTACCGCCTCCCGGCGGAAATGGAATGACGAAGCGAATGGGCTTGACCGGATAGCCCTGTGCTTGAACTTGCCCGATCAAGATAGCGGCCGCCGCGACGAGCACGGTCGTGAATGCGAATACACGTCGCATCGAGGCTCCTTGCGTATTGAGTGCTGCGTGTTGCGTATTGAGTATTGAGTATGGGCGCGTATCGGCAAGCAATCGCCCGGATGCGCGCGCACATTATGCTCGAATGCAGGGGCCGGCCCCACCGTTGCGACCGTGGCGGCCACGCGATGTCTCGGACGGGGACAGCGGCCATTCACTCTCAATGGTCGCCGTCCCCGGGAGAGGGATGGGGATCGTTTTCGTTTGCGCCCACTCAAGTGCGCTGCGATGACCGAAGTCTGCGGTCAGAATCGGTAAACCGATAGTGGGTGAAGTGCCATGCTGTCTTCCGGAACTTCACCGACAGTGGAACAAAGCGATAACGTTCACCGGATAGCGCGGCGACCGGCGCGGCATCGGTCATTCCGGAACGGGCTCTCGCATGAATCCGAGGCGCGATTCCATGTCGGCGTAGCGGATGGCCTCGAATCGGATCGTGCGTCCAAAGACGCGGGCCTCGTCCAGTTCCCCGGCAACGATTCGATCGATCAATGCTTCGGGGTCGAGCGCGTGCCCCTCGACACTTGCAAGCGCATCGACGAAGCGCGACAAGTCGCGATCGAGCAACACCGCGGGTCCCAGTTCCGTCTCGATCAACAGCGATCCCTTGTCATCGACCAACACGACCGACCATGTGCGCACCGGCCGATCGGTATGCGTAACGAGCGCCGCGCCGGCATCGTCGAGTCGGACAATCCAAGGTGCGTAGTCGAGCGAGACATAGACGCGCTGCGGCCCGTTCTGAAAGTAGCGGCGCCCCCGATCATCCGAGGAATAGTTGCGTCCGATGAATCCGATCAAAGCCGGATTCGTCACGCGATCGAAGCGCGCCGGCTCGCCTTCGGCGAGTCGCACATGCCAGTTGCCGCGGCGGTCAAGGCGCAACCATCCGAAGACGGCCGGCACGTTAGGCCAGCGGGCCATGGCTCGGCGAACCATCTCGTCCATCACGCGTTATCCTCCAGGCGGCGCAAATTCAGTTAAAGGACGTCGAGTGAATCGCGAGGATTTTACGTTCAGCCATACGCTTCGCGTGCGATGGGCCGAGGTCGATCGCCAGGACGTTGTCTTCAACGTCAACTATTTTCTCTACTTCGATATCGCCATCGCCGAGTATTGGCGGGCGATCGGATTCGCCTATCCGCAAGCCATGGTCGACAAGTTCGGGACCGATATCTACGCGGTCAAAGCCACCGCCGATTTTCGCGGATCGGCCACCTACGAGGATCTGCTCGACGTCTGTTGCAGGGTACAACGCATCGGACGAACGTCGATGGTATTCGCGTTCGGAATTTGGCGCGGGGCGGATCACCTTACCGCGGGCGAGCTCGTCTATGTGAACGCCGATATCAAGACCAGGCGATCAACGCCTTGGCCCGATGAGTTAAAGGAGGCCATTCTCGCCTACGAGCGAAAGGCCCCGGAGCCCAAATAGAACGCACTGTTCACCACGATGGCGCGACCGGCGATTCGTTCTTTGCCTCCGTCGCGTCATTGCGGTAGTGATTGGCTTCTGGCCCGACGCACAGCATCAAGATCGGGTGAATAATCGCACCATCAAAAGCCACTTGACCGAGGATTGCCTCATGCTGACGCGCACGGACCGCCCCATTGCGGCGGCGCTGGTGGACATCCTGGATTTGATCGCCGCGCGCATCGCGCCGGATGATCGTCCTGTCATCGAGCGGTTCGTACGGGAATATTTCGCGGGCATCGGTCAGGAAGAGCTCGCGCACCACAAGGCGGACGATCTCTACGGCGCCGCCCTGTCCCATTGGGCCTTTGGGCGAATGCGGCCACGCGGCGCGCCCATTGTTCGCGTACGCAACCCAACGTTGGAAGAACATAGCTGGCAGTCGACCCACACGGTCATCGAGATCGTGAACGACGACATGCCGTTCCTGGTCGATTCGGTGACGATGGAGGTGAATCGCCATGGCCTCATGTTGCATCTCATCGCACATCCGATTCTCAACGTCCAACGCGATCCCAACGGGAAGCTCGTCGAATTCCCCGGCCACGCCGATGGCGGCACACGCGAATCGTGGATGCATCTCCAGGTTGATCGGGTCCACGATCCGGCCGGGCTGCAGGCGCTCCGGGAAGGCATCGAGCGCGTTCTGGCCGATGTGCGCGCCGCGGTCGAGGATTGGCCGAAGGTGCTCGCGAAGGTCCGCCAAGTCATCGGCGAAATCCAACCATCGTCCCTGCCGATCCCCGCCGATGACGTCGCGATCGGCCGTGGATTCCTGGAATGGCTTGCGCACAATCACTTCACGTTCGTCGGCTATCGTTGCCACGACCTGGAATCGAGCGATGGCGTCGAGTCGCTGCGTACCGTACCGGGCACGGGATTGGGCATCCTGCGTGAATCGGACGAAGAGCGGCGCGTGAGAAGCCTTACCCCGCTGCCCGAGAACCTGCGCAAGCACGTGCATACGCCGGAATTGATCGTGGTCACGAAATCCGATTTGCGATCATCCGTTCATCGTCCCGGGTATTTCGACTATGTGGGCGTCAAGCGCTTCGGCGCGAACGGAGAGGTCGCGGGCGAGCATCGGTTTCTCGGCCTGTTCACCTCCTCTGCGTACGCCGCCGCCCTCTCCGACATCCCGATCTTGCGAACAAAAGTGTCCAACGTCATCGGCGCGGCCGGCCTGCCGCCCACATCGCATGCCGGCAGGTCGCTCGCGCACATTCTCAACAATTATCCGCGGGACGAGCTCTTTCAAATCGGCGCCGACGAGCTTCTCCCTATCGTCATCGGCATCCTGCAGCTTGGCGAGCGGCAGCGATTCCGGTTGTTCGCCCGGCGCGATCGCTACGAGCGCTTCGTCACCTGCCTGATTTTCGCGCCGCGCGAGCAGTACACGACCGATCTCCGCCGCAAATGGCAAACGATCCTGATGGACGCACTCGGCGGACATTCCTCGGAATTCGACGTAAGCGTGGGGGCATCCCCGTTGGCGCGCGTCCTGTTCACGATCCACACGACCCCGGGCAAGATCCCCCCGGTCGATACGCACGCGCTCGAGCTACAACTGGCACAGGCCTCCCGGCGCTGGGAAGACGACCTCAAGGATGCCCTCATCGAGCGGCTCGGTGAAGCGCGCGGTAACGAGCGGTTCCAGCGGTTCGCCAATGCGTTTCCGGCCGGGTATCGCGAAGACTTCACGGCGCGGGCCGCGGTAAGCGATGTCGAGATGATCGAGAAAACACTCGCATCCGATACGCCCGGCATGACGCTCTACCGCCCGATCGAATCCGGGCCGAGCCAGTTGCGCTTCAAACTGGTCGTAAAGGGCGCGCCGATCCCGCTATCGGACACGCTGCCGATGCTGGAGAACATGGGACTGCGCGTGATCGATGAGCGCCCATACCGGATCTCGATCGCCGGTCCGCAGATGGTCTGGCTGAACGACATCGGCATGGCGCTCGCAAACGACGCCGAGATTGATGTCGATGATCTGCGCCCGGTCTTCGAGCAGGCGTTCGCCGCCGTGTTCGCAGGCACGATCGAGAGCGACGCATTCAACCGGCTCGTTACAGCCGCCCGCCTGCCCGCCGATGACATCGTGCTCCTGCGTGCTTACGGACGCTACTTTCGCCAGCTCGGATTTCCGCTCTCGCAATCGTTCATCGAGAACACGCTCGCGAGCCATCCGACCACCGCGCGCCTGCTGGTTCACCTGTTCAAGCAACGCCTCGATCCGAACCGCAATGACGATTCGCTCGCGGCGAGGATCGAAAAAGGCATCGAATCGGAGCTCGAGCGCATCAGCAATCTGAGCGAGGATCGCGTGCTCCGCCAGTACCTCGCGACGATCCTCGCGACGACCCGGACCAATTATTTCGTCCAGAACGCCGATGGGACGCGCAAACCATCCCTGTCATTCAAGCTCGATCCGGCGCGGGTGCCGGGTGTCCCCGATCCGCGTCCGATGTTCGAGATATTCGTCTATTCACCACGCTTCGAAGGCGTGCATCTGCGCGGGGGCAAGGTGGCGCGCGGCGGCCTGCGCTGGTCGGATCGTCCGGAAGATTTCCGCACCGAAGTGCTTGGCCTGGTCAAAGCGCAGATGGTGAAGAACACCGTCATCGTGCCGGTCGGCTCGAAGGGCGGATTCGTCCTGAAGCGAGCACCGGCCGATCGCGACGGGCTGTTGAAAGAAGGGATCGCCTGCTACAAGGATTATCTTCGGGGGCTTCTCGACATCACCGACAACCTGGCGGCCGGGACCGTCGTTCCACCCGCCGGCGTGCGTCGCCTGGATCCGGATGATCCGTACCTGGTGGTGGCCGCCGACAAGGGCACGGCGACGTTCTCCGATTACGCCAACGCAGTCGCGAAAGAATACGGATTCTGGTTGGGCGATGCCTTCGCATCGGGCGGATCGGCGGGCTACGATCACAAGACGATGGCGATCACCGCGCGCGGCGCCTGGGAATCGACCAAACGGCATTTTCGCGAGCTCGATCGCGATATCCGCAATGAATCGTTTACCGCCGTTGGCATCGGCGACATGTCGGGTGACGTCTTCGGCAACGGAATGTTGCTCGCCAATGCGATGAAACTGATCGCGGCGTTCGATCACCGGCATATCTTCGTCGATCCCGATCCCGACCCGAAGGCGAGTTTCTTCGAGCGGGAGCGCATGTTCGGGTTGCCGCGATCCGCATGGGCGGACTACGACCTGAAGGCGATTTCGGCCGGTGGTGGCGTCTGGCCGCGCAACGCGAAATCGATCGCGATTACGCCGCAGATGCAGCGCGCACTTGCCATCGACCGCGAGAGCATGACACCGAACGAGCTGGTGAGCGCGATCCTGGTTGCACCGGTCGATCTCCTCTACAACGGCGGGATCGGCACATTCGTGAAGGCAAGTAGTGAATCGCACGCCGAGGCGGGTGATCGCACCAACGACGCGGTGCGGGTCAACGGCAAGGCCTTGCGCTGCCAGGTGGTCGTCGAGGGCGGCAACCTTGGATTCACCCAACGCGGGCGAATCGAGTTCGCGCTGGCGGGTGCAGGCGGCGCGGGCGGGCGGATCAACACCGACGCAATCGATAATTCGGGCGGGGTCGAAACATCCGACCATGAAGTCAACATCAAGATCCTGCTCGGCCTCGCGATGGCAGATGGGGATCAAACCGAGAAACAACGCAACGCATTCCTCATGGCAATGACGGATGACGTTGCGAAACTCGTCCTGCGCGACAATTACTTCCAGAATCAATCGCTCGCGCTAGCGCGCCGGACGGCACCGGCTTCGCTCGATGGCCATGCGCGCTTCATCCAGTTCCTGGAAAAAAATGGCCGGCTCAACCGGTCGCTCGAATTCCTGCCGTCCGACGAAGAATTGAACGAGCGGCGCAAGAACAAGCTCGGACTGGTCGTCCCCGAGCTTGCGATCCTCCTCGCCTACTCGAAGATCTGGCTCTATGACGAGCTGATTGCCTCCGATCTCCCGGACGATCCGTGGGTAGCGACTGCGCTGTCGCGCTATTTCCCGAAGCTCGCAAGCGACAAGTTCGCCGCCTGCCTGCCGCGGCATCCGCTCAAACGAGAGATCATCACCACGCATGTCACGAATTCGATGATCAATCGGGTGGGCAGCATCTTCGTGCATCGGCTGATGGAAGCCACGGGCGCGCGCCCGGCGGAAATCGTGCGTGCCTATCTTCTTGCCCGCGAGGTGTTCGGCTATGTGTCGCTCTGGCAGGCGGCCGAAGCGCTCGACAACACGGTCTCGGAGGATGTGCTGGCCGAGCTCCTGCTCGAAGCGCAGTCGAAGCCGCCGGCGACGTCCTGGTTTCTACGCTCCAATCGGCTTGGCAACGACATGGGCTCGACGATCGACAAATTTCGGGCAGGGGCGAACCTGCTCGAAGCGGAGCTGCCGCGGCTGCTCGATGATGCGGCGCGTGCGCGCCGCGACGCGATGATCGGCCGGTTCACTGCGGCGGGCGTGCCGCTCGATCTCGCCACCCGTGTCGCTTCGTTCCAGGATCTCGGATCGGCGCTCGATCTCGTGGAAGTTGCCGAAGCGTCTGCCCGCCCACTGACGCTCGTCGCGCAGGCGCATTTCATATTGATCGGCCGCCTTGGTCTTGGATGGTTCACGGATCGCGTCGCGCAACTGCCCGCGGACGGTCATTGGCAACTCCAGGTGAAGAACGCGTTGCGGGACGACTTGGCCGGCGTATTGCGCGGGCTCTCGACGCGGGTCCTCGCAGAATCGAACGAAGACCGCAACGCGACCGCACTTTGCGAGAAATGGCTCGTTGCCCATCGCACCGCCGTCGAGCGCGCCACGCGGGTCATCGAGGAACTGCGCACTGTCACCGCTGCCGATGCGACGATGCTCTCCGTTGCACTGCGCGAGCTGCGATCGCTCGCCTGAGGTGAGGGACGACGCCCCGATCCTGCCAAGTATTCTTCGCCTCGCATGGCCAGGCGTGGTGCTGGTCGCGTTTCAATTTGCCGTCAGCATCGCCGACACGCATTTTGTCGGGCGTCTAGGAACCGCACCGCTCGCCGGTCTCGCGTTGGTGTTTCCGCTGGTGATGTTGATGCAGATGATGACCGCCGGTGCGATGGGGGGCGGTGTCGCCTCGGCAATCGCACGCGCCCTGGGCGCCCGCGACCCCGTTCGCGCGGAGGCCCTGCTTGCGCACGCAATGATGCTCGCCCTGGTTCTCGGTGTCGCGTTCGCGTTCATCGTGGTCATCCTCGGTTCGTCGCTCTATCAGTTGCTTGGCGGACGTGACGAAGCGCTCCATCAGGCGATCATCTACTCGACCGCATTGTTCGCCGGCGCACCGCTCGCGTGGATCGCGAACTTCAGCGCCGCCGCGCTGCGCGGCATGGGCAACACGATCATCCCGGCAATCGTATTGAGCGTGGCCGCGATCGTGCATATCGCCCTGTCGGGCGCGTTGACCTTGGGTTTCGGACCGGTTCCGGCGCTGGGCATCGCGGGTACCGCCCTCGCCTACGTTTTGGGATTCGGGCTTGCGGCGGTTGGCCTCGTCCTCGTGCTCATGTTCGCGGAATTGCCGGTCCGCTTGCGGCTAAAAAGAGTCGCGTGGACGTGGACGCATTGTGCGGTGATTCTTCGCGTCGGCGCCGTCTCGTCTTTATCCGCGTTGCAAACAGTGATCACCGCACTCGCGCTCACCGGATACGTCAGCGGCTTCGGGACCGAAGCGCTCGCCGGATACGGCGTAGGCGTACGCCTTGAGTTGCTCCAAGTGCCATTGGTCAATGCCGTGGGCGCAGCACTTGTCGCCTTGGTCGGCATGAATATCGGGGCGGGTCGCCCTGAGCGCGCCAAGCGCATCGCCTGGACCGGCGCCGGATTGGCGGCCCTGATTTGCGCATTGAACGGTGGTGGCGCGGCCATCTTTCCGCAGTTCTGGGTGGGCTTGTTCAGCGACGAACCGGCAGTGCTGGCCGCGGGCGAGGCCTATCTGCGCATCGTCGGCCCCTTGTATCCCTTCATTGGCATTGGGGTCGCACTCTACTTCGCATCCCAAGGGGTCGGCCTCGTCGGCTGGCCCGTCCTCGCGGGAACCGCTCGCCTCGCTATCGCATTGGGCGGTGGATGGATCGTGCTCGCATTAGGCGGCGGATTGCACGCCCTCTATATCATGATCGCCATCGGCATCATTGCCTGGGGAACCCTCACTGCCATCGCGGTCGCACGGACGCGTTGGGGGCGATGACGCGCAGGCGCTCGCCGGTCTCCAGGTAGACTTGCCGGCATTCTTCCGAGCATCGGCTCGATCAGGAGACCTCCCCATGGCAAGAAAAGCAAAGGCCGTCGTCGCGCGGGTGCTCAATCAGCCCGTCGCCGTCGAAGAAATCGAAGTCGAATCGCCCCGGCGCGGCGAAGTGATGATCAAGATGGCTGCGACCGGCGTCTGCCATAGCGATCTTTCCGCCACCAACGGCACCATCAAATTCCCGCTGCCGGTCATCCTCGGCCATGAGGCATCAGGGATCGTTGTCGAGGTGGGCGACGGCGTCACCGAATACGCGGTGGGTGATCATGTCGTGTCTTCGTTCGTCTCGATGTGCGGAAAGTGCCGGTACTGTGCGACCGGGCGCCCGCAGCTCTGCGATCAGGGCGCCCGCACCCTATTGAGCCTGCCCGATGGCACGCATCGCACCAAGGACCGCGCCGGAAATGTTCTCAACATCTTTTCCGGCTGCGGCGTCATGGCCGAGTATGCGACCTTGCACGCCGACAATTGCGTGAAGATCCGTTCCGACATGCCGTTGCAGCCCGCCGCGTTGGTGTCGTGCGGGGTGATGACCGGTGTCGGCGCGGTCTTCAACACCGCGAAAATTGAAGCCGGGTGCTCGGTGTTGGTCTCGGGTGCGGGCGGCGTGGGCCTGAATGCGATTCAGGCGGCGGCCATTGCAGGCGCACGAGACATCATTGCCGTCGACATTTCCGATGACAAGCTTGCGCTCGCGAAGCAGTTCGGCGCGACGCAGACCATCAATGCGAGCCGCGAGGAAAATCTGGTCAGGACCATCAAGAAAATGAGCGATGGCGGTCCCGACTACTGCTTCGAGTGCGCGGGCATCGGCAAGATGGTCGAGACCCTGTTCCGTGCAATGCGCAAGGGCGGCACCACCGTCGCCGTGGGCGTACCAAAAGGGGACGACACCGCTGCGATCCGCCCCGCCATGGCGGTGTTCGAAGAGAAGACTCTCACCGGCAGCTACTTCGGATCGGCCCGGCCACGCGAGGATTTCCCGCGTCTGATGTCGCTCTATTTGGCCAAGCGCCTCAAGCTGGATGAGCTGATCACCAGGACCTATCGAATCGACGAAGCACCGCAGGCGTTCGCGGACCTGGAAGCCGGCAAGAACGCGCGCGGCGTGATCGTCTACGACTGACAAGGAGTCCATTATGCAAATTCGCGAAAAGATCTACATCAATGGCGCGTGGGTGGCCCCGCAGGGAAAAGGGACGATCGATGTCCACAATTCGGCGACCGAAGAGGTGATGGCCCGCATCCCCGAGTGCACGGAAGGCGATGCCAATGCCGCGATCATGGCTGCGCGGGCCGCATTCGACGGTTGGGCGGCGACGCCCCCGGCAAAGCGCGCGGAGTACCTGCAGAAAATCCATGAAGGGATGAAGGCCCGCGGCGAGGAGCTTGGGCGAACCATCGCGCAGGAAGTCGGCATGCCGATCAAGCTTGCCACGCGCATCCAGGTGGGCTCACCGACCTTCACCTTCGCGATGTACGCGAAGATGCTTGGTACCTACGTCTGGGAGGAACGCGTCGGCAATTCGATCGTCATGCGCGAACCGGTTGGCGTCGTCGCCGCGATCACGCCTTGGAATTACCCGTTGCATCAGATCGCGGCAAAAGTGGCGCCGGCACTGGCCGCCGGATGCACGATCGTGTTGAAACCATCGGAGGTCGCGCCGATCAACGCGTTCATCCTCGCGGAAATTATCGATTCGGTTGGATTGCCCAAGGGCGTATTCAACCTCGTGACCGGATACGGTCCGGTGGTTGGCGAGGCAATGGCGCGGCACGCCGAGGTCGACATGGTGTCCTTCACCGGCTCGACGCGCGCGGGCAAGCGCGTCTCGGAAGTCGCGGCACAATCGGTGAAGCGTGTCGCGCTCGAGTTAGGCGGAAAATCAGCGGCAATCGTGTTGGATGACGCTGATCTCGCCGGCGCGATCAAGGGCACGGTTTCCGCCTGCTTTCTCAATTCCGGACAAACATGCAGTGCGCATACGCGACTGCTCGTGCCGGAATCGAAATACGCCGAGGCCGCGAAGCTCGCCACCGACGAGGCGAAGAAATTCACTGTCGGTGACCCGTTCAGCGACCAGGCCAAGCTCGGACCGCTGGTGTCCAAGGCACAACTCGATCGCGTGCGCAGCTTCATCGAGAAGGGCATCGCCGAAGGCGCCGAGCTTCTCGCCGGTGGCCCCGAAAAACCGGCTGGTGTCGACAAAGGCTACTTCGTGCAACCGACCGTGTTCGGGCGCGTCGATCCGAAATCGACGATCGCACGAGAAGAAATTTTTGGACCGGTGCTCTCGATCATCACCTACAAGGACGACGATGACGCCGTACGCATCGCCAATGACACCGTCTACGGGCTTGCGGGCGGCGTCTGGTCGGGCGATGAAGAGCGTGCGAAGCGCGTCGCCCGCAGAATTCGCGCCGGGCAGATCGACATCAACGGCGGGCCCTTCAACATGCAGGCACCGTTCGGTGGCTATAAGCAGTCGGGCCATGGTCGCGAGCTCGGCAGGTTCGGACTCGAGGAATTTCTCGAGTACAAATCCTTGCAGCTCAAGGTGGAAGCGGCCAGGTGATTGCAAGGCAATCGTTTGGTCGATTCCCGCGGCGTAGCGCGCCCTCGCCTTCGCCCTTCATCGATCGTTGATGTTCGATGACTTGCCTTGGATGCAATCGCCCGCGGCGATTGCATCCCTGGTCATGTTTCTACTCGGGGTGCTCCTGTTGCTGGGGGCGCTCGTCGCCCTCCTCAAGCTGCGCCCCCGGGCATTTATCGTGCGCATCCTCGCCGGCCTTGCACTCGCATTCACGGGTGGCCTGATCGGTATGGTGTCCATCGGAACCTACGGCTATACCGCGCTCACCAGCGATGAAATCGTGGCGAAGATCGAGGTGCGGCCGCGCGGCACCCAGCATTTCGATGCTCGATTCGAATACGGCGACGGGCGCAAGGACATCTTCGCTTTGTCGGGAGACGAGCTCTATGTCGACGCGCGCGTACTGAAATGGCAGCCGTTCGCCACGATGGCCGGACTGCGGACGATGTATGAGCTCGATCGCGTCGGCGGCCGCTATCGATCAATCGAAGACGAGCGCGACAAGCCCCGCACCATTTTCCCGCTCGGCGCGGAGAAACCAATCGATCTCTTCTCGCTCCGCCGGCAGATCGCATCGCTGTCCCGGTTCGTGGACGCAGAGTATGGTTCGGCGGCGTTCGTGCCGGCGGATCGGATCGTCGAATTGGAGCTTGCGGTGACCGCGAGCGGACTGATCATGCGCCCGAAACGACGCCCGTAGCTGCAACGCCGATGACTTCGGCGATAATCGCGGCCCGTCGCATGAATCCGAGGATCCCGCCAGTGGATGACAAGATCTATTTTGAAGATTTTCATGTCGGATTCGTTCGGGAAATGCAGGGGCCGCCTGTAACCGAAGCGGAAATCATCGAGTTCGCAAGCAAATACGATCCGCAGTATTTTCATGTGGATCCCGAAGCGGCCAAGGAATCGATCTACGGTGGATTGATCGCAAGCGGATGGCTGACGGTGGGCCTTTGCATGCGCCTGGTGTGCGATGCCTACCTGTTGAAGGCGGCAAGTCTCGGCTCGCCCGGCGTGAAGGACGTGAAGTGGACGCGGCCGGTGCGTCCCGGTGACCGCCTGCGACTCAAGATGACCGTGTTGGAGTCGAAGCCCTCGCAGTCGAAGCCTGATCGCGGACTGGTGCTGCATCGATGGGAAGTCTTCAATCAGCGTGACGAACAGGTGCTCGATATGAACGGCTACGGAATGTTCAGCCGCCGGCCGCAAGGCGAGACGGGAGGAAACCGATGACTGTCGTTCTCAGCCACAGAATTCACGTCCTCAGCCGCAAGGAAGAGCTCGGCACGGTCGCGTTGGCGGGCAAGGTCGTCATCGTCCTCGATATCCTGTTTGCCACCACGACGATGACGGTCGCGCTCGCGCACGGCGCGACGATGGTGATCCCCACCATGGATGAGGCATCGGCACGGGATGAGAGCGCGCGGCATCCGCGTGGGTCTTTCGTTCTGGCGGGCGAGCTCTATGCCAATGTGTTCGAGGGCTTCACCGCCCCGACGCCGCTTGCCTTGCTCGATCATGGCGTGCGCGACAAGAAACTCATTCTGGCGACCACGAACGGAACCGTCGCCGTCAAGGAATCCGCGGCAGCCGATCATTTGTATGTGGCATCGCTTTTGAACGGTGCGGCGATGGTGAGCCATGTGCTGGCGAAGCATCCGACCAACCCGATCGTGATCGTGTGTTCCGGCTCGATGGGCAATTTCAACTTCGAGGATTACTACGGCGCGGGCTACCTGGTCGATCTGTTCATCAAGTCGCTTGGACAGGACATCGACGTGTCCGATGCGGCGCGGGCGTCACGGGCGGTTTTTTCGAGCGGGAAACCGGTCGACATGTTGAGCAATTGCCGGGTCGGACGCATCATGACCGGACGCGGTCACGCGCGCGAAATCGACTATGCCGCCCAGCTATCGTCGTTACAGGTGGTGCCTCGACTCGAAAACGGGGTCATCATTTTGAGCTAGGAATCTGCGCGGCCTGCCGCGCGGGAACTTAGGACAACCGGATCCCGAGGGCCGTCGCCTTCTCGGCCGCATCGGGCAGCAGCGACTCCCGCATCAAGGTGAGCTCGCCACTAGCATCGACGTGATACTGCCGATATCCCTCTTCGCCATAGAGAATGGGCGCTTTGGTCGCGCGTTCGGCAAACTGGCAAAGCGACACCGGCATTTCGCCCAGGCCGGCCGCGCTCTTCGCGTTCCATGCACGCAGCCAGAAATAGAACCCGTATGGGACGTCCTGACGTTCCTGCTGGGTGCGCATCCAGCGCTCGCCTTCCAACATTGCGAGGACTTCGAGCGCTCCGGGTTGTGTGATGTGAATCATGACGTTCTTCCGTCGCATAGACCATGCTCAATGAGTAGCAATAGTGCCGATTCAGGTTCACGCAACGATCACGGAAAGGACAAAATTCATACTTTGTCGCTTTGTCGAGTCTTTTGCGCCCTGGACGGACGGATCGAAAGCAGCGGGTGCAGGAACCATTCCTCGCTGCGCATCCGTCCGCTGAAGATCGAATTCTTGGCGACACCCGCGACTGACGTTTTGCGTCAGGATCTGACACAGCGCGGCTGTCGTGCCAAGCGAAGATTCCGGGCCTTGCGCGCAAGATCGCATCGATCGTATGGATTTTCGGGGAGCTCCCCATCGATTTGACAAATGCAGGCGGCACGCCTAGCCTCATTCGACACCACGAGCGGCGGGGCGCACGTGCCGCCCAATCGCCTTCAAATCAGGGTTGAATCATGGAACGTTCATTCAAAGAGGAGGTGAAGTCGCTTCGCCTGGTCACGGGTGATGTCTTTACTGGCGAGGGCATACTCGCGGTTACCAAGGCGCTGCTTCAGTCCGGCGTGTCGTACGTGGGTGGGTACCAAGGCGCCCCGATTTCACACCTTGTCGACGTGCTGTCCGATGCCAAGGACCTCCTTGATGAGCTTGGCGTCCATCTCGAAACCAACGCCTCCGAGGCGGCGGCGGCGGCGATGCTTGGGGCGTCGATCAACTATCCGATCCGCGGCGCGGTGGCCTGGAAATCGACGGTCGGGACCAATGTCGCCTCCGACGCCCTGGCGAATCTCGCTTCCGCGGGTGTGACCGGCGGCGCGCTGATCGTGATCGGCGAGGACTACGGTGAAGGCTCCTCGATCATGCAGGAGCGCACCCACGCCTTCGCGATGAAATCGCAAATATGGCTGCTCGACCCCAGGCCGAACCTGCCCACGATCGTCGATATGGTCGAGAAGGGCTTCGAGCTTTCCGAAGCCTCGAGTACGCCGGTCATGCTCGAATTGCGGATTCGCGCCTGTCACGTCCATGGGCAGTTCAATGCGAAATCGAACCGCGCGCCGGCGATATCGCGCAACAATGGGCTCGAGAATCCGACGTTCGACTATGGGCGGATCGTGTTGCCGCCCTCGTCCTACCTCCAGGAAAAACACAAGGTCGACGTGCGCTGGCCGGCAGCGATCAAATTCGTCCAGGACAACAAGCTGAACGAGGTATTCAGCGGATCGCTCGATGAAATCGGGGTGATCTGTCAGGGCGGCATGTACAACGTGGTCATCCGCTCGTTGCAGCAACTCGGCCTGGCGGACGCATTTGGGGAGGCGAAAATCCCGATCTACTGCCTGAATGTCACCTATCCGCTCATCCCGTCGGAGATCCAGCAGTTCTGCACCGGGAAAAAAGCTGTTCTGGTAGTCGAGGAAGGCCAGCCAAACTTTATCGAGGATGCGGTGCTTGCGACATTGCGCCGCGGTGACATCAACGGCGCGCGCATCTACGGCAAAGACGTCCTGCCGATGGCAGGCGAATACACAGGCGAAGTCGTGCTATCCGGCGTGTCCAAATTCATCGAGCAGGCAGCGCCACGCGGTGTCGACATCGCGGGCATTGCCGGCAAACGCGATGCCCTGCTTGCACCGAAGTTGAAAGCCATGGAGTTGTTCGGCGGGCCGTTACCCACGCGTCCGCCGGGCTTTTGCGTCGGTTGCCCCGAGCGGCCGGTGTTCTCGGCGATGAAGTTGATCGAGCGTGACACCGGCAAGTTCCATATGTCGGCCGACATCGGCTGTCATCTGTTCTCGACCTTGCCCCCCTTCAATATCGGCAACACCGTACTCGGTTACGGACTGGGACTGGCAAGCAATGCCGCGATCGATCCGCTGTTCGCCAAACGCACCGTCACCATCATGGGGGATGGCGGCTTCTGGCATAACGGGCTTACTTCGGGCATCGCCAATTCCGTGTTCAACAAGAGCGACGGCATCCTCGTCATCATGAATAACGGCTATACCTCGGCAACCGGCGCGCAGAACATTCCGTCATCGCCGCACGAGCCGGAAGCCAAGATGACCGGCATGTCGATCGAGGCGGCGCTCAAAGGCATCGGCGTCAACTGGATCAAACGCGTGACGACCTTTCACGTGGGCGAGATGTCGAAGACGTTGAAGGACGCGATGACCTCCTCCTACAACGGATTGAAAGTCGTCATCGCCGAAAGCGAGTGCCAGC
This sequence comes from Burkholderiales bacterium, assembly GCA_046160305.1. Classification (GTDB taxonomy): domain Bacteria; phylum Pseudomonadota; class Gammaproteobacteria; order Burkholderiales; family SG8-39; genus SHXR01. Next base: position 19,108 of record JBJXGX010000400.1, read on the forward strand.
TCGAGAAGCAGCGGCGGCTGCGGCCTCAGGTCGCCGCGGCGTTGAAGGCCGGCAATCGTGTCGTGCGAACACGCTTCGGTGTCGACGAAGATGTGTGCTCGGGCGATCACTCGTGTATCCGACTCTCCGGCTGCCCGTCTCTTACGATCAAAGATTCGTCTGATCCGTTGAAGGTCGATCCGGTCGCGCACGTCAATAACGCGTGTGTTGGCTGTGGTCTCTGCGGCGAAGTGGCGCATGCCGCAATCCTGTGCCCCTCGTTTTTCCGCGCCGAGATCGTTCAGAATCCGACCTGGTGGGACAACCTGAAATGGCGGCTTCGCACCGCCGTGATCGGGTGGCTGCAACCCGCTTGATCGCAACGCACCTCAAATCGCCGGGACCCGTCCCCCTGACTATCAGCCCTGCGTGAGGCGTTACGCAGCCGCGCCCTGGAGATCATCGTGAACCTTCCTGAACGCCCGATTACCATCCTCATCGCCGCGCTCGGTGGCGAAGGCGGCGGCGTACTTGCCGACTGGATCATCGCGGCCGCGACGAAGCAGAATTATCCGGTCCAAAGCACATCGATCCCCGGGGTCGCGCAGCGCACCGGGGCCACGACCTATTACATCGAGCTCTATCCGGCCAAGATCGCGGACCTGGGGACGAAGCGCCCGGTCCTCGCGCTGACGCCCTCGCCCAGCAATGTCGATGTGATGGTCGCATCCGAATTGATCGAAGCCGGTCGCGCGATGCAAAACGGCTTCGTGTCCCCGGCGCGCACGACCCTGATCGCCTCGACGCATCGGGTCTACACGACCCTCGAGAAGATGCACATGGGCGATGGACGCATCGACGCCGATCGCATCGTCAAGGCTGCCGAATCGCTCGCGAAGCGCAGCTTCCTGTTTGATATGCAGGCGATCGCTGAGGATTCAGGGACGATCATCAATGCCGTGTTGTTCGGCGCGCTGGCCGGATCCGGTGCGCTGCCGCTGTCCCGCGCGGATTGCGAAGAGGCTGTCCGCGGCGGCGGACGTGGCGTGGCAGCAAGCCTTAAGGGATTCGACATCGGCTACAAGCACGCGGCAGGCGAGCTGAAGCCACTCGCGCCCGAGGCAATGAAGCGCTGGCTCGAGCATCCATCTGAGCGTGTGCGCGGAAGTTTTCCGGTCGAGACGCACCGTATTCTCGAAGAAGGCGTTGCGCGCCTCATCGGCTATCAGGACACCCGGTATGCCACGCAGTTCCTTGACCGACTGGAACCGATTGCAAAGTTGGACCGCGAGCGCGGCGGCCAGGCCTTGGGTTGCATGCTCACGAACGAAACCGGCCGCTTCCTCGCGCTCTGGATGAGCTATGAAGACGTGATCCGCGTGGCCGACGTGAAGATCAGCAAGAGTCGCTTCGAGCGGGTGCGTGGCGAAGTCATGGCCAAGCCGGGCGAACCGGTCCATATCGTCGAATACCTCAAACCGGGTGTCGACGAGCTGGCCGCAATGCTGCCGACCGGACTCGCGGATCGTCTGGTGCGTTGGACCGACAAGCGCGGGCTTACGCATAAACTGAACAAAGGGATGTACATCAAGACCACCAGCGTGTTCGGATTCGGGCTGCTGCGAGGGCTTGCAGCGTTGCGACCGCTCAGGCGGATGACGTCCCGCTGGCAAGCGGAACAGGCGCTGATCGATCGCTGGCTAGGTGAAGTGCGATCGGCCGCCGCACGTGATCTGCAACTCGCGCTCGAGATCGGTCTTTGCGGACGCCTGATCAAGGGCTATGGCGAGACGTACAAGCGCGGACGAGGCAATTTCCTTCGGATCCTCGATCATCTCGTGACGGGGACGCAGTTCGCGACCGACCGTGATCGCGCGCTCGCCATCAAGTCCGCGCGAGAAGCGGCATTAGCCGATCCGGAAGGCCGCAAGCTTGAAGGCAACCTGGCAACGCATGGCGTGACACCGCTCCCGCCGCAGGCGAAACCGATCAAGTTTTTCCGGAAGAAGCCGGGCAGCGAAGAACGTCGTCCCGCCTGATCGAATAGGGTACGCACCGCCGCCATGGAACGCTCGTTCGCCGAAGAAATCAAATCGCTGCAACTCGCCGACGGGTCGACGTTTCATGGCGAAGGCATTCTCGCGGTCACGAAGGCGCTGCTGCAATCCGGTGTCGCCTATGTGGGCGGCTATCAGGGCGCGCCGGTGTCGCATCTGCTCGATGTCATGGTGCAGGCCCGGGATTATCTCGATGAGCTCGGTGTGCATGTGGAAGCCTGCACGAACGAGGCATCCGCAGCGGCGATGTTGGGCGCATCGATCAACTATCCGGTGCGTGGCGCGGTGACGTGGAAGTCGATCGTCGGGACGAATGTCGCCGCCGATGCGCTATCGAATCTCTCGTCGGCCGGTGTGGTGGGCGGCGCGATGATCATCGTCGGCGAAGATTACGGCGAAGGCGCAAGCGTGATTCAGGAACGCACGCACGCGATGGCGCTGAAGTCATCAATGTGCCTGCTCGATCCGCGACCGAACCTCCCGACCATCGTGCGCATGGTTGAAGAAGGTTTCGCATTGTCCGAGGCCTCCAACATGCCGGTCATGATGGAGCTGCGGATTCGCGCGTGTCATGTGCAGGGCAGCTTCGAGGCAAAGTCGAATCGCGCGCCCGCGATTTCGACGCGAAAGCGCCTGGAGGGGCCACCGGCCTTCTACTACGACCGGCTCGCGCATCCACCGGCGACGTTTCGCCAGGAGAAGTTGAAATACGACGTGCGGATTCCGGCCGCTCGCAAGTTCATCAGCGATCGCGGGCTCAATGAAAGCCTGCCCGGCGATCTCACGAACCTTGGCCTCATCGTCCAAGGCGGGCTTTACAACAACCTCTTGCGCGCGCTCGAACAGTTCGGCTTGGCGAACGCATTCGGTGAATCGCGAATTCCAATACTCGTGTTGAACGCGGTGTATCCGCTCGTTCCAGGGGAAATCACCGGGTTCTGCGCCACCAAGGCGGCGGTTCTCGTTGTCGAAGAGGGTCAACCCGAATTCATCGAACAGGAAGTCGCGACGATCCTGCGGCGCGCGGACATGCAGACCCGGCTCCGCGGCAAAGACTGCATCACGATGGCCGGCGAATACAACGCCGAGGCGATCGGGCGCGGCTTGGCGCAATTCATCGAGCGCGATGGCGGGGGACTCACCTTTACGCGTGGTGCCGAATGGATCGCCGGAATGGATGCACTGCGCAAGCGCGCGAGTGAAGCGCTCGGCGTGCCGATGCCGCCGCGTCCACCGACCTTTTGCGTCGGATGCCCTGAACGCCCGGTCTTTGCCGCACTCAAACTGGCCGAGCGGGACATTGGCAAACCGCACATCGCCGCCGACATCGGTTGCCACGCGCTCGCGACCTTCGAGCCGTTTTCATCCGGTAATTCGATCCTGGGTTATGGGATGAGCCTGGCAAGTGCCGCCGGCGTCGCGCCGATCCAGTCCGGTCGCACCTTGTCGATCATGGGCGACGGCGGGTTCTGGCACAACGGGCTCTTGTCCGGCGTGTCATCGACCATCCTCAACAAAGGCGATTCGGTGTTGATCATCATGAAGAATGGGTATTCGTCCGCGACCGGAACCCAAGAGCTGATTTCGACGCCGGTGGAGTCCGCGCGTGCAATCGCCCGCGAGAAGAGCGCGGCGCATGCCGATCAAACGATCGAAAACACATTGCGCGGCGTCGGTGTGAAGTGGATGCGCACCGTACACACGTATCGCGTCGGCGAGATGGCCAAGACGGTGCGCGAAGCGTTCACGACGACCGAACCTGGATTGAAAGTGATCGTCGCCGAAGGCGAGTGCCAGCTCGAACGGCAACGTCGGATTCGCCCGATCCTGTCGAAGCTGTTGTCCTCGGGCAGACGCGTCGTGCGCACGCGTTTCGGCGTCGATGAAGACGTGTGTTCGGGCGATCATTCGTGCATCCGACTATCCGGATGTCCGTCGCTCACGGTGAAAGATTCCGGCGATCCGCTGAAAGTGGACCCGGTCGTGCACGTCAACAACAGTTGCGTGGGCTGCGGACTCTGCGGCGAGGTGGCGCATGCCGCGATTCTGTGTCCGTCCTTTTTCCGGGCGGAGATCGTGCAGAACCCAAGCTGGTGGGACCGCTTGACGTGGCGGGTACGCAGCAGTGTGATCGGGTGGATGCAGCCGGCGTAGCCTGATTCGCGACCCTCCCGAGACTGCGAATCGGTCATCATCTACCGGCGAAGGTGCGGCTGGTCATCGATTTTCTCGCCGCCCGATTCGCCGGTACCAACACCTGGGACTGAGATCCCGGTCATCACGCGCGCATAGCGCTGGAACGTCGCATAGGCCCAGGCCCAGTCGATGAGCACGACCAATCGATTACGAAAGCCGATCAAGAAGAAAATATGCAGAAACAACCAGAACAACCATGCGCCGAATCCGGATAGCTTGACCTTCCCGATCACGCCGACGGCGGCATGGCGGCCGATCGTTGCGAGCGACCCGTAGTCGCGATAGCGAAATGGTCGTGTCGGCTTGCGCCAATGGCGCGCCAGGATATTCGATGCCGCGCAACGTCCCATTTGTTTGGCGGCTGGCGCGACACCCGGAACCGGCTGCCTATCAACGGTCAAGGTCGCGAGATCGCCGATGACGAATACGTTAGGATGATCTGCAACAGACAGGTCGGGCAGCACGGGGACGCGCCCGGCACGATCAAGTGGGGTCCTCAATCGAGCACCCAATGGTGAAGCCTGAATACCCGCGGCCCAGAGGACGGTCCGCGCCACAAGCGGCTCGTCGCCCAGCATGACCCCGAACGCGTCGATCTTCGAGACGCGCGCACCGAGCCGCAGCTCGACACCAAGCGCGCGAAGCTGTGCGGCGGCTTTATCTGACAGATCGCGCGGATAGGTCGTCAGGACTCGATCAGCGCCTTCCACCAGCACGATCCGCGCATCTCGGGAGTCAATGCGCCGAAACTCATTCGCAAGCGTGTGGCGCGCGATCTCGGCGAGGGTTCCAGCCAATTCAACCCCGGTCGGACCGGCGCCGACCACGACGAAAGTGAGCCATTCGCGTCGACGGGTCGGATCGGATTCGCGCTCCGCGCGTTCGAACGCGAGCAGGATTTTTCGGCGCATCGCGAACGCATCATCCAGCGTCTTCAATCCTGGCGCGTGGCGAGCCCATGGGTCGTTACCGAAATAGCTATGCGTAACACCGGTCGCGATAACGAGATAATCGAAATCGAGCGCCACGGCATCATCGAGCGTAACGACCCGGCGGTCCACGTCGATGTCGGTGACTTCGCCTAGCAACGAGGTCACGTTGGCTTGCTTGCGAAGAACGAAGCGAATCGGCGCGGCAATCGCCGGGGCGGCCAACCCGGCCGTTGCCACCTGATAGAGCAGCGGCTGGAAAAGATGATGGTTGGTTCGGTCGACGATGGTCACACGAACCGGCGCACGCGCGAGTGCGCGCACGGCCGCCAAGCCGCCAAATCCACAACCGAGAATCACTACATGCGGAATGTCATGCGCCATGTCTCTGCATGATGCCGCGATTCGCTACCGCGTGTGCTTCCGCGATACGGCTGGACGATCAGTAGCGCGGCGGCGGAGGTGGCGGTGGATAGTACCCAGGTGGCGGCGGCGGGGGCGGATAGTACGCGCGCGGCACCGAACGGTAATAGACCGGTTCGCGGGCGGCGACATAGCGCGCATGGCCGGGAACGCGATGACCCTTCGCATACATGCATTGCACGAACGCCTGATCGTATCGGCGCTGCGTGTCATAGGCGGAGGCCTGCGCATGGCCCGACCCGACCGCGCTGCCTGCGATCAAGCCGACACCAGCCCCGACCGCGGCGCCATGATGTCCGCCGAGCGCGGCACCGGCAATCGCACCAATCGCCGTCCCGACGACGGCACTGCCGACCGCGCTATCGTTGGCAGCCTGCGCGGGCGACTGCCCGCCGACGCTGTCGTTCGCATAGCCGCGGCAGGTCCCTTCATCGAATCGAAATTGTTCGAAGCTCATCCCGGTTCCAGGCAAGGTCGTCACACGCGGTCCGGTCGGTGCGGTGGCGCAACCGGCTAACACCACCACCGACGCGATGAACGAATATCCGAGTTGGAAATGCATTGGCGTGGTCCTCACTGCGGGTTGGGTGCAGGTTGGGCGGGCACCTTGCGCCATCCGCCGGGGCACTGCTTGACATAGGGGTAGTAGCCCTCCGGATCGGTGCAGTAATACCAGTCAGAGGTAGGCGCAGGTGGCGCAGATTCAGCCGATGCCGCAGGAGACTCGTTGACACCACGCTCGACATACACCGGCGCCGACTCGACGATGGCAGGCGCGCCGTAGTAGTACGCGGGCGGGTAATTATAGGATGGACCGTAGTAGTGGCGCGGTCCGTAGTAGTGGCGCGGACCCCAGTAGATCGGGGCGGGAACGCCGAAATGGATTCCCACACCGACGCGTCCACGATAAGGACCATGCGCGGTCGCATCAAAGCTCGCCAGGACGACTGAAAGTCCGGCAAGGGTCAAGGCAAGTAATCGGAACGGGATAGCAATGCGTCGCATGATGATCTCCAACGTCGACGATGCGCGAGCGCCGCCGAATGCCGGCGGATGACGCAATCAGCGAACTCTCGACCATCGCACCGAGAAATCCGAGCGCGTCTCGCGAGCATAGGCGCGAGGCCTTGCCAATGTTTGTCAGGCAAGGCTTAAGTTGTAAGCGTTTGTTTCGGTGGCCGCCGGCGCAGGAGATCGTCAACCGCGCCGCAACACCCGTCCCGGCCGCGCATCCGTCGACTTCCCCGCGAGCCATACGATCGCGCCGTTTACGATCACCGCGTCGATCCCGCGCGCCGGTGCAATCGATCGGGTAAAGGTCGCGGTTTCATCGACCGTATCGGCATCGAAAATCGTGAGATCAGCAAACGCACCCTCGCGAACAACACCACGATCGGCGAGTCCGAATGTCTTCGCGGTGAGGCCGGTCATCTTGTAGACCGCAGTTTCCAAAGGGAACAACCCAAGCCCCCGCGCGTAGTGGCCGAGCACTCTTGGAAACGTGCCCCAGAGTCGAGGATGCGGCGCGGCATCGTGCGGCAGGCCATCCGATCCCACCATCGTATTCTCGAACCGGAGAATGCTCTGCACATCGCCCTCTTCCATCGAAAAATAGATCGCACCCGCGGGCAGCAACGCGGCAATCGTATCGGCGCGTGACTTACCCAGCTTTTGCTCGATATCGTCGAGCGCGATGCCCGATAGCTCGGGGTGCGGCTTCGACCATGTAACGAGCACCTTCGAGGCGATGGCCGCGCGATCGGCCGACAGAATCGTCGACGATGCGCAGTACGGGTAGCAGTCGAGCCCGATTGATTGCGACTTCATCCGGTCAGCAATCAGCGCGAGCGTCTCGCGGGACCGGCCGTGGTTGGGCAACCCAACCACCTTGTGATGCGAGATGATCACCGGCGCACCGACTTCCCGTCCGATGCGAAACGTCTCCTCGAGCGAATCGATGACGCCCGCCGCCTCGTTCCGCATGTGCGTGCAGTAGAGTCCACCGAACTCCTTGAGCGGCCGGCATATCTCGATGACTTCTTCGGTCGGCGCCGCGATCGCGGGCTCGTAATAGAGGCCGGTCGAGACGCCGATTGCTCCCGCGCCGAGCGCTTCCCGCACCATGGCCTGCATGCGGGCGATCTCCGCCGTCGTTGCAGGACGCTCGACATTGGCCATGGTTGCCACACGCAGGGTCGTATGCCCCACAAGTAGCGCCGCATTGGTAGCGGCTGGCGCAGCGCGCAGATGCTCGACATACTCGCCGAACGATCGGTAGCGATACCAACCCCCTTCGTTGTCGAGCAGATCGAGCGGCGGTGTCACAGCCGTGCCCGTCTTGAAGATGACCGGCGCGAGCGACACACCACAGTTGCCGGCCACAACCGTCGTCACGCCCTGACTCACCTTGGGCGTCATGGCCGGTGCTGACAGCATCAACCGGTCATCGTGGGTGTGCGCGTCGATGAACCCTGGAGCGACGATCCGGCCTGAGGCATCGATGTCGCGGATCGCCTTGGCGCCAGCCAGGTCGCCGACCTGTGCGATACGATCACCGCGAATCCCAACATCGGCGGCGAATCGCACCGCGCGGGTGCCGTCGATGACCGTGCCGCCACGAATAATCAGATCATATTGCTCGGACATGTCGATAGCCTTGGCTGATTAAGGGGAATTTCATCGCTGATGATATAGAGGCCCACGATTTCGCACGCGGACCGCCTGCGCACGCAAGGGCCTGCCCTGCGAATCCGCTCGGCCGTATCATGCGTACATCATCGGATCAACCACTCCTGAAACCGCATGCATCCGTTTCAACCGATGCGATCCGCTAACCCAATGGAGTCACTATGAACCGGCGCACATTCATCGCAACGCTTGGCGCCTCCAGCGCCGCCTATCTGCTTTCCCCACTCACTTTCGCCCAATCCATGAAAGCCCCCGCCATCAACCGCCCGCTGGAACAGATCCGCGCCGACTGGAAATCCTTCGCGGCGCCGAACAGCAGCATCGTTGTCACTGCAACGCCTCCCGACAAACGATCGAACGCGGAATGGCGCAAGGTCCTCGGGCGCGAGCCGTACCATGTGCTGAGAGAAGAAGGAACGGAGCCGCCGGGGTCGAGTCCGTACAACAACGAGAAGCGCCGCGGCATCTATGCCTGTGCGGGTTGCGGGCTCGCCTTGTTCACATCGGAGATGAAATTCGACAGCGGCACCGGATGGCCCTCGTTCTTTACTAGCATCCCAGGGCACTTTGCCACCAAACGCGACTTCAAGCTGATCCTGCCCCGCACCGAGTACCACTGCGCCCGCTGTGAAGGACATCACGGCCACCTGTTCACTGACGGCCCGAAGCCTACAGGCGAACGGTGGTGCAATAACGGCGTTGCGTTGCGCTTCGTACCAACCGAAAGCGCCTGAGGGCAGAAAGCTTCCCGGGTGTTGAGTGGCATCATCGCGCGCCCGGGAATCGCGTCACGCGTAGCAGTGCAACATGCGCGAATTGAGGCGAATTTTCCCGTTATTCGTGGTTTTGGGTGTCAACCGCCGGTGCTCCACTGTGGGCGTACATCAACCGGAGGCACCCATGAAAGTCGCTCTCGTCGCCCTTGCGCTGTTCACCACTTCGGCCATCGCCACCCCACGTGTAAAGTCGGCGGAAGAGTGCGTCGCGTTCGCTGATCTCGCGCTGGTCGCATCGACACTCGCCAAACACGGAATCACCAAGGACCGCGCGAGCGCGATGCTGCCCGACATGTACAACCTGGCGAGCGACGATGCGCAGACGATCGCGCATGACATCGTCGATGCCGCCTACCGCCCCGGCTTCTCCGAGCCCAAGGAATTCGCGAACAAGCTCGGCACGCAATGCATGAAGACCGGTGGACAGCTCGGCGAATTACTGGGCGAGGCCCTTTAATCCGCGTTTTGATCCGCGCGTTGATCCGATAGCTCGAATCGCAGCGCCTCCCGATCCGGGATACCGGGCGGGACACCGGGCGTCAACTATCTGCTCGCATCGAGCTGGTAGCGACCCGATCCGGACTATTACTGTATGAAGCGTCCGCCACTCGAAAGAACCGCGGTGTCGACAAAGTCCGCGCCCTGACGATTGTCGGCGGCGAATTTCACGGTGAGCCCATCGAAATTGAGCGCGGGCATGCCCTCGAGCGCCGCGACGACGCGATCCGGTGTGAGGCGTCGTTCCGCACGCTGGAGGGCCTCGCCGAGCACGCGCGCATTCAAATACGCCTCGAAGCCAAGATACGAGAACGACTGGTTGTTCGCAACCCGCATCCAGGCGTCCTGATACTCGCGAACCGTCGCCAACTGTCGCTTCCACGGGCTGGGCGTAAATGTTGCGAACACGCTGTAGGACCAGATGCCCGTCATGTTCTTGATGAATCCGGCATTCGCCTGCGCCGCCAGATTCATGACGAATGGCTCGACACCGATCGCAGAAACCGCCTTCAGCACGCCCGCGCTGTGCGTGACATTGGCCAAGAGCAAGACCGTATGCCCCTTGTTGAGCTGAATCCGCCTGGCGGCGGCGTTGTAGTCGGGTGCCGCTGGATTCAACTGCACGGTCTCGACTACCCGAATATTCATCTTTGGCAACAACGCCTGTGCAGTCGGCAAGTAGGCGCGACCGAATCCGTCATCCTGATATACGACGACCGCGTCTTGCACACCATACCCGCTCAACTGCTCCGCGAGCGCTCGCACTTCGCTGTCTGCGCTCGGTCGGACCGCGAATACATGTCTTTGCTCCCGCGTGCGCAGGATCTGCGCGCCAGCGATCGGGCCGACCATCGGGATACCCGTCGGTCGTAAGGCGGTGGCCTGGGCTACGCATCCAACCGTGCCGAAACAGTTCACGAACGCGACCGGTGAATGCTTTGCAAGGATCTCGTTGACCGCCTGCGTGCTTCGCCCTGGATCATTGCCGTCGTCCAACCCCACAAGCTCAACCGAACGACCACCGACGCCGCCCGCGCGATTGAGTGACTCGAAGTAGGCACGCGTACCGACGGACACTTCGTTGCCAACGGCCGACAACGGACCACTGAGAGGTGACACCAGTCCGATAGCGATGCGCTGCTGTGCCTCGACACTCGGTGCACCGAGCCCCGCCAATGCAGCAGCCGATACCGCAAGACACTTGCCGAGAGAGGACAAGAATGGCGCGAGCGGGTGCGACTGTTGCATGATCGGACTTATGATTGGATGGACTCCGTATCAGAGGATCCTACACCCGCGCATCGGTCCTGACGAACCGAGTATGCCGATGCCGATAACCGTTCAACGGCCGCCAAGCTGCCATTCGTCCTCAAGTGCCGTACGGCACTCCTGGCCCATCGCGAACCGCTCAAGTGGTTCGTCGTGACGCGTTCCAGCGTCAGTCGGCTTTGATGCCCGCCTTCCGGACGACCTCGCTCCAGCGCGCCTGCTCCTGCTTGATGAAGGCCGCGAACTCGGACGGCGTGGAGCCGATCGCGAATCCATTGTCGAGCGCAAAGCGTTCCTTGACCACTTGCACCCGCGCGGCTTTCGCAGCTTCGCTCGATAGCCGCGTGATGACGGCCTCCGGTGTCTTGGCGGGTGCAATCAGACCGTACCACTGCGATGTCTCGAAGCCGGGAAATCCCTGCTCTGCAACGGTGGCAACATCCGGCAGGACGTCCAATCGCTGCGTCGTGCCGACCGCGATGACCCGCAATTTTCCGGACTTGACATGCGGCATGAACGGCGGCGTACCGGCGGCACTGGCATGCGTGCGTCCGGCCACGAGATCGGTCACCTTCGGCCCGGTTCCTTTATAGGGCACGTGCGCGACATCGATGCTGGCGACGAGCTTGAGATACTCGAACGCAAGGTGACCAGCACTGCCATTGCCCGCCGATCCATAAAACAGTTTGCCCGGCTCCTTTTTCGCCAGAGCGATGAATTCGCCGAGGCTCCTCGCCGGCACACTTTCATGCACGACGAAGATACTCGGCACTTTCACGAGCAACGTAATCGGTACGAAATCGCGATCCACATCGAACGGCAGCTTCGCGAACATGTAGGGATTCACTGCGAGCGAACCAATGTGCCCCATGATCAAGGTGTAGCCATCCGGATCGGCCCGCGCGACTTCGAGCATCGCGATGTTGCCCGCCCCGCCCGGCTTGTTCTCAATCACGATCTGCTGGCCCAAGCCCTTCGACATTTCCGCACCGACGGTGCGCGCCACCAACTCGGAGGTGCCGCCCGGCGCGAACGGCACGATCAGCCGAATCGGCTTGGTCGGATAGGCTTGCGCGCCGACCCAGCTCGACAGAACACAGAGCGCGAGAGCCGATAAGAAAGCACATCCCCGCCGCGAGGTACGACGCGACATCAGAACTGATACCGCCTGAGCCCGCCATCCACCGGAATCACCGTACCGGTAATGTAGCGTGCCAAGGGCGAGGCAAGATAGGCGACCAGGTTGGCGATGTCTTCGGGTTGTCCGTATTCGCCAACCGGGATTTCATGCTCGGACTGCCACGCACGATATTCGGGCGAATAGTTGCGCAGGATCTGCTCGCTGATGATGCGTCCCGGTGGAATGCAGTTCACCGTGATGCCGTGCTTGCCGACTTCGCGCGACATGCCTTTCGACCACGAGTGCATGGCGGCCTTCGCACAGAAGGCGCCGTTGATGCCGTCCGGCTCGGACTTGCCGGTAATGTTGATGATGCGTCCCCATTTTTTCGCGATCATCTGGTCAATCAGACGATCGGCGAGCTGGCGCTGGCGGGTGAAATTGAGCGTCAGCGCTTCATTCCACTGCTCTTCGGCGGTATGCAATTTGAATGCGCGGCTGCCACCCGCATTGTTGATGAGAATGTCCACCGAGCCCAACGCGTCAAGGGCCCCCTGCGCGATGACCTGTGGCGCACCGTCCTGGAGGAAATCGGCCTCCACGACGACCGGCTTCTGGCCGCCTTTGGCGACGATTTCGGCGCCGAGCTCATCCAGGCGCTCACGGCGACGTGCGGTAATCGCAAGCCGCACCCCTTCTGCAGCAAGCGCCACCGCGATCGCGCGACCGATGCCGCTCGATGCGCCGGTGACAAGACCGGCCTTGCCGCGAATTCCAAGTTCCATTCATTCCCTTTCGAAGTTTCAACATGGTCGTGTCCACCGCAGACACGACGACACGAACTCGTTGCGGAGGAGACTTCCACTATGCGCGGATTTCTAGGTCGCACCGCTCGTCTTCCAAATTGCTTCTGCCGCATCGACGCAGCGGCGAAGCTTCGCGCTCTCGTCGGCTTCAGTGACCGGATTACCCGCGACCGTGCTGGCGAATCCGCATTGCGGGCTGATCGCGAGCCGATCGAGATCGATGTACCGGGTGGCCTCTTCAGTCCGGCGCTTCAGCATGTCGATCGACTCGAGCGCCGGCGTTTTCGAACTCACCAGGCCGAGCACGACCCCTTTGTTTTTCGGGACGAACCGCAGTGCCGCGAAATCGCCTGCGCGCGGCGTGTCGTATTCGATCAGAAAGTGGTTCACATTGATGCGCGCGAACATTTTCTCGGCGACCGGATCGAGCCCGCCTTCGGATAGAAACGTGCCCTTGAGATTCCCCCGGCACAAATGCAACCCGACCACCAGGTCGTTCGGAAGATTCGCGACCGATTGATTCAGCGCGTCGATGTAAAGATCGACGAGGTGTTCCGGGTCATCGCCCATCGCGCGCACCTGTTGGCGAATCTGCGCGTCGCACAGCATCGCCAAAGGAACCTCATCGATTTGTACGTAACGAAGTCCCGCTGCGTGCAACGCCTTGATCTCTTCGCCGAAGGCGCGCCCGAGATCGGCGAACATCGCCTCCCGATCGGGATACACCCCGGGATCGATGCCTTGCGGCCCGCTGTAGAACTGCATGGTCGGTGCGGATGGCAAGGTGATCTTCGCGGTTCTCTTCGAATTCGCGACGATGAATCGCACCTCATCGAGCGCGATCGGACGAACGCGGCGCAGTTTCCCCTTCACATAGGGTGCGGTGAACGCGGTTTCGCGGCCCGCATCGTCATGGAATTTGAATACCGCCGGCCCGACCCGAAAACCTTCCATGCGCTCCACGAACCGGCTCCAGTAGGAGCCGCGCCGAAACTCGCCGTCGTTCACCACCGCAAGCCCGCAGTCCTCCTGAAGCCTGAGCACATCGCGGATGCTCTGATCGAGCACCATGTTGAAATCGACATCGGTCATCTCTCCCGCGCCGTGGCGCTTGAACGCGGCTCGCAACGATGCCGGACGCAACAGGCTGCCGATATGGTCGGCGCGAAACGGCGGCTTGCCGATTTGAGAGAGTGACATGGTGCGACTCCGATGGATTGTCGGGGACGGGCGGCTACTCCTTGGTCTTCAACTGCGCGTTGTTCGCGGTAATGAACGAGCGAATCTCCTCGGACATGTCGAGCAGCTTCAACCACTGCTCCTTGTACAAGGTGATGGGAAATCGCCCCATGCCGTACACCGAGAGTCCGCCTTTTTCGCTGACTTTCATCGACACGCCCTTGGCGGCGCCTTTTTTCAGCGAGGCGTTCTCTTCGCGCAGCCTCTCCAACTCAGCCTTCAAATCGTCGTCTGACATGAGATCTCCTTGGACAAGTGAGTGGACCGCTCCCGGTGAGCGACCGGTAATGCTAGCCTAGAATGCGCTCATGTCCGACGCCTTGCATCGCATCGCCCAATTGCGCAGGCACACCGCACCCGGCCTGCTTGCCGCGCACGCTCGCACGAAGCCCGATGCGATTGCATTTCGCTCGAAGCACCTGGGGCTTTATCGTGAACGAACATGGCGGGACTACGCGGTGCTGGTCGGGCGGACGGCGCAGGGGCTCGCCAAGCTCGGTCTTGCGCGGGGCGAGCGGATCGCAATCATGGGCGATGCATGCGAGGAATGGCTGATCATCGATCAGGCGGCGCAGTCGCTCGGGGCGATCGTCTACGGGATCTATCCCACCGCGTCGTTGGCCGAGCTCGAATACCAGATGGTGAACGGCGGAGCGAGCCTCTTCATCGCCGAGAACCAGGAATACGTCGACAAGATCCTGCCGATCGCCGACCGGCTCCCCGCACTACGCCGCGTCGTCGTCGTCGACCTGACCGCCATGTTCGCCTACCAGCATCGGCTGCTCACATCGTATGACGCGCTCCTGCGCGAGACTGCGGGCCCGGACGACGCTGCGCTCGGGTTTCTCGAACAGCATGCCGCGCGCCTCGATCCTCGCGATCCGGCGTTCATCGTCTACACCTCGGGTACTACCGGGCATCCGAAGGGCGCGCTGATTTCGCATGGGCGCCATCTGGCAGCCTGCGCGACGATCGCCGAACACTATCCGACGCTCATCCGGCAAACCCATCGCACCGTCATCTTCCTGCCCCTTTGCCACATCTTCGGTCGGGATGCGGCGATTACGATGCCGTTGATCTCGGGCGTTGTGCCGCATTTCGGTGAGAGCGTCGATGCACTGGCCGAGACGTTCTTCGAGGTCGCACCGACCCTGTTGTTCACCGTTCCGCGCTATATGCAGAAGTTCGCCTCGCAGGTATTGGTGGGAGTAGGCACCAGCTCGGCGACGAAGCGCATGATGTACGAGTGGGCGATGGGCATCGGCCGCCGATTCGCTCGCACGCGGTGGGAAGGCCAACCATCGCGCGCATCGAGAATCGCCTATGCAACCGCGCGCGCGATCGCCTTCAAGCCGCTCTTGAACAAGCTCGGCCTGGATCAGATCGAGCTCGTCATCGCGGGCGGCGCGGCAATGCCGACGGAGACGACCGCGCTCTGGCAGATCTGGGGCGTCAATGTCGTGGAGATCTACGGTCAGACCGAAGAAGGCGGTGCGTTGATCTCGGGGCAACCGAGTCCATTCCCGCGTCCGGGCAATGTTGGAACCCTTGGCACCGGTGTCGAGGTCAAGCTCGATGATAGCGGTGAGATCCTCGTTCACCTCCCCGACCGCTTCGAGGGTTATTGGGAGAATGACGCGGGCACGCGCGAAGTGCTTGGCGAGGACGGCTGGATTCGCACGGGAGACATCGGCGAATGGACCGCGGCAGAGAGCCCTGCCAGGTCGCTCCGGCTGCTCGATCGCGCACGCGACTTCATCGTTACCGCCGGCGGCAAGACCTTATCGCCTTCCTTCATCGAGAACATTCTTCGCTCGAGTCCGTATGTCGGTGAAGCGATCGTGTTCGGGCACAATCGCAAATACCTCACCGCGCTGATCGAGATCGATTTCGATACGGTCGCCGACTGGGCGCGCGCCAATGGCATCATCTATACGGGATTCACCAACCTTGTCGAGAGCGCGGGCGTGGTCCGGTTGATCCAGGGCGAAGTCGAGCGGGCCAATGCGGAACTCGCGCGGGTCGAGACGATCAAGGTGTTCAAGATCCTGCCGAAATTGCTCGACCCGGAAGAAGAGGGCGAGCCGGTAACGCCGACACGCAAGGTGAAGCGCAACGTCATGTATGAGCGCTTCAAATCGCTCGTGGAGTCCATGTATGATGACCGCGACGAGCGCCTGGTCGCGCAGGGAGCCGGTGATGTGCTGCGCTGAATTGCGGCCCGCGGTGGTTAATGATCGATTCGAGGAGGGTCACCCATGTTGAAGCACGCTTTGATCAGCGTTGCCGCACTTGCCGCAACGGCATCCATCACGCACGCACAAGACGCCTATGTCGTTGGCGTGAGCGGCGCGATGACCGGTCCGGCGGCGAGCAACTACGCACCCGTGGTCGATGCGCTGAAAGCGTATCTCGACAATCTGAACAACAAAGGCGGGGTCAACGGCAAGCCGGTTCGTCTGGTGATCCAGGACAATCAAGGTGAACCGTCGAAGGCCGCTGCCGATGCGAAGAAGCTGGTCACGCAGGACAAGGTGCTGATGCTCATCAACACGAGCCTCTCTTCCACCTACGCCCCGATGGTAGGCGAATCGAAGCGTGCCAAGGTGCCGCTCTACTATGCGGGCGCGGTGTGTCCGGCTGAAACGATGCCGCCCGCCGATCCGTTGCAGTTCTGCTCCACGGCATTCAGCGCGAACCTCGATTCGCAGGCGGCGATGGGCTTCATCAAGAACGCGGCGAAAGAACCGGTGCGCATCGGTTTCGCGACCATGGCGATTCCGGTTGCCAGAGCCGGCATCGAGCACGCCGAGTCGGTCGCGAAATCGCTTGGGATGACCTTGGTCGACAAGCAGATCACACCGCCCCCCACCCCTGACTACACGCCGTTCGCGACGAAACTGAAGGAAGCAACGCCGAACTGGGTGTTCTCCTGGTCGCCCTGGGTATCGCAAGTGCGTACCTTCGAGGCATTGCGGCGGCTCGGCTGGGACGGCCGCTATGTGACCTGGGCGCATATCAACGCAGAGGATGAGATGGCGCGCTTGAAGGACGGCGAGTTCTATGTGATCGGCACCAACGCGTTGTTAGTCGATGACGTGCCGATGCACGCCGAGATCCGCGCCGTCACGCATCGTGCGAACCTGAAGTATCCGGCGTCCTATCTCACTGAAGGATTCATCACCGGCATGGTCGTCGAAGAAGCGCTGAAGAACACGACCTGGCCGCCCACGCCCGCGAAAGTGCTCGCAGCGATGAACAACCTGAAGGTCGACCTCAAGGGCCTGCGTGGCGGCTCGCTCGAATGGACCAAGGACAATCATTTCCGGACCCGCCAACACTATCGGGTGTGGAAGTGGGATACGGCCAAGAACAACGTCGTGCGCGTGCAGGACTGGGTCGCGGTCGACGTGAAGCAGTAGCCTGCCGGGCGGCGGCGCTCCCCACGAACCCTTTTAGTCGCCTGCGTTGCAGCTCGCGGTAAACATCGTCGTCCTCGCGTCGATCTACGCGCTGATCTGTTGCGGCTATGTGCTGATCTATCGCGTATCAAGGGTCATGTCGCTTGCCCATGGCGAGCTGATGATGCTTGGCGCCTACGGGCTTTACACGACCGCAAGTTTGTTCTCGGGCCATCCGATCGTGGCCATCGTGGTCGCTGCCGTCCTCGCCGCGCTCGTCGGTGTATTGGTCTACGTCGCGCTCATGCGGCGCATGACCGGAGAGGCCGTTCTGGCGGCGGTGCTGGCCACGATTGCGTTGGGCATCCTGATGCGGGGCGTCATGGTGTTGGTATGGAGCGCGCAGGAACAGCACCCCCTTCGATTGCTCGGCTGGACTAATAGCGCCGTGTCGATCGGTGAGACGGCAAGGATCTCGTCGGCCGCGCTCGCACTCGTGCTGGTCACCGCGGCAGCCTACCTGGGTCTCTACTTTTTCCTCCGGTACACCGTGTGGGGAATTCGCATGCGAGCGGCCGGACAAAATCCGTTGCTCGCCGCCCAGCGCGGCATCGGGTTGCACGGCATCTACGCCCTCGCATGGGCGTTGGCCACGTTTACCGGCGGCATGGCGGGGATGCTCATCGCGAGCGACACCGCGCTCGACCAGACGATGATCATCATCGGCTTGAAAGCATTCCCGGCCGCGCTGGTAGGCGGGCTCGATAGTCTGCTTGGCGCGATCATCGGATCGTTGATCGTTGCCGCCGCGGAAGTGCTGATGATCCACTATGTCGATCCGCTGCTTGCTGACGTGATGCCATTCTTCGTCTTGCTGATCTTCCTGATCGTGCGGCCTTGGGGCCTGTTCGGCTCCAAGGAAGAGCTCGATCGCGTCTGACCCGCAACGATGCCAAACGCCTCGGGATACTTTCGGACCGGTTACGGGCAGGACATGCGTCTGCTCGATACCCGCGCGGAGCGGATCTGCTTCGGCGTGTTCGCCATCATCCTGCTCGCCTTTCCGTTCGGTGCTTCGCCTTTCGTGCTCGACCTCGCGAACCAGGTGGCACTTGCCATCATCGGCGCGGTCGCATTGATGCTCCTCACCGGTTACGCAGGACAGGTCTCGCTTGGCCACGCCGGGCTGATGGCGGCCGGCGCGTTCACCGCCGGCATTCTGTTCAAGGAGCTCAACGCCCCGTTCTGGGTCACGCTCCCCATGTCGGCCGTGGTCGGCGCAACGATCGGGATCATTTTCGGATTGCCGAGCCTGCGGCTGCGCGGACTCTATCTTGCCGTCAGCACGCTCGCGCTGCATTTCATCGTCATCTATGCCGGCAGCGAATACGAGACGAAACGCGGATTCTCGACCGGCGTCGTCATTGACCCACCGCGCATCGGCGCCTGGACGCTCGAGGACCCGATCACGTGGTATTTCGTGCTTGGTGCATTCGCGGCCGGCGCCCTGCTGTTCGGCATCAACTTGCTGCGCAGTCGCACCGGACGTGCATGGCGAGCCATCCAAGGCCGCGAAACCGTCGCCGAAGCCCTCGGCATTCCCGTCGCACGCTACAAGCTTGCCGCCTTCGTGGTGAGCTCGACGATGACATCGGTCGCCGGCTGTCTCTTCGCGTATTACCGCGGCTTCGTGTCCGCCGAAGCGTTTTCGCTTTTCCTGACGATCCAGTATGTCGCGATGGTGATCATCGGTGGCATGGGATCGATGCTGGGCGCGGTGCTGGGCGCAGTCTTCGTCATCCTGTTTCCCTATGGGATCGAAGCGCTGATGCGCGTGTTGCCCACACCTGAAGCGTGGGCCAACTCCGTGTTCGCGATCAACTACGCCGCCTTTGGTCTTGTGATGATCCTCTTCCTCTTGTTCGAGCCGCAGGGGCTCGTCGGTATCTGGCATCGCATCCGGAACTATTTTCTGCTGTGGCCCTTCAAGCAGGCGCCGCTTTCGAAAGGCCGCTGACGTGGCGCTATTGGTCGTCGAGCAACTCGAAGTGGTGTATCAGCGTGTCATCACCGCGGTGCAAGGGGTGTCATTGCGCATCGAGGCCGGACAAATCGTGGCGCTGCTTGGCACCAACGGCGCGGGCAAGACGACCACGCTCAGGGCGATCTCGGGCTTCATCGGCATGGACGATGCGCGCGTGACGGCAGGCAACATCGTCTATAAGGGCGAGCACATCGAGAATCAACCGCCCCATGCGATTACCGCACGCGGGATCGTGCTGGTCCCCGAGCGGCAAAAGGTCTTCGAGAATCTGACTGTTGCCGAAAATCTGGAGGCGAATGTCGCGCGCACCGTCGCCGGATTCGATCGCAATCGCTTCCGTGAAACCGTCTATGAGTATTTTCCCGCGCTGGCACGGCTCCGCTCGCGGGAAGCAGGCTATCTGAGCGGCGGCGAACGCCAGATGTTGGGGATCGGCGCAGCACTCATGTGCGGGCCGGAGTTGTTGCTCGTAGACGAACTATCGCTCGGCCTTTCGCCCATCATGGTGGCCGAACTGATGCAACGCTTGCAGACGATTCGTCGCGATCTTGGCACGACCATTCTGCTCGTCGAACAGAACGCCCAAGTGGCGCTCGACATTGCGGACTATGGTTATGTGATCGAGAACGGCCGCATCGTCCTCGATGGAACGCCCGAGCGCCTAGCAAGCCACCAAGACATCAAGGAGTTCTATCTTGGCGGCGGCAGCGCACGCCGCAGTTATCGGGACGTGAAGCAGTATCGCCGGAGCAGGCGGTGGTATGGATAGGGGGGAACAATTCAAAGGCCGGACTGAACCGCAAAGGACGCAAGGGACGCAAGGGACGCAAAGGACGCAAAGGAATGCGGATGAGGCGATTTCCAGTTGCTGTCAGAGCCTGCATCAAATGGCGCCCGGTTCTCGTGCGAATGGAAACGAACCCTTTGCGTCCCTTGCGTCCTTTGCGGTTCAAATTTCGTCCTTAGCGTCCTTTGCGGTTCAAAGATTGAGATGAACGAATCGCCTTCCATCCTCAGCCTGCAACACATCTCGCTCTCTTTCGGCGGGCTGCGCGTCCTGAACGACGTGTCGTTCGAGACCGAACCCGGCAAGCTGCTCGCACTCATCGGTCCGAACGGCGCCGGCAAGACCAGTGTCCTCAACTGCATTTGCGGCATCTATAAACCCGGCGCTGGAACCATCCGATTCGATGCACGGGATATCACCGGCGGCAAACCGCACGAAATCGCCGCTGCCGGCATTGCCCGCACATTCCAGCATGGCGAGCTGTTTCCGCATATGTCGGTGCTCGACAATCTGCTGGTTGGACGCCACGCCAAAATGACCTCGAGTGTCGTTGCGGGCGGACTGTTCACTCGCGGCGTCAAAGACGAGGAAACAACGCATCGCCGCGCGATCGAAGAGATTCTGGAATTCGTCGAGCTGGAACGTATTCGCCATCAACCGGTCGGCAGTTTGCCGTTCGGTGTGCAAAAGATCGTTGGCTTTGCCCGGGCACTCGCGCTGGATCCGAAGATCCTGCTCCTCGATGAGCCCTCGGCCGGCCTCAACCGCGAGGAACGCGAAGACCTGGCGCGGCACATCCTGCGAATTCGCCACGAGCTTGGCATCACGATGATCTGGGTCGAACACGACATGCAGATGGTCGCCGATCTCGCCGATCGGCTCTATGTGCTCTCGTACGGGGAATTCCTCGCGGAAGGATCGCCGCAACAGGTGCTCGCCGATCCGAAAGTCATTGCCGCCTATCTGGGGCACGCGACTGGGGGCCGGAAGCGAATGGCGCCTACATCGACTTAAACGAGTAAGGAGATTGACCGTTCGCCCTGTGCATGTCGAAGGATGAATGCTGGAGCGTCCGTGAGCGGACGGTCGCGCGCGGTCGACAAGCCTGCGTTACCCTTCGACAGGCTCAGGGCGAGCGGAGGCTTCCGCATCGCGGGTCAAGATTAAGTGCCATTTGGGTCAGTGGTGCTAATCGCCCGGGTACGGCCCTTCTCCATTCTACGTTCTTTGATCGACCGCAATTGCCCGCGCGCCCGCTTCGGGCTAGATTAGCCCTCTTTCCAGCATTTCCGGAGATCTCCATGTCCGCCGTCCTCAAGCCCAACGACCAGGCCGAACGCAAGGCTTACTACGACAAGATCGGCAAGGCCGACGTTGCACCGCTCTGGGAAGTGCTGCACGGACTGGTGATCAAGGAACCGAAGTCGCCCTGTCAACCCGCTATCTGGAAATGGCGGCAGATGCGCCCCTGGATTCTCGAATCCGGCCAGTTGATTACCGCCGAAGAAGCCGAGCGGCGCGTTCTGGTGCTGGAGAATCCCGGCGTACGCGGCAAATCGCGGATCACGAACAGCTTGTATGCAGGCCTGCAACTGATTCTTCCCGGGGAAGTGGCGCGCGCGCATCGCCATACGCAATCAGCCCTGCGATTCGTCCTTGAAGGCAAAGGCGCGTACACCGCGGTGGATGGCGAACGCGTTTCGATGGCACCAGGCGATTTCATCATCACGCCGTCATGGTGCTGGCATGACCATGGCAATCCCGGGAACGAGCCGGTGGTGTGGCTCGATGGGCTCGATGTCCAGATCGTCGAGCTGCTCGATGCGCAATTCATGGAACGCCCCGACGAGCAATCGCAGAAAACGCGACGCTCCGAAGGCGAGTCGCTCGCTCGCTTCGGCCAGACGATGCTGCCGGTCAACTACAAAGCGACCTCCAAGACGTCGCCGCTCTTCTGGTATCCGTACGACCGTTCACGCGGCGCCCTTGAGGAATTGAAGAAGGCGGACGATCCGCACGCCGCGCACGGATGGAAGCTGCAATACGTCAACCCGGCGAACGGTCAATCCGCGATGCCCACGATCGGCACCTATCTGCAAATGCTGCCGAAGGGTTTTCGCGGCAAGAACTATCGCGCGACCGATGCGACCGCTTTCGCTGTCATGGAAGGCACGGGCAAGGTCATCATCGGCGATCGCACGTTCGACTATGAACCGAAAGACGTGTTCGTCGCGCCGTCGTGGGTGAACTATCGTTTCGAGGCGTCGGAGGAATCCGTGCTGTTCTCGTTCTCTGATCGCCCGGTACAACAAGCCCTCGATTTATGGCGCGAACAGGAAACCGCATAGCGCCTGTTTGCAGTTGGTTTTGATCATCCACAGGAATACACCATGAACTTGTACCGTCCGTTACGCCCCTTCGCCGCCCTCCTTTGCGCCTCCTTGATCGCGGGAGTCGCCTCGGCGCAAACGATCAAGGTGGGTGTGATCAATACCTACTCCGGCCCCAATGCGACATTGGGTGACATGATCGACAAGGGCATCAAGCTCTACCTCAAGCAGAACGAAAAGAACCTGCCCGCTGGCGTGAAGATCGAGATGATCTATCGCGACGACGGCGGCCCGAATCCCGATAACGCCAAGCGCCTTGCGCAGGAACTGCTCGTTCGCGACAAGGTGAATCTGCTCACCGGCGTGGTGTGGACGCCCAACGCCGCGGCCATCGCACCGCTCACCGCTGAAGCGAAAATTCCATTCTTCATCATGAACGCTGGCGCCTCCGCCATTACAACGATGTCGCCGTATGTTGCGCGCTTCTCGTTCACGCTCTGGCAATCCTCGCACCCGATGGGGCAGTGGGCCGCGAAGAAATTCAAGAAGATCTATGTTGCCGTCAGCGATTTCGCGCCCGGTCATGACGCACAAGCCGGATTCGAGAAGGGGTTCAAGGACGGTGGCGGCGAAATCGTCGGTGCCGTTCGCATCCCGCTTGCCAATCCCGATTTCGTGCCGTTTCTGCAGCGCGCCAAAGACGCGAAGCCCGATGCGGTGTTTGCATTCGTCCCCGCCGGCCGGCAAGCCACGGCGATGATGAAGGCCTATGGTGATCTTGGCCTTGCGAAGGAAGGCATCAAGTTCATCGGCACCGGCGATATCACCACCGACGAAGAATTACCGAACATGGCCGACGTGCCGCTTGGCGTCATCACGATGCATCACTATTCCGCGGCCGCGGACCGTCCGGCCAACAAGGCGTTCGTCGAGGCGTGGAAGAAAGAGTACGGCGCCACGTCGTGGCCGAGTTTCATGTCGGTGGGCGCCTGGGATGCGATGGACGCGTTGTTCGAGTCGATCCGCGCCCAAAACGGCAAGCTCGATCCGGACAAGACGATGGAGCTGGTGAAGCAGTACAAGAACGCGAACAGCCCGCGCGGGCCGATCGCGATCGATCCGGAAACACGCGACATCATCCAGAACGAATACCTGCGGGAGGTTCGCAGGGTCGGCGGTCAACTCGCCAATGTCGAGCTGGAAACCGTACCCGCCGTCAAGGATCCGTGGAAGGTGTTCAACAACAAGAAATAGCCGGGCGCGGCGTGCCGCCTATGCCGCGCGCCGCGTTACGTCCTGCAAGTCGACCTTGTCCGCGATGTCGTTCTCCGGGAACGGCCCCTGCTTGATCTCCACGAGTCGCGTCTTTGGTTCAAGGAACTCGACTTCATGGCCTTCGCACATGAGGATCATGTCGTCTCGTTGCAACACCACATCGCCCAGATGCTCGCCCGCGGTCGTGAAGACGCCCACCCGTGCTTTGCCGCGCTGGCAGATGAGAATCTGGTGGCGCGTCTTGAGCGGAGGAAGATCCTTGTCCGGGATATGGTAGTGCGGAAGCGTGGTGCCGCCGGGCATGCGCTCCAGCAGTACGACCTGTAGCGGCCAGTTATCGTCGGTCATGTGGGCCTTGGTGCGGCGCTCGACATCCGGATCCGCGCCGCGATACGCCTCCTGCATGTGGCGTCGCTCCTCCTCGGTGTCGAGATAGGGCGGGAACTTCTCGTACTCGTCGAAATCGCCGCGAATGTAGATTGCCACGACCCGCTTGTCATCGGGTGCGCGAAAATACTTCACGGTTCGCAGCTCCGACTCGTTGAAGCGAAACTCAGACATGCGCGTTCCTCATGAGGTAGATTTGGAATGCATGCTCTCGCCATTGGCGGTGCGCCGTCAAGCGATCTCACGAACTATGGAGGATGGACCAGGATGGAACTGCCAGGGCACGGGCGGTACGAGTTTTCAGCGATTGAAAAGCGGAAAGACTACTCGTGGCCGGGCGGCAAACGCCTCGCGTTCTATGTCGCGGTGAACATCGAGCATTTCGCGTTCAACACCGGCGTCGGCATGGATCCGGTGCATCGCGGTGGGCCGCAACATACGCGCAACTACGCTTGGCGCGACTATGGCAATCGCGTGGGCATATGGCGCCTGTTCTGCATGCTCGATCAATTGAAGCTGCCCTCGTCGATTCTGCTGAATAGCGCGGTGGCGGAGCTTTATCCGGACATCGTCGCGCATATCAAGGGGCGCGGTGATGACGTGGTCGGTCACGGGCGCACCAACGCCGAGGTATTGCGGGGCATGTGGGAAGCGGACGAAGCGCGCGCGATTGCAGAAGTAACGGAGAAAATCGCGCAGTACATCGGCACGCGGCCGACCGGTTGGATGGGGCCCGGCGCGCTGGAATCCGGTGTCACCCCTGACCTGCTCAAGGAAGCGGGATACACGCACCTGCTCGACTGGCCGCTCGATGATCAGCCGATGTGGATGAAAACGCGCGCGGGTCCGATCCTCTCGATTCCGTATCCCATCGAAATGAACGACGCGAGCCATCAGGTGTGGCGCGATCATACCGGCCGTGAATTCGCCGACATGATCGTCGATCAATTCGACGAACTGGTCGAACAATCCGAAGAGCAGCCGCTCGTATTCGCCCTTTCGCTGCATGGCTTCATCGTCGGGCAACCGTTTCGCCTGCGGCCGCTCAGGCAGGCACTCAAGCATTGCGTCGAGCACAAGCTGCGCGAACGGGTGTGGTACACGCGCGCCGGAGCGATCGCGGACTATTGCATGAAGCTGCCGGCGGGGACCATTCCCGGCGGGTAGCGTCCGCCGGACGTCACGAGGTGCAACGATGAATGAGCAAGCCCGAGAAGTGCTCGATTTCTGGTTCGGCCCAACCGACTCGGACGCGTTCGGCAAGCCGCGTGAGGTCTGGTTCAAGAAGGACGATGCGTTCGATCGGGCGTTGCGCGACCGCGATGCGCCCCTCTGGGAACAGGCGCGGACCGGTGCGCTGTCCGATTGGGATGCGAGCCCGCGCGAGTTGCTCGCGTTCATCATTGTATGCGACCAGTTTCCGCGCAATATGTTTCGTGGCGACGCGCGATCCTTCGCGACCGATCCGCTCGCACTCGATGCGGCGCGCCGTATGCTCGGGCGCGGCTGGGACGAACAATTGCTATCGGTCGAGAAGGCATTTGCCTATCTGCCGTTCGAACATTCGGAAGATCTGGCGGATCAGGACCGTTCAGTGGCGTTGTTCGGCGGCGATCCGAATGACGCCGTGCTGAACGGATATGCGGACTACGCGATCAAACATCGCGATTTCATCGTGCGATTCGGACGCTTCCCGCATCGCAATGTCATGCTCGGTCGCGCGTCGACACCGGAGGAAATCGATTTCCTCAAGCAGCCGGGATCGTCCTTCTGAAATTTCCCGTTGCTATGCGTCATCGGCGTGCATGCCCCGCAATCCAGGGCACGCACGCAAGCGCGCCTCACGCCTCACGATCGCTCAGCGTGTTCTCATCGGCTCCGGCGCGCGCTCAGAACGGTTCGACGCTGGCGTGTGGTCGATCGCCGCGGCCCCGATGTCGGTGACCGAGTAGCCGATGATCCTGCGCCGACTGGTTACCGGCAGACCATCCACGCGGTGCGCCTCGCTAAAAGCGTAGACGCGAGTCGGTTCGACCACCGCCTTGGTCGTGCCCTCGGGCATGACGTACATCAATCGTGACCAGTGCACCTTCGGCTCGGCGCCGCGTGTCACGGACTGTGCGAACTGCCGCTCGATGTGTTCGTCCTGCACCATGCGCACGCGATGTTGTCCCCCCGCCGCCGGCACATCGACCAGCCCTTGGGCGATGGACTTTACCGTGACACCGCCGACGCGCAGCCCGACAAGCTTGCCGGAGGCGTGAATCCCGAAGCGAACACCGCCGTTGGCAATCTCGATCCCGTTGAGCGCGGGCCTCACCGTCACGCGATACTCGGTAATGCGCTCGAACTCGGCGACGTTGGATTTCATACTGCCACCACTCACCTTGTGAAAGCCCACTTCCGCGCGTTTCAGATCATAGTGACGCGGATCGATCATGCCGGCCCGCCCGAGGGATTCCAGATAGCGGCCGGCAAGCTTTAGTGCTGAAGGTTGATCGATCGATTCCTTGGGATCGAGATCCTGGGCGAGCGCATCGTCGAGCAGCCGCAGTTCATCGACCTGGGCGATGTAACGAACCAGCAATGCCGGCGCATCGGCAAACGGTGCATGCCACCCGGCTTCGTCGGATCGCGCGAGGGCGTCCATCGCCTGGCCAAGCCGCAACTCCCGACCCGCAAATACCTGCCCGAGGCGCGCGATGCGTCGCTGCACGTCCGCGGGATCCCGTTGGAGATATTCCATCTCGAACGCGGCCATGCTTTCTCCAATGCGGCGATCAGCGCTCGCAGAGAACACTTGGGCGGCAGCCAGCAACAACGACGCACCAAGCGTTTGTGTGAGGATGAATTGCGATTTCATGATTTTTGCTCCTTGTGGTTGATTTGCGCTCGAGGGTCAGCAACCGCCCGCACCGTGATCGAACATCACGGAGCACCAGTTCGCCAACGGTGTCGGCGAAGGCGATCGGAATACATTGCCCCGCAGGCGTGCTGAGTTCTGCACGGTCTGGCAATGCGATGCACTCAGTCCAAAGGTCAGCGTGATCGGCGAGTTGTCACCGGTAAACCAGCCCGGTCGGTCTTCCATTTCTTCCAGCCACGCGCGCGAGTTCCGCAGCGAACTCGTAGCCTCGAAGAAATCGCGCGGCTGATCGTCCTTGACGGGTGGTGAGTTGTGATAACCGAAGCTTTGTCGCAGATCCTGATCGAAGTGCCGGCTGATTGCACCGGTGTTGATCGTGCAACTCGTCACGTACATCGCATAGCCGGCCCGATCGCCACCCAGTCTGCCAAGGCGCGCATTGCCATCAAGCGTGATTGTGCAGCGGTTATTGCGCCGAAAGCCGAATTGCAGGAGCGCTCGATTGCCATGTCCTGCGTACACGGAAAGCGTCGCGGCGTCACCCGCTACATTGTCGATTCCACCGAGCCCTTGTTCGATGTAATCCTCCGGCCAGGCGTTCGCATTGGTCCAGCGCGTGCCACTCCAGCCATCAGCGTCCAATCGGCTGCGCAAACTGGAGGTGACCGTGTTCAGATCGGCGTTCTGACATCCGTTGCCGGTAAAGTCGGTGGATTCGTCGATCCAATAGGTCGCCTGCGCGCGTACGGGTCCGGTGGAAATCCCAAAGCCGATGACCACCGCGGCCCCCAGCACACCGAGTTTCGATCGCGCGTTGCGTGCCCGCGAATAGCCGTTTGCGTTCCTGACCATGTTGTCCCTTTCGAAGTCGCATGGCCGATTCCATGCGTGCATTGCATCGTAGAGACCAGGTCGGCAGGTACGTTAGAACGGCGTTGCGGGATCGTGCGACGAATTTGTGCGCGCGCCTAGTCTTTGCGATCGATCTCGAGAAGGGCATAGGCTGTCGGCGTCATGCCGATATAACGCCGAAATATTCTCGCGAAGTACGACAGGTCATTGAAGCCGGCGCTGTAGGCCACGTCGCCGATCGAGCGCGGCCGATCCTCGATCAATGCGCACGCGCGTTCGATCCTCAAACGCATCATATAGTCGCTGAACGTCATGCCTTGTTCGTGGCGAAAGCGCCGGCTGAATTCACACGGCGACAACGCGCATAGTCGAGCGCATTCCGGCAGGCGGACCGGACGATGAAGGTTTTGAGCGAGATACGGAAGGATCGCGCTCGTGGAGCGGCGCTGGGTAGTAACGATTCGTGCAGTACCGATGGGATCGGACATGAATGATGAATCGCGGCAAGTCGTACGAAGGTTCATTTGTACGAGAGGCGAGTCCAACCCTCCGTTGGCCTTGAGCCCTTTGACAGGCTCAGGACAGGCCTGTCGACCGGGCGGACGCAGACACGTCTTTCGACTCCGCGCGGACGAAAGTCATCGAACTTGCGCGCTCTGTCGCGCACACTCCCAGCCAACCTTCGTGACGATCTCAACCTCCGCGTGCAGCGTTCGATGCACCGGACATTTATCTGCGATCGCAAGCAGCTTCGCCTGTTGCGTTTCGTCGAGGTCGCCGGTTATGCGAATCTCGCGTTCGAATCGATCGATCTTGCCTTCCTTCGTTTCACATTCCGCGCAGTCTTGTGCATGGATCTTTGAGTGGGTTACGTCCACCGCGATGGCCTCCACCGGCAGCTCCTTCAGGTCGGCATACATGCGGAGCGTCATCGACGTGCATGCGCCCAAGGCCGCCGACAGCAGCTCGTAGGGCGACAGTCCGGTATCGGTGCCGCCGACGCTCACAGGCTCGTCGGCATACAAAACGTGATTGGACGTCCGCACGATATTCGCGAATTTTCCCGTGCGACGCTCAGCCACACGCACCTTGCCCGGCGGTACCCGGTCGATCGGGACGGGGGCGGGAAGATAGCGCCTTGCCCAGGCCGCAAGGACATGACCGACGTACAGACCGTCCTCGGCCCGCGACAGCATATGATCGGCGTCATCGAGGGTGATGAAACTCTTCGGATGTTTCGCCGCTTCGTAGATCCGTCGTGCATTGTCGATGTTCACCACGGCATCGATCGGCGAATGAAATACGAGCAGCGCGCGGCGCAGCCCCGCAATGCGATCACCTTGCCGCTGTTCGTCGAGGTCCTCGAGAAATTGCTTGCGGATCGTGAACGTTCGACCGACCAGCTGCACGGCCGCTTCGCCTTCCGCGGCGATCGTCGCGAATGCGGGAGCAAATTGTTTCTTCACATGTGCCGGCTCGAACGGTGCGCCGATACTCGCCACCGCCAGCACCTCCGCAACGTAGCCCGCCGCGGCGAGCACGGCGGCCCCGCCAAGGCTATGGCCGATAAGCAAGCGCGGTGCCTCGTAGTGCGTGCGCAGGTAGTCGGCGGCCGCGACCAGATCCTCGACATTGGAAGAGAAATTCGTATTCGCGAATTCGCCCTCGCTACCCCCCAGTCCGGTGAAATCGAAACGCAACACAGCGATGCCATTCTCGACCAGCGCGCGGCTGATATAGGTCGGCGCTTTCGTATCCTTCGAGCAAGTGAAGCAATGCGCGAATACGGCAAACGCCTGGGGTGGTCCATCGGGCATATCAAGGCGTGCGGCGAGGGTGTGCCCGGTGCTGCCCGGAAATTCAATTTTCAGTGACGGCATGATCGTCTCCGCGGGGCGCGGTGCACGACAAAGGTTGCCGCGACCACGCCCGGATCGACATGCTATCGCGCATTCTTTGCGTGAACATCTCGTCCGGGGCAACGCACTACACTACCGCTCCATCCGACGCGGCTTGCGCTTGAACCCTCGCCATCCTCCCATTCCGATCGCCCTGGGCACCTGGGCACTGGGCGCGCTCCTTTACCTGGCCGGGTACTTCCAGCGCAATGCACCGGCCGTGCTGACCAGCGAGCTTTCGACCGAGTTCGCGCTCGGCGCCGCGGGTCTTGGGAATCTCGCCGCTATTTATTTCTACGCCTATGCGGCAATGCAGATTCCGACCGGCGTGTTGCTCGATCATTACGGCCCGCGACGGGTGCTCGCGATCGGCAGCGCAGTGGCAGCGTTAGGAACGTTCGTCTTCGCGTTTTCGTCGTCATATGCGTTCGTGAGCGTCGGACGGTTCGCCATCGGTGCGTCGGTCGGCGTCGCCTTTGTCGGCATGCTGAAGCTCGCCAGTCGATGGGCACATCCATCGAAGTTCGCCACCTTGACCGGACTCGCGCTGACGATGGGCGTCGTCGGGGGTGTCAGCGCAGGTGTGCCGCTGCGCATCGGCACGGATCTGTTCGGTTGGCGCAACGTGATGATTGGTGCCGGCATCGCAACGACCGCGCTTGCCATCGCAATATGGCTGCTCGTTCGCGACGATCCGAGCGAACGAGGTTTCAAAAGTTTCGCGTCGATGCCCGCCGCGACCAAGCCGCGCCAGGGCATGCTTGGCGGCATCGTCGAGGCGCTGCGCTATCGCAATGTGTGGATCACGTTCCTCGGGTGCGGCGCGATCTCCGGACCGCCGCTTGCGTTCAGCGGTTTGTGGGGCGTGCCATTCCTTGTGCAGCAGTACGGCATGAACGCGCAAAGCGCGGCACTTGTCACGTCCATCCTGCTCATCGCATGGGCGATCGCCGGGCCATTCGCCGGCTTGATATCCGACCGCCTCCGAAGGCGCAAAGCGCTGATCGCCGGTGGCGGGATGATGGCCACGCTGTTCTGGGCAATCCTGATCTGGGTTCCAGGCTTGCCGTATTGGCTCCTGATCGTGGTCGTCGCGGGAACCGGCATCACCTCTTCTGTCGTGATGCTGGGATTTGCCTTCGCCAAGGAATCCGCCCCGGTAGAGTTGGTCGGAACCGTGTCCGGCATCGCGAACATGGGGAACATGCTTGCCGGCACGATCATGCAACCCCTGATTGGAATCGTGCTCGATGCAATGTGGCGCGGCACCGTCGCGGACGACATTCGCGTTTATGATCTCGCGGCATGGCAAGCGGGCTTCTCGATCATGATCGCTTGGATCCTGGCCGGATCACTCATGATGCTTCTTGCGCGCGAAACATATTGCCGCCAGACAGTTTGAAGCCGCCTCATTCCATGCACCAGACGTAGCCCTTAGGCTAAACCACTACGGCATCGTCCGACCGTCTCATTGACACCCCGAACCCATCGGCCTAGATTCGATCATTGGAGAAATGGGCTGCGCTCGAACGCCTTGGGGAAGCCTCGCGAAGGAAATTCACAGATGATCAAACAACTCGTGCTGGCCGCGCTGCTCGTGTTCGCATCGCCGGCGGCATTCACGCAAGATCTGATCGGCACCGTCACGATCCTGGAGGGGGATGCGATGGTGTATCGCGGCCCGGGTCGGGTGGTGGCCGCGGAAGGGGTTCGCCTCGCGTCGGGTGACATCATCGAGATGGGTGGGACCGGTTTCATGCAGATCGAGCTACCGGACCGGACGATTCTGCAAGTCGGGCCGCGCACGCGCGCAATGTTGAGCACCACGATCGCACGCCAAAAGCCCGAGCGATCGATCTTTGTGATCGAAGGATGGCTCAAGATCGTCGCAGACAAGCGCGACGCAAAGGGTGGTCCGGGCCTTGATCTGCGATCGGCATTGCTTGAGATCCCGGCCCAGGAAGGCGCACTGGTGATCAAGATAACCGGCGCCGATGTCGCGGTTTTCGCCGAATCAGCCGAGGCGAAAATCGGCGAGCGTCAGGCATCCGGGGCGCCATTGCCGGTATCGCTCAGACTGGGCGATCTCTATGTGCGTAAAGCGGGCACTAAGGGCGTTGTGGATCCGGCGGGGCGGAGCGCGTTTCTGACCGGAATGCCGGCGGTATTCAGGGATTCATTGCCGGCGCGAATCGACCGGCATCGCGATAATCCCGTTACGCCGAAAGCGGGCTCGGAATTCTCGTATACAGACATCGAGCCCTGGCTGAAGAGCGAACCGGCAATGCGAAAGCTGTTCGTGCAGCGCTGGCGCGCCAAAGCCACCGAACCGGCATTTCGTACGGCCCTCATCGCGAACCTCAACGTCCACCCGGAGTGGGATCCAGTCCTCTACCCGGAGAAGTATTTGCCGAAGCCGCCGCCCCCGCCGCCGGTCGCGCGTCAAGAACCCGAAGCGCCGCGGGTAGCAACACCTGCCACGCCGCCCACTGCCACTTCATTGCCAGCGCCCATCCAGTCGCTGCCTCCCCCAGCTCAATAAACAGGAGACTCGCATGAAACTACTTTTCAAATTCAACCTGGTGTTCTTAGTTATTTTTGCGATCGGTCTGTATGCCGCCGCGCGGGTGTCGTGGGACCTGCTGGACAAGAATGCACGGAGTGAAACGGCAGAGGCGGCGCGCCTGCTCATGGACACGTCGCTCGCTGTCCGCTCTTATACCTCGGGACAGATCAATCCCTTGCTGGAAACGCAGATGAAATATACGTTTCTGCCGCAGTCGATACCGGCGTATTCCGCCAACGAGATTTTCGACACGTTGCGCAAAGCACACTCCGAATACGCGTACAAGGAGGCCTTGCTCAATCCCACTAATCCGCGCAATCGTGCGGTCGAATGGGAGGCAGACATCGTCGGGCGGTTCCGCAACAGCAAGGAGACGACCGAGGTCATCGGAGAGCGCGACACGCCGGCCGGACGATCGTTCTATGTCGCACGGCCGATTCGCATCACCAATCCGGCTTGCCTACGCTGCCATAGCACGGTGGATGCCGCGCCGAAAACAATGATCGAGAAATACGGGCCGGCAAACGGGTTCGGATGGAATCTCAACGAAGTCGTCGGCGCGCAGATCATCTCGGTGCCGACAAGCGTGCCGCTGCAGCGCGCGGAGAATGCATTCCGCGTCTTCATGACCTCGATCGCGGCGG
>JBJXGX010000401.1:0-8980 GCA_046160305.1 Burkholderiales bacterium
GAGGAAAATCGCGCCCACCGCATAGGCGACCGTGCGGCTCGCGACGCCGGTGGCCGTGGCGAGCCCTACCGACGGGGTCGAGGTGTTGATGCCGACGCCGCCAAGCGCCCCGGAGACCATGGAACCAAGGCCATCTGCGACCACCCCGCGCACATTGCTCGCTCCGTCCGGCCGCACCCAGTCGGCGTCATTGGTGCGCTGGCACACGGTGAGGGTACCCAGCGCCTTCATCGCTGCCGCGAGCGCAGCAATACCAAACGCGGCGATAAGACCGATGTCGAAGGACCATGAGACGTGGCGCAGGTCAGGCGCGGCAATCCAGGCGGCCGCGGCCACCGGCGCCAATCCGGCCAGGGACAGTACGCCGAGCCAGTACGACGCGAGATAGCCGCAGGCCATGCCGATCAGCGCGCACAGCATCCGCGCAAGCCCGGTGCCCCAGATATTCAGCCCCAGCGTGACGGCTAGCGTGACTGCCGCGACGATCCACTCCTGCAAAGTGGGCGGATCGGACGGATCACCGAGCATCGCTCGCACCGCCACGAGACCCGCAGCAAATCCGACCAGCAGTATGACCAAGCCGGAGAGTTCCACCGGCACGAGCGCACGCAGTCGGTGTAGCACACGCGCCAGCACCGCTTCGAACAGCCCGGCCACAATCGTCATGCCGAACACCAGCGACAGACCCCCGGTCTTGGCCGCGAGCACCGAGGGTGCAAGGTAGGTTGCGCTGAAAGTTGCCGGGCACATGTAGCCGCTGCCAACCGGGCCCCTGTGCAAGGCCTGCAGGAAGGTCGCGATGCCGAGCGCTAAGAAGCCAACCGCGAGTAGTGCGGTGATCGTTTCGGCATCCGCGCCCGCGCTGCGGAACACGACCACTGGGTAGATCAGAAAGATGGAGATCACACCGGCATGCTGCAGGGCATTCAGCAGAGTGACCGCCAGCGGCGGGCGTTCGTCGACCCCATAGAGAAGATCGGGAGGCTTTCTCATTGCTGCGAACCGCAGACCGGGTAGCGCGCGCATCCTGGTAGAAGGGGGCGAGGCGAGGTCACGCGGGAATTCCTATTCGGAGATTTTTCGTGCGCCGCGCGTCTTGGCGCTGGCGCACCGGCTGCCTTATGCGGCTTTCGGGCCGGCCATGAGCCGCTCAGTGCACTCTTCGCGCGTTCCCAGAATGGTGAACACCTGGTCCAGGGCACCCATCTCGAACGTGCGGCGCACCTCCCCGGCGATCCCGCACAACGTCAGCGCGCAGTGGGTGCTTTCGCCCGCCTTGGCCGCGACGAGGAGCGCCCTGAAACCGGCGCTGCTGATGTAGGCCACCTGCTCGAAATCGACGATGAGGCCGGTACATCCGGAGTGCACAAGATCGGTCAATCGCGCCTGAAGGCTCGCCGCGCTGGTGCTGTCGATGCGGCCCGTGACCTGGACGGCGGCCACGCCGCCCTGCTCCGTCTCGATGAGTTCCATCTGCTCACTCCTTGCGTTGCTGCCGGCCTTCGCGGGGCCCCTGCCATGACTTCGGAACACTGTTCGGTGGACCACCATGCCGCCACGCCACCGCGTCGCAGGCGACAGCTGCACAGTCTCGCACATGCGCCGAACGCGGGCAATGACCGGGCTTAAGCGAAGCGCGACGAAAGGCGACGAGCGCCGCCACTCAACGCGGGGAGACATTGCGCATCAGAACGTGCCCACCCGCGAACTCTCGATTCGGGACCGTCACGACGTAACCGGGATGCGGGCCGCCCGTCGATTCCCCGTATATTATTCATGCCCGCCCCGGACCCACCACTATGGCGCACAACCCCCGCAATGCCGAACACGCCGACACCGTCGCAGGCGATCGGCTGAATTTGCGCAACGAGAATGCCGAGCTGCGGCGGCTGGCGAGTTGGCTCCATGACTGGACGGGCGCACAGGGCCTGTCACAGCAGCTTGCCCACAGGATCGACCTCGCTTCGCACGAGCTCGTCACGAACATCATCGATTACGCCTACTCCGATCAGGCGCGCCATTGCATCTCGGTGCGCGTCCACCGGACGAATG
This sequence comes from Burkholderiales bacterium, assembly GCA_046160305.1. Classification (GTDB taxonomy): domain Bacteria; phylum Pseudomonadota; class Gammaproteobacteria; order Burkholderiales; family SG8-39; genus SHXR01. Next base: position 2,053 of record JBJXGX010000401.1, read on the forward strand.
GAAAGGTCACGCTCGCGATCGAGGACGATGGCAATCCGTTCGATCCATCGGCCGCCCCCACCCCGGAAACGCCGAAGACGCTCGAGGAGGCGCCGATCCGTGGCCGCGGGATTCATCTGGCGCGTCAGTCGTCCGACGAAATGCGGCACCACCGATCCGAAGGGAAGAATCATCTGATACTCGTTTGGGACGAGGAGGCCGATCGCAACCGCTAGCGGCGAGACCTCCACCTCACTAACGGACTACACTAAACGGCTATTATTCCAACCGCGTACCCAACCGCGTACAAATCGCGCTCCGCGCACCCAATGTCTACAACCGGAGGAGATCGAGCATGGCAACCAGCCACCCATCAGCGAGCGGTTCCGACGTTGTCATCGGGAAAAGCGGTCCATCCGCACTGACCAGCATCGCGGCGCCTGGCGCTGATTCGGTGAGCGTCGACAAGATCCGCGACATCCTCTTCGGTAACCAGATGCAGGACTACGATCGGCGCTTCTCCAACATGGAGGAGGCTTTTCACGAGAAGGTCCGCGATATCGAAGCGGAGACCAGCCGGCACATCGGAGCGCTCGAGGCATCGGTCAAGAAACAGCTCGAATCGGTTGCCGGGCAGGTCGCGCAGGAGAAAGAATTGCGATCGGAGGCCGACAAGGGTCTTGAGCGCACGCTCCGCGACACGACGCAGAACCTGGAAAAGCGCATCGGTCAACTGACCGATCAGCTCGCGAAGTTCGAGCGCGACTTCACGGACCATCTCGCACGGGAATCGCAGAGCCTGCGTGAAGAGCTCAAGCGCCGCAACGACGAAACGCGCTCGACGGTACAGAAAATGTTCTCCGAACTGGCGAACGTGAAGACCGACCGCAACCTGCTGGCCGGTCTCTTCGTCGAGATCGCGAAATGCCTCAATCAGGACGCGGCACCGAAAGGATTCGGGAAGTCAGGCAACGGCGAGCACGACTGAGCATGGGGTCATCGGCCCCTCCCGCGTAGCGGACCGGCCCGGGGCGCCTCCCGTGAACACGTCCAAGCCGGGTATCGAGTGGCTCGATCCTGAACCGCAAGCGCCGCGGAACGACGCCGCACGGCTGGCCAAACTGCTGATCGAGGTCGCGCGGTCCATCAACCCAGAACTCGCCGCGCGCATGCCAAGCGCGCTCGGTGACGATCCGCAGGTCCACGAACTGCGCGGGATTCTGGTCGGACGCGAACAGGCGCAGCTTGCCAGGTTGCAGCATCGACTCGACGATCCCGAGCAGTTGGCCGCGGCGCTGAGTCAGGTGCTGCCCGCCGCGATCGCGCAGGCGGCGGCGCGTGATGATCGCCTTGGCGAGGTGCTGGCCCCGACGGTCGAGCGCGCCACGCAGTCGTCGATCCGCAAGGACCCGCGCACGCTCATCGACATCCTGTCGCCGGTCATGGGTCCGGCGATCCGCAAGTCGATTGCCGAGGCGATGGAGTCGCGCTTCCAGGGCCTGAACGCCGCCCTCAAGGAGAGCTTCTCGATACGCGGACTCAAGTGGCGCATTGAAGCATGGCGTACCGGGACGCCGTTCGCCGATGTCGTGCTCAGGCACACGCTGATTTATCGCGTCGAGCATGTGTTCCTCATCCAGCGGAAATCCGGGCTGTTGATCGAGCACGTGTCCGCCGACCGAGCGGCCGCGAATGATCCGCAGCTCGTCTCGGGCATGCTCACCGCCATCCAGGACTTCGTGCGCGACTCGTTCAACGATTCAGGCGATGGCGGCGTCGATACGCTGCGCCTCGGCGAGCTCGTCCTCCTGCGGGAAGACAGTCCGCATGCCTACCTCGCGGCCGTGGTGCGCGGCACGCCGCCCGAGGCGCTGCGCGCGCTGATGCGGGAGACCCTTGCGCTCATCCATAGCGAACATGCGCGCGCGCTCGAAACGTACGTGGGTGATGCGGGCGCGTTCGGCGCCGCGCCGGAAGCGTTGTCCCGCTGCCTGCGCGAGCAGGCGAGACCACGCGAGGCGGGCGTGTCGATCGTGCTGTGGATTTTCCTGCTCGTCTTGATCGGTGCGCTGTGCTTTGGCGCGTATGCGCTCTATCAGCGCTATCAGGAAGCGCGCGAGGTCGGGCGCTTCGTCGAAGCGCTGCGGGCGGAACCGGGTATTGTCGTGGCGCGCGCCGAACGGCAGGACGGTCGGTGGCAGATCGCCGGCTTGCGTGATCCGCTTGCGCCGGATCCGCGCGCCATGCTCGACGGATTCAAACTGGAACCGACCCGACTGGCAATGCGATGGGAGGCCTATCAGGCGCTGCATCCGGCCTTCGTCATGAAGCGCGTGCAGGCGGGTCTTGAGCCGATCCCAACCGTTTCGTTCGTGCTCGAGCGCGACCGGGTGCGCGCGATCGGGTCGGCGCCCCATCCCTGGATCGAGCGCGCGCGCGCCTTGAGCCGCCTGATGCCCCTTGGCGCACCGGTGCTCGACCTGAGCGAGTTGTCGAACGTCGATCGCAGCGAACTTGATCGCATGCGACTTGGGATCGAAGCCGAGCACGTCTATTTCGACGTGGGCTCACCGCGACCGGAGCGCCGTCAGGAGGCCCTCATCGAGGCGCTTGCGCTCAAGATCAATGCGCTTGCCGAGCGCACCCGCGAACTTCAGCTCACCATGCGTGTGAACCTCATCGGCCATGCGGATTCGACCGGCAAGGATGTTCCCAATCTCGCTCTGAGCGTCGGTCGCGCCGAAGTGGTCCGCTCACTGCTTCGGACCCGCGGCGTCGACCCCGATCTGCTGTTCGTGCGAGGCGCCGGCGCACTGGAGCCCGTGCCCGAGGACGATCCGCTCAAGGCGGACTCCCGCAATCGACGCGTCTCGTTCAGCATCCGGATCAGCGAGTGAACCCAGCCATCCAGAGGAAGGTGTGCATGCTCGGCGCATTCGGCGTGGGCAAGACGAGCCTGGTACGGCGCTATGTGGACAGCATCTTCGCCGACACCTACCTCACCACGGTCGGCGTGAAGATGGACAAGAAGACGGTCGATCTCGACGGCCGCGACGTGACCTTGATCCTGTGGGACATCGCGGGCGAGGATGATATCTCCGCGGTGCGGATGAGCTATGTCCGCGGCGCCACGGGCGCGCTCCTGGTGGCCGATGGCACGCGCGACCAGACGCTTGCTGTGGCACGATCGATCGGCGATCGCGTGCGCACCGAGATCGGCGACATTCCGCTGCTGCTCTTGATCAACAAGCTCGATCTTCGCACCGAATGGACCGTGACCGACGCCGCGCTCTCCCTGCTGCGCGCTGCGGGCTGGAACGTCGTTGCGACCAGCGCGAAGACCGGTGAGGGCGTCGAGCAAGCCTTCGTGGAGCTTGCCCGGCGCATCATGACGTGACGCGCGGCGCCAACGATCTTCCCGCGCCGCTCGCGGACTATCTCTACGAGCTCGCGTTTGCCGGGCGCCCGCTCGCGTGGTTGCAATTGAATGCCGGGCACGCCGTCGCGCTCACCGGTGGCGATCTCGATGAACACGGCATCGGCCCGGTCACCCTTGGTCAACCGGCGCTCCCGCAACTCGCATTCCTCGAAGGTCTGCTGCCGATCGCCGAATCGCCGTTCGTCCTGCCCGCGATGGAGCTTTCCGCCGGCCGCACGATCGACCTGCATTTGCTCACCCTTGGCGATGACACCTGGATCGTGCTCATCGATGCCAAGGCCAGGACCGACGCCGCCCGCCGTGTCCAGCAGAAAGCCTATGACATGACGCTGCTGTCGGAACGCGAGGCCAACCTGAATCGACAGCTCGCAGCGGCCAACCAATCGTTGCGCGAGGCCCACGCTGCGCTGAACGCGTCGCGCGAAGCGCTCCTTGCGACGAACCAGCGCCTCGCCCGGGAGCTCGCCGAAGCGGCCCGCTATGTGCAGTCGATCCTGCCTGAGCCGCAGGCCACACCGGTCGCGGTGGACTGGCGCTTCATTCCCTCGACCGAATTGGGCGGCGACGCGTTCGGCTACCACTGGATCGATGCAGAGCACTTCGCATTCTTCATTCTCGATGTCAGCGGCCATGGGGTCGGGGCGGCATTGCACGCCGCGACGGTCACCAACGCGCTCCGCTCCGAGACACTGCGGGCGGTTGACTTCACGCGGCCCGCCGACGTCCTGACCCGGCTCAACGAGGCGTATCCGATGGCGCGGCACGACGACCTCTTCTTCAGCATCTGGTATGGCGTCCTTGACCATTCGCGCGGCGTCCTCGAGTACGCGAACGCCGGTCATCCGCCGGGTATTTTGATTGCCAGCGACCCAGGCGGATCGACGACGGTGGAACAACTCGGGGTGCGTGGCCCGCCCATCGGTATCACCGCCACCGTCACCTATCGATCGGCCGAAGTTCGGGTCAGGCAGGCGTCGCGCCTCTTCCTGGTGAGCGACGGGGCGTTCGAGCTCGAGCGCCCGGACGGCAGCCTCCTTGGGTTCGAGGCGCTCGTCCGGCTGCTCGCCGAACATGTGGCGGCTGGAACGGATGAACTCGACCGGGTGGTGGCGCTCGCGCACGCGTTGCGCGGCGTGGGCCCGCTCGAGGACGATCTCTCGATTATGCGGTTCGTCTTCTGCGGATAACCGGATCGTCCCCGGCATCACTCCGTCCTGATGTTCCCCGTCTTGATGACGTTGGCCCACCGCGCGATCTCGATGGACACGCGCGCTTGCACCGCTTCGGTCGTGCCGCCGGTGACCACGATGCCAAGCTTCACTAGACGCTCGCGCATGTCGCCCTGCTGAATTGCCGCGTTGGTCTCTGTGTTGAGCAATCGGACGATCTCTTTCGATGTAGCGATCGGCGCGAACAAGGTGTAATTGGTCGCCGACTCGAAGCCCGGCAGGCCGGCTTCCGCCATGGTGGGGACGTCAGGCAACAGCGGCGAGCGCTCGCGACTCGCCACAGCCAACACGCGCAGCTTCCCGGCCTTCACCTGCGGCAGATGCGCGAGCACGTTGTCGATCGACAGCGGAATCCGGCCTTCCAGCAAATCGGGCTGGAATTGCGTCGAGCCCTTGTAGGGTACGTGCAAAAGATCGACACCGGCCATCTGCTTGAACATCTCGCCATTGAGGTGAATAAGGCCGCCCGTCCCCGAGGACGCAAAGCTCAGTTGACCGGGCTTGGCTTTCGCGAGCGCGATGAGTTCTTTGACCGAGTTCGCGGGCAGGTTCGGCGCGACCACCAGGCCGATCGTGCCGTAACCCACCTCGACGATCGCGACGAAGTCGCGGCGCATATCGAAGCCGAGGTTCTTATGGAAGTGCGGCGCGATCGAGTAGTCGAGAACGCTCCCCAGCATCAGCGTGTAGCCGTCGGCCGGACTCTTCGCGAGCGCGTCCGCGCCGATCGTGGCGCCGGCACCGGGCCGATTCTCGACGGTCAACGGTTGGCCGAGGCGCGGCGCGAGCTGCTCGGCGAGCACACGCGCGACGGTATCGACCCCACCGCCCGGCGGATACGGTGCAATCAGCTTGATCGGCTTGGCGGGGAACTGTTGCGCGCCGGCGCTCGGTACGAGGAGGCTGAATCCAAGCGCGGCGCAAACGATTCGACGGGTGATGAGCCCAGCATGCCGTGTGAACATAGGGATCCCGGTTCGTTGTCATGGATGCGCGCTCGGCGCGCCGCGACGGATCCTACACCCGGGCGGCCAGGGTCCGCTCGAACTCCCGATCCATATCGAAGTGAGGTACCTTCCGGATTAATTTCCTGCCTCAGGCAGCCCATCAATTCCCAGAATCCGTCCGGGCCGAACCCTTCGGAAGATCGAGCGCGACCCCACACAATGACTATCACGAAACGCATTGGGATCATCGGCGCGGGCCTTGGCGGATTGGCGGCCGCGCGTGCGCTTACCCAACAAGGGTTCGAGGTACAGGTGTTCGAGCAATCATCCGAGCTCGGCGATTTCGGTGCGGGCATCAACATCGGCCCGAACGCCGTGAAGGTGTTCAAAGCGCTTGGTTTGCAGGATCCGTTACATGCGGTGAGCTACGAGCCTGCGGGCATCGCCTGGCGCGATTGGAATGATGGACGCCTGTTGAACCGCGTCCCGCTCGAACAATCGATGCATCGCTACGGCGCGACCTACTACGTTGTCCATCGCGGCGACCTGCACAAGTTGCTCGCCGATTCACTGCCGTCGTCCGCCGTGCAGCTCAACAAACGCTGCATAGGCGTGGCGCTCTCGCCGCACTCGGTGGGCCTTTCCTTCGCCGACGGCACGCAGGCGGAGGCCGATGTGGTTATCGGATGCGATGGCATTCGTTCCGCGGTGAGGAAGCAGCTCTTCGGCGGCGAGAGTGCCCGCTATGTCGGAACGATGTGTTGGCGCACCTTGGTGCCGACGAGTGATTTGCCGCCGGATATCCACGATGGGAATGTCACGCACTGGACCGGTGACACGCGTGAAGGATTCGTCATCAGCTACTACGTCAGGCAGCGCTCGTTCGTGAACATCGTCGCGGTGCGCCGGCAACCGAACTGGACCGAGGAGTCGTGGTCCACGCCGAGCACGACCGAGGAGATGCTCGCCGCTTTTCCGGATGCGGGCGCGGCCGTGGGGCAAGTGCTGCGCAAGGCGACGAAAGTCTACAAATGGGGACAGTTCTCGGGCGAACACGCCGCGCAATGGACCAAGGGTCGTGTCACCTTGCTCGGCGATGCGGCGCACGCGATGCTCGCCACATTCGGCCAAGGCGCGGCGATGGCGTTCGAAGACAGCTACATCCTCGCCCGCTGGTTGGCGGAGCACCGCGACGATCCCGAGCGCGCACTCGCAGGCTATGAAGCGATCCGCAAGCCGCGCGCCTCGCGCATCCAGGCCTACTCCCGCACCGAGGTCGGATTCAAGAAGCTCACCACGCCACTCGATCGCCTGCGTCGCGAGTGGGTGTACCT
>JBJXGX010000402.1:0-3249 GCA_046160305.1 Burkholderiales bacterium
CGCGTGAACAACGGCGATTGCCCAATTGATTGCCCAACACAAAGCGATGGAATTCAGCACGTTAAATCTGACAACGATATTTGGTAAGGGTGGGGTCGGAAGTTCAATTCTTCTCGGCGGCACCAGATATTTGAATAAATTCAATCGATTAAATTTCCGCCCCCGTCGAATACTATTTCGATTGCGACGCCTGGGAAGCACATGGGAAGCACCCCAGTCTCTCCAGTGTCGCATTGGCCGGAACCCTGTCCTCCAGCATTGCAGCCGACGCAGTCCCAGATCACCGGATGCACCGGCGCTAGTTACCGCGGTCATCGCCTGTCAATCCGGCGACATGATAAACGCGATTGCCTCGATAGCGGCCGTTACGCTGCACTGCAATGAAACGTCGGTCAGGGGTAATTACGGCACAAGTTCGCCGGACAAAAAGCCGACGTTCGGTTTTGGAGACGTTCCATGAACTGAAACGAAATCCCGCGAAGCAACTTGGTCACTTCGATCGTCTGGGATCTGGTGCGCAGGCCAGGAGATCAACCTCAACGCGGTTCACCACGGTAAGATTTCACCGGTCTGGTGCACAAATCGTCCTGTCGTCTCAAGCCGAAGTTCATCTATCCGCTCAAGAAGCCCGCGAGCCGACACTCGTGCGTCGATCGTGCCGGTGTGCTTCGTCATGTCGGTGCGCACCGCACCGGGATGCAACACCACCAAGGCAACGCCAGCGGGCCTGAGTTCGTGGGCAAGTGAGACCCCGGCTGCGTTGAGTGCCGCCTTGCTCATGCGATACCCATAGTAACCACCAGAACCATTGTCGCCTATCGAGCCCATGCGGCTGGAGATCAGTGCAACCTTGGCGCCGTGCCTCAGCCGAGGTGCAAGCGCGCGCGTCAAAAATAGAGGGGCAACAGCGTTCGTCGCGAACTGTGCATGAACTGCGTCGAGCTCCAGGCTGTCCTTCGAATCTATGGACGCTATGCCGGCATTCTGGATCAAAAGGTCGATGTTTTCGCGTTCGAAAAGGCGTCCAATTTCCGGCCAGGAATCAGGTGCGGTCAATTCGAATCCACTCTCGACCCGGATCCCCAATCTATCGAGTTCAATCGACCGATTTCGGCAGATGGCGACCACGGCCGCGCCGCGATCATTGAGCTGTCGAACCAGTTCGAGCCCAATACCGCGATTTGCGCCCGTAACAACAGTCAGTCCCATTTTTGTGCGCTCCACTTCGACCAAATTACGCTTTCGACTTTCGTCGCTTGCGTTGATGGCCACCTATCACCACGGTCTGTGCTTGCGTCGACAAGATATCAAACTCTGTCTTGACGATTGCTCTGAGCCACTCGTTTCCAGGGTCGGTTGCGTGCCGGAAACTCCAGGCAAGGGAAAACCGTGCCGGTTCGATATCAATCGGCGGCTCCAGAAAACAGAGCCCATAACGCGCAATGCCGTCACCCATCACCAGCGGGGTCATCGTGGCCAAGAGATCCGTTTCTGCCAAAAGTGCGGGAACCTGAGAAAAGTGCGATACGCTTGCACCGACCTTTCGTTGGATCTTGTAGCGGTCAGTCGCACTGTCCACCTGGCCTTTCATACGCTCCCCCAAGTGAACGACAATGTGCGGCCATCTCAGCCACGCCGCGCGTCCCCAATTCGCAAGCGCAGGATGCCCTTTGCGCGCGAAAGTCACCGCGATCTGATCGCCGCCGGCCGCCTGCCGCTGCACACCTTCAGGAACAGGGTTGGCAGAGTTGACCAGGGCGAGATCAATCTCACCTTCGGCGACGGATTGCAGCGTTAGCATGCTCGGCGCCAGCCATTCCACAGTCACGTCCGGAGCGCTTCGTTGAATTGATCCGATGACTTTCGGCAATAGGGCAGGAACAAAGTCGGGTATTGCGAGTCGGAAATGGCGTTTGCTGCTTGCGGGATGAAACGGCTCTGGCGGCGTCACGATGCGCTGGATCGTGCGAAGTACCGGCCGCACTTCACCGACGAGCCTTTGGGCAAAGGGTGTCGGCGCCATCCCCCGTGCAGTCTTGACCAACAACGGATCGCCGACTTGCTCGCGAAGCCGCGCCAGGGCGTGGCTGATCGCCGACTGCGTTCGCCCCAGCCGGGTGGCGGCGCGGGTGACATTGCCCTCCGTCATCAGCACCTCGAAAGTGACGAGTAGATTGAGGTCGAGACGTGACAGATCAATTTTGTTCATGATGCATGAAATCTATTCGTTGGTCCTAATCATGAATTTTCCACATATGGGATCTCGTTACAAGGCAAGCTACTCAACGCACCTCACCGGAGAGATCACAATGTCCACCTCCACCGCTCATGCTGCAGTGCCTGGCTTGCCCCCGCACGTGCAGTTGATTGAGATGGGCAGTGCCTACTGGAAATCCAGGATCGTCTACGCCGCCGCCAAGCTCGGACTGCCGGACCAACTCGCGGCAGGCGCCAAGAGCGCGACCGAGCTAGCCGGATCGCTCGCGGTCCACGCCCCATCGCTGCACCGCTTCATGCGCTCGCTGGCAAGTCTCGGTCTGCTCTCGGAAGGCGACGGCGGGCGTTTCGCTTTGACGCCCCTGGGCGCGGCATTGCAAACCGGCGCTCCCGGCTCCGCCCGGTCCAGCGTCCTCGCGCTCTCCGGTCCAATTTTTACCCGACCGCTCGACGATCTCGTCTATTCGATTACAACTGGAAAGACCGCCTTCGAGAATATCTATGCAATGCCCGTCTTCGACTACTTGAAGCAGCATCTCGACGAGGCTTCGCTGATATCGGAATTCATGGTTGGTTTTCATGGCGGCGAGCCGCCGACTGTCGCTGCAGCCTATGATTTCTCGCAACTGGAGACCATTGTTGATGTCGGAGGCGCGACCGGGAACATGCTGGCCGCGATTCTCGAACGATGCGAAGCGCCGCGCGGCGTGCTGTTCGACATGCCACACATCGTGACTGATGCGCCAACTCTGCTGAAGGCGCGCGGCATTGACAGGCGTGTCGCGATCGAATCCGGTGATTTCTTCAAGACAGTTCCGCCGGGCGGCGACGCCTACATCCTTTCGCACATCATCCATGATTGGAGCGAGGAACAGTGCCTGATTATCCTCGGCCATTGCCGCAAGGCGATGAAGCCGGACGGCCGCGTGCTGATCGTCGAGATGGTGCTGCCGGCAGGGGACACGCCGCACCCCGGCAAGCTGCTCGACATGGTCATGCTGACGATGCCGGGAGGACGGGAGCGCACCGAGG
>JBJXGX010000403.1:0-5447 GCA_046160305.1 Burkholderiales bacterium
GATGCTCGCTCTCATGACGAACAACATGGGCATCCTGTGGGTCGCGATGGAAGCAGCGACGCTCACGACCGTACTGCTGGTGAGCGTCTACCGCACGGCGTCAAGTCTCGAAGCCGCCTGGAAGTACTTCATCCTTTGCGGGGTCGGGATCGCGCAGGCGCTGTTTGGAACCGTTCTCCTCTACATGGCCGCGGAGACGGTGATCGGGGCCGACGATGGCGCGTTGCTATGGACCAGCCTCGAAGCCGTCAAGGGCGACCTCAACCCGAACATCATCACCCTCGCGTTCGCGTTTCTTTTTATCGGTTATGGCACCAAGGTCGGTCTCGTACCCTTGCACAACTGGTTGCCCGATGCGCACGCCGAGGGACCGACGCCGGTCTCGGCCGTGTTGTCGGGATTGCTGCTCAACGTTGCGCTCTATGCGATCCTCCGCTGCAAGGTGCTGACGGACGGCGCATTGCAGAGTCAGCTCGCGGGTTATCTCATGATGGGGTTCGGTCTGTTGTCGGTGCTGACGGCGGCATTCTTCCTCTCGCGGCAAAGGGACGTGAAGCGGATGTTCGCCTACTCGTCCATCGAACACATGGGGCTCATGACCTTCGCATTCGGCCTTGGCGGGCCGATTGCAAGCTTCGCCGGGCTGCTGCACATGACGGTGCACTCGCTCACCAAGTCCGCCATCTTCTTCGCGGTCGGCCACGCGTCGCAGCAGGCCGGCACGCAGATCATGGAAGATATTCGCGGTCTCATCAAAGCGAACCCCACGGTGGGCTGGGGTCTGATGCTCGGCGCACTCGCCATTCTCGGCATGCCACCGTTCGGTGTGTTCGCAAGCGAGTTCCTGATCCTGACCACGACTATCCGCACGCAGCCGTGGGCAGCGCCCATCTTGCTGTTGGCGCTCGGCGTAGCGTTCGCCGCCGTGTTCAGCCGGGTACAAGCCATGGTGTTCGGCGACTCCACGATGAAGCCTCTAGCGCATCCGCCCGCACTCGTGCCGGTGTTCGTTCATCTTGCACTCAGCCTCATGCTTGGTATCTACATCCCGCCCTACCTCGACGCATGGTATCGACAGGCCGCGCGAATGCTCGGCGGCTGAGATCATGAATCTTCCCGACCTCGCTCTTCAACTCGAACGCTTGCCCTCCCCTCTGCCGATCTGGCGGGGATCGGCGCCGGCAAACGACTGGCTCGCAGCGGCCAACGCAGTCGCCGCGGTGAAAGGGCGACTCGTCTCGCTTTGGGCTTCCGATCACAGCTTGACGGGTGACGCGCGTCAAGACCCGCTTTGCGGTAGTCAGCAAAGCCCGGCTGGCCGGACGCGCGTGTCGGCTGCGTACGCAACGCAAGAGGGATTGCTGTGGTTGGACCTGCCGCTGCCCGAAGGCCATCCGAGCTATCCGGATCTATCTGCCATTTTTCCGTTCGCGAATCGGATGCAACGTGCAGCCGCCGATCTGTCCGGCATTTTCGCGGCGGATAGCCTCGATCAGCGGCCATGGCTCAATCACGGCGCATGGCCCGGACACTATGCGCCGTTGCGCGAGCAGATGCCGGGTCATGTGTCGCCGTCGAGCCGCGCGGTCGATGACTACGCGTTCGTCCGGGTCGACGGCGACGGCGTCCATGAAATCCCGGTGGGGCCTGTTCATGCCGGCATCATCGAACCGGGTCACTTCCGATTCTCGATCGTCGGCGAAGAGGTCGTCCGCCTCGAGCAGCGTCTTGGCTATACCCACAAAGGCATCGACAAGCGCTTCACCGAACTATCGCCGCTTGATGGCCATCGACTGGCCGGCCGCGTCTCAGGCGACTCGACCGTGGCGTATGCATGGGCGTACTGCATGGCGCTCGAATCGGCATTGAAGTGCACGCCACCGGAGCGCGCCGGCTGGTTGCGTGCGCTGATGCTGGAACGCGAACGCGTCGCTAATCATCTGGGCGACTTGGGCGCACTGGGCAATGATGCGGCCCTGGGCTTTGGGCTCGCGCAGTTCTCCCGGCTGCGGGAAGACTGGTCACGCCTCTCGAAGGCCACGTTCGGACATCGCTTCATGATGGATTGCATCGTACCGGGCGGTGTCGCGCTCGACATCGACGCCACGATGATCGATCAGGTCTCGCGTCAATGCGATGCAATCGAGCGCGACCTGCGAGTCCTTCGCAACGTGTACGACGAGCATCCGGGATTGCAGGACCGCTTCATGTTGACCGGTGTGGTGACCCCGGAACTCGCTGCCCGACTGGGGCTCACCGGACTTGCGGCGCGCGCGAGCGGGCAAGCGATGGATCTTCGCTGCGATCAGGCATGGCCGCCCTACGACCGACTCAACGCGACATTGACCACGCACAATGGCGGCGATGTCGCAGCCCGCGTGGCGGTGCGGTTCGACGAGGTCATGGAGTCGCTTCGTCTGATACGCGCGATCGTCCGCGGTCTCCCCGCGGGCGCAATTCGCGTGGCACCGCCTTCGTCGCCCGAACGGGCGTGGGGCGCGGGCTGGGTCGAGGGCTGGCGCGGTGAGATTTTCGTCGCGCTCGAGATCGACGGCGCGGCGAATCGCATTCTCCGCTGCCACTGCCACGATCCATCCTGGCAGAACTGGCCGGTCCTGGAACATGCGGTGATCGGCAATATCGTCCCCGATTTCCCGCTCATCAACAAATCGTTCAACCTCAGCTACGCCGGACACGACCTCTGATATGTGGAAGCTCGTCAAACAGATCGCCCGCACCGGGATCATTACCGAGCGACCGCCCGAAAGTAGCGATGCGCTGCACGCGGAAGTCGCACGCATTCATCATGCGCTGCTCGCCATCCTGGGCCAGGCCCTGTCGATCCGCCAGGTCGACGCCGGGTCCTGCAACGGTTGCGAGCTGGAGATCCACGCCCTCAACAATCCCTACTACAACATCGAGGGATTGGGCATTCGATTCGTTGCGAGCCCGCGCCATGCCGACATGCTGCTGGTCACCGGACCGGTTTCGCGCAACATGGAAATGGCGCTTCGCCGCACCTACGATGCGACACCGGATCCCAAGCTGGTGGTGGCGATCGGGGATTGCGGCTGCGATGGCGGGATCTTCGGTGAAAGCTACGCATCGTGCGGCCGGGTGTCGAACGTTGTCCCGGTCGACCTCACCGTGCCGGGATGCCCGCCTCCGCCGATCGAAATTCTGCGCGGAATCCTGACCGCTGTCGGACGCTGCAAGTCACGCAATCCGATCGCCGCATCGCAGAGCGCGCCCTAGCCGCGTCCCTCGGCACTCGCGCGCGTGTTCCCCTTTAGCGGGAACAGATCCATCGGCAGCGGGAACACGATCGTCGAGGTCTTGTCGCCTGCAATGAGTGCCAAGGTCTGCATATAGCGAAGTTGCATGGCCTCCGGTTGCTGCGCGAGAACGCGGGCCGCTTCCAGAAGTTTCACCGAAGCCTGTAGCTCACCTTCCGCGTGAATCACCTTGGCCCGGCGTTCACGCTCGGCTTCCGCTTGCCGCGCGATCGCGCGGATCATCGATTCATTGAGATCGACGTGCTTGATTTCCACATTCGACACCTTGATTCCCCAGGCATCGGTCTGGGCATCGAGGGTTTTCTGGATATCGATATTCAACCGTTCGCGTTCCGCGAGCATTTCATCGAGCTCATGCTTGCCAAGGACGGAGCGAAGCGTGGTCTGCGCGAGCTGACTGGTCGCATTCAGAAAATTCTCGACCTGGATAATCGCTTTCTGGGGATCGACCACGCGAAAGTAGACCACCGCGTTCACTTTGACGGATACGTTATCGCGGGAAATGACGTCCTGACTGGGGACATCGAGGACCACCGTGCGCAGATCGACGCGCACCATTTGCTGGACGCCGACGATCACCAGCACCAGCCCCGGCCCTTTCACTTTCCAGAAGCGCCCGAGCATGAACACCACGCCGCGCTCGTATTCGCGCAGGATGCGAAAGGAGCTGATGATCAGCACGATCACGACCAACACGAGCACACCGCCGATACTGAATCCCCACGACATGATTACGCTCCTTGTTGATCCGCTAGGAATCTGCGCGGCAGACCGCGCAGATTCCTGATGGAAGACGCTTAGTGTTCATTCGCGCAAATGCGCCAAGCAATAAACCCGCGTGCTGGTTTTTCTCGCAACGCGTCGATCGGTCAAAAAATTGCGTCCGCTGATAGGAGCGTACGCGCTATGGAGCAGAGACACCTTGCGTGGTTACCGTCAAGGTAAGCCCTTCCATCGCCACGACCCGCACCGGTTCGCCTTTTGCAAGAGGCGCCGCACTCTTGACGCGCCAGAGCTCGCCGCGCACGCTCGCCCAATGCTCCCCTGCGCTGCCGCCCCCGCCCACCTCGACGATTTCGCCGAGCGCGCCGATCAGATCCTCGCGGCCGCTCACCACCGGCCGGCGGCGCGCACGCATCGCCATGCCGCCGACCCCGACCATGAACAGCGCGCTCACGCAGCCCATCGCCACCACGAGCCAAATCGGGATGCCGTAGCCGGGAACATCCGTGTCCATCAATAGCACCGCACCAACGACAAAAGCAACGATGCCGCCGATGCCGATCGAACCGAAGCTTGGCATGAACGCCTCGGCCACCATGAAAGCGATGCCAAGTGCAATGAGCGCAAGCCCGGCATAACTCACCGGCAGCAGTTGCAACGCGAACATCGCAAGAAGCAGGCAGATCGCGCCGATCACGCCCGGCGCAACGAAGCCCGGATTCGAGAACTCGAAGAAGAGTCCATAGGCGCCGATCAACATCAGGATCAGCGCCATGCTCGGATTGGCGATCACGCTCAACAGATTGGTCCGCCAATCGGGCGCTAGCATGACGACCGGCGCATCGGTCAATTGCAGGATGCGATCCGCGCCTGCAACCTTGAGGGTCTTGCCATCGAGGCGGCTGAGAAGATCCTTCAGATCGGTGGCAACATAGTCGACGACTTTCAACCCAAGTGCATCATCGGCGGAGAGACTTACCGATTCGCGCACCGCCTGCTCTGCCCAATCGGCATTGCGGCCACGCAGTTGGGCCAGTCCGCGAATATAGGCGGCGGCATCGTTCACCATCTTCTTGGTCATGGTGTCCTTGGACGGTGCCGACTGCTTAGCCTTTCCGCCCTCCTTGTCATCGCCCTTCGTGGGCGATTCGGGCGCACCGCCCGGTGGCGCGAAGTCCGGAGCCCCACCGATCTGCACCGGCGTCGCTGCACCGAGGTTGGTGCCGTTCGCCATCGCCGCGACATGGCTTGCATAGAGGATGTAGGTTCCGGCGCTCGCCGCGCGGGCGCCGCTCGGTGCGACGAATCCGGCGACGGGTACGGTCGAGGCAAGGATGGCCTTGATGATCTGACGCATCGACAGATCCAACCCGCCGGGTGTGTCCATTTGCAGCACCACGAGCTGCGCTTCGTCCGCGGCGGCACGCG
>JBJXGX010000404.1:0-5336 GCA_046160305.1 Burkholderiales bacterium
CTGCGTCTCGAAGACGAAGTTGAAGGTCGATCCGAGCAGGCCGCCGAACGGCATTTGCCGCTCCGCGAGGCCACCGATCCAGAGATCGATGTCGTCGACGCCGGTGGTGGTGACGCCGGTGGCCAGATTCGCGTAGGTGCCCGTGCTATTTAGGAAGGCTGCGCGGTCCGCGTCGTCCGCAACGAAAGTCCTCTCGTCCAGAGCACCCGCGTTGATCACGGCGCTTCCACCCATAACAAGGGCGGTGGCCACGTCGCGCTTCTCTACGAGCGTGTCGACGTCGGCCGCCACGAGCTCGGCATGTGTGCCGTAGGCCGCGATGAAGTTGATGACCGATTCCGCGTGCTTCAGGTTCACGGCGAGGTCGACCCAGCTCACGTAGGGCTTCAACTGCGCATCGCTGGTGTTCTCAAAGAAATCGCGGCGCGCCTCGTTCAAGGTCGGCACACCGGTATCGCGGCCGCGCAATATGTTGATGCTCGGCAGATCGAGCGGCAGGCCAAGCAGGTTGTTACGCACCGCCTCGGTGACGAACTCGTCGATCTCGTTACCCGCCTGGCGGGTCATGCCACGCACGATTGCGCCGGCGGCCGCATCGGCGGTCATTCCGGCCGCCGTGCCGTCATCAAGGAACGCGAGCGGGTTCAGGAACGCCGAGATCAGGCCCATCTGCTGACCCGCCGGGTCGAGCCCGTTGGGATTGCCGATGACGTTGAAAAGCGGGTCGAAGCGGTCGATCGTCTCAGTCAGCATCGAGTGGCCGAAGCGATAGACGACGTGCGCGAATTCGGCGACGATCGCCGGATTGATCGTCGCATCGTAATTCAGGAATGCGTCGACATTCGGCTGGACCTTGCGCGCGAACTCCTCGAACACCAAGTGCTGGTACTGCATTTCGGTGGCGAACTTCGCAGCCTGGAACAGACGCTCGCCGTCCCAACTAAGGGTCAGGATATCTGTAAGCGCCGGCGGGGCCAACACGTCGGTCGTCAGCCAGTCGTTCAAGAACGCTACGTTGCCGGAGGCGATTGCGTCGGCCACCAAGGTGTTCCTGATCTCATCGATCTGGCGGTTGTGCTCGGAGTGGAAAACGTGGTGGACGGAGGTGAGGGCGATGTTCTCGTTGCCGCGGCCGTCACCGGTCGCGAAGTGGGCGTTGAGGAGCTCGTCGTCATAGGTGCCATCCGGCTGCGCCAGGAACCGCATGTTCAACGGACCTTCGGGCAGGTTGGGATTGAACGCGGGATTGGCAATCGGCCCAGCGACCAAATCCGTATCAATCACTTCGCCGGTATTTGGTGCGGCGGCGTGAGCGATGTCGTTCAAAAACGCATGCCCGGTATTGACTGCAGCGGTCGCGTCAATTGGGACGAGAAGGTTGCCAACGAGAACGGTGCCTGGGCCCGTGACGAGCTGTGGCATGCCGGTCGCTGTGTCGGGAATGAAGTTGCCGTACGCGTCCGTCATTACGAGCGGGACGTCGTGCACATCAAAGTCATCGAGCTCGATCCCCAGCACGGTCCGCGCTTGAAACTTGATGTCCGCCCATGTGGCGAGTCCGCCGGCATCCCCTTCAAGCAGCATGCCGGTCGCGATTGGCCTGCCATTCACGTCGAGCACATACTCGCGCAGGAACACCTGATGCGAGGGATGCGAGGTATAGGTCTGGTTCTGGTCGACGAACGGCGTGGTCTGATTGACCGCCTCATGGAAAGTGTTGTCGGCAGCTTCATTGGCAACCGTTGCCGCGTCATCGACTAGGATTCCATCCGCCCCGGGTCCTTCGACCTGCGTTGCGCGCGTCAACATCATGAAGTTCGCGGCGCCCGGCGTGGGATCGAAAAGTGGATCGTCCGGCTGGAGCGGAACCATGATCACGCCATTGCCACCCTTGTTGACGAGATCGAGGCCGTGGTCGAAGAACTGGCCGAAGAACGTGAACCACGAATTGAATCCCGCCGACAGGCCCTCGTCCGGCGCCGTGTTCGGGATGAATAAGACATCGCGATCGTCAGCGGTGCCGAAAATGCCATCGAGGCCCGGGCTCGTGACCAAGGTGCCACCGGCGGCGGAAGCCGCCGGGTTGCCCGAAACGTATGCGCCAGTGATTGGATCAACAACGAGCGGAGTCTGATCGACGATCAGGTTGGAGATGATGCGCGGCTGCGAATCAAGTACCAAGCCGCTTGTCTGGAGATACGACGTCGGGGTGTCAACCGGAGGAATTAGCTCTCCAGTAACGGGATGGGTTCCAAAAAACCCTGCCGGAATGATCTCAGCAGAATTGAAGGTGGAACCCAGAACGCGCGGAAATAGCAGATCGGCCGCGCCGAAGAATTGCTGCCCCGGCACCAGGTTGTTGAGCGACCCGTCGACCGTACGCAGGCCCAACATGGCGAGCTCGTTCGGGAGCAGGCTGATTAAGCTCGCCCCAGCCGCATTGGCTTCAGCGATGAAAATCTGTTGCAGGATGAAATCGAGGTCCGACCGAATCAGGGTTGCCATCTTTTACTCTCCGAGAGCCAATAGTTGTATGTGCCAAAACTTAAAACGAATCCCCGCGCACCAGCAAACTTCCGCACATTTCGTCGTCGAACCCGACCGCATTTGCGGCATTCCCTGACTCGACATTTACGAAAACTGTACTGACGGCTCGATTCTTGTTTGCGCGAGCCGTTCCCGCCCCCCCCTCGGGTGACTTTCATCACGATTTCTCAGTCGTTGACAATCCTTTGATTTGATTGACAAAACGTCATTTTCTCGACAAATTGACGCGCCGCGGCGCGAGCGGTTGAAACGGGGGGACGAGCGGAGAGAGCGTCGATCGCATGACTTGGCAAAGCGAATGGGGAGTGTTCTCGCGATTGGCAAATTATCGAGCGATCAACTGGTAGGGGACTAATCTCGGGAATCGCCCGGGGCGAATCAAAGCCGGACGAACCGCGGCTCAATCGGAATCGGGCAGGACTTTGAAGAGCGTTTGGAGCCCCTTGCCCCGGTCCCTTTTGCAGGGTGCAGGGCCACCGCGCGAAAGCCGAATTTCGCTCGAAATGTGGGGTTAGGTCGGCCCGCGAGGGCCGAGGGGCATTTGCTCAGCGCGGCTTGGTCGCGATCGGCACCGGCGGATGCTGGTCGAAGCCCCCGCCCTTCACGCTGACGTGCGTGGCGCCTTTGCAGCGATCGCACGCAACGAGAACGTACGGATGCGTGATCACCATCGTGCGTAGCTCGCCTGTCGGTTCGGGCGCATCGACCGTGATCTCGATCATCGTACCGGCGCAAGCGACCGACTTGATTTCAAGCCCATAGCCACCACTTGAGCGCTGTCCGATCGAAACGAAGACGACGATGCGCTTCGCGAAATCAATCGACGGCGGTGGTGGTGGTGGGATGAGCGTCGACATAACGCGGCGGTGCAACGCATCGAACGCTGCAGCGTCGCCCGCGACGATGACCTGGCGTTCTTCTTCCGTGATTCCGGATGCTTCGCCGCGATCAAGGACTTGGTGCATGGCAGGCGTCGAGCACGAAGTGAGCAGCGCGGCCACCGACGAAATCAGTGCCAGACAGAGTGCGCGGGACGATTCGGGCCACATCCGTCTTCCTACCGCGACTGTACCGAAACCGGGCCTGAAATCGGGCCCGGCTCCGCGAGACGAAAGTGCCCAACGGAATAATTCCGATTCGACAGTGTGCTGCCTGTGTAGACAATCTCGTCCGGAAACTCACCGCACGCATCTTCAATTTCGCAGATTTCTCCATCGCCGTCGCGGTCCGTCCCTGCGCGCATTCGATAGCAGCCGGCCGGAATACCGCTCGCCGGAAAACCGAATCTGTAACCGTCGGCGGCGGCGGCCGTGGTCGAGGCCACCGTTACTCCAGTTGCCGCATCGATGAGCTCGACTATGCCCGTCCCCACATTGCCGATTGCGGTGAGCTGGGTGTCATCGTTCGCGATCGTGAGGACGATCGTGGCGGGTTCGTTGACCGTGACCCGATAGAAATCGTGAATGCGAAACGCGAACGGCGCGGTGAAATCCGTGCCGGCATCGCCCACTCCGGCACTGCCCGCGATGGAATCGCCCGGGGCGATCGGCTGCGCGCTCGCGGGCGAGTTGTTGTTGCTGGTCGCGTTGTCGGCGATCTCGACCTTGTTCGATGGGGACACGGCAATCGAGCCTTCGATGGCCAGCGTCACCACGATGCCACCATCGCTGCAGGAGACAAGCACTGCAACGATAAGCAGCGCGAAAGCGTTGCAGAGCCACACGCTCATCGCCATTACTCCTTTGTCGCCCGTTATTGTCAGGCGTGCCGCAGCAGGGTCAGCGTCAGAGCGGGAGAATAATCCGAAAACATGCGCGCGTTCATCCTTCGACAGGCTCAGGACGAACGGGCAACTTGAGCCTCTCACGAGTGAGAACGCGAGCCATAGCCTTCGTTCGCCCTGAGCCCGTCGAAGGGTGAACCGAGGCGCGTCTGCTTTTTGGGGTCAGGTCTTGTCTTTTGCTTGGGCGGACCACATACAAAGTTCAAGATCTGAACCCCTATTTCACACACTTATAGTGCGGGATGGACCCGGGGTTTCCGATCCTCGCGCCGACCCCGATTTCCTGATTTCGAGAAATTAGGATGGGGCAATGCGTGTGTGAATCGCGTATTGAGCTAGACTGCCCCAGCCAGGACAGGAGATCGTTCTCACCATGAAACAGATCAAAGTTGTCATCGAGAAACATGCTGATGGCTATATCGCCTACCCAGTCGGGTTTCGCGGTACCGTCGTCGGCCAGGGCGAGACCTATGAACAGGCACTGCGCGATGTTCAGTCCGCATTGAAATTTCATGCGGAAACGTTCGGCCCAGAGGTCATGGAAGATGATTCTCCGGTGCTCGATGCCTTTATCGCAGAGGCCACTCTCTAGCGGATGGCGAAGTTCCCCGTCGATGCGCCCAAGCCAAGGGTCCTTCGCGCGCTAAAGAAATTGGGCTTCGAGGTGGTTAGAGAGCGTGAACACCTATCACTGCGCCGCCATAACGCCGATGGGAGCATTACGCCGCTGACGATGCCCAATCATTCGCACATCAAGAGTTCGACCCTTCGACATATCTGCACGCAGTGCGACATCCCGCGCGACGAATTTCTTCGCGCATTCGAGGACGAATGAATTGAATAGTACGGGATGGGCCCGGGGTTTCCGAACCTCGCTCCGACCCGAATGGCGCTTACTTAAGCTTTTGCGGATGACCGTGTTTGCGAACATGCGCTTGTGCGATGAGGCGTGGTTTCATAAGCATTGGGAAGGGTCTTGGTCGGCGTTTGATGGCGCGGGGCTCGA
>JBJXGX010000405.1:0-26716 GCA_046160305.1 Burkholderiales bacterium
CGTTCGGCATCAAGCCAAGGCCCGCCGCGTTAAGCGGGTGACCTTGTCATACCACCCGAAAGAGGCCGACACTAGCCAGGAAAAATCGAAGGCCAAGACCGCTGTCCCCACGTCATACGGTTCGGAGGGACCTCATGATCAGACGCTATGTAACCCGGTCGTGCGCAGCCTCTACAAGCTAAAATTCGACCCGGTAAGCGACATCACCCCGATCATTCAGATCGCCCGCGGGCTCCTGCTCGTCGTGGTGTATCCCTCGGTGCCCGCGAAGACAATACAGGGCTTGATCGCGCTCGCGAAGTCGAAGCCCGGGAAGCTCAACTTCGCCTCCCCCGGACAGGGCAGCGGTTCCCACCTCGCCACCGAATTGTTCGTTAGCATGGCAGGCATCAAGATGAACCACGTGCCTTACAAAGGGACGGGCCCTGCGCTTACCGACACGATCGCGGGCCAGACGGACCTCTACTTCAGCACCACCGCGGCCGGACTGCCGCAGGTCAAGTCAGGGAAACTACGCGCACTTGCCGTTACGACGGCCACGCGCCTCCCCACCCTGCCGGACGTTCCGACCGTCACCGAGTCCGGGGTGCCGGGGTACGAAGCAATTCAGTGGTACGGCCTGATCGGTCCGAAGGGACTGCCGCGCCCGATCGTCGACCGAATCAACGGCGAAGTGACAGCGGTATTGAAGTCGAGCGACACGGCGGACAAGTTTGCCACTGACGGCGTGTCGCCCGCCGGCGGGACGCCCGAGCAGTTCCTTGCGACGATCAAGATAGAGATCGAAGTCTGGCGCAAGGTGGTGAACGCCGTCGGTGTGAAGGCCGAGTGATTCCGATGCACGTCTTCAATCGGAAAGTGACGCCGAACCATGCCTTCCAGCAGACCGTCGCAATCGAGCTTTCGGTACCCTCGTCGCGTCGCTCCTCGGCCGCCTCTCAAGCGCGGCGTTCGCCGTCAGATACCCACGTCCCGCTCGGAAGGAGTACGATCTGCCGATGCAAGTAGCCACTGGAATCGTTGTCGACGGAAAGGTCGTCGTCGAGGGCATGGACCTCCTTGAAGGTGAGACGGTGGTTGTCCTCACGCGAGAGCCCGAGGAGGAAGTTGATCTGTCTCCCGAAGAGGAGGCAGAACTTCTTGAAGCCATCGCGGAGGCCGATCGGGGCGAGACAATCTCCGCCGAAGAACTCTTTGCTCGCCTGGACCGTATTCGCTGATCGTGGCGCTGCGCCTACGGATCACGCGCCGCGCTGCATCCGAGATTGAGCGCGCCGAGCTTTAGTGGGTTGCAAATCGCCGCGCTGCACCATTGGCCGTACGCGAGGATCTGAAATCCGCGTTTAATCTGCTACTTCGCCAACCTGGCGTCGGCGTTAGGGTTGCGAACGCTCGCTTGTTTGGCGTTCGAAGGCTCCATCTTGGGCGCATCCGTTACTTCGTCTACTACCGCGCGAGAAATGAAGAACTCATTGTTCTTTCTGTTTGGCATTCGAGCAGAGGCAAGGGGCCGAGTCTTTAATGCACTGACGCCGAACAAAACGGTCGAGCCGACCGCCGCAAGCGCGCTTCGCTTGTTTGCGGTGCCTTCGTCGCTGTGCTCCTCAGCGCCGGCTCACCGTTGGCGTTCGGCGTCACGGTGAGCGTGCTCGGCGATGTGCTTGCACCAAATCTTCGCGTCGTCTTTTGCGGCACGGCCGTCGGGGCGGCCTCAGCTCGTCGGCACGCCTACTATGCCGGTCCGGGCAACCACTTCTGGCGTGCCCTTCACGAGGTTGGTCTCACGCCTCGGCTCCTGGAGCCGGAACAGTACGAAACCATCACCGAATATCGTCTTGGGCTAACTGATCTTGCGAAAACGATTTCCGGTTCCGACGCCGTGCTACGCGATGAGCACTTTGATGGTGAGAGTCTTCGAAGGAAGATCTTTCGGTTTCAACCCCGCTTGTTGGCATTTACAAGCAAGCGGGCGGCTGAAGAATACTTGGGCCACTCCGCCGAGTATGGGCTGCAAGAGGAAGGAATCGGGCAAACTGTGCTATTCGTGCTGCCGTCGCCTTCCGGCGCCGCTCGTCGGTACTGGTCTGTCGAGCCATGGCGCGAGTTGGCGCGCCTTTCCCGATGAATTCCGCTCCGATGCATCCCACGATGTGAAATTACATAAAGTGCCGCCGAACACCGGACGACCACAAGCGCGCTTCGCTCTGCTTGTGGTGCGCTCGTCGCGTTGCTCCTCGCCCGCCGGTTAATGCATCGTTCGGCCTCATTTGGCTGCACCGCTTTTGCCATTGACAAGGCGTATCCCACAGGATACATTGGATGAATGATTGTCAAAGAGACCGAGATCTATCGCGAGTGGATCAATTCGCTTCGAGACCGTGCGGGCCGTGCCCGGATTCAAGTTCGTGTTGATCGGCTGGTCCACGGGAACCCCGGAAAGCGTCGCGATCTGGCGCATGGAGTCTCCGAGTTGAAGATCGACGTCGGGCCTGGCTACCGCGTGTATTACACAAAACGCGGCGATCATTTGTTGATTCTGCTTGCTGGCGGTGACAAGTCATCCCAGCAGAAAGACATCAAATCCGCGTTTGAGCTGGCCAAGAACATATAGGAACTACGAGCTATGCCGAAAGTACCAGCAAAGAAGATCCTTAAAGCCAAAGCAAAGACTAAAACTATTCCTTACGACGTTGCAGCACAGCTGCGTACTCCGGAAGAGATGGCCGCGTATCTCGACGCATGGCTTGAGGAGGCACCCGATGACGTCGCGGGCATTGCCCGGGCGTTGGGAGATATTGCTCGCGCGAAAGGAATGGCCCAAGTCGCACGTGATGCGGGCCTAAGTCGAGAGAGTTTGTATAAAGCCTTGAGCGCAGGTGGGAATCCTAGTTTTGCTACCGTTCTAAAGGTAGCGCGGGCTCTAGGAGTAAGGCTCCATGCCGAGGCGGTGTAGAGGATGTCCCGCTCACAGTTGAAGGTTTGAGTCGGCGGTGGAAATGATGATGCGGCTTTTTTCAGTTGAGCAGGAACGACTGGGCGCATTGCACGGATGAGAGTTGCGATGTGTTGGTGACCTCGCAATCTGCGAAACGCCTTTTCTGCCTCTAGGAAACCCGCAGCAGCCCAGCGCATGGCCATGCTCACGTCGCGATAGTTGGTGACCCTTCTACTCGCCCTGCGTACCACCGAGTTGGGCGACTCGATCACGTTGGTCGTGGCCAGGCAACGCGCCAGCTCCCCGATCACGCCAAGCCGGTTGATGGTGAACAACTCCTCCAAGCCTTCCAGCAGGCTGCCCGCTACGTCAGGGTGCTGCGCCTTCAGATACTTGGCATGTGCCTTGAGCTTCAGGATGCCGGCATCGGCGTCTCCTTTGAGCGCCTGCGCCATCACCCAGCGCGTCTGCGCCGCACGGGCCTTGGGCAATCGTTCCGTGACGTTGCGCATCTTGCGAATGCGACAACCCTGCACGTGCGCCGCATCTCCGCACACTTGCTCGATCGCTGAGCGCAGCGCTTTCGATCCATCGATCACCCATAGCCGGGCAACGTTCATGTCGAGGCCGCGCTCAGCAAGCCCGCTCAGTAGGTCTTTCACCACCCTGGCGTTCTCGCTGGAGCCGCTCACTATGCCTAGCATGTGCTTGGACCCCGTGGCATCCACGCCAATGGCTGCGATCAAGTGATGCGTTGCAACGATGATGCCATCGACATAGATGGCCACCAGCTCGGTGTCGCCGAACGCACGGGCCATCCGCTTCTCCAGCGCAGCGGCACTGTCTCTGATGAAATGGCGCGATACCGCGCTCCTGGAGATCCCCATCTCGTCGGCGCAGCGGACCATCACGCGCGCGTACTTGCGGGTACTCACCGCTGCAGGCGAGCACGTCGGCGATCCGCTGTGAGAGTGCTTCGTCACGGGCCAGCCCGGCATAGCCAGCCAACACCACTTCGCCTGCCCGGTCGCGCAGCCGTGGACGCGTCACCTTCAGTCTGGCCGTCGCGATATGGATCAGCCCAGCTTGAGTGCCATGCCAACGCACTTGACCGGCTGCGCGCCCCGGATGCTTGGGTCCGGCCACCGAGACCGCAGCCCTCATCAACAGTTGTTCGATGAACTGGCGCGCCATCTTGCCAAGCAGATCTTCGATCGATAGTTTCGGCTGCCCAATCATCGACAACAGCGACACCGCTGCTTGTGGGTCGCTGCTCAGCAACTGCTGCGCATCGGGCGCCGCCAATTGCTTGGTCATGACTTGCGCCTTCGGGGAACATCCCTTACGAGTAGACTTCTTCGTGGTGGTTGAGCTTTCTTCGGTTCAGGTTGAGGATGTCGAGAACCCGCACTCTGGGCCCTCGACTGCTTCAACCACCAACTCAACCTTCAACTATGCACGGGACATGCTCGAGAAACGCGCTACCAGAAACTTTGCACTTGCAAGCGCGGGCTAACATCGCCGTCGAGCAGCCCGTCGCAAGCAAACAGAGAGTCTCTTCAACGGCAAGCGGGTCAGGCGTTTCGTCAACATTCAGACCGTTGCGATGCGCAAGCTCGCGATGCTCAATCGGGCAGCCACTGTGCAGGATCTCAGGGTTCCGCCAGGAAACAAATTGGAGGCGCTTGTAGGAGATCGTGCAGGCCAGCACAGCATTCGAGTCAATGACCAGTTTCGAGTCTGTTTTGCGTGGTCGGCGGAAGGTCCTGCGAACGTCGAGATTGTTGACTATCACTGATCGAGCACCATCATGCGTAAGGTTCCCTATCCACATCCCGGTGAAATTCTCATGGAAGAATTCCTCAAACCCATGGGCATAACGCAGTATCGCCTCGCGAAGGAGATCGGGGTTCCCCAGCGTCGCATCGGCGAGATTGTTGCGGGCATTCGTGGCATCACAACCGATTCGGGCCTACGCCTTTCCCGGTTTTTCGGTATGTCCGAGGGCTTCTGGATTGGCTTGCAGATGGACTATGACGCGGCCTTGGCTAAGGACGCCCTTACAAAGACTCTCGCAAGGATCAAGCCTTGGAGTCATAACGAGAATGATGGGGTCCAGGCCCGACAAGGCGCTCCAGCGGATCGTCGTACCTCGCGCCGCTGAGCTTTATCGTTGGGCGCAGCAATCGCCATCGCGCGGTAATTCGCGCTCTCAATGAGCTCGTAGCCCCATCGGACAAGCCGATCGCGGGGAGGCCCTATTGCAGAGTTGACGTTCATCGTGACGACACAACGGGCGCGGCGATCTCACCGAATGATCTGTAGAGACCGTTGTGTCAGTCGACCCGTCGTGTTGGCTCCAGGGTTCGTCTACCGCGGCATGGCTTGGACGCGCGCCGCGCGAATCGGCACTACTTCGACCATCGGCGCCGGCGCGACCGGTGCCGTGATCTCACGATGCTCCGTGTAGATTGCCCGGCTTGATTGGGCTTCCCCGATCGGTCGGATTTTCATCCGTTCCAGCAGCGCGATCAGGTCGCGCACCACCGCGTCACGTTGCAAGGTGAAGCTCGACGCGAAGCAGCGCCAGAACGCCCAGCCGGCGCGCTCGAGCACACGCTGCCGCGCCATGTCGGCCACCCAGAGATCGGTGGCCTGGTGCCGATCACCGTCGCATTCGATGGCCAGGCGCCGATCGTCCTCGCCTTCGATGACCAGGTCGATCGCATGCACGCCGGCGCGCACCTGCGGCCACACCCGGTAGCCTTTCGCAGACATCACATCGAAAAGCTCGCGTTCGAACGCGGTCTGGCATTGCTCGCGCAGATGAGCCGTGGTCGACCGGGCGTCCCGGATGGGGATTGCGAAATGTTCGATGAGTCGCGCCTTCAAGTCGAGGGTCGACAGATCCCCGAGCTCGACCGATCGGAACAGCACCATCCGATCGCGCGCGCGACTGGCGGCGACGTTGAAACGCTGCTCGAACATCGGACCGGCCGCGGTGGCATTCTGATCCGGTGTGGCGACCATCGACAACAGCATGATGTCGCGTTCCTTGCCTTGAAACGTTCGCGCGTCGCCCACGGTGATGCGACGCGCGACGATCTCTGCCGCCGGAATGCCGTCGCGGATCAGATCGAAAATGCGATGCGCCTGTTCGAGTCCGAGCAGGGACACGACACCGATCGTGCGCCCGGCACAACGCGCATCGGCGAGAATGGTCTTGATTTCCTCGACGATCGCGCGCGCTTCGGCATCGTTGACCGATCCGCGCCGCGTGGCGCCTCGCACCAGGACGTCCACCAGCGGCGGATCGAGGCGCTCGGAGGCGCGCGGAACGCGCAATGGACGGATCGCATCGCCATAGAACTCGCGGCGCGAGAATTCGATGATCGGCGCGACGCAGCGAAAGTGTTCGCGCAACATCACCATGTCACCGGCAAACGCCACGCGCGCCAGGTCATAGAGCGATTTTTCAGGCGTCATCTGGTCGGCATAGATCTGACCCCTGAGAAAGCGCTCCTTGAAGTCGACGATACGGTCTTCGGCGAGACCGATTCCGTCGGGTGCGACCTGCTTCTCGTCGCCCACGATGAGAACCTTCGCGCCCCGCAGCAGACAGGGCAGCGCCCAGATATTCGACTGGCTTGCTTCATCGACGATCACCAGATCGAATTTGCCGATCTCCGGTGGCAATGTTTCCGAGACGCGCCAGTGCGGCATGATCCAGCACGGTACGGCGCGATACGCAGCGAGCATCGCGCGACGCGCTTCGTTGCGATACCGATTGGCGCGGATACCGGCGCCTCGGCCGATATGCAGCACCGCATTGAGATAGGCCTGCAGTGCCGACTTCACCGCATCGGGCGAATTACGGCTCACTTGCAGCCAGGTTTTCTGTTCGACCAGCCGCTGGTACGCACGCGCAAGATCATCCTCGATCTCCCCGCGGGCTTTCTGCAATCGTGCGAGCGGTTCGCGCCCATCAATGGATTCAAGGAGCGTGGTGATCTGGCGCCATTGCCAGGCATCCTTCCAATCGGGCGGCGTCCACGGGTCGTAACCGTCCAACGCAGGCACCGACCGCAACTTCTCGGCCCACTGGAGGGCGCCCGATTCCGCCACAAGTCTGGCAACGCGATCCAGCCGGGTGAATGCGGCACGCAGTCCGGCGAGGCGGCGCAATTCGGCTCGCAAATTCCCCCAACGCTCGGCGGCCTGTGTGGACGTCATGCCCCGCTTGCCGAGCTCGTTCGAGAGGAACGCGCGCATCGCTTCGTTGACGGCGCCACCGCGTCCGGTGCAAAGCGCCAACAGCTCTGTGAGCAGGTTCGAGGATCCCGCCAGTTGCTGGCGCTCCAGGTGACGCCCGACGCTGCCGGCCAGCCGCTCGATCGCGGCGCGCCCATCACCCAAGGTGCGCAACCGTACATCGGAGCCGAACACCTGCTGCGCCAGGGCCTCCAGGCGAGGTTCGCGCTCCGTCGCAATCGTCTTCACCAATGCGAGCAACTCCGCTTCGCTTGCAAGGCGGCGCAGCATCTCGTGCGGTGCGGGATCGATCAATGTAAGGCCCGCCTCGCGTGCGGTGGCGTTCCACTGCGCAACCACGGTACGGGCTTCCTTCAGGCAATCGGCCCAGGCGTGGGCGTGTTGCCAGTCCGCGACGCTCCGCGCTTGCAGCCCACCGACCCGCACGCTTTCCAGCTTCAATGTGAGGTGACGCTTGCCGAACGGCAACATGCCAAGCGGATTCTTGCCGATCGCCCCACGCGCGATCGCATCGACGAACTCCGCATCGATCTCGGCATCATCGGGGATTTCGACGGGACGCTCGACGAAGGCACGGCGGACTTCGTCCAACCGCGCGATAGCCGCGAGCAGTTCATCGACATGCTTGATCGATGGCGCATGCGAGGAGCGATAGAGGGCATAGGCCGCACGAGCGCCCGGATTCTCGTTTGCAAACGCGCGGTCGTGTAGTGCAAGGGTTTCTTCGGCCAGCGCGAAAAGGCCCTCGGCGCGAAGAAACGTCTCCGGCTTGGAATCGACGAGCGGGGGCGTTCTTTCCTCTCGCATGCGGGTCGCCAACCGCCCCGCGCTCATCAATTCATCGTGCAACGCACTGATCCCGCTCGCCGTTGGCAATCGTTCGATCGCCGGCAACTCCACGCCGAGATAGGGGAGGTCAGCGCCCACCGCCAGCCGGGCCTTGCGCGCCGATGCGATATCGGCATCCGCGAATTTTGGTTCGGTGCCCTGCGCGCTCAGGCGATCCTTCATCCATTCGTATTCGGCGCGCCGCTCAAGCGCGTGACGCGCCAATTCGTCGGGCAGCATATCGCGACCCTGGAAGCGGACCCGCTTCAGATGCAGCTTTGCCCAGCGCGAGATTTCCTGATCGACCGATGCAAGCCGGGTATGCAATTCGTCAATGCGCGCGGAGGCGGCCGCCACCTCGCGCTCCGATTCGTTCGGATCAAGCCGCGCGATGTTCGTTGCAATCTTCTGCACAGCCTGCTCGAACTGCCGCATGCCGTCCTTCTCGTCGGTCAGCAGCGACACCGCAAGCGGACGCACCGCATCAGGCAGATGGTCCTGCAATGCAGCGAGGGCAGGGTCGCCCTTCGAGGTCACGAGAACCCGGCGGCCGTTCGCCAGATAGTGGCAGATGATGTTGGCGATCGTGTGGGTCTTGCCCGTGCCGGGCGGCCCTTGCACGACGACCGCATCCGAGCTTTCCAGCTTCTGGACGATCGAGACCTGTTCCTCGTTATACGGTTTCGGAAAATAGAGCTCCCGCACTTCGACACCCGGATCGAGGGTCTCACCCGTGTAGGAGAGTCCGCGAAAATATACCGGGCGCTTGCTGCGCACGACCTGATCGGGTGGCGAAACGAGCTTCGTCGCGCCGCCCGGAACGACGGCTGCCTCGGCGAGCGTCGCACGCAAGCGTTGCAGATCGTCGATCAGGAAATTCGGCGAGCGCCTTCGTACGTAGAGGACCCAGGTATCGGTGACGGTCAACTGTGCCGTGCGATCGGGCAGCGCGCGATTCGCGCTTTCGGTATTCAGGTCCGGCCAATATCGACCGGGCGCATCGAGATGTTCGAGCGCGGCGCGCAGAACCGGCTCGAAGCTACCCGGTTGAAAAGGAAGGATGCCGCCATTGGCGCGTTCTTGATGGGTGCGCCATGCGGATTCGAGCTGCGCAATGCCCGCGACGCCAAGCGCGTGGAACGGGTCCGATGCGAGCGCGGGCGCGGCGCTGCGCGGTCGGATCTCAAGCGCGAAGGTGCGCGCATCAAGCCGCAATTCAACCGGCACGGTGATGATCGGATGCACGATATTCTGGCCACTGCCGTGCTTCCAAAGCGCGACGCCGATGCCCCACATCAACTCGACCGGCGTCTCGATGCCTTCGGATTCGATCAATCGATGAATGAACTGAAGCTGGTTGTATGCCGTGATGGTGCGCCGGCGCGGACGTTCCGCCTCGGCCCAGGTCGACCAGGAAGCGCAATACGCGGCAAACAACGCGTCCAGGCCCGGCGACCGCTCGATCGTCTGCGCATGACGCGATTCGCCGGATACGCGCTCGGTAACGACATCGCGCAGGGTGGGCGCGTGATCCAACCCGTTCGGTGCGATGACCCAGCGCTCCAGCGGATCGGGGACGGGCGGCGGCAATTTTTCTTGCGATTTCGACACGCGCATCCAAAGCTCGTCGCCTTCGGCGGTGAGATTGAATTCGATGCCGGGCAAGCCTTGCAATTCTTCTTCGTACGCGCAATAGAATTCAGCGGGGACGATGAAGGCAGGCTTGCGATGCAGACGCTCGACTCTTTCGATGTAGTCGAGGAGTGCAACGAGACGATCTTTGGGCGTAGCCGGGGCAGTGCGCTCGCCCTGCGCGGATGCGGTCGGCGGTTCCGATAACCAAGCCAACAGAGAGCCTCCGAATGCTTATGCTTATGATCGCGATTGTACTCGGCCGATCACGATGCCAGCGAAATGATTGCGTTCGTGATTTCAGATTTGTGATGGACACGCATGCTCGAATCGCGCGACATGATCGATTTGCTAACCAGCGGATCGGCCCGATTCCGCCACGTTGAATCCCCTCGGAGCCTGCGTGCCACCGTTTATCCGCGAATTTCGGATCGGTGCGCGTTTGGTGGTTTCATCGACTGCAATCATCAGGTTGACCGGATCGATTCGCGATTTCACGCCCGCGTACTCCGGCCGAGAAGGAATAACTTTGAACCTCGTGGCGAAGGGCGGACACTGACGCACTCGATCCGATCAATCAAGGATCGACACGCATCGAGCTGTCTGAACGCATGCTGCTACGCAGTGCATTGAGTGGGGAAGACTAATGGGAAATTCGGTCAGCAAGACCTGGCGCGCCGGCATCGCGGGGGCAATGGTCGCTGTCGTTCAATTCGCGTGCACACCCGTCGTGGAAAAGCGGCCACCGCCGCCTGTTCCGCAGCCCGTACCGCCACCGGTCGCCGCCCCGACACCGCCGCCGCCCCCTCCGCCGGTCGTCGCGATTGCACGGCCCACGCCACCGCCCACCTATCAGTCGATCGATGACTACAAACGGGCCCTTGCGCGCCACATCTTTTCATCAAACACCGGAAGCGTGGTCGCGGGTGATCTGCAGCCGTTGCTGCGTGCCGTTGTCGTGCTGCAATTCCATGTCGACGCGAGCGGTGCGGTCCGCAATATCAAGACGCTGCGCGCGCCGGAATCGGAAGCCGACCGGCTCGCACGCAGCAGCTTGCAGCGCGCCGGTGCGGTGCCCGTCCCGGATTCTGCGATGTTGAGCGGTGGCCTCGTCGAGATCACCGAAACATGGCTGTTCAACAACGACGGGAAATTCCACTTGCGAACGTTAGGCCCACGCCAACGCACCAACTGAACGAACCCGTCTCACGCGCGATGGGCGAGGGGTGAGCCGGAACCGGTCACAGTATCGATCAACGCTTTGGCGTCGGTGATTTGACTGCCACGCCAGGCCACATGGTGATCCGGCCGCACGAGCACCAGATCCGCGCCATATAAGTCCCGCGCTTCTTCGCCTGGCTCATCCACGACAGTGAGCGGCACGCCACGCTTCGCCGCGGCGCCTTCGAGTGTGCCCGTATCGGCGCGTGCGCGGCCGAGGCGGAGCAGCGTGAAATCCCGTCCGAATCGATCGAAGATCGATACACCGTCGCCGACCCAGAGGTGTGGTGCGCGGGCCCCAGGCGTCGCGTGCGGCACATAGTGATGCCAATCATCGGCGGGCGCGTCCGTGCCATCTTTACAGATGATCGGCGAGCCGCCATAGAACACCCCAAAGTGAATGCCGGGAATATCGAACTCGCGATTGCAATGATCGGTCAGCGCACGACCGAGCGTGACCCGGGCAGCGACGCCGGCGGGGGTGTCGTCTTCAAGCTCGATTGGCACCGTCATGCGCCCGATCGAATCGGCCATGGCGCGCGCGAACCCGGTATTGCGATGCCCGATCGGCTTGCGTTCGGCATCATAGGTCGACAACAGGTGCGGCCCGCCCCATCCGGCGCAGGTCGCCGCGAGCTTCCAGCCAAGATTGGCGGCATCGTCGACCGCGGTGTTGTAGCCCTGTCCACCGGTGGGCGTGAACAAATGGGCCGCATCGCCCGCGAGGAATACCCGCCCGTGCGGATCGGCATAACGTTCGGCAACCAATGTGAACCCGGCCGTCCAGGTTGCCGTGGCGATCAGTTCCAGGGGAAACTCGCGGCCCGTGGCAAGCGCGATCAGCTCGCGTGCATAGGCGTCCGATGGCTCGATCCCGCGCGGCAACTGGGCATGCAGGACAAAGAGCCCCTCGCCGTCGATGGCGGCGGTGAAGGCGCGACAGGTGCGATTGATCGCCCAATACTGCCAACTGCGACGCGGCGGGACCACATTGTAGAAAGCCGGCGCGCGCCAATAGGAAGCGAGCATGCGCCCGCCCATGAAATCGCGCGCCTCGCCCGCCCATCCCTGATACTCGATGCCAACCGATGCGCGTACCAGCGATCGTGGACCGTCGCAGCCCACCAGGTAGTCGCATTGGATCGATTGTTCGCGGCTGTTCGCGATATCTTCGATGCGTGCGCTGACCCCGTCATGCCGCGACTCAAGACCAGCGAGACGCCAACCAAAGCGAACATCGACCGATGGCCACCGCTCGGCCTGTCGCTTGAGGACCGCTTCGATGTACATCTGCTGCGTGCGATGCAACGGCTCGGGCGTCGGCCAGCGCGAATGGGCGTCTTCACGCGCCGCCTCGGCCTCGCGACGTGAGCGCCCTCGCACCCGCGCGAGCTCATGGCGTGCGTAGCGGGTGAAATACGTTATGTCCTGCGGATAGTCGGCCGGCATGCCCAGCGCGCGAATCTCCGCGGCAAAGCCAAGGCGCCGATAATGCTCCATCGAACGCGACGTGGTCGCATTCGCCTTCGGAAATTGCGGCGGGCCGGGATCATCCTCGACAAGCACGCACGGAATGCCGCGACGACCAAGCTCGATCGCTGTGATCAAGCCGGCCGGACCACCACCGGCAATGAGGACACGGGTTCGTTGTGATTCTTGCATGCGTGGTCACACGGGCATCCGGTCACACGGGCATCAGCTGAACATCGAGTTTGACAGCGCGCTTGTGTCGATGCCAAGCTCCTGGATACTACACTGTCGCATCCCCATTTATTACCGCACACGACAAGGCACACTATGAAGATCGATATCTTCAATCACGTCATGACTCCAAGGTATCTGGAGCTGATGAAGCAGCACATGAAAGATGCGGGCATCGTGAAACGCATGACGAGCATCCGCATGTTGTGGGATATGGACGCGCGCGTGCAGATGCTCGAGCAATGGCCCGACGTGCAGCAGGTCCTGACGCTGTCCTTGCCGGGTCCTGAGATGGTGGGCGGTCCGGATCTTTCACCGGAGCTTGCGCGCATTGCCAACGACGAGCTCGCCGCGATCTGCGCAAAGTGGCCGAAGAAATTCCCCGCGTTCGTCGCATCGTTGCCGATGAACAACGTGCCGGCTGCGCTCGAAGAGATGGATCGCGCGATCGAGAAGCTTGGCGCGCGCGGCGTGCAGGTTCTGTCGAACGTGAACGGTCGTCCGCTCGATGAACCGGAGTTCTTCCCCGTGTT
This sequence comes from Burkholderiales bacterium, assembly GCA_046160305.1. Taxonomy (GTDB): domain Bacteria; phylum Pseudomonadota; class Gammaproteobacteria; order Burkholderiales; family SG8-39; genus SHXR01. The sequence continues at coordinate 13,123 of JBJXGX010000405.1, forward strand.
CGAGCGGGCGACGAATCAGCACGATGTGCCGATCTGGATGCATCCCGCGCGTCCTGCCACCCGCCCCGATTATGTGAACGAAACAAAATCCAAGTACGAGATCTGGCAAGTGCTCGGCTGGCCGTTCGAGACGAGCGTGGCGCTGGCGCGGATGGTGTTCTCGGGCATGCTCGACAAGCTGCCCAACATGCGGCTCATCACCCATCATTGCGGCGGGATGATTCCGTATTTCGCCGGGCGCGCCGAAACGCTCTGGGCGCAGCTCGGCTCGCGCACCGCCGACGAGGACTATGGCGCGATCCTGAAGCGCATGTCGAAGCCGCCCATCGAATATTTCAAGATGTTCTATGGCGATACCGTGCTGGGCGGCTCGACCTCGGCGTTGCGTTGCGGCCTGGATTTCTTCGGTGCCGACAAGGTGGTCTTTGCAAGTGACTGCCCGTTCGATCCGGAAGGCGGGCCGATGTTCATTCGCGAAGGGATCCGCTCGATCGAAGACCTCAACCTGTCGGAAGAGGACAAACGCAAGATCTACTTCGGCAATGCTTTGAAGCTGATGAAGATGACCCGGTGATTGACCGTTCAGTTATTCGTTTACCCGATACCCGGGCATCGGGCTAGCATTGACGCCCCTCTAGGAGAGTTCGCATGTTGCAAGCCGCCGATATCGTCATCCGCCTGAATCCCGCCGACGACGTGGTCATCGCGCGGGTCGATGTACCCAACGGCACCTTGCTCGTGAAGGAGAACGTGCGCGCCAACGTGCTGATTCCGGCGGGCCACAAGATCGCCACGCGCGATGTCGCCGCCGGCAAGCCTGTGCGCCGGTACAACCAGATCATCGGCTTTGCCATGCGTGACATCAAAGCGGGCGATCATGTGCACGTCCACAACGTATCGATGGGTGATTTCGAGCGCGACTATGCGTTCTGCGTCGAGGCCAAGCCCACCGCCTACATCACGCCGCAGGCAACGTTTCAAGGCATCGTCCGCCCCGATGGTCGCGTCGCGACGCGCAACTACATCGGCATCATTACCAGTGTGAACTGTTCTGCGACGGTCGCCAGACTCATCGCCCGGCAGTTCGAGAATCGTCTGGATGATTTTCCGCATGTCGATGGCGTGGTTGCCCTCACCCACAAGACCGGGTGCGGAATGGCCTCCGATGGTGAGGCGATCGACATCCTTCGACGGACCACCGCAGGCTATATCCGCCATGCCAATTTTCATTCGGTCTTGCTGGTGGGATTGGGCTGCGAAGCCAACCAGATCAACAACCTCCTCTCGGCACAGGGACTCAAGCGGAGCGACCATCTTCACGCCTATACGATCCAGGACAAGGGCGGTACGCGCAAGGCCGTCGAAGAGGGCGTCAACCGCATCAAGGCCCTGCTACCCGAGGCGAACAAGGTAAAGCGCGAAACAGTCCCGGCGAGTCACCTTACGCTCGGCTTGCAATGCGGCGGGTCGGACGGCTACTCCGGTATCAGCGCGAATCCGGCGCTCGGTGCAGCGGTCGATCTGCTGGTGCGGCACGGCGGCACGGCGATTCTCTCGGAGACGCCCGAGATCTATGGCGCCGAACATCTGCTGACGCGTCGTGCCATATCGCGCGAAGTGGGCGAGAAGCTGGTGCGCCGGATCAAATGGTGGGAGCAGTACACCGCGCGTAACGGCAACGAGATGAACAACAACCCGTCGCCGGGCAACAAGGCCGGTGGGCTCACCACGATTCTCGAAAAATCGCTCGGCGCGGTCGCCAAGGGCGGGACCACGAATCTCGTGGAGGTCGTCGAATACGCCCAGCCGGTCACCGCGCGAGGCTTCGTGTACATGGATACGCCCGGCTTCGATCCGGTTTCCGCGACCGGCCAGGTCGCCGGCGGCGCGAACATGGTGTGCTTCACGACCGGGCGGGGCTCCGCTTACGGATGCAAACCGTCGCCATCGCTCAAGCTTGCAACCAACACCGCACTCTTCGAGAAGCAGGAGGACGACATGGACATCAATTGCGGCACGATCGTCGAGGGCAAGGAATCGATTTCCGATGCCGGCGTGCGCTTCTTCGAGATGATCCTCAAGACCGCGTCAGGCGAAAAATCGAAGAGCGAGCTGTGGGGCTATGGCGACGACGAGTTTGCGCCGTGGATGCTCGGCGCGACCATGTAGCAGGGCGCGGGCACGAAATGATGTCCCCAAATCGATCGAGCGAGGGCGCATGACGCCACGAATCCTGTTTGCGATGTTGATCGCGATGTCGATCGGATTCGCGCTTGCAACGCCTTCGATCTGCGCCGCGGCAACGCCGCCCTCGAAGGCCGGACGCTCCGGCGCGCATGGCGCGATCGCCTATCAGGAGAAGTCCGGCGCGTTCGGGTACAGCTTCGATTTTCCATCGGTGCGCCAGGCGAAAGAATCCGCGCTTGCGCAGTGTGGCCAATCCGGATGCGTGGTGATGCTGAGCTTTCGCAATAGTTGCGCAGCGCTTGTGCAGGGAGAAAAGCGCCCGTTCAGCTCTCAGGGGATAACGCGCGACGAGGCGGAAACCCGCGCAATGAAGAAATGCAACAGCGACAAGCACTGCAAGCCGATTGTCTGGGCTTGCACGAAATAGCGGGCGTTCGATCCCAAAACCGTATCGTTACGCTGCGCGCGTCAACAGGAATCGCGGGCGTTCGTTCTATCTTCTAGCGCCAATGCGCCGGTTCTATACGATGCGTGTCGGGCCGATCGCTCTGTGGGGGCACTATGCAAACGATGCAAGATAGATTCCGATGGCTTTTCGCGCGTGTTGTGTTGGCTGCCTTCGCGGGTTGCGCTTCGGCATGGGCAGGCGCCGAACCACCGACCGGCATGGTTCAGCCAATTCGCAACGCGATTCAGCCAGCGCCGGTGCTGGCACCGATTACGCATCCCGCACCGGTGCTTCAAATCAACACGAACATCGGCACGCCCGAACGCAGGCAGCCCGGCTATCACGCGATCGCACAGCCCCCAGAGCCCTTGCGTATCGAGCCGCCGCCATCGCCCATGACGAAGGATCCGAACGCACCGCGCTAAGACCCAGGACCCGGGTTTCCAATCCGCAAACAGAAGGCGCGGTGCCGACACACGGCAGACGTGGTGCCGCATCGCGCCGATTCTGCGTCCGCCGCCTAAGGTTTTCCGAATCGCGCCCGGGCCTCGCGTGATTCTTCGCTATTCGCCGCAAGCGTGAACTGGTCGGCCGCGGCGTGCGAAGCCAGATGCGCCAAGGTGAAGGCGGTCGCGTTGATCGTCTCTTTGCTCATTCGCACGACGGCGCGCGGTTTCGCGAGGACTTGATCCGCGATCGCGATCGCCTTGTCGAACGCACCGCCCTTTGGCGTAAGGTAATCGAGGATCCCCATTGACTTGGCTTCCGGCGCGTCGATGCGCTCACACAGGATGGTGAGGCGCTTGGCCGTGGCAGGGCCTGCGAGCGCCACGAGCCGCGCGAGCGTTCCCCATGTGAGGGGAATGCCGAGCCCGATCTCCGGCAGGCTGATAAACGCATCGCTGGCGGCGACGCGCCAATCGCAGGCGAGCGCCAATGCGATACCCCCGCCGATCGCGTACCCCTCAATCGCGGCAACGGTAATCTGCGGCATCTCCTCCCAGGCGCGCGCCATTCGATAGCCGACACCGGCAATGTCCCGGGCCTCGACCAGCGGCTTGGACAAGGCGTCCCATCGCGCCGTATCCTTCAGGTCCGCGCCGGCGGAGAACCATTGCGTCGTGCCGGTCAGAATCACCACGTCGATCGCGGTGTCGAGCGCGAGCGCATTCGCACATCGCGTCAGCTCGAGCATCGCGTCGATCGATAGCGCGTTGCGGCGTTCCGGGCGATTCATGCGGACGATCGCGAGGCGGCCGCGGCGTTCTATTCCAAGGGTGTCGGTCATTGATGATTCCTTTTATTGCAGCACTGGACGGCCGATGATACCGAGTCGGCACGGCGCACTTCAGACGCTCACCGCTTTGAGTATGGCGTTCGCGCTCGGTGCCGCGCAGGCCACCGAGACCATCGTCCGGCCGCCGCCGAGCCTTCTTATTTCGGGCGCACCGCCGATCGATCGCGCGCTCGAGCAACGGGTGGCCGGCTACATCGCGTTTCGCGGCCAGCGCCTGATGAACTGGCACCCCGAGCGGGACGAGCTGCTCATCCTGCAACGCGCCCAGCGCTCATCGCAAATTTTCCGGCTTACCGCCCCCGGACGTGCCCCGGCGTTGCTCGCCGAACTTGCCGAACCGGTTGGCTGGGCCATGCATCCGCCGCGGGTCGCGGACTACATCGTTTTGAGTCTTGACCAAGGCGGCGACGAACGATACCGGCTCCACCGGATGGATCTGGCCAGCCTTGCGCTCACGCCGCTGACCGATCCGGCGATGCGCATCGGTAGCGCGATCTGGGCGAGCAAAGGCGAATCGAAGGATCGTGGAGAGCGCCTGATCTATACCGCGATTGCCACGGGTCAACGGGCAGAGTCGAGCACCTTATCCACCGAGGTTCGATCGATCGACCCGGCGCATCGAGACTCTGATCAATTGATCGCGCAACTCCCCGGCATCGGCTGGTCGGTGCAAAGCATCGCGCCCGACAAGAAATCGCTCGTGATCGGCGAATATCGTGGCGCGGTCGAATCGTATCTGTGGACGCTCGATATCGCATCCGGTACCAAGAAGATCCTGACGCCCAGTCGCGACGCGCAGGTCGCCGCCTATGGATCCGCTGAATACTTGCCGACCGGCCGGCGCATCCTGGCGCTGACCAACCGCGGCGCCGAGCTCACGCGTCTGGTGGGCATCGATCCTGCGACGCGCGATGAATCCGTTCTCGCCGAACACCCGTGGTCGATCGATGGGCTCGCGCTTTCCGATGACGGCAGGCGACTCGCCTATCGCACCAACGAAGATGGTACGAGCGTGCTGCATCTCCTGGATCTGGAAAGCGGCAAACCGATCGCTGTTCCCGCGCTGCCACGCGGCATCATCAGCCGATTGGTCTGGCGGCGCGACACGCTTGCGATCAACATCAGCTCGGCGCGCGATCCGCTCGCTGTCTACGCACTCGACGTCGAGCGAGGACTCCTCACGCGGTGGAGCGCTGCCAAGCTTGGTGCCATCGATACGGATACGTTCGTCGTGCCGGATCTGGTCCGTTGGAAGAGCTTCGACGGTCTTGGCATCTCCGGGTATCTCTATCTTCCTCCAGCGCGATTCACCGGCAAGCGACCGGTCAAGATGATTCTTCATGGTGGACCGGAAAGTCAATCAAGGCCCGGATTCATCGGACGTCTGAACTACTGGGTCAATGAAGAAGGCGTCGCGTTGCTGTTTCCGAATGTGCGGGGTTCGAGCGGCTATGGAAAGACGTTTCTCACCCTCGACGATGGCCGCAAGCGCGAAGATTCGGTGAAGGACGCCGCGGCCGCGCTCGATTTCATCGCGCAGCATCCGCGCCTCGACGGCGATCGGGTACTGGTATCCGGTGCAAGCTATGGCGGCTACCTGAGTCTTGCGCTGGCGACGCTATACAGCGAGCGGATCGCCTGCGCGATCGACGAGGTCGGCATCGCCAATTTCGTGAGCTTTCTCGAACGCACGGAAAGCTATCGGCGCGATCTGCGCAGAATCGAGTATGGCGACGAACGCGATGCGTCGATGCGGGCCTTTCTCGAATCGATCTCACCGTTGGGGCGTGCAGAGCGCATCCGCAAACCACTCTTGGTGATTCACGGCGCCAACGATCCGCGGGTGCCGCTCTCGGAGGCCGAATCGATCATCGGTGCCGCGCGCAAGAACGGCGCCAGCGTCTGGTCGGTCATCGCGAAGGACGAAGGCCACGGGTTCGCCAAGGACGTGAACGCCAACTATCGATTCATGGTGGCGGTGGCATTCGCCCGGTCATGCCTTGGTATTTCCGATCGGCTCGACAACGCGGGATCGAAATAAAAAAAGACCGCGCGGAGCGGCGCGGTCGCGTCAATCATTTCCGGCCATGCGCCGGAAACGGGGAGGAACATGAAAGGAGAATTCGGGAACGGTCGTCGACCTAGTTGCTGTAGTCGGTGAGGAAGCTGTAGGGGCTCTTGCCGGAGTTCGGCATTCCGGTTGCGATCGTCGACTGGGATGTGAGCGATTGCGGTTGCTTCCAGTAGGCCTCGTCGAACGTCCAGAAGCCGGTGTTGGCGGCGGCGGATCCGGCTTGCAGTCCAAGACCAGCCAGGGCGAGCGCGATCAGCGTGCGTTTCATGGTGTTTCCTTTTCCAAGTGCCGTTGCAGGGGTTTTCGATTTCATCGACTGGTGCCGTCACGTGTGTGGCGTCGATGCCTGCTTTTACGTCACTCGCCTGCCCATGGATGCGCACGCGATCGATCGATATTTTTCGATCACAATGAATCCGGCAGCGGTCGATAATCGTATCGGCCGCGCCGGCAACCGCGGGACGCTATTCGGGCTTGAGCCGCGCAAAAGCCCCGAGCAACGCCGCAACGGGCTGATCCGGAAAGCCGCCGAGGACCGCCGCGTACGCCATCACATTCGCGCGCGCGAGCGCCTGCCGATCGAGATTCGAAGCGGCCATCGATGCGACGGGAAATTCGCGTTCGAGCGCCTCGAGCTGGATGCGCTCCGTCTCAAGCTCGATGTTCTTCACCATATTGCGGATCGGGTCGCTCACCGCAACCGGTACCGGCGCGATGCCATCTTTCAATTGACGGCGCAATGCGCGGACCGGCTTGACGACGTTTTCGCGCCACGCCTTGATACTTGCATCAATGCGGGCAGCATCGTCCCGCGCGGCCTGGCGCGAATGATCGGCGAGAAAACAAAGATACAAGAGGATATCGACATCGGCGCCGACGCTGTCTTGCAACGCGATGCCGGCCGGACCGAATTCGGGGACGCCATAAAGTCGAAGAACGTACGGCCAGATTGTCGGCGTGGTCATGCTGATGCCTCCGAGTAATTTCGACCAGAAAGAAGCTCATGCGTAATTCGCAAGAATTTCACCGCAAGGGACGCAAGGGACGCAAGGGACGCAAGGGACGCAAGGGACGCAAGGGACGCAAGGGACGCAAGGGACGCAATGGAAACCGACATCGAACATCCGGACCGTTGGGGTCGCAGATATCCTTGCAACACGCGCGCGACGACGCTGCGTTTCCCTGCCGCTGCGTCCATTGCGGTTCATTCGCTACTCGCCAACCTGCAACAGCGTTCCCCGAATGCGTGAAGCCCTGAACGCGAGGAGGAAAAGTGCGATGCCAAGCGCCATATAGAGGATGTTCAGCCATATAGCATGGAACAGTGCGTCCCACCAGAACACGCCGTCCTTCAGCACCGCGCGCATGCCCTCGAATACATGACTGGTGGGCAGAACCCACGCCACCTGTTGCAGCCATCCTGGCAGCGTGTCGATCGGATAGTAGACACCGCTGATCGGCGCGGCGACGAAGATGAGACCCCAGGCGAGATTCTCCGCAGCAAGACCATAGCGCATGATGAGCGCGGCCACCATCAGGCCGACCGCCCATCCGGTAATGAGAAGGTTCACGAAAAATGCCACCAGGGAGAATCCCAGATCGAAAACCGATGTAGCGTAAAGCACATAGGCGAGGATCGTTGCGGCGCCGACACCGATGGCGGTGCGAATGAAACTCACGACGATCATCGATATGACCAGCTCGTACGGCCGGAGCGGACTCACGAACAGATGTCCGAGATTGCGCGAATAGAGTTCCTCTAGAAATGCGAGGGCGAACCCGAGCTGGCCGCGAAACAACACTTCCCAGAGAAGCAGTGCCGTAACGAGCATGCCCGGAATCTGCGCGATGACGCTCGACGTTGTCGCAAGATACTGGGCGATGAACCCCCACATGATCATGTTCATCGTCGGCCAGTACGCGGTCTCGACGATGCGGATCCACGACTTCCGCATGAGGTACGTGTGGCGCAGCACCATCGCCGCGACGCGACGCATCGTCGCCCTAAGATGGATGTTCATGACGCGCCCGATCCGTCACGGACGGCCGGGACGCCCGTCGCACCCTGGTATCCGCTGCGTGCAATGTCGAGGAATACCTCTTCCATGGATTCGCGGCCGAAGCGCCCGATCAATTCGGTGGGCGATCCGCGATCGACGATCCGCCCGCCCTTCATCATCAGAACGGTGTCGCACATGCGCTCGACTTCGGCCATGTTGTGGGAGGCGATCAGGAGCGTTGCGCCGGTTGCTCGTTGATACTGGATCAGATAGCTGCGAACCCGATCGCCCATGTCGGGATCGAGCGAAGCGGTGGGCTCGTCGAGCAGCACCAGATCAGGCGTATTCAGCAGCGCCTTGGCGACGGAGACCCGCGTGCGCTGTCCAGCCGAGAGCGTGCCGTACGGGCGCTTCGCGAAACTCCCGAGATCGAGTTCCGCCACCAGTGCCGCGATACGTTGCCGCGATCGCCTGACACCGTACAGTCCGGCGAATACCATCAGGTTCTCTTCGACCGTCAATTTCTTCGGCAGATCGACATAGGGTGAGGTGAAGTTCATTCGCGGCAGCACCCGATAGCGATGGGCAAGCATGTCTTCGCCAAGAATCATGATGCGACCGCTGGTTGGCAGAAGCACGCCAAGCAGCATGGAGATCGTGGTGGTCTTCCCCGCTCCATTGCCGCCCAGCAACGCGGTGGTGCTGCCCGCTTTGACCGTGAATGAAACGCCTTCCACCGCGACGACGTCACCGAATCGTTTGACGAGATCCTCGACGATCACCGCAGCCGTCATCGTGGGCCCTCAGATTCCAGACGCACCGGGACGAATGCCGCTTGCCATTCGCACCCACGCAGCCCATTCGCCGAACAGGGCGGGGGCACCCGCGGCGATCACCGAGCGCCGCCATGGTGATGCCGTCCAGAATTGCTCACCCTCGATCGTCTCGATCACACCACCGGCTTCCTCGAGGATCAAGGCGCCGGCGGCGTAGTCCCAGAGCCTCTGTCCGCCATGCAGGAACACATCGAATCGCCCCGCCGCGAGATAGCACCAATCGAGCGTGCCGGCGCCCCAGTTGCGCATCGAGTAATACGGCGGACCGGCAGCGATGGCCGAGCGCAGGCGAAGGGCCAGTTGCTTTGGTTCGATCGCGGCAACCGACTCGTCAAGCGTTGGTACGGCAGTCGGCGCGAGGAGCGACACACCGTTCAACGTGGCACCTTTGCCACGCTCCGCCGAGAACATTTCCGCCTGCATCGGGTGATAGACGACACCCAGCTCCGTGCGGCCATTGACCATATAGGCGACCGAAATCGAGAAGAACGGCAGTCCGTGCAGATAGTTGGTCGTGCCATCGATCGGATCGACACACCAAAGGCCCGCCGCGCCGCGATCCCAGGCGCGGGCTTGCGCATCGGCGCCCATCTCCTCGCCGAGTACCGGCACCGGAGCGATCGCGCTCAAATACTTTGCGAGTGCCTGCTGCGCGATCTGATCGACGTCGGAGAGAAGCGTACCGTCGGCTTTTCTGGATCCGGTCGCGCTGCGAAAGCGCGGTACGATCTCGACGTTCGCGACCCGCCGGACAACATTGATGACAGCTTCAAGCATGCGCTAGCAATCTGCGCGGCGGACCGTGCGGATTCCTATAAGCTGACGCAATTCTTCACCGGTTCGATCCCTCGTCGAGGCAAGTTGCTTTGGCCTCACTGCTTGCCGTATTCAGGATAATGAGGGCCTCCTCTGTCGGCCGTCAAAAACGCGCGCGAATGACAGCGCGAATTTTTTGGAATGTTAGCACGCGCATTCATTCGCTCACCCGCTGATGGTACCGACCCTTCCAGACGTTCCTCCGCCGTTCCCCGCATCGCGCTTTCACGTGAACGCACCGCTCGGTTCGAGTGCGACCATCGTGCTCGATGCGCCGACCACGCGCCACGTCCAGGCGCTCAGGCTCCGACGCGGCGATCAGGTCGTGTTGTTCAACGGCGACGGACAAGAGTGTGTGGCCGAGCTGATCGAGCTTGCCAAACGCGGCGCCGTCGTACAAGTGCAAAGCCTGCAGGCGATCGACCGCGAGTCGCCGCTTTCGATCATTCTTGCCCAGGGGATCTGCGCGGCCGAACGAATGGACCTCGTCATCCAGAAAGCAACCGAGCTTGGCGTGACCCGCATCGTTCCGGTGGTGACCAGTCGCACGATCATGCGCTTGTCGGAGGAACGCCAGGAGCGTCGCGAAACGCATTGGCAGAACGTTGCAATCGCCGCGTGCGAACAATGTGGGCGCAACCAGATCCCGGAAGTCGCCCCGTCGGTCCGCTTCGATGCCTTTATCGCGGCCCTCCCCGAGGCGGCACTGCGCATCGCATCGAGCCCTACCGGCGAATTCCGTCTTCGCAGCCTCTCCGCCGCGAGCCCGATCCTCATCTTCATCGGCCCGGAAGGCGGCATCGCACGGGACGAACGAGCGCTCCTGGTCGATCGCGAATTCCAATTCGTTCGCTTCGGTCCGCGTGTGCTGCGCACGGAAACCGCACCGCTCGCAATGATCGCAACCATCCAGGCGCTCTGGGGCGATTGTTGAAGCGCCTCGACCAACGCAGCACACCGCGTCGGCCGGACGCTACAATCCAACCCATGCAGAACAAAGCGACCCCTTCGCCCGAATCGCCCGAGTTCGTCGCATGGTTCCGGTCGGTCGCCCCATACTTTCATTCGTTCCGCGGCAAGACGTTTGTCGTGGCGTTTGGAGGCGAAGTGGTCGATCGCGCACGATTCTTCGAGTTTGCCCACGATCTCAACCTGCTCCATAGCGCCGGCATACGGGTCGTGCTCGTGCATGGGTCGCGCCCGCAGATCGAGGCGCAACTGAAACAGCGCAAGGGGCGATCGCGTTACCACAAGCAACTGCGCATCACCGATCCGATCGCGCTCGAATGCGTCAAGGAGGCAGTCGGGCTGCTGCGGGTCGAAATCGATGCCGTACTCTCGCAAGGATTGCCCAACACGCCGATGGCGGGCGCCGCGATCAACACGGCTTCGGGCAATTTCATTACCGCGCAACCGCTTGGTGTCCACAACGGCGTCGACTTTCAGTACACCGGGAGCGTGCGCAAGATCGATGTGCCGGCGGTGAAAGGCTGCCTCGACGCTGGCAATATCGTCATCGTCTCACCGATCGGGTATTCGCCGACCGGAGAGGTGTTCAATCTCGCGATGGAAGATGTCGCGGTCGCCACCGCGAAGGCGCTGATGGCCGACAAGTTGATCTTCCTGTCGGACGCGCCCTTGCAAGACGACAAGGGAAATCTCGTTCCGGAGCTGTCCGCGGATCGTGCCGATACCCTGCTCGCGCACGGCGAGCACCTCACCGAGGACACGCGTCTTTATCTCGCGCATGCGATCGAGGCGGTGCGCGCCGGCGTACCGCGGGCGCATGTCGTCAGCCACAAGGTCGACGGATCGATCCTCATCGAACTCTTCACACACGACGGATCGGGCAGCATGATCACCGCCGAAGATCTGGAACAGCTTCGCACCGCGACCATCGACGACGTGGGCGGCATCCTGCAACTTATCGAACCGCTCGAAGCCGACGGCACCTTGGTCCGGCGCGGCCGCGAGATGCTGGAACGCGAGATTTCCCGGTTCTTCGTGCTAGAACATGATCGCGTGATCCTCGGTTGCGCGGCGCTCTACCCGTTTCCCAAGGAACGTGCGGGCGAGCTTGCCTGCCTCGCGGTACGGCCCGAGGCGCGCGGTTACGGCTACGGAGACAAGCTGGCCGATGCGATCTGCGACCATGCACGCAGCCTCGGCATGAAACGGCTGTTCGTGTTGACGACCCGGACGATGCATTGGTTCGTCGAACGCGAGTTTCGCGAGGTATCGATCGATAAGCTGCCCGCCGAACGCAAAGCGCTCTACAACCTTCAGCGCCGCTCGCGCATCCTCATGAAAACACTTTAGTGGCTGGGCCCGTACCGGAGAACAGCATGGCACGCACTGTAAACTGCATCAAGCTCGGGCGCGAGGCGGAAGGGCTCGATTTCGCGCCGATCCCGGGTGCCCTCGGCAAACGCATCTGGGAAAACGTATCGAAGGAAGCCTGGCAAGGCTGGGTTGCACAACAGACGCGCCTCATCAACGAGAACCGTCTGTCGCTCGCCGATCCGAAAGCGCGGAAGTATCTGCTTGAGCAAACCGAGCGCTATTTCTTCACCGGTGGCGCGGACGACGCAACGGGATACGTACCGACGGATCGGTAGCGGCCATCCTTCGAGCCGATGCCGGATCGGGTCGGGGACACCCTCTGCTTAGCTACTGGTCCGGGACGCGCGCTTCACGAAAACCTGCAGATTGCTGCGCTTGTTCATATGCTGATAGCCAATGCCGAACTCGATCGGCACGGCGGCCTTGTCGTAGGCCTCTTTCATATCCTTCTGGAACCAATTTGCGAAAAGGGGAATCGGGCCGGCATAGGCACCGAGCAGGCGCCGATCCCAGACCAGCTCGGAGAAGAGGCGAAACGGTATACCTGAATCATCTTGCATCACGAGGTTGCTCCGATCGAGGATCAAGGAGCGCACCGCCGAAAAATAGCTCTTGTGCATGAGATACGAGGCCGACTTCACCAGGGTGGCGCGCGGCGCGTACCCTTCTATCCAAGGCAGGTACTGGGGCGTATTCGACAGGCCCTTGTTGCTCAGGTCCGCGGCGAAATAGTAGAGGGTGCGCTCCTGCGGATCCGTCGGAATGGTGAATGTGACGCGCACGCCGGGGATGCGACTTGACGCGAGGTTGTGCAACGAGGCGGGCGTCGTCAACCTGAGATTGCCATCTTTTTCCAGAATGAACGGCTCCACCGCCGCGATCTCCGCCTGCTGCCGCGCGAGGAAGATGAGCAGGATCGGCGTGACACCGCTCAACCTGTTCTGCGCGAGCTCCGCCTTCATGTCATTGGTGCGGAAAAAACTGAGGGCGAGCACGGCGTTCAGCGATTGGCGCAATTGCGCGAGGCTGCTCGCGACCTGCACCTCGTCCAATCGCGCGAGGTCCGGCACGTCGCCAACCGGTTCGAGGCCCGTGAGCGCGTACTCCTTCGCCTGCGGGAACAACGCCAAGGCGTAGAGAATATCGGGACCGCTGAACGGATAATAGACCGGGCCCAATGCCTGCGGCAGATCAAGCTCGCGCGCCGAGAATGCACTGACCGGCTTCAACCGCTCTTGTGCGAAGCGGCCCCAGGCGCGGTCGAATTCGACGCGATGCTGTATGACGCTCGGTCTCTTCGCGAAGGCAACGAGCTCGTCTGGCACCGGCGCGTCCATGCCGGCCAATACTCTCGCCGCGGCGGTCCACCACGACTTACTCCGTACGCCAGCGACCGGGGGACCACTGCTCGAGGGGGAAACGCTTTGCGCCGCCGGTGGTGAAGGCTTTTCGCTCGAAGGGTTGGTCGCGATCGCATCGCAAGCGCAGGCGAACGCGATAACGATCGCAACTACACGCGACCACGGCATCACAATGAGGGGAAGAATCGGCATGGTCAGCCGCTAGGCGTCTGCGCGGCAGAGCGCGCAGACG
>JBJXGX010000406.1:0-64783 GCA_046160305.1 Burkholderiales bacterium
CCTTCGAAGGCAGAGCCGTCAGATTTACAGTCTGATCCCTTTGACCGCTCGGGAACCCCTCCGGTTGGCGAAACTCTTAATTATTATGGCCTTTGCTTCGCTTGTCAAACCAAATGGGGATATCGGCCCTTGACAATAGAGGCGTCCCGATCGAGCGCGCTTATCCTTTTATCGCAATCAGCGTTTTGATGAGCCATCCAAAATTTGCATGCGACGCGCGATGCGCGAGTCACCGCGTGGCGCGTGGCGTCACCCAAAAATGAATATGCCGCTCGTGCTCGTACCCGGGTTGCTGTGTGATGCATTGCTATGGCAGCCGCAGGTAGCCGGGCTCGGCGATGTCGCCGATACCTGGATCGCGGACCACACGCGATCGGAGACGTTGGCAGGCGTCGCTGCCGACATTTTGTCCGACGCACCGTTCGACCGATTCGCTTTGGCCGGCCTTTCAATGGGCGGCTACATCGCATTTGAAATTTGGCGTCAGGCACCAGAACGTGTTCTGCGCCTGGGACTGTTCGATACGAGTGCGCGGTCCGACACGCCTTCGCAGGCGGAACGACGACTCGGCCTGATCGAAATGGCCGCTCGCGGTCGATTCATCGGCGTCGCCTCGGTGCTGTTGCCGCTACTGGTCCATGCCGACCGATTGTCGGACCCGGCGCTTATCGCCACAGTGAAGACCATGGCGCGCAAGACGGGCAGTCACGGGTTTATCCGGCAACAGCGCGCAGTCCTGAGCCGGGTCGACAGTCGCCCGGACTTGCCCCGGATCCAGTGCCCAACCTTGGTCCTCTGCGGCCGTGACGACGCAATGACGCCGCTTGATCGCCATGAAGAGATGGCTGCTGGAATCCATGGGGCACGGCTTCGCATCGTCGAGCGCTGCGGGCATTTGAGCACCTTAGAGCAGCCTGATGTCGTCAATAAAGCGATGCGTGAATGGCTCCTGGAATGACCGAGCGCCAACCACAGTTTGGATGACACGGCCATCGAAGACACGCTCCGATCATTGCTGCCCCGCGGCTTCCTCGATCGATTTTCGCTGAGTATGTGTTCGCGGATGTGTCGTGATCCGCCGCCTGCGGTCCGGAGTGGAGATAGAATGAAACCGTGAGCAAAGAGCGCATCGCGACGCAGGCGCCGTTGTGTCAATGCGATTGCCGATTACGGCATTCGGGCCTCGTGCGCCCACCACTGGATACTTCTCGCCCTCCCTTTCCGCTAGGAGCCACGGTTCCATGAACGCACCCATCGCCCTCCAGGCTCTGGCCAACGTATCCCTGGAGGACAAGTACACGCTCGAACGAGGGCGTGTCTATTTGACCGGCACCCAGGCACTGATCCGCCTGCCGATGTTGCAACGCGAACGCGATCGTGCGGCCGGCCTCAACACGGCCTGCTACATATCGGGGTATCGCGGATCCCCGCTCGGCGGATACGACCAGTCGTTGGCGCGGGCCCGGGCGCATCTCGAAAAGCATCACATTAAATTCCAGCCCGGTGTAAACGAAGACCTGGCCGCGACGGCCGTCTGGGGCTCGCAACAACTCAATCTGTTCCCTGGCTCGAAATACGACGGCGTATTCGGCATCTGGTACGGGAAGGGTCCCGGGGTGGATCGATCCGGCGATGTGTTTCGCCATGGCAATGCCGCGGGCACCTCGAAGTACGGCGGTGTGCTGTGTCTGGCCGGCGATGATCACGGGGCGAAATCCTCGACCCAGGCTGCCCAGTCCGATTTCATCTTCAAAGCGGTCGGCATCCCGGTGCTCTCGCCGTCGAACGTCCAGGAATACATCGACTTCGGCTTGCATGGATTTGCCATGAGCCGTTATTCCGGATGCTGGGTCGGATTCAAATGCGTGACCGACGTCGTTGAAGGATCTGCGGCGGTCGAAATCGATCCCGACCGCGTGAAAATCGTCATTCCGCAGGATTTCGATATGCCCACGGCCGGCCTGAACATTCGCTGGCCCGAATTTCTCGGTTTCGTCGAGCAGGAGCAGCGCCTCTATCACCAGAAGCTCTTCGCGGTGATGGCGTATGCGCGCGCGAACGCGATCGATCAAACGATCTGGCCAACGCGTAACGCGCGCCTTGGCATCGTAACCACGGGCAAGGCGTACAACGACGTCCGGCAAGCACTCGATGACCTTGGCATTGATGAAGCGGAGGCCGGTCGCATCGGCATTCGACTTTTCAAGGTCGGCATGCCCTGGCCGCTCGAGCCCACCCGCATCGCCGAGTTCTGTAAAGGCATCGAGGAAGTCATCGTCATCGAGGAAAAACGTCAACTGGTCGAGTATCAACTCAAGGAGCAGTTGTACAACCTGCCGGACAGCGCGCGGCCGCGCATCGTTGGAAAGTTCGACTCTCACGGCGAATGGGATGTTCCGCAGTCCAACATGCTGCTACCCACGACCGGTGAATTCACTGCCGTCATGGTGGCACGCGTCATCGCCGATCGAATCGCGCGTTTCCATACGTCGGATCGGATCAAGGCGCGTTTGGCATTCATCGACGCGAAAGAGGCCGCCCTCAAGAAGCCCGGACAGATCATCCCGATCTCACGGATTCCTTATTTCTGCTCCGGGTGCCCGCACAATAGTTCCACGCGCGTTCCCGAAGGTAGCCGCGCGCTTGCCGGCATCGGGTGCCACTACATGGCCCAGTGGATGCCGGATCGCAACACCGCAACCTTCAGCCACATGGGCGGTGAAGGCGTTGCATGGTGCGGGCAGTTCCCGTTCACCGAGACCAAGCATGTGTTCGCCAATCTCGGCGACGGCACGTACTTTCATTCCGGGTTGCTTGCGATTCGGTTCGCGGTCGCCGCCAAGGCGCCGATCACCTATAAGATTTTGTTCAACGATGCGGTCGCGATGACCGGTGGGCAGGCCCATGATGGCCCGCTTACGCCTGCGATGATCAGCCGGCAGGTCGCGGCCGAAGGGGTCGATAAGATTGTCGTCGTCACCGACTATCCGGACAACTACAAGAGCGTCACCGACCTTGCCCCTGGAACGCCGGTCTTTCATCGCGACGAACTTGATCGCGTGCAGCGTGAGCTGCGTGAGCATCCCGGTGTATCGGTGCTGATTTACGACCAAACATGCGCGGCAGAGAAACGGCGCCGTCGCAAGCGCGGAACGTTGCCCGATCCGAGCCAGCGCATTTTCATCAACGACGCTGTCTGCGAAGGTTGCGGCGATTGCGGCGAAGCGTCGAACTGTGTATCCGTTGAACCGCTCGAGACTGAGTTCGGGCGCAAGCGGATCATCAATCAATCGTCATGCAATAAGGACTTCTCATGCGTGAAGGGCTTCTGCCCGAGCTTCGTCACGGTGGAAGGCGGCCGACCTCGCCGTGGAAAAGCCCTCGCGGGTATCGGCGACGATTTCGGAACGCTGCCTGAGCCGACGCTTCCTTCGACCACCGAGCCTTACGGCATATTGGTGACCGGCATCGGCGGTACCGGAGTGGTGACGATCGGGCAACTCTTGGGCGTGGCGGCGCACCTGCAAGGCAAGGGTGTCACGGTGCTCGACATGGCCGGCCTCGCGCAAAAAAATGGCGCCGTCCTGTCGCATATCCGGATCGCGGATTCGCCGGATCAATTGCACGGCGCACGAATCGGGACGGGGCGTGCCGACGCCGTGGTGGGCTGCGACATCGTGGTTGCATGCGGCCCGGAGGCGCTCAGCAAGATCACCTCGGGCAAAAGCCGCATTGTCGCGAACAGCGCCCGTGTACCAACCGCGGATTTCACGCACCAACCCGACTGGCAGTTTCCACTCGACCGGATGCAATCCACGTTGAGCGATGCCGCCGGTTCCGATCGCGCTTGGTTCGTCGATGGCACGCGTCTGGCAACGGCGCTGATGGGCGATGCGATCGCGACCAATCTCTTCATGCTCGGCTACGCGTACCAGAAGGGCATGATCCCGCTCGCGGGCTCGGCAATCGAGCGCGCGATCGAGTTGAACGCGGTCGCCGTCGAACAAAACAAGAAAGCGTTCGTCTGGGGTCGGCGGGCAGCGATCGACACGCCGCTCGTGGAACGGGCGGCGACGCCAGCCACCATCGTGCCAATTGCACAGGCGCCATCCCGAACGCTCGACGAGACGATCAGCCGACGGGTGCAGTTCCTGACCGACTACCAGGACGCAAAGTACGCCGAACAATATCGCGCGTTGGTCGAGCAGGTGCGAAAGGCGGAGGCGGCCAAGACGCCTGGCACCACGGCGCTCACCGAGGCGGTCGCGCGTTACTACTTCAAGCTGATGGCCTACAAAGACGAATACGAGGTCGCGCGGCTCTACACCACCGGCGAGTTCAAGCAAAAACTCGAATCTGCGTTCGAAGGCGACTTCAAGCTCAAGTTCCATCTTGCGCCGCCCATCTTCAACAAGGCAGATCCGGTAACGGGATTCGCAAAAAAATCGGTCTATGGGGCGTGGATGATGGGGGCGTTCGGTCTCTTGGCAAAATTCAAATTCCTTCGTGGCACGCCGTTTGATCTGTTCGGGCGGAGCGAGGAGCGAAGAATGGAACGCGACCTCATTGGCGAGTACGCGCGGACGTTGACCGACGTGGTCGGGAGACTCGATCGCGACAATCACAAGATTGCCGTTGACATTGCCTCGGTCCCGGAAATGATCCGAGGCTTTGGCCATGTGAAGCGACGCCACCTCGATGCGGCGAAAAAGAAACAGGTGGAATTGCTGGCGCGATTGCATTCACCAGCGCCCGCAACCGCCAAAGCCGCATAACGTCATTCGCAGCATTTGGGGGGTGGGCAGCAGATAGCGACGGTGCCTCCAAACGACTGATCCAAATCCCGTGCCGGCTCATCGCGCCAGTGTGCGCATGAGCCCGGTCATCCACGGGCTAGCCGCAATGCTGCGGCAGGATTTCGATCATCGAGACGAACTTCCCGTCGCGGCCTCGGTAGTTATACGAGAGCGTTACGCCGTTCTTGATCAACGCCTGCATCCCGCCCTTTCCGCAGATGGAGGTTCGAAGCAACGGCTGCATGTTGGCGTTGAATGACTCGATATCCATGCTGGACGCGGTGCGGCTAATCAGGGTGTATTGGTAGTTCAGGCGCCTTCCTGGACCAGCAGTCACACCTTCCAGGCGCGTTTCCGCATCGACTTGTTTGGGCAACGAGCGATTCAGATCGGTCGCTGTTTCGGCAAGCCATCGTTCTTCGAATACCTCGACCGGATTGGACTGCCCAAATGCGTTGGCGGCAGCCGCCAAGGTCATCACCGCAATCAAGTTTCGCGTTCCCGATCCAATCCAATTGCAGTCCCGCACGCGAATCATGTACCGACCTCCTCGCAATCGCAAACACGCCCCCGATCCAACCGACCGGGATGCCGATTCCCGCCCTGCCTTGACGTGGGCCGGCGTCCGACTTAACGTGCATTCCCTCATGACCGGTGGACCAATGTCAACCTTTCCGCGAATCGAACCGTTCCGAAGGGGTGTTGGCGTTACCCGATAGAGCCGATAATATTTGTGCTCTGAATCGAAAGAACAATGGTCCTTACCCGCGAATCATTGCAGAACGGGCTGATGAGAGAACTTTGGCGCTCGTCGGGCGTCAGCTATCGCGTGCTGACGGATCCTGAGCTTGATGCGTCCGTTGATGCGATGCTGGCAACATTCGGCCCCGGGGATCCTTGGGTATTCGGGTACGGGTCCTTGATCTGGAATCCACTCCTGCACTACGCAGACCGTGAAGCCGCGACCTTGCATGGCTATCATCGCCGCTTTTGTCTATGGTCCCGAACCGGGCGCGGTTCGCCGGATCGACCCGGACTCGTCTTGGGCCTAGATCGTGGCGGCTGCTGCCGCGGTGTCGCATACCGCCTGGATAGGGCGGTTGCCCGCGAGGAGTTGCGCCTTCTTTGGCGTCGCGAGATGCTGGCGGCCTCGTACAGTCCGCGGTGGATCTCGGTGCGTGTCGGTACCGAGGAGGTCAGAGCCGTGGCCTTTATCATCAACCGCAAGCATCCAAACTACGCGGGCAAACTTTCGCTCGATGAAATGGTGCACGCCCTTGCCACCGCGGTGGGCGGATTAGGCTCTTCGCGCGACTATCTGTTGCACACCATCGAGGGCCTGCGCCAGCACGGCGTGGACGACCCGCACCTGCGTCATTTGCACGCGCAGGTGTTGGGGCATAGCGTTGCGCCGCAGGCAGACCCCGCCGACGAGTGCCTTTGAGGGCCCCCGCGTGAGGGGCATTTAGCAACACATCACCGTCGTGCGCATTTCTGGCGCGCGCATAGCTTGATGCTATCCTCGGTCGTCTCCGCGCGAACGACTCGCGCGATCCCCTTTGACTGAACACCGAGGAGCGCCCGAATGGCGCACGACCACGTTTCCGGCCCCATTGATATTCACGCGCACTTCTATCCGGAATCGTATTTGCGAATCATCCGTAACGAAGGCGGTCGCTTGGGCGCCGAATCGCGGATGGTCGACGGAAAAGGGCCCATGCTCAAGGTCGGGGATATTCTGACGCAGCCACTCGAACGTCGATTCACCGATCTTGATGCGCGCATCGAGACGATGGATCGCCAAGGCGTCAAGGTACATGTCCTGTCGTTATCGTTGCCGATGGTGGAATGGGCTGACCGCGAAATCGGACTCAAGTTATCGATCGCCGTCAATGACGCCCTCGCCGAATCGAGTGTTCGCCAACCAGTCAGAATATTCGGACTGTGTACGCTCCCATGGCACGCGCCGGACCTTGCCATACGGGAACTCGACCGAGCGGCGAAGTTGCCCGGCATTCGCGGCGTCTATTGCGCAACGAAGGTTCGCGATCTTGAGCTGTCCGATGAATCGCTGTTCCCAATCTTCGAGCGGATTGAAGCCCTGGGACTCCCGCTGTTCCTTCACCCGGTCGGCGTGATCGGGCACGCAAGGCTGGAAAAATTCTACCTTCACAATCTGCTTGGGAATCCGTTCGAGACCGCGATCGCCGCAGCGCACCTCATTTTTGGAGGAATCCTAGATCGATATCCGGGCCTGACCGTTTGCTTGCCCCACGCTGGCGGTGCATTCCCGTATCTCGTGTGGCGGTTACAACGCGGATATGATGTGCGCGCAGACCTGAAGGGCGCCAAGCAGGGCCCGAAGGACTATCTGCGGAGGTTCTACTACGACACGGTTGGCTATGCGCAGGAATCCCACGAATACCTCGTCCGGCTCGTCGGCGCCGACCGGGTCATGATGGGCAGCGATTTCTGCTTTCCGATTGCCTACGAGCGGCCGGTAGAGATCGTTACCGATCACCCAACTTGGTCGCCCGAGCAGAAAAGCATGATTCTCGAAGGCAACGCGAGACGCCTCCTAAGACTTTGACGAATCACCGGCCTCCGCGGCTACGCTCTGACCGAAGCCTGCGGTCTCGCCGAAGCGCTGGAAAGAAGGGGCGAAGCGCTTCGCTGCTTCACCTTTACGCCGCCTGTTTGAATCCGCGCCCCGCTTCGGTGAGCGCGCGCGCAATGCGCTCGATCGCCCAATCGATCTCTTCTTTCGTGATGATGAGGGGCGGTGCAAATCGAACAACCGTACCGTGCGTGTCCTTGCTGAGAATTCCAAATCGTTGAAGCGCTTCGCATACTGCGCGCGCGGTCGCGATTCTCGGCTCGATTTCTATTCCGATCAATAGCCCTTGTCCACGCACCTCTGTAATCAGCGGGCTTCGAATTTCACGCAACCGTCCGCGAAAGTATTCTCCGAGCGTAAGCGCCCTGGTCGGAAGATCGTCCCGCTCGAGAATTTCCAGCGTGGCCAGCGCTACCGCGGCCGCCAGCGGATTGCCTCCGAATGTACTGCCATGATCACCCGGCTGAAATGCGGACATGACAGCACGGTTAGCGGCGAACGCGGAGACAGGAAGCAGCCCGCCGCCAAGCGCCTTGCCAATAATCAGGCCATCGGGACGCACGCGGTCATGATTTACGGCAAACATCGCCCCGGTTCTTCCGAGGCCCGTTTGCACCTCGTCGCAAATCAGCAGAACATTGTGACGACGGCAAATCTCGGCGCACCGGGCAAGGTATCCGGCCGGCGGCACACAAATTCCACCCTCGCCTTGGATCGGCTCAACCAGGAATGCCGCGGTTCGCGGCGTGATCGCACGCTCGAGCGCCACTGAATCCCCATACGGAATTCGTTTGAAGCCGCCCGGTAACGGTCCAAAATCCTCTCGATACTGTGGGTCGGAGGACATCGCGACGATCGCAATCGAGCGGCCGTGAAAATTCCCGTTGCACGCAATAATCTCCGCTTCGTCCGCAGGAATATTCTTGACGCGATATCCCCATTTGCGCGCCGCCTTCAAGGCCGCTTCGACCGCCTCAAGTCCGGTATTGGCCGGAATGACTTGATCAAGGCCTGTCAGAACCGAAATCCGTTCGAGCATCAGCGGAAGTTTGTCGTTCCGATAGGCACGCGACGTTAGAGCGAGCGTCTTGGCTTGGGCAACGAGGGCGCGGACTATTTCCGGGTTCGAATGGCCGAGTGACACCGCGGAGTATCCACCCAGCATATCGAGGTAACGCGTATGGTCTTCGTCCCACAGGTGGACGCCCGAGCCACGAACCAGAACAATCGGGAACGGTGCGTAGATCGGTGCCGCGTACTTGTCCTCGAGCTCGATGGCCGTCGGCGTACCAACATGAGAACCCGTACTGGCCACACATTCGATAAGGTTCGCGATCAAGGCGGCGGTCCGGCCGTGCTCGTCGCGATGAGGATTGAACTCTGCGATCTCAAGTGCGATCGGGCGTGACCGCATCGCGAGTCCGCGAATGGCGTCGACCAGAATATCCGCGGCAATGCCCCCCGGTTCTGGAGACCCCGTGCCTGGCGCATCCGTAGGATCAATCGCGTCGATATCGATCGTAATGCCATACCCGGCCGTCGAGCGCGCCACAATCTGATGCGCCTCTTCAAGAATCTCCCGCAGCCCGCGCTTCTCGATATCAGCCATCGTATAGACGCGTACCCCGAGGCGAGCGAGTCTCCATTGTTCCGCGGGCTCGAAGCTGCGTGCCCCAATCAGACACACGTTCTCGGGCCGCAAACGGACGCGCGGGTCCTGCACCAATGCGAGTTCCCGCGGACCGTCGCCAAGCAAGCAGGCAAGAGGCATGCCGTGCACGGCACCGCTCTCGGAGTCGGCCGGCGTGTGGCTGTCCATGTGGGCGTCGATCCAGATCAACCCGATCGGCGCACGACTGGCGTACGCGAGGCCAACGCCACTCCACGTTCCGATCGCGCACGAATGGTCGCCGCCGACAACAACGGGAAAATCACCCGCCCGTACATGTTTGTAGACTTGGCTTGCCAAATGCGCGTTGAAGTCACCGATCGCACTCAGTGCGTCGCGATGGCGCGTCGCCTGCGGGGTGATGGTTGTCGACCACTCCACCGCAAGCCCCGCCGAGCGCAGATGGTCGACCAGATTCGACTCGACAAGCGCCTTTGGACCATCCGCGCATCCTTGATCCGTAGCACCGAGCCCGCTTGCAGCGCCGATCAGCGCGACGCGAATCGGCTGACCAGACTCAACGACCGTAAATTCGCTCATCGACTTGATTCCCTGTTCTGCTCAGGCGCGCTGAGCACGGACATAGACTTTAGACCCACCCGTGGTGGTATCGTTCGGCCATAGTTCAGCTTCGAACGCTAGTCGCGCCGAAGCGCCGTGCCTTATTTCACGAGGGTGGGTCCGAGTCCCCCTGCAGAGGAAACCGATGCTCGATGCGACGACGCGCGCGCACTTTCAACGCGCGCCGCGGCCACGCCGCCAAGGCCACCAGCTCCTGCGGCTCAGCACGCTGACAGAGTTCCCCAGGGTCGACACTTCCCACGACATCAGGCGAATGACGCGTTCAATCTCATTCGCCTCCTCGTTGGTGGCGACCGCCTCGCCACTCAGAAATTTTGCCAGCACGTGATTGAAGGAACCCTTGTACATGACCGTCATCGATAAATGCTGCAATGTGGGCCTAACGATTGGAAATTGAAACCTACGATCCTCGGGACTCTTTCCGGATCAGATCTTTCCGAATCACCTCACCGCGTCCTGCCTTGATGGCGGTGCTGACTGCTGACCTCAACTACTCCGTCGCCCACCTACATTACGATGCGCCGGCGCCGCCAATAATGCGTATACGCGCGACCATTGATTTCAGATTACACGCGGCGAGCGGGATCTGAATCACCCATTCGAGCTATCGGAATGCCTAGTCCCGTCGCTGACTGACAACGTGTTTCCCGCTCCGATTTGGTACACCAGCCTCGGGCAAGAAAATCGTAGCTGATAAGATGGCGATCCCTGCAGCTTCGTACTCGATGCTCCTGCCCGGCAGCACTATCATCAGGCCACCGTCGGTCCGAGCATCTTCGGCATTCAAATCGAAATATGAAACTGGGCTCCTTCAAGAACGGTACCCGTGACGGCGCCCTGTGCGTGGTCTCGCGCGATCTCAAATTCGGATCGATTGCCTACGATGTAGCACCGACGCTCCAAAGCGCCCTGGATGATTGGGATTATGCCGTCCCGCGTCTGGAAGAAATCTACGACGGCCTCAATCGCAATCCCGATACCGGCCGTTCATTCCAGATCGATTTCGCCCAGTTCCACGCCCCACTTCCACGCGCGTTCTATCGGGCCAATGGATCGGCGTACACGAGCTACATCGAGCGCGCGAGAAGAGCCCGCAGCGCAAATGCGCCAAAGGAACCCACCACCGAGCCGGTCATTCATCAGGCCGCGTCCGATGGATTCGTTGGACCGCGCGATGAGATCACCGTCGAGTCGGACCAATGGGATATCGATCTGGAAGGCGAGGTGGGTGTGGTCACCGGCGACGTGCCAATGGGCGTCAAGTATGAAAAAGCGGGAAGCTATATTCGACTTTTTATGCTCTTGAACGGCATTTGCCTCCGTAACCTCGCTTCATCCGAGCTCGAAGGCGAGCTGGAATTTCTCCCACGCAACACCTGGACTTCGTTCGCCCCGGTAGCCGTAACCGTGGACGAATTGGGCGACGACTGGGATGGGCGCAAGGTCAAGCTGCCTCTCGTGGTACATGTCAACGAAGACGAACTCGGCCGGCCCAACGCAGGGGCGGATATGACGTTCAATTTTCTGCGACTGATTTCCCATGCGGCCCGATCCCGTCCACTTGGGGCAGGATCCATTGTCGGCTCAGGGGTGGTCTCGAACAAAGTCACTTCAGCCGGCTTCGCATGCATTGCCGAGAAGCGGGCGTGGGAGAGCACTACCCAGGGTCAACCCGTGACCCGGTTTCTTCGTCAGGGTGATCGTATCCGTCTGGAAATGTTCGATCCTCAGGGGAATTCCATTTTTGGCGCCATTGATCAGATGGTGGGGCCACCGCGCATAGGATCGGTTTGATTCAAGAGCGAATGATCCGGCGAGCGTCGGGCCTTACCCTGATGGCGCGAATGAGGATGGTGTCACATCGTCAACTCGTTTCGATGCCTGCCCGAACTAGGTTGGGTGATAGCTTCAATTCGTCGCTTTATCGATGCGGACCGATCGAGGTATTTTGCAGTCTCACGCGGCCGCCGAAGCGCCGAACGAGTGCGCAATAGAGCTAACGAACAGCAGCACTAAAGCAACACGGATCGGGGTTTAGCATCAACCAGTCGATGCGCGAACCACCGGATCCCATGCAATCAGGACCAAGGAACCCGATGCATGGAATGTTCCAGAACTCCAATCTTCCCCTCGAGGAGAACTCAAGATGCCCATTCTTGCTGTGATCGGACTTGGCTACGTCGGGCTGCCGCTAGCCGTCGAATTTGGCAAGAAACATCGGACCATTGGTTTCGATCTCTCGACTGAGAAGATTGCGGCGTACCGTCGGCATGTTGATCCGACGGGAGAGGTGTCAACCGAGGCCCTCCGTTCCGCTCATCTGCTTGAAGTAACAACCGACCCTGCCGATCTCCGCGAGGCGGACTTCATCGTTGTTGCCGTTCCCACGCCGGTCGATGGCGCCCATCAACCGGATTTCGGCCCGCTAATTGGCGCGAGCGCAGCGGTCGGCCGCAATCTCAAGCGAGGCGCGATCGTTGTATTCGAGTCGACGGTCTATCCCGGCGCGACCGAAGAGGTCTGCATTCCAGTCATTGAAAAGCACTCGGGCATGAAATGGAAGCAGGATTTTTTCGTGGGGTACTCGCCGGAACGGATCAACCCGGGGGACAAGGAACATACCCTTACGCGAATCGTCAAGGTCGTATCGGGTGACTCCCCCTCAACCTTGGATCGGGTCGCGGAAGTCTACGGGAGCATCATTAGCGCCGGCGTCTACCGTGCATCGAGCATCAAAGTCGCCGAAGCAGCGAAGGTGATCGAGAACACCCAGCGGGATCTCAATATCGCGCTGATGAACGAACTCTCACTGATATTCCACAGGATCGGCATCGATACGCTTGAAGTCTTGAAAGCGGCCGGGACGAAGTGGAATTTTCTGCCGTTTCGGCCCGGTTTGGTCGGCGGTCACTGCATTGGCGTCGATCCGTACTACCTGACGCATAAGGCGGATATGTTGGGCTATCACCCCCAAGTGATCCTCGCCGGCCGCAGAATCAACGACGGCATGGGCAAATACGTCGCGGATGAAACCGTAAAGCTGATGATCAAAGCAGGTTTTCCGGTGCGTGGCTCCGATGTCATCGTCCTAGGACTCACATTCAAAGAAAACTGCCCCGACCTTCGGAATTCTCGCGTCATCGATGTCATTCGCGAAATCGAGTCGTACGGCGCTACCGTGCATGTACACGACCCGATCGCGGACACCGCCGAAGCCGGACATGAATACGGCGTCAAGCTGAAGCGCTGGGAGGAACTTCCCAAAGCCCACGCCGTCATCGGAGCTGTTGCCCATCACGAGTTCAAGTCATTCGACGTGGCAACCATCGTTGAAAAACTTGTTTCGGGCGGCGTGTTCTCTGACGTTAAGGCGCAAGCGGATGCGCCGGCACTCACCGCACGCGGTTTCTGCGTGTGGCGGCTGTAACGCATTCAAGATCAATCACCCGGCATGACGTCAATGCCTAGGCGTGCGGATGAATTCTTGCGCTATTTGATTGAGAGAGGCGCCCTTCCTTGCAGGGTCATGTTTCACACTACTGTCGTGGGCACCTAGCCTCAAGCGTACTGCGTCAAAAAAGCATCGATCGCGTCCCAGAACGCGGGAAATGCGGATAGTGAGTTGTGGTCCCCTTCGCGAAGTGCCACAAGCCGCTTGGGTCCGCCCCATGCCGAGACGACGCGTTGCGTATGCTCGATCGGAATCAATGTGTCTTGTGTCGCGGCCAGAGCAAGCAATGGAACCTTGACGCGAGGCGCCAGACTCAGTGAATCGAACGGCTGCGTAAGCAGCCATTTGAGATAGGGTACGTGACGTTCCGCGAGTGCGCTCATGCTGTCGTAGGGCGAGACAAGCATCACTCCGGCGACCGATCTTTCAGTCGCGACGTGCGCGGCAACGCCCGTTCCCAAGCTACGTCCCCAAACTACGATGCGCTGCCGATTGATCTCGGATCTTGCGGCGATCGCATCGAATGCAAGGAGCGCATCGGCAAAGAGGTGGTCCTGTCGTGGCACGCCTTCGCTCCGACCATAACCCCGATAGTTCATAAGAAGCAAAGCGAACTTGGGGAACCGATAAGCGTGCGCCAGCAACCACGATACTTCGTCGGCATTCCCGCCATAGTAGATGAGGAGCGGCTTCACGCCTTGCTCGCGATGATTGACCAGCCAACCATGGAGGCGTACGCCGTCCGCCGAGGACATCACGATTTCCTCGGCGCCGGGCGATGACTGTGCAATCTGCGTTGCCGCCGCATGGCTAATTGGCCGCGGCATGTAGATGAAACGGCTATCGATATTGCACGCCGAAAGCAGGGAGGCGAGCATGATCGGCAGATACTTCGCGATACGCGTCGAACGCGTCAACGAGGCAATCCGGGATACGAAAAAGGGCAGCCGTAGCTGCCCTTGCGCATCGCGATCCAATCCGTCGTCAGGCCCGATGGTAAATCTGCGCGCCCTTTTCCTTGAATTCACGACTCTTGTCTTCCATTCCTTTTGCGATTGCCTCTTCGCTTGATACGCCGATCTTCTGCGCATAGTCGCGAACGTCTTGCGTGATTTTCATCGAACAGAAATGTGGCCCGCACATCGAGCAGAAGTGCGCGATCTTGGCGCCATGGGCCGGTAGTGTCTTGTCGTGGAATTCGCGGGCCGTGTCCGGATCGAGCCCCAAATTGAATTGATCCTCCCAACGGAATTCGAAGCGTGCCTTTGAGAGGGCGTTGTCCCGAATTTGCGCACCCGGATGACCTTTCGCAAGGTCGGCGGCGTGCGCGGCGATGCGGTAAGCCATGATGCCGTCCTTCACGTCCTTCTTGTCGGGAAGGCCGAGATGCTCCTTCGGCGTGACGTAGCAAAGCATTGCCGTACCGTACCACCCGATCTGGGCCGCACCGATGGCACTCGTAATGTGGTCGTAGCCGGGCGCGATGTCGGTCGTGAGTGGTCCCAAAGTGTAGAACGGCGCCTCGAAGCATTCCTTCAACTGGATGTCCATGTTCTCTTTGATGAGCTGCATCGGTACATGGCCGGGACCTTCGATCATCACCTGCACATCGTGCTTCCACGCAACCTGCGTCAGCTCTCCGAGCGTTCGCAACTCGCCGAGTTGCGCCTCGTCATTCGCGTCATAGATGGAACCCGGCCGTAGACCATCACCCAGCGAGAACGACACGTCGTATGCCTTCATGATCTCGCAGATATCTTCAAAATGCGTATAGAGGAAGTTCTCCTTGTGATGCGCGAGGCACCACTTCGCGAGGATTGATCCGCCGCGCGAAACGATCCCGGTCATTCGATTGGCAGTGAGCGGCACGTAACGAAGCAGGACCCCTGCATGAATCGTAAAGTAGTCGACGCCCTGCTCGCACTGCTCGATGAGCGTGTCGCGGTACATCTCCCAGGTAAGTTCCTCGGCCTTCCCGTTGACTTTTTCGAGCGCTTGATAGATCGGGACCGTTCCGATCGGAACCGGCGAGTTGCGAACGATCCACTCGCGCGTCTCATGGATATTCTTGCCGGTGGAAAGATCCATGACGGTATCGCCACCCCAGCGGATCGACCAGGTCATCTTCTCGACTTCTTCGCCGATCGATGAGGAGACCGCCGAATTGCCGATATTGGCGTTGATCTTCACCAGGAAATTCCGACCAATGATCATTGGCTCGCTTTCCGGATGATTGATGTTCGCCGGAATGATGGCCCGTCCACGCGCCACTTCGCTCCGCACGAACTCCGGTGAAATTTCGGCAGGGATCGATGCACCGAATGACTCACCGCGATGTTGGCGCCCAAGCAACGCGGCCATCTTCTTGCCGGTTGGGCCGGAATTTTCCAGCGATCGGATGTATTCCGCGCGACGCATATTTTCGCGAATGGCGATGTATTCCATCTCGGGCGTCACGATCCCTTGGCGCGCATAGTGCATCTGCGAAACGTTTTTTCCTGGAAACGCCTTGCGCGGCCGGCGATGCAATCCGGCAAACCGGAGCTCGGTCAGCTTCGAATCCGTTGCTCGAATCTTCCCGAATTGCGACGAAGGCCCCGCCAGCTCTTCCGTGTCGTTGCGCTCGAGGATCCAGTTCTGACGCAGCGGGGTAAGGCCCGCGCGAATGTCGATTCGCGCCTGCGGATCAGTGTAGGGGCCCGAAGTGTCGTACACGTAGATCGGCGGGTTTTTTTCCGCGCCCATCGAAGCAGGGGTTTCGTCTTGAGAGATTTCGCGCATCGGCACGCGTACGTCTGGGCGGGAGCCTTCGACATAGATCTTTTGCGACCCCGGCAAAGGTTTTACCGCTGCATCGTCGACGCGCGCAGTCGCAGCGAGAAACTTAGGATTGGCAGCCATTCGGACGCTCCTTGGTGTGGTACGGCGCAAGGAGCGAAGCAAGTCGGGGGGAGGACTGCGGACGCTTCCCTACGGCGGTACGAACCGCATCAGGTTCAAAGGGTCTATCTCACCGAAGCGACAATTGCTTCGGACCCCCAGGTCAGAAAAGTGAGGCTACTCCGAATCGACGATCGATGCAAACTACGGGCCGACAACAACCGCAGACAACGCGCCGAGGCGGGTAAGGTCGTTACACTGCGGGACGTGACCAATGCCAATCTAGCGTGGTCGCGAAAAACGTCCCACCACGCTCCGAGCAACGGCGAGCAGGACAAGAATTAGCAGCGTTGGATCCGGGGCGCCCGATCCATTCACAACGCAGCCGCCTCCACCTTTCGCTTCTTCTTTCCCACCAGAAGAATCCGCCGCGCTTTTCTCTGGAAGCACGGTAATGACGCCGGGCGTGGTAATCGGGATCGACGATGACTGTTCCGAGTCGACACCAGGCGACACCACAACTTCGGCAGTCGTCGTATCGACGTTTCCTTGATTGTCGGAAACGGAGAGAGCGAATACCAAATGCTGAGACGCACCGGTCCTCGTCGGTGCAACAAAGCCTGTTAGCGCCGAGTCGGAAGTCGTGAGTGTCGCCACCGGACCTGACAGTTGTGTCCATATCCTTCGCGTCAACCAGCCATCGGAATCGAAGGACCCCGCCGCTGACAAAGCGACGGACGTGCCGCTTGCGACGATGCGTGGCCCATCGATACGTGCCGAGGGCGGGATTCCGCTCGATGCATTGACGCGGATCGCGCCAACCAGCGCGCCCGCCGCCGGATGTTCACAATGTTGCTCGAAGTCGACGGCCAATCGATCCAGCTCACCTTCCGCACTTATCGCGATCTCGAGAATCGCAAACCCGCCGAATGACTGGACACACGTGCGCCCGATGCCCGAGAAGTCAATTCCAGGGCCTGCCGACTGATTCGAAAAGCGCGCACTGGTCGCGCTGTCATAGCGCCCCGTCTGCAGGCTCCCAAACATTGGCGGCGCGAGACGAAGCGACCAGGATTGACCGGCGTCGATTTTGATCTGTATCGAGCCGTCTGAATGACGCAAAGTCGTGAACCGGGCGTCGAGTGACGACAGCAAGACGGTCTCGCCTTGGCTGACAGGGTCAAGCACGGACCCGGCAAGAAACAATCGCGTCACCGGCCAATCGCGCGGCGAAACAATGACGCTCGTCGTATTCGTAGAGCGAGCACCGTCACGATCGGCAACCTCGATCTCGAACCGCAGCGCCTGCGCGGTATCGCCAACGCCAGGCGCGCGAAAGTATGGACGCGGAGTTGTTGCACCTTCCAGCACGACCGGCGGCCCCGAAAGCTGCCGCCAGCGATAGCCGGCGATCTCGGAATGCATGGAGAACGACCCGGATCCGTCAAGGATTACGAGGCTGTTTTCTGTGGCCGCTGAGCGGATCCCGGCAAGCGCGATGGGCGTGTTCTGCTGGAGGGGAACACCGCTATAAAATCGAACCACACCACGCAAGAATGGTGCATCGATCCGCTCGCAACGCTGCTCAAAATCCACGGCAAGGGCTGCAATATGCCCATTCGGAGCGTAGGCAACCTCGTAGATCGCGAACTTTCCAAAGACACGTTTGCAGGCGCGCCCACCTACTTCAACACTTAGTGCCGGACGCAAGGAGGTCTGATTGAAGTTCGATTCCGCTTCTGCGTAGGCACCCTGAACGAGTGGACCTCCCCCGGGAATTGCGAGCCGAATGGTCCATTGATCACCTGTGGTTGGATCCGTCATCGCCACGCGATCGAATGAAGAGGAAGCGAATCCGGTCGAATCAACGAGCAGGTTGCTTGCACCCTGACTGATGTACTCCCCAGGAGAACCCAGCGTGTGAAAATACGTCGTCGCCACGCACCTGGACGCAAATGCAACAAACCATAATGACGTGACCAGAACGATGAGGACGCGAACCGACCAATCGAGTCGAACGAAAATCAAGCGCACGCTTCCCCCACGGAGATTGATCGAGCTTTGGACAAGGGTTGCGGCAACGGCCGATGTATCCCCGATCTAGCTGGCCTGGGAAAGCAAGAGTCGCGCTGGTTGCATACCGATGTATCGCGATGTGCGCTTTCGGTCCACGCATGCCACGCCCTTTGGCGGTCGTGTTAGATATGTCAGAATTCAAGGGCTCGAAGCGAACAACGATCGATATGGAGATCGCGTATGAATGCACCAGACCATCCGGCCGCAAAATTCGATGCGGTGAATCCCGTCTTCGTTGCGGTTCAGCCGGGCCAGTCTCGTTCGCATTGGCAGCCAATGCCGGCTAATGGCTATACGACGGTGATGCTTGCCGGCGACCAAACGGTATCGGGCAATGTCGCGATGGGCACACAAACCGTCGCGGTCGGCGGCTTCGTCCGTGAACATGCGCATCCCGCACAGGAAGAGTTGATCTTTGTCCTGTCCGGATCAGGCGTTGCGTTGGTCCAGGATGTCGAGCATCCAATGGTGCCCGGCGCGCTGTTCTACCTCGGCCCGAACGCGCGGCACAAATTCACCAATACCGGCGCCGAACCGCTGACCTTCGCTTGGACGATGCTGCCGGCGGGTCTGGAGAAATTCTTCTCTGCGATCGGTCAGACGCGACACGAGGGCGAGCCGGCACCAGCGCCCTTTCCACGGCCCGCCGACGTCATGGCAGTCGAATTGGGAACAGTCTTCGCGGACCTCGACGCTCTCAAAGCGACGCAGGCAAAGTGATAGCGATCCGAGGCCCACACCGGATGTCAGCCTCGATGCGCTTACGACGCGCCTAAGAAGCCAACGGCGGATATTTTTCTGGCCGCATAGCGCCGGCTCGGCTTAGCTGCCCCACACCTCTCGCGCTACGTCGACCACCAATTCGAGCTTCTTCCACTGTATTTCCGGGGTGATCTTGTTGCCGTGATGGGTGCTGGAAAAGCCGCACTGCGGTGACAAACATAGATTTTCGAGAGGCACGTACTTCGCTGCTTCGTCGATGCGGCGTTTGATCATGTCTTTTGATTCCAGGTCCGGGGTCTTCGTCGTGACAAGGCCAAGCACGATTTTCTTGGTCTTCGGCACGAACCGGAGAGGCTCGAATCCTCCAGCCCGATCGGAATCGAATTCGAGGAAGAAGGCATCGACATTGATGCCGTTGAATACCGCTTCGGCAACCGGCTCGTAGCCGCCGGACGCCACCCACGCGCTCATGAAATTTCCGCGGCAGGTATGCATCGTCACCGATAGCCCGGCCGGACGATTTGCCAATGCTCGATTGATCGCATCGCCATAGGTGTGGACGAGCTTGTCCGGATCGTCGCCGCGGTGTCGAATGCCTTCTCGAAACTTCGGGTCACAGAGCATTGCGTGACTGGTATCGTCGATTTGCAGATAATTGCAGCCTGCGGCCGAAAGCTCGGCGATTTCTTCGGCGTATCCGCGCGATACATCAACCCACATTTCATTGATATCGGGGTAGGCCTCCATGCTTACCGCGGCGCGGCCTGCACGGTGATGCAGCATCGCCGGAGCAGGGATGGTCATCTTCGGTGTGCGCTTCGTCACCGACTTCAGATATTTGAAATGGTCCACGAAGATCGGTTTGGTGCGTCGGATCCTGCCCGTCACTTTGAGCAACGCAGGCTGCTCGGTAACCCCACCGAATCCGCTTGAGGCCGGGCCATAGTACGTCTCGACACCATCGAATCCTGCAAGGAAGTCGACATGCCACCAGTCCCGACTGAACTCGCCGTCGGTGATGGCCCGAAGGCCGATCGATTCCTGCCTGGCGACGACTTCGCGAATGGCGGTTCGTTGAATATCGCGCGCGGCATCTGCGCTTATCTCGCCGCGTTGCGCTTTTGCTCGGGCTTCACGCAGCGACGCCGGACGCAAGAGACTGCCGACGTGGTCGGCCCGAAATGGGACAGCACTATTCACGGGCATGGATGACTCCTGATACTTGATCGGCTGGAAGGTCTCGTTCAGACTCGGCATCTGATTGAACAGTACACGGCTCCTCGTATTCTAGAAATCAGGGGCCGTTGTGGTTATCCCGCAACGGCGCTCGCTCGCCTGCCGCAGCACTTCCTCGAAGCCTACCTTCCCTTTGCACGTATGTCCAAGCTGATCGCCGGCCCCGATCCGAAGCCACGCAAGCCGGGTTTTATTCCGCCTGCGGGCACCTGCGACGCCCATTGCCATGTCTTCGGTCCGGCCGCGCAGTTTCCCTTTGCGAAGGAAAGCGCATACGTTCCACCCGATGCTCCGTTCGAAGCGCTATGCGCGTTGCACGAATCGTTGGGAATCGACCGTGCGGTGATCGTCCATGCAAGTTGTCATGGGGCCGATATGCGCGTGACCTTGGATGCCATCGCGCGTTCGAAGGGCCGATTTCGCGGTACCGCGATTATCGATGAAACGTATACCGATGCCGATTTTCAGCGCATGCACGAGGGGGGCATCCGCGCCGTGCGCTTCAACTTCGTTCAACACCTGGGTGGCCGTCCGGACATGGCATTGTTCCATCGTACCGTCGCTCGCATTCGGCCAATGGGCTGGCATCTCATTTTGCATCTGGATGCCGTGGATATTGTTGAGCTTCGATCCGTCTTCGAGTCTTTGCCGTTGCCATTCGTCATCGATCATATGGGCCGCGTGCGCGCTGCCGATGGCCTCGATCAGAAACCTTTTCGCATCTTGCTTGATTTCATGCGAAGCGCGAACGCGTGGGTAAAGATCTGCGGCGCCGAGCGCGTTTCTTCGATCGGGCAGCCATTCACTGACGCCGTGCCGTTCGCACAAGCGCTCATCGGCGCTTCGCCGGATCGGATACTGTGGGGCACGGACTGGCCCCATCCGAACGTCGGGCAACACATGCCGAACGACGGTCGTCTGGTCGATTTGATACCGCTCATAATTCCGGATGCTGCTACGCGGCAGAAAATTCTCGTTGACAATCCCGCTCGACTATACGGATTTTGATGTCGACGGTGATTTGTCGCGGCGGCGGAATGTGATGCGCGATCGAAGGGCGGCACGCCCGTAGCTGCGGCCGAATGCGTCGAAGACCGATCGAGACTGAGATCGTGATTCGCGGGAACAACCGGCATTGGATTTTGGTCGTTCGTTTGGGCGCGCTGCAATCACCCGTTTCTAGGCTCTTTCCAAAACGATGGTCCAAGATGACCGTTAGAAAGGAGTGGTTGCGCGACCACTCGTACATCGCTAGTACAACTTGTGACTGCCATGTTTCTCCTCGGTCGGACTAGGCATGATATTCGTAGGACAGCCGTTCGCTTGACTCATCTGCGATACGTTCCGCGCGTAGATATTCGTCTCGGCCAGGCCTCAATTCAATGTAGTGCTTGTAGGGGGAATGTCCGTGATGCACCGAGATCCGACACGAATAGTATTGGGCGTCGCGCTCATTCGCGCTTTTTTCCTTACGGTGGCGGCGATCGGATTCGGACTAGCGCTTGTTCCGGTCATCGCCTAGATCGATTCGGACCCGGTGCCGGGTCAGGTCCCAGGTTCCCATTCGGCCTAAATTGTTCGGCGTAGTGGGCTCCCGTGATAACGCTCACGTCCGAATCACGACGACACTTGAGTTAACAGTCCACCTGCGAATTCGCGGACTACACTGCAGGCATCCGGTGTGATGTCACGCCGATTGTCGGTGAGGTGGCTCGATGGATAGCCTGTTCGATACGAAGTTGATCTTGGCTCTTGTCGTAGCGGTTGCGCTTCTCGTTTTGACTGGAATCTTGCCGGCCTGAAACTTCGCCAGCGTGTCGAGCGTCATTCCCCACCGATCAACCAAATCAGATAGTCGATTTCGCGCTTGAGCGTCGCGCGCTCAGAATGAATTGACCGGCCAGTGTGCAACGCACGGCCGCCGTTGCAGTTCAGGGATCAACGACTTCCCAAATAAACAGATGACCAGATGACCAGATGACGCTACTGCGCGCGCCACTGCGATGCCCAGCGTCTCCGGTCCAGTAATTTTCCCCAGTGTTCGTTGTAAGGATGGACTTCGTTCACCCGTTGCTCGCCGCGGACTATCGGGCGGCCTTCATTCGCCCAGGCGAAAATCGATCCTTCGAGGTTGACGGCGTTGACGTACCCCAAGCGCCTGAGAAGATCCGTGGTTCGCGCCGACCGATAGCCAACCGCGCAATAAACGACGATTGATCGATCGGCCTCGATTCCCTTCAGAAGAGCGCGTACTGCCGAATCATTCGGGGCGTGGCGCGCATCGGGTAGATGGCTGATCGCAAATTCATCCGCGGTTCGGACATCCAGGAGAATCGGGGATTGACGCTCAATCCGCGATGCGAGTTCGCTCGTCGTGATGTGTTGAACTTCGGGATAACGTGACCGGATTGCAGAGCCAAGCGACGCCCAATCGGCGCGCGGAATCAGCGCGCACGCGGACGCGCTCCACATCATCGCGAGAAACAACCAGCGCCTAGGAGGTTTTACTACCGCGCGAAGTCGCTCTGACAAGCCCATTGGAGCAATCATCCGGTTCAATTGGATAGTGGCGCTGACATTTCAATCGAGCGGCGCAAAGACTGACTTTCAAGAGATCCAAACTGAAAGAGCGTCCAGGATCCGCGCATCGCTTCCGCGTTGACCTCGGCGGCACGAAGATTGAGGGCGTCGTCCTCGATTCCGAGGGTTGCGAACTCTTTCGCGAATAGATCGCTACGGGGACCCAGCGCGGCGACGACCGCATACTATCCCGCAACGAATCGATCCATGAGCGAATGCGCACGCGGACGGGGGACGCGAACTGCTTTGTTCTCGCGGAATCGTCGCCCGGCGCGATGTCGCGCAGGTTCCTTTTCCGTTCGCGGGTCGGGCGGCCGGAGCCATCTCTCAGCGCCAGTAAACTTTGTTGACTAGTTGGTCATTTATTATATATATTACCGACCAGTTAGTTATTTACCCTAACAAAGATCCCTCCAAGTGAGCGCCGAATCGACCAAATCCCTCCCCCGCTGGGAGCGCCGAAAGGACGCGCGCCCGAGTGAACTCGCCCAAGCGGCGCTCGAAGTTTTTATCGACAAGGGATTCGCCGCCACGCGTCTCGATGACGTCGCCGCGCGCGCCGGGGTCAGCAAGGGCACTTTGTATCTTTATTTCGACAGCAAGGATGCCCTGTTCAAGGAAGTCGTCCGCGGGGCGATTGTTCCGGCGCTCGACGAGGCGGAGCAACTCATCGCGCGCTTCGAGGGGAGCGCGAGCGAGCTTCTCCGAAAATTCACGTTCGGAATGTGGAACGTAGTGCTTTCAGGCCCAGCCGGCGGGATACCAAAGCTCATGCTGGCGGAAGCAAAGAACTTCCCGGAGATTGCTGATTTCTACTATGAGGCCGTGGTCAAGCGCGCATCGGCGCTCGTACGCAATGCGATCGACCGCGGCATTCGGACCGGGGAATTTCGCCCGGTGAATGTGGACCACGCCGCCCATGTATTGATTGCTCCGGTCGTGATGCTCGCGGTCTCGCGCCATTCCGTGGATTTCTGCGGCCGCGAAAACCGCGATCCCAATACTTACATCGAAACACATCTGGACATCGCGTTGGCCGGATTGCGCGCGCCTTTGCCACCGGGTTGATCCGGCGATACGTCCCCAGTCATTGAATAGCTGATTTTCGATCCCTATCTCTTGCGAGCTTGCCATGGTCACTGTCAATCAATCACGCCTCCCTTACTCGCTCCTCACCATCGCGATCGCCGCCCTGGCGTTTGGCTGCTCAAAGCCTGAAGTTCCGCAAGAACTTCCACGCCCCGTATTGAGCCGAGTCGTTCATGCGACGCCGGATGGTGCAACCGCGGTCTACGCGGGCGAGATCCGTGCCCGTCATGAGAACGATCTTGCGTTTCGTATCGGCGGCAAAGTCGTGTCACGCAATGTTGAGGTCGGTTCGGTCGTGCGCAAGGGACAGCTTCTGGCGCGGCTCGATCCCCAAGACGTGCAGCTCCAAGGCGAAAGCGCGCGAGCGCAAACGGCCGTCGCGGACACGGAGGTCACCTGGGCGCGCGCGGAGCTGGAACGCTATCAGGCGCTCCGCGAAAAGAATTTCGTGAGCCAGGCAGTGCTGGATCAGAAGAAGCAGGCGTTCGACGCCGCGGAAGCGAAATTACGCCAGAACAAAGCACAGCTTGCGGTATCGACCAATCAAACAAGCTACGCAAGCTTGATCGCAGACACCGATGGCGTCATCACGCTCGCCAATATCGAACCCGGCCAAGTGGTCGCGCCAGGCCAATCCGTGATTCGCATCGCGCGCCAAAATGAGAAGGAAGTGCTCATCAGTGTGCCGGAAGGCCGCGTCGCAGACTTGCGCAAGGCCAGCGCCTTGGCCATCACACTTTGGTCCGACCCGAGTCGGCGTTACGCGGGACAGGTCCGCGAGATCGCGCCGAGCGCCGACGCGACGACGCGCACGTTCGCGGCCAGAATCCGCGTCATCAACGCCGATGACGCGGTGAGCCTCGGCGTCACCGCTAATGTCGTCGTCGGTGGAGATCCGACAATTTCAAGGATTGTCGTACCACTCACCGCCGTTGGGGATCGGGAAGGCAAACCCGTGGTGTGGGTCGTTGACCCGACGAGCCAGCAGGTGGCCTCGCGCAGTGTGACGGTGGTCGGATATCGAGAGAATGGTGCCGTAATCGCCCAAGGTCTGGAAGACGGTGAACGCGTCGTTGTGGTCGGCGTGCAAAAGCTCCGAGAAGCCCAAACGGTGCGACTCGCCAGCGAATCGGAGCTGAAGAGCTTCGTTGGCACCAGCGCCCAACCTGGCAGAACCGAATCGTCGCCTTCCTCGATCGCCGTGGATGCGCCCGCCGCGCGCCAGACAGTGGTCCGGACGATATCCGAGAGCCCGAAATCGCAGGCTAACTAGACG
This sequence comes from Burkholderiales bacterium, assembly GCA_046160305.1. Taxonomy (GTDB): domain Bacteria; phylum Pseudomonadota; class Gammaproteobacteria; order Burkholderiales; family SG8-39; genus SHXR01. The sequence goes on from JBJXGX010000406.1 coordinate 24,976, forward strand.
CTAGACGCTGGCCACAGGAAGGCCTCAACCACGACAACGGCCTCAATCATGTCCCGATTCAATCTTTCGGAGTGGGCACTTAGGCATCGCTCTCTCGTGCTCTACATCATGGTGGCGCTGGCGGTCGTCGGCGCGATGTCGTACACGAAGCTTGGTCAGTCGGAGGATCCGCCCTTCACGTTCAAGATCATGCTGATTCGCACATTGTGGCCTGGGGCCACTGCCCGCGAGATGGAACAGCAGGTCACCGACAAGATCGAAAAGAAGGTTCAGGAGGCGCCGCACGTTGATCGGGTGATGAGCTTCTCGAAGCCGGGCGAGTCGGTTGTTTTCTTCTTCGTAAAGGATTCAGCGCCCCCTTCCGAAGTGCAAGCTGTCTGGTACCAGCTACGAAAGAAGATCGGCGACATTCGCGGGCAACTGCCGAACGGCATTCAGGGCCCTTTCTTCAACGACGAGTTCGGCGACGTGTACGGCAACGTCTATGCTCTGCGAGGACAGGGCTTTGCCCATGCCGATCTAAAACGATACGCCGAGCGCGTGCGGGCCGAAGTCTTGAGAATTCCAGATGTCGCGAAAGTCGAGTTCTTCGGCGAGCAGGACGAGCGCGTGTTCATCGAGTTCTCCAGCATGAAACTCGCGACGCTGGGTATCGATGTACAAACGATCACCAGCGCACTCGCTGCACAGAATGCGATCGCCGCGTCGGGGGCATTTCACACCGCCACGGATCGCATTTTCCTTCGACCTTCGGGCGACTTCGATTCAATCGAATCGATCCGGGAGACCAATATTCGCGCGGGCGGACGTGTTTTTCGCCTCGCGGATGTCGCGGATATTCATCGCGGATACGTCGATCCACCGCAATCAACAATGCGCTTTCAGGGCGAGGATGCCTTTGGGATCGGCGTGTCCATGGCAAAAGGCGGCGACATCATCACGCTCGGTGAAAATCTCGGCCAAGCTGTCGCGCGCATCCGCTCCGAGCTGCCGGTCGGCCTCGAGCTTGCGGAAGTGTCCAATCAACCGTTGGCCGTGCAGCGATCGATCAATGAATTCGTGCGCTCGCTTGCCGAAGCGATCGTGATCGTGTTGATCGTAAGTTTTCTGTCGCTCGGTCTGCGTACCGGTGTGGTCGTTGCGCTGTCGATTCCGCTCGTCCTCGCGGCGACCTTTCTCCTCATGCACGTTTTCGATGTCGGCCTGCATAAGATTTCGCTCGGCGCGCTTGTTCTTGCGCTTGGGCTCCTGGTTGATGATGCGATCATCGCGGTCGAGATGATGGCGCGCAAGATGGAGCAAGGCTGGGATCGTACGCGCGCCGCAAGCTTTGCCTACGCCAGCACCGCGATGCCCATGCTTACCGGCACGCTGGTCACGGCGGCCGGATTTCTGCCGATCGCCACCGCGCAATCGGCGACGGGCGAATACACGCGCTCCATCTTTCAGGTGAATATCATGGCACTGCTGCTGTCATGGTTGGCCGCGGTGGTTTTCATTCCATACCTCGGCTACAAATTGCTTCCGGATCCAGCCGGGCAAAGCGGGCAGTCGTTACCGCCATGGCAAGTGCGGCTACGGCGCCTGCTCGGACTCAAGTCGAACCAATCACCGAAACCATCCCACTCCGATACAGACGATGCCATCTATCAGACACGATTCTTCCGGGCATTCCGCTCGCTGCTGATCTGGTGTGTGCGCCACCGCTGGGTGGTGATCGTCACGACGATCGCGATTTTCGGGCTTTCATTGTTCGGGTTCCGATTCATTCAACAACAGTTCTTCCCGAATTCCACCCGTCCCGAGCTCCTCGTCGACCTGCGACTCAATCAGGGGGCTTCATACTGGGCGACCGACGCAACCGTCAAACGTCTGGAAGCCGTCCTGCGCAACGAGCCGGGCATTGAGAATTTCGTCGCCTATGTGGGAACCGGAAGTCCCCGGTTCTACCTGCCCCTCGATCAGCAGCAGCCGAGCCCGAACTTTGCGCAATTCGTGATTCTCACCAAGGGAACGATCGAACGGGAAGCGCTGCGCGGACGCCTCATTCGACTTTTCGACGAGGACTTTCCGGAACTTCGCGCTTCCATCAATCGACTCGAAAACGGACCGCCGGTTGGATTTCCGGTGCAGTTTCGGATCTCGGGTCCGGACATTCCGACCATTCGAGTCTTCGCAGAGAAAATCGCCGCCATCATGCGAAGTAACCCGCATCTCGCGAATGTTCAATTCGACTGGGACGAGCAGACCAAGGTCATTCGCCTGGAGATCGATCAGGCGAAAGCGCGGTTGCTCGGCGTGTCTTCGCAAGACCTCGCCGGATTTCTCAATACCGCGTTGAACGGTGTGGCGGTAACCCAGTACCGCGAACGCGATCAGTCGATCGATGTGTTGCTGCGCGGCGCCCCGACAGAACGGATTCGACTTTCCTTGTTGAGTGAATTGTCGGTACCAACCCGCGCCGGCAAGAGCGTCCCGCTTGCACAAATCGCGCGCATTCATTACGAGATGGAGGACGGGGTGATCTGGCGGCGCGACCGGCTGCCAACCATTACGGTGCGTGCCAACGTCTACGGGAATGTCCAGGCACCCACGGTGACCGGCCAAATCAACCCTCTGCTGGCACCGATTCGCGCCGCGTTGCCGTTCGGCTACCGCATCGACGTCGGGGGCGCCGTCGAAGACGCGAATCGCGGGCAGGCCTCGGTCGCGGCGGGTGTGCCGCTCTTCATCGCGGTGGTGCTGACGGTACTCATGATCCAACTCAAGAGCTTCCAGCGCGTCATTCTCGTGGTGCTGACCGCGCCGCTCGGCTTGATCGGCGTGACCGCTTTCCTTCTCGCTTTCAATCAGCCATTCGGCTTCGTGGCCATGCTGGGCACCATTGCACTCACGGGAATGATCATGCGAAATTCAGTGATCCTCGTCGACCAGATCGATCAGGACATCATCGCGGGTCGCACGGCCTGGGACGCGACCATCGAGGCGACCGTGCGAAGGCTGCGTCCGATTGTTCTCACCGCGCTTGCGGCGGTAATCGCCATGGTGCCTTTGTCGCGCAGCGCGTTTTTCGGGCCAATGGCGGTCGCCGTGATGGGTGGGCTCATCGTCGCAACGGCTTTGACGCTACTCTTCCTGCCGGCGCTGTATGCGGCATGGTTTCGCGTTCGACCCCCGCACGGGTGATACAATTTTTGATTGGCCAGCGAATCATCCGGCACTCACCAATCAGAACAGTTCGCTTCTATGGATATTGAACGCGCCCGTTTCAACATGGTCGAGCAACAGATTCGCACATGGGAAGTGCTTGACCCGGGTGTACTCGACTTGCTGTATGTGGTTCGGCGCGAGGAATTCGTTCCGCCGACGCATCGACTTCTTGCGTTTTCGGACCTCGAGTTGCCATTGACGGTCGGCCGCAATCCAGGCGAGAAAATGCTTCCGCCGAAAGTCGAGGCCCGCATCCTGCAGGAAGTGGCGCCCAAACCTGGGGATCGCGTTCTCGAGGTAGGAACCGGCTCGGGTTACATGGCGGCCCTGCTGGCATCCCGCGCGAGTGAGGTCGTATCAGTCGAAATCAATCCGCTTCTGAAAGAGATGGCAGAGAGCAATCTTCGGCGCGCGGGGATTCTTAACGTCCGCTTGGCGCTGGGTGACGGAGCCAGGGGCTGGGCAGATCCGCGTGGGTTCGAGGTCATCGTCTTAAGCGGATCGGTGCCCATATTGTCCGACGAATTGTTGAATGGCCTGGTTGAAGGCGGCCGCTTGTTCGCGGTTGTCGGAGAGGCTCCGGTCATGTCAGCCCGTCTGATTACGCGCCTGGCTGGGGATTCATTCAATGCGATCGATCTGTTCGAGACGGTGCTCGCACCGCTTCGCAATGCGCGCGAACCAGCGCGCTTTTCCTTCTGAACATGACAAACCTTTCCGCCGCCGAACTCAAGGCTTGGCTTGATGACACGTCGCGACCCCGCCCGATTCTCCTCGACGTACGCGAGCCGTGGGAATGGGACATCTGTCGGATTGAATCGTCCCGGCATATGCCGATGCGCAGCGTGCCGACACGCCTCGACGAGCTTGCACAAGGCGCCGAGATCGTCGTGATCTGTCACCACGGTGGTCGTAGTTTGCAGGTCGGCCACTTCCTCGAACATCAAGGATTCGGGCCGGTATATAACCTCGCTGGCGGTGTCCATGGCTGGTCCCAGCATGTGGATCCTTCCGTGTCGGTCTATTAGACTCAGACTGGGCTTCGTCGACTCGATCTGCGCGTTATTCCCGACGCGAAATTTTCCTCGGTCAAGGGTGACTATGAATCGTTCGCTTACAATTTTTTGCTGCGCGCTGTTCACGACGCAACCGGCATTTGCGGAAGACCTCATCGATATCGTGCGGGCGGCGCGGACCTACGATGCGCAGTTCTCGGCGGCGCGACAAACCGAAGCCGCCGCACGTGAAAGACCCACGCAGGGATTTGCCGGCCTGCTCCCTACACTCAACGCGACGGCGAATACCACCCGGAACGACACGGACAACAAGACCACCGATCAGTCGTTCAAATTCAACAGCAACGCCTACGCGTTTACCCTGTCGCAGCCGCTATATCGTCCCCAGAATTTCGTCGCCTACCGGCAGAGCGAGCTCACGGCACAACAGGCGGATATGGCATTGCGCCAATCGGAAAATGAGCTTGTCATTCGCTCTGCGCAGGCGTATTTCGATGTACTTGCCTCCCGGGACAGCCTGGCTTTCATCGTGGCGCAGAAGGTCGCCATCTCGGAACAACTCGCGCAAGCCAAGCGCAACTTCGAGGTCGGTACCGCGACCATCACCGACACGAATGAAGCCCAGGCTCGCTACGATCTTGCTACCGCGCAAGAGATCGCCGCCGAAAATGATCTCGAGATCCGGCGCCGTGCGCTCGCTCAAATCGCCGGACAACGGTACGAAAAACTTGTCCCGCTAAAGACGAGCAGCCAGATTCCCGGTGCGGATCCAACAGACATGAACGCGTGGGTGGCGGCCGCGGAAAAAAATTCGTACGCCGTGCGTGCGCAGGAATTTGCGGTTGAAATCGCCAATCGCGACATCGATCGAAACAAGTACGCGCACTATCCGACCCTCGACGTCGTGGCCACATACGGCCGGTCCGTCGGCGGCAACGCAGCCGCGACGGGTATTCGGACCGATATCCAGTCCAACACGGTCGGCTTGCAATTGGCGGTGCCGTTGTTTGCCGGCGGCGCAACCCAGTCCCGGGTGCGCGAGTCCGTCTCGCTTCACGAGAAAGCGCGTGCGGACCTGGATAACACCCGAAGGACCGCCGAATTCACCACCCGCCAGTCGTTCCTTGGTCTCACCAACGGCCTTGCACAGGTACGTGCGTTGGAGCAAGCCTTGAAGTCGAGCGAGAGCGCCCTGGCCTCCAACCGCCTGGGCTACGACGTTGGTGTGCGCATCAATATCGACGTCCTCAATTCGCAGCAGCAGGTCTTCCAGACCAAGCGCGATCTATCGAAAGCGCGCTACGACGCGATATTGAATGGTCTTCGCCTGAAGGCTGCGGCGGGCGGCTTGGCTGAGGCGGATCTGGTAGCCGTAAACGCTCTCCTCGGAAACGAGTAAGAGCAGTCGACCGCGACCTCCGGATCAAAGATCCGAACCTCCGCTCAATGAACGTAGCGTTCACAGATTGCTAGTGCGCGGGACGTGGCACCGCGATGTTCCGCGCAAAATGTACTGGCCTGTTGACCCATCTGGGCACGTGCCGGAAGGTCGGAGAACAGACGATCGACCGTGGCGATCAATTCGTCGGCTGATGCGACACCGAGAGCCGCCCCGGCAGCCATCGCTTGATCCGCGGCCCGCGCGAAATTGAATTGCGACGGCCCGATCAGGACGGGAACGCCCGCATCGCACGCCTCGATCAAATTCTGTCCGCCGGTGGGCACCAGGCTTCCGCCGACAAATGCCACGTCGGATGCCCGGTAGAACGCGGCGAGTTCACCCATGCTGTCGCCCAGAAAGAAGCGGCAATCGGCGGGAACCGTACGCCCCTCGCTACGGCGCACCAGCGTATGCCCATGCGATCGAATGAGATCGGCGACCGCATCGAATCGCTGGGGATGGCGTGGCACGACCACGACAAGTGCATGCCCCAATTGACGTCGCTTCAACGCATCGAGTAGGAGTGCTTCTTCTCCATCACGCGTGCTCGCCGCAAGAAAAACATTGCGGCTGCCAAACGTGGCGCGCAACGCGCTCGCTGTCGATGAGGTGTATGCCGGTGCGCTCACATCAAACTTGATGTTTCCGGTAACGATGGGTGCGCGGCCTCCGAGTTCAGCAATTCGATTTGCATCCGCCTCCGTTTGCGCGCCGACCGCCGAGAATCCGCCGAACGCCCTGCGTGCCAACGAGCCCGCTCTCGCATAGCGTCGAGCGGACCGCTCGGACAGTCTTGCGTTCGCCAGCACAAGGGGGATCGACGCGCGCGTGCATGCCGCAATCAGGTTCGGCCAGACTTCCGTTTCCATCACGATACCCAGCCGTGGACGAAAGTGAGCGAGGAACCGCCGCACGATCCAAGGATGATCGTAGGGCAACCAGGCGTGCAGCGCGTCCGGATACATTTCCGACGCAGCAGCGCGCCCCGTTGCGGTCATGTGGGTCGTCAATATCCTGTGCCCGGGAAAGCGGCCCTGTAGCGCTTGAATCAGTGGTTGCGCCGCGCGCGTTTCGCCAAGCGAGACGGCGTGTACCCAGATGATCGGCTTGCCGTTGTGCTCCCCGTAGAAGCCAAATCGCTCGCCGATAGCCCGTCGATAAAGCGGCTCGGAGCGCCCGCGCCACCATAGCCGCAACGGCAAGAACGGCAAGGCCGCGGTAATCGCGGCTGTGTACGCGACCTCCAGCATCATTGATCCAGCATTTTTCCAACCGCACCGATCACCTCTTCGAGAGAGGGTGCGTGTCCTTTCGATCCGCAGATCACGATGCGGCCGGTTCCGACGGGTCCGGTCAGGGCTGGATCCGAGCCCCTGAAGATGGCGACCGTCGGCACGCCGAGCGCGGCCCCAAGATGGAGCAGCCCCGTGTCAACGCCGACGACGAGCCGCGCGGCCGCGAGCGTACGCGCCACATCATCGATGGAAAGGCGCGGCGGCACCGTCGCGCTCGTCATGGATTCGGCCAGGCGCTTACTGCGGGCTTCCTCCCTCTCGCTTCCCCACGGCAAGACGACTTGCAATCCCCGCCCCTCGATGTAGCGACCAAGCTCTTGCCAGGTGCCTTCAGGCCATTCCTTTTCCGCGCGAGCCGTTCCGTGCAACAGCACCGCATACGGCCTCGATGAGCCCGCATCCGAACGCCCGCGCACATCGCTCAATCCATAGTCGATCGCGGTGTGAATTTTCAAGTTCAGCGCCAACGCGATCATCATTCGATTGCGTTCCACGGCATGGCGATTCTCGGGCACATGAAACGTCGTTTCGTAAAATCGTGCCGCCATCGGTTCCCTCGCGGTCTGCTGGGAAAGACCGATGTGTTCGCCTTTTGCAAGGCGTGCAATCCAAGCACTTTTCACCAGGCCTTGCGTGTCGATGACCCGATCGTAGGGGCGATTGCCAAGACGTTGCCTGAGGTCAGCGAACTCGCGCCAAGTCGACCGCTGGGTCATGGCGCGACGCCAGCGCCGAATGGCGATCGGGATGACCTCGTCGACGGCCGGGTGAAGCGCGACCAACGGTGCATAGGCCTCCTCGACGACCCACTCGATCCGCGCATTGGGCAGTTGACGGCGAATATCCGTTACGGCGGGAAAGTTGTGGACGACATCGCCAAGCGAAGACGTCTTGACCAGGAGGATGCGCAGCATGAATGGAATTGAACGGGGCGCTCGGAAAATGACGGGCGACGGCCAGCATTGGCGAAGAGAAGACTGCGTAGCCTAGCCGGCTCTTCGGATTGCGACGTGTCCGGCGCACAGGTTTTCTGACTCCCCCTTTTGGCTCGCCGTAGAATGCGCTGATTGCGTCGAGGGCGCCATTATAGGTGAGCGAAATTTGAATGACACGGCTGCGGGCCGGGTGCCATTGACCGTTACGATCATCGCGCTCAATGCGGCCAACGTGCTGCCACGGTGTCTTGAGAGCGTCCGGTGGGCCGACGAAATCCTGGTACTCGACTCGGGAAGCAGTGACGATACGGCCGCGATCGCGACGCGCTTCGGCGCGCGCGTCATTCAACAATCGTGGCTGGGATTCGGGGCCCAGAAGCAAAAAGCCGTCGAGCTCGCCTCGCACGACTGGATATTTTCGATCGACACGGATGAGTATGTGAGCGATGCCTTACGGTCCGCGATCGAGGTGGCGCTCCGCACACGGCGATCGATGGTCTTCGCGATGCCGCGTTGCAATCGTTTTCTGGGTCGATGGCTTCGCCACGGCGAGGGCTACCCGGATTGGAGCACGCGGCTGTTTCACCGTAACCATGCGCGTTGGAGCGACGACACGGTGCATGAGCGCATCCTGACCAGCGCACCAATCGCCCGGCTCAATGGCGATCTACTTCACGAATCGGCTGAATCGATCGAGAGCTATCTCGCCAAGCAGGACCGCTACACGACCCTCGCCGCGCACTCGATCAGCGCGTCGCGGCGGAGCGTATCGGTCTTGAGCATGGTTGGAAGCCCCGCCGTACGATTCATCAGGTTTTATGTGGTTCGGAGAGGGTTTCTTGACGGCGTTCCAGGCCTGATACATATCACGATTGGTTGCTGGACCAGCTTTATGAAATACGCAAAGGCCTGGGCGATACGGCAACGCACGAAGTGACGTCACGCGCGCTTATAGTCATCAACGAATCGAACGATGTCGTCTTCGCCGAGATAGGAGCCGGATTGGACCTCGATGAGATGGAGCGGCAGCTTTCCGGGGTTTTCGAGTCGATGCGTTGCGCCAAGCGGTATGTAGGTGGATTGGTTTTCCGTGAGCAGGATCTCTTCCTGATCGCGCGTAACCTTCGCGGTGCCCGAGACGACGATCCAATGCTCGGCTCGATGGTGGTGCATCTGCAATGACAGTTTGTGCCCCGGCTTCACCATGATGCGCTTTACCTGGAAGCGCGCGCCGTCATCAATGCTTTCGTAGTACCCCCACGGACGGTAGACGCGTTTATGCGCAATATGTTCCTCGCGCTTGTTCGCTTTCAGGCTCTCGACCGTATTCTTTACGTTCTGAGCGGCATCCTTGTGTGCAACGAGAATCGCGTCGTCGGTCTCGACGATCACGAGATCCTTCACGCCCACGGCAGCGACCAGTCTGCTTTCCGATCGCACGTAGCAATCCCGTGCGCCATCGAGATAGACATCGCCGCGCTTCACATTACCCGCGCTGTCCTTCGCCCCGGTCTCCCAAAGCGACGACCATGAACCGATATCGTTCCAATCGAATGATGCCGCGACGACGGATGCATGACTGGTTTTCTCCATGACCGCGTAGTCGATCGAATCGGATGGACAGCGCTTGAATGCCTCGGCATCGAGACGACAGAAGTCAAGATCACTCGCTGCGCGCTTGAACGCCTCTTTGCTCGCGGCGAGAATGTCCGGGCGGCAACGCTCGAGCTCTTCAAGATATCGCCGCGCCGGGAGCACGAACATGCCGCTGTTCCAATAGAACTCACCCGAGCTTACGAATTCGGCCGCCTTGGACGCATTCGGCTTCTCGACGAATTGGGCGACTTTGTAGGATTCGGGCACCGCATCATGGGCGGCGCCGCGACGGATATACCCGTATCCGGTCGCGGGATGATCCGGCCGCACGCCAAACGTAACGAGGCGCCCGGATTTCGCGAGACCGCGCGCGCGTTCAATATCGGCCGCGAACGCTTTCACGTCGGCGATCAGATGGTCGGCAGGCAGCACGAGCAGGATCGCATCAGGATCTTTTTCGACTGTCGCCAGCGCCGCGACCGCGACCGCGGGCGCGGTATTCCGCCCCTCGGGTTCAAGTATGATCGAATGCGCGGGCGTACTTGTTTCGCGCATCTGCTCAGCCACCAGAAACCGGTGCTCGACATTGCACACGACGATCGGGCGCTCGATATCGGGATTGCGCGCGACGCGCAAGACCGTCTCCTGCAACATCGTCTTGTCGGATACCAGCGGAAGGAATTGCTTCGGCAGAAGCGTTCGCGAAAGCGGCCACAAGCGGCTGCCGGAACCACCCGAGAGGATAACGGGATAAAGCACAGGGAATCTCCGAGGAGGTGCGGCCCAATGGAAATCGAATGGTATCGCAGCAGGATGCGTCCACCACTCGTGCAAGCCTCGCGGTACGGCCAATATCCGTAATATTTCGCGATCAACAGAATAACGGAATGACTCTTACGAACGACTCGTCGCCACGCCCGCCACCAAATCGCCAGTCGGATGATCGTGTGCATCCATGCAGATAGAATCGCGCGGAAGTGCGATGCCAGTCGTTTGAAAACAGGTTGAATCCTCAAAGGTGACCGGAATCATCATCGCGTCCGCGCTGGCATTCTTGATCAGCACCGGCCTTGTTTGGCTCATGCTGCGCGCGCCAAGTGCGGTGCTGCCGCTCGACCGTCCGAACGAACGCTCGCTGCATACCGCCGTCACACCACGCGTCGGTGGCATTGCCATCATGGTGGCCGTCGCTTCAGTGCTGACATGGCTCGAATGGCAATCGACCGTGGTCCTGCTCGCCGCCGGTTTATCGATCGTGTCGTTGCTCGACGATCATTCGGGTCTGCCGACCTTGGTCAGGTTCGGCGCGCATGCAATGGCAGCGGCGATCTTCGTGGGTTGCTGCGCCGGCGAGCTGCCCGCCTGGCTCGCGATTGGGATGGTCGTGGGCACGATCTGGATGACCAATCTCTACAATTTCATGGACGGTTCCGATGGATTGGCAGGAGGAATGGCTGCCTTCGGCTTTGGCACCTATTCGGTGCTTGCATGGCAGCAAGGTGATCCATTGCTCGCAAGCGCATCGCTTGCCATCGCCGCGGCAGCCATCGGATTTCTTGTCTTTAATTTCCATCCCGCGAAAGTATTCATGGGCGACGCGGGATCGATTCCCCTTGGATTTCTCGCCGCCGCGATCGGCGTGCTGGGCTGGCGCGAATCGCTCTGGCCGCCTTGGGTCCCGATCGTCGCATTTGGGCCGTTCGCCATCGATGCGAGCGTCACGCTCTTCAAACGAATGGCGCGTCGCGAAAAGATCTGGCAAGCGCATCGGACCCACTATTATCAGCGACTCGTGCAATGCGGTTGGGGGCATCGGCGCACAGCGCTTGCCGAATACGGTTTGATGGGGCTCTCAGGGCTTGCCGCGATCGGTGGTGCTCACCAAAGCGTGACCGTTCAATCGACGCTTCTGACCGTGCTCGCGTCGATCTACGCGCTAATCGGTGTGATGGTCGATCGAGCCTGGGCGAAACATCAGCGCGCGAAGGATCACGATCGCGGATAGTCCGCGCAGTCGCGAATCAGGCGAACCGCGCCGTTCGTTCCCGACGAACCCTTAGAAGTGCTCCATTTCGCCGCGTGTACGTATCGGTACTGCCATCATCCGATCGCATGCGGCAACGACTTCTTCGACGGAAATATCACCGACAACCTGGCTCGGGGCCTGCAGCAGCTCATGCGCGACGCCCCAGGGTCGCCAACGCGTCGCATCGGATTTCCCGAACATGCACACGATCGGTTTGCCAAGCGCCGCGGCGATATGCATGGCACCGCCGTCTGACATCAACATGAAATCACAGGCGGCGATACCACCGACCAGTTGTCGCAGCGTTTCGGTCGGCCACGCAACCACATTGAGCTCGCTCACTGCCTTCTGCAAACGCCGCGCCTTGCCGTCATCCCCTGGATGGGTCGGATTGTCCTCGGCACCTGGCGCCCAGAGGAGCATGAACGACGCTTGATGCCGCTTCGCGAGTGCCTGCATCGCCGCCACGTACCGGTCCTCCGACCACCGTTGACTGGGCTTGCGCGCGCTGATGTGCACACCGATCAACACGCCGCTGTCGCGACGAGTCGCCGCTACCGCGGTCATGGCGCGGGCCACCTCTTCCGGATCCGGAACCACTTTCAGAGGAGGCGGCAGCCCTTCGATTCCGAGTGGAGCACCGATCCGGAAAACATCCTCGACCTCGCTTGTCTCGGTTCGCGTGATGGGCACGACGATATCGAGTCGGACGCGCGGATCACCTTCGCCTGCGAATCCGGCGATCGCTTTTGCGCCACACCAGCGCGCGAAACGGATGACCCGGCGCTGAAACGTTGGCGTGGCGATGAGGATGTAGTCGATGTGCCGGCGCCGGAGGTTCGTCGCGATGCGAATACGCTCGGCTATGACACCGATCCTGCTGATTTCGCCGTGTTTAGCCTTGCGATAAGCGAATACTTCGCTCACGTCCGGATTGCCGTCAAGGATCGGCGCGTTGTAACTGTTGGCGAGCACACCGATCCATGAACGAGGAAATTTGGTCCGCAATGCCGAAATCAGCGGCGTTGTACAAACCAAATCGCCAATGTTGTCGCGGCGAATGACGAGTATGCGTGGCTCGACAATCACGGTTTCGTCGTCGGCACGCCAGAGGGTGTTGGCCATGGTCTCAACACATTATAGCGATGCCGCCCGAAACGAACGGCGGAGGGAGAAACACGTCCGACTGCGAATGAGCGGCCAAAGAAGACACCCGCCTGCGATCACCGTCTCCAGCGCCAAGGAATGCGCTCAAAGGCGCACGCGATGGCGCGCGAGCCATGCAAGGAGAACGATGAAGGTGTACATGAGCCGCGCCGAACCGCGACCAGCGATGGTGCGGTTCCAGAGCGTATGCAGTGCGACGTGATTCAGGAACGGGGCGGACTTGCGCGCGGTGGCAAGCCACGCTTCACATTGTTTTCGCCAGGGACCGATCAGGGACGACTCGAGCGGCACGGAGAAACCGTGCTTGGGCCGATTCCATACGGACTCGGGAAGATAGCGGCGCGCCAACTCGCGCAGGATGGCTTTTCCGTCCGGATCAAAGTGCGCGCTGGCGGGTAGGTCGAGCACAGTATCGAGGACGTCGTTGCCCAGCATCGGAACGCGCACCTCAAGACTCGCCGCCATGCTCGCACGGTCTGTCTTGACCAGACAGTTCTCGCTGAGGTACGTCCACAAGTCGGCGCGCATGAGCGCCGCGGTATCGAACGAATGACCGAAGGATCCGGTCAGATCCATCCAACGTTCAAGCGTGCGTTCGGGACGGCACGCCCGCCACGCTTCCTCGGATACATAGGCACGCATGCTCTTGCGCGACACGGCGTACGGACCAAGCTCGACTTTCCGGTACAACAGCAGCTCGCGACCCCAGAGCGAACGACGCAGCATCGCCTCCGGCAACAATCGCGCATCGATCAGTGTGCGCATGGCAGCCTGCCAAGGCCGCTTGGGATGATCGGCTTCCTGAACGCGAAAGCGCGAATAGCCCCCAAACAATTCGTCACCGCCATCGCCGCTGATTGCAACCGTCACCATGGATCGGGTAAGCCGTGCGAGCGCGAGCGTTGGCACGTAGGCCGGATCGGCGAGGGGCTGATCGAGGGCATCGAGCGTCGCCGCGAAAGTGTCTCCATCGATCGCCGGCGCATCGACGATATGGTGTTCGGCACCGAATTGAGCCGCTACCGCACGGGCATGTGGCGTTTCGTCGAGGTCGACCTGGGGAAAGCGGACGGTGAAGGTCCGCAACGGCCGCGCGCCTGCCCGTGCCATGTAATGGACCATCAGGCCCGAATCGATACCACCGGACAGGAACGCACCCAGCGGGACGTCGGCGACCAACTGTCGCTGCACCGAATTCGAGAGTGCGAGGTCGACGCGTTCGATAAGCTCGTTGCGATCGACGTTCGCCTCTGCGCGCGGGGCAGGGATGGCCCAGAACGCGCCGGTCTGCAATCGTTGCGAGTGAGCGTCGTATTCGAGCCAATTCGCGGGTAGAAGCTGCTGTACATCGGCGAGAAAAGTACGCGGCGCAAGCGGCGTCTGGAACGCAAGAAAATCGCGAAGCGCCTGATAGTCGAGCGGGGCGGGAAACTCCCCAAGCGCGAAGAATGGTTCGAGTGTCGAGGCGAATGTCATGCCCCGCACGGTTGAAAAGAAAAACGGCTTCACGCCCATGCGATCGCGCGCGGCAAAGAGGCGTCGCGCATGCACATCCCAAAGCGCGAAAGCGAACATGCCATCCAGCCGCTGCAAAAGCCCCTTGCCCCACACCGCGTAGCCGTGCAGGAGAACTTCCGTGTCGGAGTGCGTGATGAACGCCCGGCCGGCGGTCACGAGTTCGTCGCGCAGGTCTTGGAAATTGTAGATCTCGCCGTTGAAGACGATGACATACCGGCCATCCGCACTTCGCATCGGCTGGTGTCCGCCTGCAAGATCGATGATGGATAACCGACGATGCCCGAGCGTCACCCCTTCGCCGTCGAACCATCCTTCGTCATCAGGGCCGCGCGATGCGATGGTATCGAGCGCACGCCTGGCATCAGCGCGCCATGGAGCATCCACAACACCGATAATGCCGCACATAATGATCAGGTAGCCGGCACGAGCGCTTCGATCTCACCCAGCACGGAAGGCGCATCGAAGCGGGAGAGATCGACCGATGGCATCGATGCGGATTGCAACGCATCGCGAATCGCCGCCGCCAGTCGCGCGGCATCGCGGCACGGGACCAGCCATCGCGAATCCGGTCCAAGTATTTCGCGCGGGCCTGACGGACAATCCGTGCTCACCACAGGCGTACCGCATGCAAGCGCTTCCACCAGAACATTCGGCATGCCTTCATGATCGGAACAGAGCACGAGCAATCGGGCGCCTTGCATCCATGGATAGGGATTGTCCTGAAATCCGGCAACCAGTACGCGATCGGTGAGTCCATGTTCCGCGATCAAGCGGTTGAGCCCATCGTGAGGCGCGGTGAGGAGGACGAGCCGCTCGGGCACATCGAGCCGGCTCCATGCATCGAACAACAGATCATGGCGCTTCTGCGCCGCAAATCGACCGACATGAATCACATAGGGAACATTTGGCCGATCGGGGGCAGGTTCGGCGGCGAGTCTGCGAATCGCATCGAAGTCGTAAGGATTGTAGATGCGACGGATCGTTGCATTGGTCAGGCCGATCTCGCGGCGCAAGTCATCGGCGACACCATCGGAGACGGCGATTAGTCGAGCGTCCCCGTAGAGCCGTCGATAGCGCGCAAGCCGTCGCGATCGACGACGGCCGTGTAGCCGCGCGACTTCAGCCGACAGCGTGTTGGCGATGCGATGCCAAAGCGATGGCAACCGCGCAATGCGCGTTACTTCGTCGGCGAACGGCAGGGTCGAGATCACCAGATCGAACGGCCGATGGGCGCCGAGCTTTGCGACAAGCGATCGAAGCCGCCATGCGGCAATGCGCTTGCCGATGAAGCCTTTTCGGCAGGCACGACCGAATGGCGTGAGCGCATGCAAGGACAACCCTGCATCGATCGAGTGATCGACAAGGTATTCGAGCAGCACGATGTGGACCTCGTGTCCGCGCGCACCAAGCATGCTTGCAAGGCGAATGAGGACGCGCTCAGCGCCACCGCCGCGCAGATTGGTCGTGACCAGCGCAATCTTCACCCGGCCACCGCGTCGCGAAACACCTGCTCCATCCGGTCGAGCATCCTGGCCGCACCAAACGTGGACATCGCATACGCGCGCGCGGCCCGGCCGATTCGATCCGCAAGCTCGGCGTCGTCGCGCAGCCGGGTAATAGCAGCGGCGATCGCCTGCGAATTGGCGGGCGGTACGATGAGCCCGGTTTCTTCGTTCCGCACGATCTCGGTAATGCTGCCGACCGGTGTGGTGACCACCGGGAGGCCCATGGCCATCGCCTGCATCAATGCTTGCGGAACGCCCTCGTTCGCATAGGAGGGCAAACAAAACGCATCGAGCGCGTTCAGCCATGGCGCGGGATCGTCCTGATGCGACGTGAGCGTTACCCGCCCGCCAAGACCTAGCGAGGCAATGCGGGCTTCGATGACATCTCGCATCGGACCATCACCGATGATCAGCAATCGCGAATCGGTGAGATGGGTCATCGCTTCGAGCAGATGCAAATGCCCCTTCCAACTGCGCAACGTCGCGACGATGCCGATGTAGTGCACACCTTGACCCAATCCGAGCGATGCGCGTGCGGCGTCCCGATCAACCGGCGCGAACCGATCGAGATCGATCCCGGTAGGCACCGACAACACCTTGTCGGGCGGAAGCCGGTTCGCCTCGATGATCTGTCTGCGCAACGCCTCGCCCGTCGTCACGATCCGGCGTGTGGCGGATCCATACAGCCAGCGGGTGGCAATATTGTTCGGGATCGGGGCCGAAATGTGGCGCGTCCGCACGATGGGTGGCGCATTGCGGACCGTCGCGCAGGCAAGCGCGGCAAGCCAGCTATCGGTCGAGCTGTGTACGTTGATCACATCCACCGGATGCGCAAGCAGATGCCGGCGCATTGCACGAAGGCCGCGCAGGTTCTTCCGCCCGATGGGCAGCGCGGTCACCGGCACTTTCCTCTTGAGCGCCTCACCGAAGGCACGTGCTTCGCCGGGAACAGCGAGATGCACGATATGCCCCCTCTCGATCAGTCCGCGTGCCTCCGACAGCACGCGAATTTCCTGTCCACCCCAACCAAGCGAGGCTTCCGTATGGAGGATTCTCAAGCGTTCGCGCCCAATCGCGGTTCGTATTGCGGCAGTACCATTGCGCGTCCACCCCAAGTAGTGCGACACCGTGTCGCTTTCGGACGCGGCGGCGACTTCGATCGTGGCAGCGTGCAGAATGATCGACGTGAATTCTACCGTGAAGTGCATGCCTCACCGGCGTTCGATCGGGATGGATGATCGCCTGTCATGGGTTCGGTGTGGTACGGTCCGTCATCGGTAGCCTACCAAGCAGAGGTGTTCCCGCTGCGATGATTTGGGAGTCGTCATGGGTATTTCACGCGGCGCCATCAATCTGATCGCGATGGCGCTCAAGGATCGAACACCTGGTGGTACGGTGCTCACGTTCGGTGTTCAGTCGATCGATGGCGGCCGAAGCGACGTGATCGCCGCAATGAAGCGCGCAAACAACGGATCGACCATTGCCACTCCCGACGCGGTTGGCGCGGTCACTTCATTGCCAGGTGAACGGATTCATCAAAGTGAGCTGTTCAGCTTGCTCGGGTTCGCGGCGACCGAAAGCCTCGATTGCTACGACGCCGAGAGTCCGACGCATATCGTCGACTTGAATCGCCCGCTGCCGCCTGCGCTCGGGGGCCGCTTCGATCTCGTCTATGACGGTGGCACGATCGAGCATTGTTTCAACGCGCCGCAGGCCATGATGAACGTCGTGAGCGCGCTCGCTCCCGGAGGCCGCGTCATTCACCACGTACCGATGAACAACTGGGTGGATCATGGTTTCTACCAGCTCTCGCCGACCGTGTTTTTCGATTTCTACGATGCCAACGGATTCATCGACCCGCGGATGAAACTGCACTTCATGGGGCGCAAGCGCGAAAGCTTCGCCGAGTACGATCCGATGAACGATCCGCGGCTCCCGTATTCATTCGGGAGCAAGGTGAAGTGCCTGTCCTTTTTCACCGCGCAAAAATCGGTGGGCGCGGGCCACGCGGAGATCGTGTTCCCATTGCAGCGACGCTATCGCGAGGCGTTCGGCGGTGAGACCACGGCGAGACCAGGCAAGAGAGGATTCGCGCGGCTGAAGGATTCGATCCTCAAACGCACGATCAGGCTTCGCGCCAGCAGGATCTGACCGCGACGGAGAATCACCGCACCCGCTCACCCGCCGCTCGCCCGCTTTTATTGGGCGCCCTCCACGGCCCGCTCGTACTGCATCCGGTGCAGGCGCGCGTAGGGACCGCCGCGAACGACCAACTCGGCGTGCCGCCCGGTTTCCACGATCGCGCCATCATGCAGCACGACAATTCGATCGGCCCGCTCGATCGTGGAGAGGCGGTGCGCGATCACCAAGGTGGTGCGTCCCTGCATCAATACTTCGAGGGCTTCCTGCACATGGCGCTCCGACTCGCTGTCGAGCGCGGAGGTCGCCTCGTCAAGAATCAACACCGGTGCATCCTTGAGAAACGCGCGGGCAATCGCCAGCCGTTGCCGCTGCCCGCCCGATAGCCGCACGCCATTCTCACCGATCAAAGTGTCCAGACCCTGCGGCATCGCTTCGATGAATGACAGCGCGTGCGCCGCCTGCGCCGCCCGACGCACGGCGTCGCGACTGACGCCTGCCAGACGCCCGTAGGCGATATTCGCGGCCAATGTGTCATTGAACAGAACGATGTCCTGACTGACGAGCGCGATGTTTGCCCTGAGCGACGCGAGGGTGAGCTCGCGAAGATCGACACCATCGAGAAGGATCTTGCCGTCCTGCGGCGTATAGAAGCGCGGGATCAGATTGGCAAGCGTCGTCTTGCCACTCCCTGACGCGCCGACCAAGGCAACCGTTTCCCCCGCGCTGATCACCAGATCGATCCCGCGAATCGCTGGTCTTTCCGCCCCTGCATAGGTAAAACTCGCCTGAACCAGCTCGATGCGTCCGGCCGTGCGCCCAAGCTCTCGCGACCCGGTGTCGACCTCGGGTTTCTCGTCAATCAGCGCAAACACACCTTCGCATCCGGCCAGGCCCCGTTGGAGTGACTGGCTCACTTGTACGAGCCGCTTGAGCGGGCCGAGCAGCATCAGCATGGCCGCGAGAAATGCGACGAATCCGCCTACGGTCGTCTGGTCACGCTGGGCCTGGTCAATCGCGAGGTAGACGATGACGGCGATCGCGATCGAGGCGGCAAATTGCGTCAAGGGAACATTGGCCGCAGCCGCGACGACGGCTTTCATCGCGAAGCGGCGAATACGATTCGTGCCGGCCATGAACCGGTTCTGTTCGTATTCCTGGCCGTCGAACACCTTCACGACCTTGTGCGCACCTACCGCTTCTTCGAGCAGATGATTGAGATCACCCATCGCACCTTGCTCGGCCCGGCTCATTGCACGCAAGCGGCCGCTGAAGACACGAATGATCAAGACGATCACCGGGCCCACAATGAACGAGATCAAGGTGAGCCGCCAATTGAGCCAGAGCAGGTAACCGAACAATCCGGCCACCACCAGCGAATCCTTCACCGCGACGGTGATCGCGTTGGTCGCGGCGCCCGTCACCAGGGTCACGTCATAGGTGAACTTCGATATGAGGTTTCCGGTGGTGTGATTGTCGTAGTACGAGGTCGGCAAGCGAATGAGCTTGTCGAACATGGCGTTACGCAAATCGGCGATCAGCTTCTGCCCGACCCAATGGATGCAGAAGTCGCTCACGAATGAGCCCGCGCCCCGGACGAGCGCAAGCGCGATGATGAAGAACGGCACCCAACGCATGAAGACCGGATCGCGTTCGACGAATCCTGCATCGAGCAGGCGCTGAAACATCGCCGGCAGCGCGGGCTCGGTCGCCGCGACCACGATCATCGCGAGGATCGATATCGCAAATGTTCGCCAGTAAGGGCGGACGTACCGAAGCAGCCTTGCGTACAGCTTGAGGTCGGCGATGACCATTACGAGGCAGAAACCGAAAGCGGAGGGGAAAGCGGGTTGAAGTCTATCAGGGCGGGGAATCTGGTCGGCTTCGCGCGCGGATTCATTGGACGACTTTGACGCCGGGCATCGCGATGCGCGCCGTGAGCTGTTCATAGAGGGTCACCATTTTCGCGGCCATCGCATCGAGTGTGAGCCCTTCGACGGCTTGGCGCGCCGCGTCGCAAGTGGCTTTCGCCGGGAGCGACTGAACGTCACGAAGGGCCCGCGCAAGGGCCTCGAGGTCGAGTGCATCGCATACATACCCGGTATTGCCGCCTTCGATCAACTCTGCCGCGCCGCACTGCGTCGTCGTGATGATTGGTAAGCCGCATGCAAGGGCCTCGAGTGCCGCGTTTGGCAGCGGATCATAGAGGGTCGGCAGCACGAAACAGTTGGCCGCGGCATAGTAACCGCGAACGTCCTCTTGTCCGCCCGCGAAATGGACGCGGGATGCGATCCCGAGCCGGTGGGCGAGCTTTCGCATCGACGGTTCTTCCTTGTCCTTGCCGACCACGATGACGCGCGCCGGCGGCCCCACGCCCGCGCGCTGAAACGCATGCAGCAATCGGCCCACGCCTTTTCGCTCGAAACCCGACCCGACGAACACGTACACGAATGCATCCGACTCGATGCCAAGCGCCTGCCGCTGATGCACGCCGAGATTTGATCGCAGGCCGGGATGAAATCGGTCGAGATCGACACCGCTGTATACGACGTGGAGCTTGGCCTCGTCGATGCGGAAGTGCCGCTGGATCTCGTTTCGGACCATGTGCGAATTGCAAATGACCGCGCGCAATCGCGGACTCGCGAACAAACGCCGCTCCGCGCCAAGGACGTAACGATGATAAGGACTGAGCCACTGGATCATTCGATCGACACGCGTCAAGGTACGAGCGCGATTCGCCAGCCACTGCTTGTGGACGCCATCACCGGCACGATAGAGGTCGCAACACGCGATGCGCTCATGCGCCTGCACGAGATCGAATGGGTGAGAGGCAAGCTCACGGCACACCGACCTGGCAAAACTCGCGTCGCGCCAGCGCCGTCCGATATGAAACGGATCGCAGCGGATCCATTCCGTTACAGGTGCGGGTCCCTCGCCCGACGCCGCGCCGCCAGGGGCATCTGCCCACTGCCGCGAGATGACGGTAACGCTCGCGCCCTGTCGTGCGAGCGCCGCAAGCGCCCGCTCTACGAATCGTTCGGCGCCGCCGTACGGGTTATAGCGCTGGCGGACGATCGCAAGGCGCATGCGTCAGGTACTGCGCGCTTGCCGAACGGCAGCGCATACGTCGCCCACCGCTTCCACGATGCGCAGGCCCTGCCGGTGCAAGATACGCGGATCGATCACGACGATGCGCCCGTCCTGCACGGCGCGAACCAGTTTGAACGCTTGCCAGCGTTCTATAATCGATTGACGCGCCTCCGCCGTTCCACTCACGATCAGCAGGCGCGGATTGGCGATGAGAAGCTGCTCGGGACTCACCCGCGCGGTCAACGCCGGAATGCCCGCGAACACGTTGCTCGCTCCGCATACCCGCAGGATGTCGGTCATGAGATGCTCACCGTTCACCGT
Source organism: Burkholderiales bacterium (assembly GCA_046160305.1). GTDB lineage: Bacteria > Pseudomonadota > Gammaproteobacteria > Burkholderiales > SG8-39 > SHXR01. Next base: position 46,235 of record JBJXGX010000406.1, read on the forward strand.
GAGGAGCGGCTTGTGCCAGATTTCGACGAATGCGGGCAACGGTTCGGCGGCCGTGATCGACAGCGATGCGAGCAGCGCTTCGAACGATCGGGCGGTAGCCTCCGCGGCGTTCGTGTTGCCGGTGAGCGCGCCGATCGAACGCACGACGCGCGCGATATCCATCAGGCTGCGCGGCTCTGTCATGAAGACCGGCATCCGCATACGCTTGATGCGTTCAAGGTCGCGCGCGGGATTGCCGGTCCGCCACGCGATCACGAGGTCGGGACGAAGCCAGCGCAGGTGTTCAATATCGATGCGGCCGGACGAGGCGACCACCCGGATCTTCGACGCCTCGGTGGGATCATCCGAGTAGCTCGACACGCCGACCAGCCGATCACCCGCGCCCACCGCGAATACGATCTCGGCAAGGCTCGGACTCAATGTCACGATGCGACGCGCAGGTTGATCGAGAACGAAGACGTGCCCATCGTCGTCCGTCACGCTGATCGCGCCCGACGCGCCGCCGGCTAAACCGGCAAGCAACGCCGCGCAAAGCCAGCGGATGATCACGATGGATGCGCGAGCAGCGTTTCGACGGCATCGACCACGCGCACGGTCGCGATCGTCGACAGGCATTCGCTCACCTTGCCGCCACCACATCCGTCGAATCCGCACGGCCGGCAAGGGTGAATCGTCGATGTCAGCACGCGATGCGGAACCTTCCACGGCCCCCATTCACGATCACCGCTTGGGCCAAACAACGCGATCACCGGCGTTTGCATCGCCGCGGCGATATGCATGGGCGCCGAGTCAACACCGATGAACAGGCTGGCGCGCGCCGTCAGCGCACTCAGTTGCTTGAGCGTCAAGCGGCCGGCGAGATTGACGACCGGGGTCTGAACCTTCGCGAGGACGTTGGTGACGAGTTCTTCCTCCATTCCTCCCGGTGCGGCGGTGATGACCACCCGGTGTCCGCGCGCGCCAAGCGCATCGATCAGCTCGGCGCACTGGTCGATCGGCCAGCATTTGAACTGCCAGCGTGAAGTGGGATGGAAGTGGATGAACTGACCCTTGGCGAGTCCGTGTGTATTCATGAGGAGATCGACGCGTGATTCGGCCTCGACACCGGGCACGAGAACGAGGCGGCGATCCACGACCGTGTTCTGAACACCGGCACGCCGCAATGCATCGAGATGCATTTCGACCGTGTGGCGCCTGCCGTCGCGCAGGACCGGAAAGCGATGGGTGAACATCGTTTTCCACCACATTTTCTTCCACCAGGATTCGCCATGCGCTTTCTGCGGTGCAACGCGCGCCTGCACGCCAAGTAATCGGCCGAGCAAGGCGGGGCGCGAATGGTCGGTCAGATTGATCAGTACGTCATAACGCCGGGCGCGCAACGTTCGAAGCAGGGCCCATTCGTGACGCAATCGAACCAACGGGGACAACTCGCGCCACTTGCGCCCGACCACGTGAACGGCCGCGATCGCCGGGTGAAAAGTGAGCATTTCGGCGGTATCGTCGTAGACGAGCGCGTCGATTTCGAGGTGGCGCGCCTGCGCCTTCAGAACGCTGAAAACCGGCGACGCCAGCAGGACATCCCCGTGATGGCGCAGCTTCACCACGAGCACGCGTCGGGCGGTGGCAAAGTCGATCGGATCGGGAACCATGAAGGGGAACGATATCAGAGGCGTGCGTTCGAGGGAAACCCATCCGCAACCGCACGTTCAGGCACGCACCGGATCGGGACGCCAGCCCTCACGGCCGGCGTCGAGGAACCGCGTATTGATCGCGACCCACTTGACCGCGACCCACTTGACCGCGACCCACTTGACCGCGACCATCTTGACCGCGACCATCTTGACCGCGACCATCTTGACCGCGACCATCTTGACCGCGACCTACCGGAAGCGATATTCCGCGCTAGCAAATGCGGTCCGCCCCGCCTGCGGATAGGCGAAGTAGGTCGTGGCGCCGGTGAACACGATGCCATAGTTGAAGTATCGCCGATCGAACAGGTTGCGGACACCGGTCGCGAGCAGCCAAGCGCCGGTTTCGTGGCTCAACCCAAGATCGACGAGTTCATATTTGGGCATTGTCCGTGCAAAGGCGTTGTCCTGATCGCCATCGAACCGCTGCGATCCGACGTGGGTAAGGCTTCCGGATAGCCGTGTTTTCGGGAAGATCGTCCACGCTGCCCGAAGCGTGGCGAGCGCTTGCGGCACCAAAGGCACGTCCTTGCCGCTCACATCGACACCACCATACACGCCGCTACGAAAGGTCGCGCGCTGCAGATTCAGGCTCGCACCAAGCGAGACATCGCGTAACGGCCGCCATTCGCCTGACCATTCGAGGCCGCGTCGCTCGGTGGGCGAGAGGTTGATGTTGGCGCCGGGAAATCCGAATATCGGATTCGGTGCGAGCGGGCTGAAATAGATCTCATTGGTGAGACGGATCAGGTAAGCAGCCAGTCGAATACTGTACTCACCGCCACGTTGTTCGAAACCCGCTTCGTAGGAACGCGCTTTCTGCGGCTCAAGAAGCTGGTCCCCGTTGTTCTCGAAGACATGCGGCAAACGATAGCTGGTGCCGCCTTTGAGGTACACGGACGCCTGGCTCCATAACCCCTGTTGAACACCAAGCTCGATCGCGTTGAGCGAGCGAACGCGGTGCTGCGCGGTCGCGGTGACGTCCGTGCGCAGATTGTCCTCGACCCGCTCCGTTCTCAAGCCTGCATTGAGCTGGGTCCGGGTTGACAATCCGATTCGATATTGCAGGTAAGTCCCGAGCCCCTGATGTCTTGCGTCCTGGTGCGCGGCGGGCGAGGCAAGGCCTGAACGGTCAAGCGCAGTGCGTCGATCCCAATGTCGGTCATTCAAATCGAGGCCCGCGACGACGCTGTGATCGATATCGCCTGCCCGCGTCACCCACCGCAATCGCGGCGAAAAAGCGAGGCTATGGAGCTTCGATTCGTTGTATGAAAAGGTACCGAAGCCATCGAAGAACCCGCGCGTGACGCTGTCCCGCCACGCCAGATCGGACAGCAAATCCAGATTGCCGATCTTCGCCCCGGCACTCAAGGTTGCGAACTCACCATCAATGCGGCCATAGTCGTTGGGGCGCAAGGTGGCACGTGGATCCGACCGGATCGCGGCTTCTGATAACCCGCCTGGAAATCGCGCGTCCTGTCGGTCGATGCCGAACTTGAGTCCGATCGCAGGGCCCTCGCCAAGCAGACGCACATCGCCCAGCAGATTCTGTTGGGTGACGGCGTTATTGCGCCGATAGTTTTCGGTGTCGAGCGCGTTCGCGGCAAGGGATAGCCCGATTCGCTCGCCCGCCAAGCGGCCGGTTACCCGAAAGTCCGTGGTTTGATAGCTTGCGACACCGGCCGACGCGCTTCCCGATCGATCGCCGGGTGCGGGTGCCCGCGTAACGATGTTGATCGTGCCGCCCGTGGCGCCGCCGCCATACTGAACCGCGCCCCCACCCGGCACGATCTCGATGCGCTCGATAGCGTTCAACGGAATCGCGGAAAGGCGGGTGGAACTGCCGTCGAATTCGTTGATCCGCACACCATCGAGCAGGACGAGCGTGTTCTGATCGGACGTCGCGCCGAATCCGCGCAGATCGAGCTGCGAATCCGGGGTCCCGGTTTGATTCCGAGTGTGCAGCACGCCGGTCCGGCTCAATAACTCAGGCAGTCCGCTCGCCTGGCTTGCTGCGATTTCAGTCGCGTCGATGACGCGCATGCCGGCCGAAGCGCTGTCCCGACGTTCCGGAAATCGGGTTGCGGTCACGACCACCTCATCGAGGCGTTGCGTGCCTTGTGCGTACGAAAGCTGGGTAGCGAATTGCTGTATTGCACAGGCCGCGACAATGGCGAATCCTGCCCGTCTATTGGAAATGGACACGTTCTCTCTCCTTTTGCGATCAGCAGGCGTCCCCGCATGCCGATTGCGCTGCTTGTGTTGGGAGATGCAACGAGGCCATTGCCGATTGCGACCGCGACCCCGCAGTCTTCCGGTTCGATTCGTGGCCGGTCTCCGGGCTTGCAAGCTCGCTGCATCGATCGACCGATGCTCGCTCCGCGCGGCCTTCCCAGACCGAAATGTCCGGTCCGGTGGCGCTCGCTGCGCGGGTTGCGCTTGCTTACCGTTGCGGGGGCAGCACGGGTGTTTCACCCGTTTCCCGTTTCACCCGATCGCACTAGACGTGCGCGACCGGGCACCTCGAATCGGGCGGGATTGTAGTGCGCTTTTGATTTGGTTAGGAATTCATGTGGAGCGGCGCGCAGGCTGCTGCGGGGACGGGTTGCCGTTCGGCCTCTGCGGCGCTTCCTGGCGTTCGCACGAAAGTACATTGAAAACACGTTGCTACTTCTTGACCCTGCTCGCCTTTTCTGGTCTAGTCCGCGCGATGGAGAGTGATCTCAACGCGCTGGAAGACCGAATTCGAGATGCCGTCGAGCTGTGCAAACGGCTGCGTTCGGAGAACATCGAGATGCGTCAGCGGGTCGTCCAGCTCGAGTCCGAGAATCGCCGGCTGCACGACAAGGTGTCCGATGCAATCGAGCGCATCGATACGTTGATCGGCAAGATTCCGGAGAACGCACCATGACGGCAAAGAGCCGCTCCCTCGACGTGTCGATCATGGGCCGTTCGTATAAGGTCACATGCGCCGATGGCGAACGCGAAGCGCTGCTGCAGGCGGTCACCTATCTTGATCAGAAGATGAACGAGATCAAATCGAGCGGGCGGGTCGGTTCGATCGAGCGGATCGCGGTCATGGCGGCGCTCAACATCACGCATGAATTTCTCGCCACGAGGGTAACCGGTGACTTTGACTTCGCATCCCTCAAGCGTAGAATCGATTCGATGCAGGAAACGCTCGATGAAGTGCTCGCTCCGCAAGAGCGTCTCTTCTGAGCGGATCCTCGTCTCAATGTCCCCTGCGGTGCACGATAGCGGTCCCTATTCTCTTGGACCAATGCGTAGCGCAGGTTGCCCATGTCCAGTCGCTGTTGTGCGCGTCCCACCGTCGGATGTACCTGATGCGGCATTTTGGGCGACCACTTGAACCTCTATGGTTCAAGGATAGGATCGTAACGGCATCTGCGGGGGACACCCGCCTCCATGGGCAAGACCTCGCGACCTCTGCCCAGTCGCCACGACCCGCCCGAATGCGCCGCGATCGGCGCGGCCCCCTGCTCCGGTAGACTTCGACGCTTGCGGCGTGATCGGGCGCGACGTCCTGTGCGGCGCCGCCCTTCATCGCATAATCCGCTTCAACCACAGCTACCCGGGATTGCCATGCGCTTTTGGCTGATGAAATCCGAGCCGGAAGAATTCTCGATCGATGATCTGGTGGCATCGCCCACGCAATCGACACCATGGTTTGGTGTGCGCAACTATCAGGCGCGCAACTTCATGCGTGACCAGATGCAACTTGGCGATAGCGTGTTCTTTTATCACTCCAGCTGCCGGGAACCGGGCATCGCCGGGCTTGCAGAAGTGTCGGCGACGGCTTACCCGGACGCATCCCAGTTCGACAAGAAGAGTCCCTACTACGATCCGAAAGCGACGCGCGAGAATCCGCGGTGGCTGCATGTGGATGTCAAGCTCGTGCAGAAGACGCGCCTGGTATCGCTTGAGGAATTGCGCCAACATCCGCAGCTTGCGGATATGCGGGTATTGGCTCGCGGCAACCGGCTATCCATCACACCGATCGAACCGTCCGAATGGAAGTTCATCACGCGTAAGCTGATGAACCTTTGAGCGACAAGTCGTACTCATCATGCAGCGCCGCCCGACGCAATGAGCGGCGATAGGCGAAACCGGCGTTCCCACATGATTCCCCCGCTTCAGAACGACACGCTGCTTCGTGCGCTGGCACGCGAGCCCACGCCCTATACGCCGATCTGGCTAATGCGGCAGGCTGGCCGATACCTTCCCGAGTATCTGGCGACCCGCAAGCGCGCGGGGAGCTTTCTTGCGCTTGCGAAGTCGCCCGCGCTCGCCACGGAGGTCACCCTGCAACCGTTGGAGCGCTTCCAGCTCGACGCCGCGATTCTCTTCTCGGACATCCTCACCGTTCCCGATGCGATGGGGCTTGGCCTTTATTTTGCCGACGGGGAAGGCCCGCGCTTCGAGCGCCCGACCGACACGGAAGAACGAATTCTTGCGCTTGCCGTTCCGGATCCGGAAATTGAGTTGCGCTATGTCATGGACGGCGTACGGGAAATCCGGAAGGCACTAGCGGGTCGGGTGCCATTGATCGGTTTTTCCGGCAGCCCGTATACCCTGGCTTGTTACATGGTGGAAGGCGCGGGATCGTCGGACTTTCGCAAGGTCAAGACCCTGCTCTACCAACGCCCCGACCTTGCCCACCATCTGCTTGGTATCAACGCGGCCGCCGTCACCGCCTATCTCAGCGCGCAAATCGCGGCGGGCGCGCAGGTCGTCATGCTGTTCGATACCTGGGGAGGCACCCTCGCCCACGACGCGTATCAGGCGTTTTCGCTCCGCTATTTGCGATCTGTCATCGACGGATTGCGGGCGGCGTCGAGCGTCGCTCGGGTCCCGATTATCGTATTTACCAAAGGCGGCGGTCAGTGGCTCGAATCCATCGCGGCCACCGGCTGCGACGCGGTCGGCGTCGATTGGACGACCGACCTTGCCGGCGCGCGTGCTCGCGTCGGCAGCAAGGTCGCGCTCCAGGGGAACCTGGATCCTTCCATCCTCTTTTCGAATCCGAAGACGGTGCGGCAGGAAGCCGGCAAAGTTCTGGCGTCGTTTGGCAGGGGCCCCGGCCACGTCTTCAATCTTGGTCATGGAATTCAGCCGACCACACCGCCGGAGAATGTCGACGCTCTAGTCGAATTTGTCCGCCAAGAAAGTAAGAAATATCACTGAATCAGCGAGATAGCGACGCTCCCGACGAATGGTCATCGGACTGTGTCAGACTCGACTTATTCACAGTTTCGTGGCCCGCGTTCCTCATTGCAGAACGAATCGTCGGTTACCGGGATTCGGATGGGTCATTCATAAATTCTTGACAATGCTGATTTTTTTAGGGCCTGCATTGATGACGAGAAAATGACCAGTCGGAATTTGGCCAGTAATTTCAGTGCGATGACAGGGTTATGCACAGACCTATCCACAGGAACCTTGGACATCAGCGAAACCTTGTTCCAGAACAATGGCTTCCACCGAGAAGCTCAATTTGTTTGTCAAATTTGTAACACCGCTGGTCGGCCGGAGCAAGATCCCTGATGCCATTCGTGCGGGTTGCCCTTGACCTTCCCATTCCCCGCTTATTCGACTACATCGCACCGAAAACCGAGTCGGAAATTCCCCCGGGGACGCGCGTTCTGGTGCCGTTTGGTCCACGACGGCATGTCGGCGTCGTAATCGAGTCGGTCGATAAATCGAGTGTCGGCGCTGACAAACTCAAGGAAGTTCTCGCGGTCCTGCGCGACACGCCGCCTCTATCGCGCGAGTGGCTCGCGCTCGTGCAATTTTGCAGCGAGTACTACCATCGCCCGCTCGGCGAGGTTGCCATGTCTGCGCTGCCGCCGCGCCTGCGAAGGCCTGACCTGATCAAGACATTGGCGCAAGCCTGGACGATCACGGCCAATGGACGGGCGGCGCTTGCGAATGCTGCCGGCCGCACGCGCATCGGTCCGGAGAAAAGAGCGATCCTCGACCATCTGATTGCGTCCGGCGAGCGCTCACAGGACGAGCTCGCGGCGCTCTCCCCTCGCGCTGCCAAGGCGTTGCGTGAACTTGCAAGAGCGGAATGGATCGCTCCCGCCGAGCTGCCCGCACCGCACTGGACTTTCGTTGCCCGAACCCCCACCGAGCGACAACAGGTCGCGATCGATGCACTTGCGGAAGCGAGCGATCGCTTCGTCCCCTTCGTCCTATTCGGGGTGACCGGCAGTGGCAAGACCGAGGTCTATCTGCATGCGATTCATCGCATCGTTCGCGAGGGCCATCAGGCGCTGGTGCTCGTTCCGGAAATCAACCTCACTCCGCAACTCGCGGGCGAATTCCGCAGCCGCTTCCCCGGGCTGCCGATCGTGATCCTGCATAGCGCGCTTGCCGGCAACGAGCGCGCCCAGGCTTGGGTCGATGCGCAGACCGGTCGCGCCCGCATCGTGCTCGGCACGCGCATGGCGGTCTTCACCCCATTCCGGGATCTGCGGATCATTGTCGTTGACGAGGAGCACGACAGTTCTTTCAAACAGCAGGACGGCGTTCGATACTCCGCCCGCGACCTCGCGGTAGTCCGTGCGCGTGCGTTGAACATTCCCGTTGTCCTGGGATCGGCAACACCGGCGCTCGAGACATTCGCCAACGGAGAAACCGGACGCTATCGGACCCTTTCGCTTCCGGAACGCGCCCGGCCAGGCGCGCTGTTACCCACGATCCGCCTGATCGACGTTCGCCAGGAAAGTCCGCCGCATGGCGTGTCGCAGGCCCTTAGCGCGGCGCTCAGTCTGCGCATCGAGCGAGGTGAGCAGTCACTTGTATATCTGAATCGGCGGGGCTACGCGCCGGTCCTCGCGTGCGGCGCGTGTGGCTGGGTCGCCGATTGCACGCGATGCACGGCCCACATGGTGGTCCATATGGAGGGCAAGCAGGATGCAGCGGGCGTACGCAAGGCGTTTCTCCGCTGCCATCACTGCGGACTTGAGCAGTCGCCGCCCCGGGCGTGTCCAACCTGTGGGAATGTCGATCTGGTCGCGTTCGGGCGCGGAACGCAGCGCCTGGAAGATGCCATTGTCGCGTTGTTTCCACGTGCGCGCGTCTTGCGCATCGATAGCGACAGCACCCGCAACAAAGGGTCCTGGGATTCGATGCGAACAGCGATTGCCGGTGGCGATGTCGACATCCTAATCGGCACCCAGATTCTCGCGAAGGGACACGATTTTCCGCGCCTCACCCTGGTCGGCGTCCTGAATGCGGACGCCTCCCTCATGGCAGGCGACTATCGCGCCCCCGAACGCCTATTCAGTCAGCTTCAACAAGTCGCGGGTCGCGCAGGGCGCGGGGAATTGCATGGCGAGGTGCTGATACAGACCCGCTATGCGCACGCCGCGCTTTACCAATCGCTGGTACGCAATGACTACAGGGGATTTGCGAGGCAGCAACTTGCGGAGCGGACAAGCGCCGGATTTCCGCCGTCAACCGCCGAGGCAGTGCTTCGGGCCGAAGCACGCGATGTCGAGAGTGCAAGCGGATTCCTGCTGAGCGCCCTGCGCGTGGCGCCCAAAGACCAGTCCGGCGTGACGATTTTCGATCCTGTTCCGATGACCCTTACGCGCCTATCCGGCTGGGAGCGCGCACATGTATTGGTCCAGTCATCGTCACGGCGTGCGTTGCAGGCATTTCTCGGTCAATGGGTCGCAAGCCTCCATGCGCTGCCGGTGCAGCGCGACTTGCGCTGGCACGTCGACGTGGACCCGCTTGAATTCTGATCGATTGAAGCTCGCCTATCGCGACGTGGATTTTTTCGCCGGGGCTGCTTTTTTCTTCAATCCGGGCGGTCGGGTTTTCCCATGCGAACCGTTATTGACCTTGCCGCGACGCGTGCGTTGATCGCCTTTGCCCATAAATCGTGCTCCTGAAGTTTTCACGCCGAATCGGCGCCATCCGATTCTACCCCTCGCGAAGTCTGTATCGACGCGACTCAATCGCGGCGACGAAACCATCCGGTCAACGCCACACGGTCGCGTCGTGTCGGCATCACCGCATGAAGCGTCACGTCCGACATGAACAGAACGAGGCGTCCGCCGATGGGCGCGATGTCGATGGATGGCGATGCATCGGGATCCGTTCCCGACCAGATACGCAGCGCGCCGCCATCGTCCACCGACCAATCGTCGTTCAGATAGATGATCATCGATACGATTCGATGATCGTCATCACGAAACCGATCGACATGCGCAACATAGAAACCGCCCGACGGGTAGATGGCCAGATGAAGCTCAAGGTCAAATAGACCGAGCAGGAATCGCTCGTTGAGGACAAGTCGCAGTGCTTCGAGTTTTTGCGCAAGCCGGCGCTCGATCGGATGTTCCGGATCCGGTTCGATCCAGGCAGTCCAGTCATTGCGAACCGCGGTGGCGACACGATGTCGATTCCCGGTTCCAACCGCGGCGGGCCGCATTGCGCCGGACACCCGCATCGTTGCTGCAAGCGCACGCCAATACGCAACGTCTTCGGGGGCGAGGAACGGATCCACCGCCACATGTTCACCGCCGCCGAGAGGTTCAATCGCGCTGCGCAAATTGTCGGAAAGATCGCGGGGCACGTCCGCCTACGCCTGACAATCGTCGATCGTCGCTCCGCGAATCAAACCCGGGTGCTTGCGCATGATCACCGCAGCGCACAGCGATTCGAGCATCCAGGACGTGGCAGAACGTTTCATCTGGACGCGACTTTATTCCTCTTATCGGCTGGCCTCGGTCGCTATTGTGCCGGTGCGCGCAAAGACGCGTTGCGACCTGATCAGTGTTGGAACCTTTACACCACCGACGCACTCTGAAGCAGGGTTCTTGCTAATGCGCTTAAGTACTCCCCGGAAGTACTCCCCGGAATTTCCGGCACTTCCCGGGCTCGCAGAGGTGAACCGCAGGGTAGCCATACCCGGATGACCGCGTTTTCTCTCGTGGTCCCGGCACGAACAGAATTTCCGGCCCGCCATCGCGCGGGCTGGGATGGGCCAGGCGGCGGGCCATATCGCCGCACCAACACGACTCAACGCTGCGCCGACTCGAACGAAGGGGCGCAGCGCTGAGATCGCGGTTGCGAATCCCGTTTGCGGCTCGATTTGGTCGATTTCGCATGTCATGGCGAAGAATGGCCGACGCCTTCCTCTATAATCGTGCGCTTGCCCATTCGTTGGGCACGACTGCTCCGCTTTCGCACGCAAGCAAGCAAGCAACACGACTTCCCCTCCTATGTCCGCCGATCTGCGCAGTCACATTGGTACGCTGATCCGTGCCGCGCTCGCTCGGGTTGCTCCCGAGCACGCGACCCTCGCCGTGCTGCTCGAGCGGCCCAAGCAGGCGGGGCACGGTGACTATGCAACCAACGTGGCGATGCAACTCGCGAAAGGGTTGAAGAAGCCCCCCCGCGAGATTGCCCAGGCGATCATGAGCGCCTTGTCGCCCTCGGAGTGGATCGGCAAAGTCGAAGTTGCGGGGCCCGGTTTCATCAACTTTCATGCGACACCCGCATCCAAGCATGCGATCGCGAAGTCGATCCTTGCCGCCGGTGAGCGATTCGGACATTCCAACGATGGCGCCGGTACGCGTGTAATCGTCGAGTTCGTATCGGCCAATCCAACGGGACCTCTCCACGTCGGCCACGGCCGGCAAGCCGCGCTTGGCGATGCCATCGCCGCGTTGCTCGCGGCACGCGGGTTCGCCGTAACGCGCGAGTTCTATTACAACGACGCGGGCGTGCAGATCGCTAATCTCGCATTGTCGGTTCAGGCAAGAGCACGGGAACTCGCGGGCGAGACCGTGGTGTTTCCCGAGAACGGCTATCACGGCGAGTACATCCGGGAGATCGCGCGCGACTACCTGAGCGAACGCGGCGCGGCCGCGCTCGCTGATCTGGAAGCGATTCGCGGGTTCGCGGTGGCGGCTCTGCGGAAAGAACAGGATGTCGACCTGCAAGCGTTCGGGGTGAAGTTCGACAACTACTATCTCGAATCCTCTCTTTATACGGACGGCCGGGTCGAGGCGGCCGTGCATGCGCTCGAACACGCCGGCAAGACCTACGAGCATGAAGGCGCGCTCTGGCTGCGCACGACCGAGTATGGCGATGACAAGGATCGCGTCATGCGAAAGTCGGACGGCGGCTACACGTACTTCGTGCCGGACGTTGCGTATCACATCACCAAGTGGGAGCGCGGATTCTCGAAGGCCATCAACGTCCAGGGCTCCGACCACCACGGCACCGTCGCCCGGGTGCGCGCAGGTTTGCAGGCCGTCGGCCGCGGCATTCCCGCCGGATACCCTGACTATCTTCTGCACAAGATGGTCACGGTGATGAAAGGCGGCGAAGAGGTCAAGATCTCGAAGCGCGCCGGCAGCTATGTGACCGTGCGTGATCTCATCGACGAAGTCGGGCGCGATGCGGTCCGGTTCTTTCTTGTTTCGCGCAAGGCCGATACCGAGTTCATCTTCGACGTCGATCTTGCGAAATCGCAGTCGGAAGAAAATCCGGTCTACTACGTCCAGTATGCGCACGCCCGAATCGCATCGATGATGCGCGAGTGGGGCGGCGATCCGAATACGCTTGGTGATACCGATCTCGGCACGCTTGTCGAGCCACGCGAACTCGCGCTGCTGCAGCGTCTGGCGGATTACCCTGACGTTCTCGCGGAGTCCATTACAGAGTTAGCCCCGCATCAGATTGCTTTTTATCTGCGCGAATTGGCCGGTGACTTCCACAGTTACTATAATGCGGTTCGCATTCTCAAATCCGATGCAACATTCCGCCTCCCTCGCCTCGCGATGTGCGCTGCCATTCGCCAGGTATTGAGAAACGGGCTGTCGCTGATCGGCGTTTCCGCGCCGGAGCGGATGTAGACCAGGTCGATGAACGATTACAAGCCTCGCGAGAAACTAAGTAGTGCGAACGTGGGTAACACCCTCATTGGCATCTTCATCGGACTTTTTCTAGGGCTTGTGATCGCCTCGGCGATCGCGGTCTACATGATGAAATCGCCGCTTCCGTTCGTGAGCAAATCGAAAGCGGGCGATCGCGCCTCGGCGTCGGAACAGCCGCCCAGGCAACGCACCGATACGAAGTCTGCTGCCGCGCCGGTGAGTGACCCCCGCGCCGACAAGCCGACGCTCGATTTCTACAAGATTCTTCCCGGTCAGGAAAGCGGTCCCGGCGCTCAATCCGCTCAATCCAGGGAGCGACCCGAGGCGGTCGAACAGGTCGCGGCGCTTCCAAAGTCGCAAGAGACCCTGCGCGAGACTTACGTTATCCAGGCCGGTTCGTTTCAGAATCCCGCCGACGCGGACAACGTAAAGGCCAAACTTGCGTTGTTAGGATTGCAGGCGTCGATCGAACCGGCGGCTCTACCCGACAAGGGAACCTGGTATCGGGTGCGCCTTGGCCCCTACCGGAATACCAGTGAGATCAACAGCGTGCGCCAACAACTCACCCAGGCCGGCGTCACCGCGAGCCTGCTTAAGATTAAGGACTAAGGAGTCACTCGATGCTTGCACGTCTTTTCATCGCCGCCACCTTGATGGCCTGTTCGATTACCGCCGTCGCGCAGCAACCCGTGGAGGGCAAGGATTTCTACGAGATCAAACCGGCACACACGACCGATGCAGCCGGAAAAATCGAGGTGCTGGAGTTCTTCTGGTACGGCTGTCCTCATTGCCATAACCTTGAGCCGGCGATCGAAGCCTGGTTGAAGAAACTCCCCGCCGACGTCGTTTTCCGGCGCGTGCCGGCGGTTTTCAATCAGAACTGGGAAGCGGCGGCGCGCGTCTACTACACGCTCGATGCGATGGGCCAGCTCGACCGGCTGCATAAGGTGTTCTTCGATTCGATTCACAACGACAGTCTGCGCTATACGAATCAGGGTCAGTTCGATGCGTGGCTGACCAAGAATGGCATCGCGCTCGACAAGTACACCACCACGTCAAAGTCGTTTACGGTTGAAAGCAAGGTACGGCGAGCGACCCAGCTCACCAACGAGTACAAATTCGACGGTGTACCGGCGCTGGTCGTGCAGGGTCGATTCGTGGTCGGCGCGCAGACGAGCCCGGCACAGCAGTTGCAGAACGTCGATTTCTTTATCGCCCAGGTGCGCGCGGAGCAGAAGAAGTAGCCAGGCGTCTGCGCGGCAGACCGCACGGATTCCCAGCCCGGTGCGGGTATTCATCACCGGTGCATCGTCTGGCATCGGCGCGGCATTCGCACATCACTATGGCAGTCTCGGCGCGACGCTTGGCCTGGTCGCGCGCCGGCAAGATGCGCTCGACCGACTCGCTCGCGCACTGCAGGTTCCTTCGAGTACCCACTGTGTCGACGTTGCCGATCACGTGCGCATGCAGGAAGCCGCGGCGTCATTCATCGAGCGGTTCGGCACGCCCGACATCGTCATCGCGAATGCCGGCATCTCGGTCGGCACACTAGGCGCGGAAGCCGAAGACATCACGGTGCTCGAGCGCGTCATGCGGACCAACGTCGTCGGCCTTGCGGCCACGCTTCAGCCCTTTGTCGAACCGATGCGCCAACGGCGGTCCGGAACGCTCGTCGGGATCGCGAGCGTCGCGGGTTTTCGGGGGCTGCCCGGATCAGGCGCGTATTCCTCATCGAAGGCTGCGGCCATCAACTGGCTTGAATCGCTGCGCGTCGAGCTGCGCGGCACGGGCGTGGCGGTGTGCACGATCTGTCCCGGATTTATCGATACGCCGATGACACGGGTAAATCCGTATCGCATGCCTTTCATTCTTCCGGCAGAGGAAGCGGTGCGACGCATGGCGCGGGCGATCGAACAAAAGCGCGCTTGCACGGTGGTGCCGTGGCAGATGGGAATGGTCGGGTACGTGCTGCGGCGATTGCCCGCGTCGATCTACGACATGCTCGCTGCCCGCGCGAAGCACAAACCGCGCAAGTTGCCGATGTAACGCAATCGACACGCAGATGGGCCCCAACATGCCAGTCGACGCGCTGATCGATGCATCGGGTACTCGACACGTCCCTGCAAAGGGTGACGTTCGCATCGTCAGCCTGGTTCCATCGATCACCGAGCTGGTATGCGACCTCGGCCTTCAAGACAAGCTTGTCGGCAGGACAGGATTCTGTGTCCATCCATCGGCCGTCGTGCGATCGATTCCGAAGGTAGGCGGCACCAAAGATGTCGATATCGATAAGGTGCGTGCGCTCAGGCCGACGCACGTGATCGTCAATATCGATGAGAACCGGCGCGAAACCGCCCAAGCCCTGCGCGATTTCGCTCCGCACATCATCGTGACGCATCCTTGCGCACCACAAGACAATGTCGCGCTCTATCGACTGCTCGGTGCGATCTTCGATCGGCAGGAAGAAGCCGGCCTGTTGGCGAAATCGTTCGACATGGCGCTCGACGCGTGCCACCACGCCGCGCGAACCTACGCTGCCGAGACGGTTCTGTACCTGATCTGGCGGAACCCGTGGATGACGGTGGCCGAAGACACCTATATCTCGCGAACGCTCGCGCTCGTGAATTGGCGAACCTTGCCGCGACCATCGACGGTACGCTATCCCGAGGTCGCGCTCGATGCCGCCACGCTCGCGCCGGTTGATCGCGTTCTGCTATCGAGCGAGCCCTATCGGTTCACCGACCAGCATGTAGCGGAACTGGCGCGGCTTCCCGCACTGCGCGGAAAGGCAATCGCGCTGATCGACGGCGAAATGACCTCGTGGTACGGCAGCCGCGCGATCGAGGGATTGAAATATATCGCGCGATTCCGCGGTGAATCCGGGATCACACCGTGACGTAGCGCGTGTGCTTCGGTGACGTGTCGTCGCGCCGCATCCGCCCTGCCTCGACAAGGTAGTTGAGATGCGCAAGCGTTTCGCCCATTGCGAAAAATAATCCGTGGGCATCGAGTTTCCGCCGGAACAAGGTCGGGATCAGCGCCGCCGCGATGCGTGGCTCGCGACAAGCGTCCTCCAGCTCGGCGAAGCGCGCATCATGGTGGTCGACCAGTTGCCGGGCGCGCAATTGCAACCCATAAAACGGCAGGCCGTGGGACGGAAGCACCAGTGTGTCGTCGGGAAGCAGTCCAAGCACCTTCACCGAGTCGATGAATCGCTTGAGCGGGTTGCCATCCGGACTCACCGCAGAGACGGAAACGTTCGTGGTGATTCGCGGCAGGATCATGTCCCCGGAAATCAGCACTTTCTGTTCGGCGCAGTAGAGTGATGCGTGCTCGGGTGCATGCCCGTAGCCCATGATGATCCGCCACCGGTTGCCACCGATCGTGATCGCATCGCCGTCGATGAGTCGCTGGTAGCGATCGGGGAATCTCGGCACGGCTCGCCGGTAGGCCGTCCCGCGGGTGGCATCGATCTCGGTGAGAGATGATTCGTCGAGCCCGTGATGGCGAAACAATTCCACCAGCGCATCGACCTGATAGCCCGCCGACTGATCCCGCCAGGCATGGGCCATCAGATAGTCGCCCTGGGAGCAGGTGAGCGGAACCTTGAATCGCTCGGTCAACCAGCCGGCGTTACCTGCGTGGTCCGGATGCAGATGCGTAATCAACACACGCGTCACCGGGCGGCCCTGCAAATGCTGTTCGAGCACCCGATCCCAGAAGCCGCGGGTCACTTCATTGCCGATGCCGGTGTCAATGATCGCGATGCCCGGACCGTCATCCACCATCCAAAGGTTGATGTGATCCAGTGCAAAGGGCAGCGGCATGCGAATCCATGCGATGCCTGGAGCAACCTGGCGAATCTCCGCGGACTGCGGCGGCGTGTCGAACGGATATACCAGCGCGGAACGATCCGTCATGCGGGATGAGTGTCCGAGGGAGCCCGGCCACGCCTCGTGGTGAAGGAGCGGCCATTCTCGCAGATCGAGCCGATCCACGGCGTCACGCCTCGCCGGTCACGAACGGTCGGATGCCGGCTTCGCGTCCCCACACTGCTTCGGGCCACGACACGATTCGCGTCCCGAGTATCGCGTCCCGAGTTGACGCTCCCATCGTGGTCACATAGAGTGGGCCATCTCTTCTGGTGAGCACGTCATGGATCGATCCGCCCGAGATTCCGCAGGCAGCGGCACACCGATAGTCGATTTCCCGATGCTGCGATTCGATTTCGGTCCGGAGATCGACATGCTGCGCAAATCGGTTCGCGATTTCTGCCAAACGGAAATCGCACCGCGTGCGGCGGCGATCGACCACGCGAACGAATTTCCCGTGGACCTATGGGCCAAAATGGGCGCGCTTGGACTCCACGGGATCACGGTCGAAGAAGAGTACGGCGGCACGATGATGGGGTATCTCGCGCATATCATCGCCGTCGAAGAACTCAGCCGGGCGTCCGCGGCGATCGGGCTTTCGTACGGCGCGCACTCGAATCTTTGCGTCAATCAGATTCGTCGTAACGGCAACGACATGCAGCGCAAGCGCTATCTGCCGAAGCTCGTGTCGGGCGAGCATGTCGGGGCACTGGCCATGTCGGAGCCCGGCGCGGGTTCCGATGTCGTCAACATGCGCCTGCGTGCCGAACATCGGGGCGGCCGGTTCGTGCTCAATGGCAACAAGATGTGGATCACCAACGGGCCCGACGCCGACGTGCTCGTGGTCTACGCAAAGAGCGACGCGAGCGCCGGACCGCGTGGCATCACCGCGTTCCTGATCGAAAAAGGAATGAAAGGATTCTCCACCGCGCAAAAACTCGACAAGCTTGGCATGCGCGGTTCCAACACCTGCGAACTGGTTTTTCAGGACTGCGCGGTGCCCGAGGAGAACCTGCTCGGCGCCTACAATCAGGGCGTCAATGTACTCATGAGCGGGCTCGACTACGAGCGGGCGGTGCTCGCCGGCGGTCCGCTCGGCATCATGGCGGCTTGCCTCGATGTCGTCATTCCGTATATCCACGAACGCAAGCAATTCGGGCAACCGATCGGCGAATTTCAGCTCATGCAGGGCAAGCTCGCGGACATGTACTCGACGTTTTCGGCCTGCCGCGCGTACGTGTACGCGGTCGGCCAAGCGCTCGATCGTGGCGAGACCACCCGCAAGGACGCCGCCGGCGCCATTCTCTATGCCGCGGAGAAAGCGACGTGGATGGCCGGCGAAGCCATCCAGGCGCTGGGCGGCATGGGATATATCAATGAGACCCCCACCGGGCGATTGTGGCGCGACGCGAAGTTGTATGAGATCGGCGCGGGCACCAGCGAGATCCGCCGTTGGTTGATCGGACGCGAGCTGTTCGCCGAAACCGCCTGATTCAATTCGTATCTCGCCTGAACTGGAGCGCGCAATGCCATCGCTTCGTACCCCCCTTTGCGATTTGTTAGGGATCCGGCTACCCATCATTCAGGCGCCGATGGCGGGTGGTTCGTGCACACCGCGACTCGTTTCGGCAGCGGCGGGCGCGGGCGTGCTGGGCTCGTTCGGGTGCGCATACACGCAGCCCGATGCGATGAAGCGTGACGCGGAAGCGGTTCGAGCGGTGACCGGTGGCGCGATCAATCTCAACCTGTTCGTATCAACCGTGCCGGAATCCATCGCGCCGGAGGCGCAAAGGGAAGCGATCCACGCGGTCACCAAGTATTACGTCGAGCTTGGATTGCCGGTGCCCGCGCCGATCGCGCCCCCCTATGCACCCGATCTCGATGCGCAACTCGATGCGGTGGAAGGCATCCGGCCGGCCGTGTTCACGGCCCATCTTGGCGAATGCAGCGCCGATCGCGTCAAGTCACTCAAGCGTCGTGGAATTCGCGTCGGCGGATCGGCGACCTGCATTGCAGAGGCGCATCGCCTGGAAGCACTCGGGTTCGATTTCATCGTCGCCCAAGGCG
>JBJXGX010000407.1:0-3471 GCA_046160305.1 Burkholderiales bacterium
CCGCATAATTCTTCTTGATCGTCGCCATGCCTCGATCGAGCGCCTCGGCGGTCATGTCAAGTAGTTTCACCGGCATCCCGACATTTGCGAAGCACATCGCGATGCCGCCACCCATCGTGCCCGCGCCCACGATTGCCACCGACTTGATTTCCGACTGCGGGGCATCATCGGGGATATCCGGTATCTTCGCGGCTTGGCGCTCCGCAAAGAACGAATGGCGAAGGGCCTTTGACGCAACGGTTTCCACTAAGTGGAGGAACCCCTCGCGCTCGACCTTGATGCCATCATCGAACGGAAGTCTTACCGAAGCTTCCACTGCGTCGATGATCTTCAGAGGCGCTGGAAATCCGCGCGATTCCTTGGCTGCTTTCTCCCGTGCCGAAGCGAAGTACGCGTCTGCATTGGCAACGCTCGCGCGGAGGTCGCGCAGGCGCCGAAGCGGCTGCCCCTGACTTTTGGTTGCGAATGCGACCGCACCTTCCAGCAGATTGCCAGCCATGATCGCGTCGATCGCAGGTGTACCCGCCAGCGTCTGTGCCGCGACCTGCGTGCCGGCCAGGATCATGTCGAGCGCTTTCTCGACGCCGATCGCGCGGGGAAGTCGCTGTGTGCCGCCTGCGCCCGGCAGAATCCCCAGTTTGACCTCGGGAAGGCCGACCTGCGCATCGGGAACTGCGACCCGATAATGACATGCCAACGCAAGCTCGAATCCGCCGCCCAGTGCGAATCCGTGAATTGCCGCGACGACCGGCTTCGTGGCGGCTTCGATGGTGGCGAGCATCTCCCGGGTCGTGGGCGACGCCAGCGCCTTCGGCGTGTTGAACTCACGGACTTCCGCGCCGGCGCAGAAGGCTCGTCCACTTCCCATCAACACGATCGACTTCACGGCAGGATCGCCAAGCGCTTGCTGAAAGTGCGCATTGACGGTCTCGCGCATCGCGTGGGCAAGCGTGTTCATCGGCGGATTGTTGAACGTAATGACGGCGACGCCATCGTGAACGATGTAATCGGCTGTGGCCATGCGCTGCTCCTTTGCGGTGTTCGAATGCTCGACCCGGCCGGTTCCCGTTGCGGGGAAACGAGCCGAAGCCCACATGTTACCGTTCAATCCGAACTCTTCAACCGGCGATCCTATGGGCATCCCTGATGCAAGTGTCGAGGCGCTTCTGTGCGAGCGCCTTACCGACGATTTGTCGGGGCTTCGTATTGCGACCGTACCGTGTCGATCGCCCAGTGCTGGCGAGCTACTGATTCGCGTGCGTGCCGCCGGTGTCGCGTTTCCCGATGTATTGATGGCGCGAGGCCTGTACCAGCATCGTCCAGTGCTTCCTTTCGTAGCAGGCATGGAGGCGGCGGGGGAAGTAGCTGCCATCGGTACCGGTGTAGCGAATTTCGCGATCGACGAGCGTGTGTGCGTGGTGCTTCGATCGGGAGCGATCGCCGAGTCCATCGTCGTGCCGGCATCACAGGTCCGGCAAATCCCCGGTGGGCTCGATTTCGCGCATAGCGCGGCGTTTCACACCGGCGCGCTGACCGCCTATGTGGCCCTGGTTCGCCGCGCCTTACTCGTCCGGGGGGAGACGCTTCTGGTGCATGGTGCGACCGGCGGTGTCGGCGTCGCTGCCGTTCAACTCGGCTTGCATCTTGGCGCCCACGTCATTGCGACCGGCACCTCGGACGAGAAACTCGCGTTCGTGAAATCGCTCGGCGCGCATCATGTGCTCAACACAACTTCGGGATTCAAGGATGCCGTCAAGTCGCTCACCGAAGGCCGCGGGGCCGACGTTGTTTTTGATCCGGTTGGTGGCGATATTCTCGATGAGTCGCTCCGTTGCATCGCTTGGGGCGGGCGGCTGCTCGTGATCGGCTTTGCGGGTGGGCGGATAGCGACCATTCCCAGCAACATTCCGCTTATCAAGGGATTTGCCGTGATCGGCGTGCGGGCCGGTGAGTATGGCCGGCGCGATCCTGTAAAGGGACGGGAGAATGTCGAGGCAATCGACCGTTTGGTGAGTGGGGGCGTGATGGTGCCGCATATCCATACACGTGTTCCGTTCCGGCAGGCACTCGATGCCTATCGAATAATCATCGAGCGTCGTATGTTCGGACGGGTAGTGATCGAATTCGGTTGATGAATGCTCAAACTGTTACGTTGAGCGGTAGCGACTTCATGCCCCTGAAGACCATCGAATTCAGCCATTCGATCTGATCTCCCGATTGAGCAAGTGTAATTTTTTTCCAATGCCGCACCACCGCGGGCAGCGCGATCTGGCCTTCGAGCCGCGCGAGCGGAAAGCCAAGACATATGTGCAGCCCGAATCCGAATGAGAGATGCGGCACGCCGTCTCGCCGCAGGTCGAGTCGATCCGGATCGACATACGCACGCGGATCACGATTGGCCGCGTTCAGCATCATGAAGACCCGATCGCCCGGCTTCAAGGTTTTGCCCTGCATCGCATGCTCGCGTTTCACGATGCGCACCTGCGCGCCACTCGGTCCGTCGTAGCGCAACAATTCCTCCACTGCCTTCGACGCGAGGTCGGGGTCGGCGCGGAGTCGCTCCAACTCGGTTGGGAAGCGCAATAGCGAGAGCAACCCGTTGGCAATGTGGTTGGTGGTGGTTTCGTGTCCGGCGAAAAGAAGGAGGATGCAGGTGGCGATCAACTCGTCGTCCGTCAATCGATCGTCACCGTCTCGCACATGCGCGAGCTCCGTGATGAGGTCAGACCGGGGCTCGGCGCGTCGTGCCTCGATGAAATGACGGAAAAATTCAGCCACCTCCTTGGTCGCAGCCTCGGCAACATCATATTTTTCCGCCGATGTTCGTGAGCTGCCGATGAATAGGGCCATCTCGTCGGACATCCGCTTGACTCGTTTGAGCTCGTCACGCGGGATGCCGAGCATTGCCATGATCACCAACGCGGGCAGAGGGCCCGCGAAATCGGCGACGAAATCGATCTCGTTCCGGTTGCCGATCTGGTCGAGCAGCCAAGCGAGAATCTGCTCCACTTCCGGCCGCATCGCGTGCATCGACTTCGCATGGAAGACCTTGCCCGTCAATCGGCGCAATCGGGTGTGATCGGGCGGATCGCGGAAGACCATCCAGATCGAGAGGAATCGAATGATGTCGGCAATCCTCGCCGCCTCCGGCCCAGGCAGCGATGCGAAGAATGGTTCAAGGCGGTTGGACGACATTTCTTTGTCGAGGCACACGCGCTTTACGTCTTCATAGCGCGTCAGCACCCAGGACTTGAGCCGCGGACTCCAGTGAACAGGATCCTCGTCCTGCATTCGCCGATAGAGCGGAAATGGATCAGCCAGAAACCCGGGCGTGTCGGGTCGAAATTCGATCGGGGTGATGATTCTCTCCAACAAACTCGCAGGATGAATAAATCGACGGAATCACAGCACCATCGAACTCACTCTGCGCCCGGAAACCGGCGTCTGGAGAAATTGGAACACAGTCGATCG